>CAVVGF010000060.1:0-63566 GCA_963747705.1 uncultured Actinomycetes bacterium | reverse complement strand
GCCGGCCGCGCCGATGATGTTGACTTAGCCGACACAGCAGTGTCGGCTAAGTCAACATCAACAAGGATTCCGATGATGCGGCCCCTAGTAGTGGACGGCGGTTTGTGGCGGGACGTCACGGTCGTACCGCAGACCGGGTTAACCAACGCTGATTTGCTCGAACAGGCCCGGGCCGGGGCGGCAGAGGGCCTCGTCCTGGTGGCCGAGGAGCAGACGGCCGGGCGGGGCCGTCTTGGCCGGTCCTGGTCGGCGCCGCCTGGGGCCGGGCTCATCTTCTCCGTGCTGCTCCGGCCGTCGGACGTACCACCCACCCGGCTGGGCTGGCTGCCGCTGCTCACCGGCGTCGCGGTAGCGGCGGCGGTGCGCGACCAGGCCGGCCTGCGGCCAGCCTGAAATGGCCCAACGACGTGCTGGTGGGGGAGCGGAAGCTGGCCGGGATCCTGGCTGAGGCGCATGGCGGCGCCGTGGTGGTCGGCGTCGGGCTGAACGTCACACTGAGCCGGGCCGAGCTGCCGGTACCGACCGCGACCTCGCTGCTGATCGAGGACGCGGCCAGCACCGACCGGGCCGCGCTGCTGGCCGCGATCCTGACCGGGCTGGCCGGCCGGTACCAGGCCTGGCGCACCGACCCGGACGGGAATGAGCTGCGCGCGGACTACCTGCGCTGGTGCGCGACGATCGGCCGCGAGGTCCGGGCCGAACTGCCCGGCGGCGCGGTGCTCACCGGTACCGCCACGGACGTGGACGACGCGGGCCGGCTGGTGCTGCGCACCCCCGGTGGGCTGGTCGCGGTGGGCGCCGGGGATGTGGTGCACGTCCGCTGATTTCCGGGCCGTGTCGAGCTGCCCAGCTCACCCGGTTCCGTGCCACGATGTGCGCTATGCGCAAGGAGGATCTGCTCTCCGAAGGGGAGCGGAGCGTGCTGCGGCTGCACCCGCACTGGAAGACGGTGCTGAAGCCGATCCTGGGGATCATCCTGGTGCTGGTGGCGGTGGGCTGGCTGGACTATTTCGGTCGTCACGTCACGCACATTGTCTCGCCGGCCGCCTTCCTCGGCGCTGTGGCCGTCGCCGTCATCGTGCTGGTCCTGCCGGTCATCCCACTGCTGCGCTGGCGGACCACCACGTACGAGCTGACCACCCGCCGGCTCCGGCTGCGCCGCGGCATCCTGTCCCGGTCCGGCCGCGACTTCCCGCTGATCCGGATCAGCGATGTCTCGTTCACCCACGGTCTTATCGACCGGCTGCTCGGCTGCGGCCAGCTCATCGTCGAGTCGGCCGGCGAGCACGGCCAGCTCGTGCTGAACGAGATCCCGCACGTGGAGATGGTCCAGGCCACACTGTTCCAGCTGGTCGAGGACGAGCAGCAGCGGCTGGCCCGGGACGAACCGTAGGCCGCTGGACGGCCCGCGCCCGGCGTGGGGTTAGCCTTCGCTCATGGATGGGGTGCAGGTTCGACGCCACGTGATCGGCCACGGCCGGGTGGCCGAAATCGTGCTGGACAGACCTTCCGTACTTAACGCCCTCAACACACTGATGCTCGTCCGGCTGGCCCAGGTGTGCGCGGAACTCAAGCCTGACGGCGACGTGCGCGCCGTGGTGCTGTCCGCCACCGGGGACCGGGCGTTCTGCGTCGGGGCGGACCTCAAGGAACGCAACGCGATGAACGACGCGCAGTTGCTGGCCCAGCGGGCGGTGTTCCGTACCGCGTTCGGCGAGCTGCTCGGGCTCCCACAGCCGGTCGTCGCCGCGGTGCACGGGTACGCCCTGGGCGGCGGCTGTGAGCTGGCCCTGAGCTGCGACATCATCGTGGCCGACGAGACCGCGGTGTTCGGCCTGCCGGAGACCACGGTGGGCCTGGTGCCGGGCTGCGGCGGGACCCAGCTGTCGGTGCGCCGGCTGGGCGCGGGCCGCGCGGCCGAGCTGGTGCTGACCGGGCGCCGGGTCAAGGCGGCCGAGGCGGAGCGGATCGGCCTGGCCGACCGGCTGGTGCCGGCCGGGGCGGCGGACAGCACCGCGCTGGAGATCGCGGGCACGATCGCGGCCAACTCGCCGGTCGCGGTGCGGGCGGCCAAACGGGCCATCAGGAACGGCTGGGCGGCCGGGCTGCCCGCGGCGCTGGACATCGAGGACGCGGCCTGGCGGACCGCCGCGCTGTCCGCGGACCGGCGCGAGGGCATCGCCGCGTTCAACGAGAAGCGGGCTCCCCAGTGGCCGGGAGAATAAGAGTGGCCGGGCGAATAAGGGTGGCTGGGGGAGTGAGCGCGCGTGTCTGACCTGCCCGCGCGCATCTCGCTGCGCGAAGTGGGCCCACGGGACGGGCTGCAGAACGAGGACCCGGTGCCGACCGCGGCCAAGGTCGGGCTGATCAACACGCTGGCCCAGACCGGGGTCTCCCGGATCGAGGCGGTGTCCTACGTCAGGCCCGAGGCCATCCCGCAGATGGCCGACGCGGACCAGGTGTGGCAGGGCATCACCCGGTCGCCCACGGTGCGCTACTCGGCGCTGGCGCCCAACCTGCGCGGCGCCCGGCGGGCGCTGGACGCCGGGTTCACCGAGGTAGAAGTGGTGGTGTCGGCCTCGGACACGCACAACCGGCGGAACGTGAACCGGGGCACGGCCGAGTCGCTGGACGACATCGCGGTGATCATCGACGAGGCGCACGCCCGGGGCGCGACCGTCCAGGTGGTGGTGGCCACCGCGTGGGGATGCCCCTACGAGGGCGACGTGCCGGCCGGCCGGGTGCTGAGCGTGGCCGGCCGGGCGGTGGCCGACGGGGCGGACGCCATCTCGTTCGGCGACACCACCGGGATGGCCACCCCGCGCCGGGTCACCGAGCTGGCCGGCGGGTTCCGCACCCGGCACCCAGAGGTGCCGCTGAACCTGCACTTCCACAACACCCGCGGGACCGGGCTGGCCAACGTGCTGGCCGCGCTGGAACTCGGCGTGGACGACTTCGACGCGTCGGTGGGCGGGCTCGGCGGCTGCCCGTACGCGCCCGGCGCGTCCGGGAACATCGCCACTGAGGAGCTCGTGCACATGGTGGAGGACATGGGTGTCGCTACCGGGGTGGACCTGGCCGCGATGATCGGCGCGGCCGAGGAGGCAGAACGCATCGTCGGGCGGCAGTTGCCGTCGCAGGTGCTCGGGCCGGCCCGCGCACCCGGACGGTGGCCCCGTGACGGCCCAGGATCAGGCGGCCCAGGGTCAGGCCACACCGGCGCCCCCCGCTGAGCCAGCGCAGGCCGCGCACCCTGAACTCGATGAGCTCCGCGCCACCGTGGAGCGCGGCGGGGCGGCCAAGTACCATGCGGCGGCGGCGAAGGCGGGCAAGCTGTTTGCCCGTGAGCGCATCGCCGCCCTGCTCGACCCGGGCACATTCACCGAAGATGGCCGTTATGCCAATGTGGCCGCGCCGGGCCTGCCGGCGGATGGCGTGGTGACCGGCACCGGCCTGGTGGATGGCCGGCCGGTAGCGGTGATGGCCAATGACTCCACGGTGAAGGCGGGCTCGTGGGGCGCGCGGACCGTAGAGAAGATCATCCGGATCATCGAGAAGGCGTACGGCGCCGGGCTGCCGATGATCTACCTGGTGGACTCGGCGGGCGCGCGGATCACCGACCAGGTGGACATGTTCCCCGGCCGCCGCGGCGCCGGGAAGATCTTCCACAGCCAGGTCCGCGCGTCCGGCTCGATCCCGCAGGTGTGCGCGCTGTTCGGGCCGTCCGCCGCGGGCGGGGCGTACATCCCGGCGTTCTGTGACTTCGTCGCGATGGTCGAGGGCAACGCGTCCATGTACCTGGGCAGCCCGCGGATGGTCGAGATGGTCGTACGGGAGCAGACCACGCTGGAGGAGATGGGCGGCGCCCGGATGCACTGCACGGTGTCCGGCTGCGGTCACTACCTGGCCAAGGACGAGCCGGACGCGCTGGCCGCGGTCCGCGGCTACCTGTCCTACCTGCCTGGTAACTGGCAGCAGCCGCCGCCCGCGGCCGCGGCCGCCGGGCCGGACGAGGGCATCGACCTGGCCGCGCTGGTCCCGGCCAGCGAGCGGCAGGCGTTCGACATGCGCCGGTACGTCCGTGGGCTGGTGGACGCCGGGTCGTTGTTCGAGATCCACGCGCTGTGGGCGCGCGAGCTGACCATCGGCTTCGCCCGGCTGGACGGCCAGGTGACCGGGGTGGTGGCCAACAACCCGATGTTCAAGGGCGGGGTGCTGTTCGTCAACTCGGCCGATAAGGCGACCCGGTTCATCCAGCTGTGCGACGCGTTCAACGTGCCGCTGCTGTTCCTGTCCGACGTGCCGGGCTTCATGGTCGGCACCGCGGTGGAGAGGCAGGGCATCATCCGGCACGGGGCCAAGATGATCAGTGCGGTGGCCGAGGCCACCGTGCCGAAGATCTGCGTGGTGGTGCGCAAGGCCTACGGGGCCGGGCTGTACGCGATGGCCGGCCCCGGTTTCGAGCCGGACGCGACGCTGGCCCTGCCCACCGCGAAGATCGCAGTGATGGGGGCCGAGGCGGCGGTCAACGCGGTCTACTACAACAAGCTGGCCGAGATCGCCGACCCGGCCGAGCGGGAGCAGGAGACGGCCCGCCTGCGGGCCGAATACGACGCGGATATCGACGTGCTCCGGCTGGCCAGCGAGCTGGTCGTGGACGACGTGGTGCAGCCCGCCGAGCTGCGCGGCGAGCTGATCCGGCGGTTCGCGGCGGCCGCGGGCAAGGACCGCTCGTTCGCCCGCCGCCGCCACGGCGTGACCCCCGTCTGACCTCCTACGTAAATGAGACGTAAATCAATAGTTGGATAATGGTCAAGGAATGGAGTACGTCGCCGGCGGCCTGGTCAGCCAACCTGGCCGTGATGCTGGGGAAGCACTGGTGGTCGCGGCTACCATCTGTGCATGACCTGTGTCCTGCTCGCCGAAGACGATTCTTCTATCTCTGAGCCACTGGCCCGGGCGCTGCGCCGCGAGGGTTACGACGTTGACGTCTCGTCGGATGGGCCGGGGACGCTAGAGGCCGCGCAGGCCGGTGGCATCGACCTGATCGTGCTGGATATCGGGCTGCCCCGGCTGGACGGGCTCGAGGTGTGCCGGCGGCTGCGGTCCGACGGCCAGACCGTGCCGGTGCTGATCCTCACCGCCCGCGCGGACGAGGTGGACACGGTGATCGGCCTGGACGCGGGCGCCGACGACTACGTGACCAAGCCGTTCCGGCTGGCCGAACTGCTGGCCCGGGTCCGGGCCCTACTACGCCGGGGCACCCCGGAGACCAACGTGGTGCAGGGCGTGCGGGTGGACTCGGACGCCCGGCGGGCCTGGATCGGGGACACGGAACTCGAACTCACCACAAAAGAGTTTGACCTGCTGAGCGTGCTGGTGAGTGACGCGGGGAAGGTGGTCACCCGTGAACAGATCATGCGCGAGGTCTGGGACAGCAAGTGGTGGGGATCCACCAAGACGCTGGACATGCACATCTCCTGGCTGCGCCGCAAGCTGGGCGACGACGCACACAACCCGCGGTACATCACCACGGTGCGGGGCGTGGGCTTCCGCTTCGAGCGGGGTGACTGACCGCATCCTGCTGCCTGCCCGGTGCGCCCAGGCGGCAGTGGGACGCTGAGCCGTGCGCCGCCGCCTGCTGGTGTCCACCCTGGTGGTGGCGGTGACGGCTGTCCTGCTGCTGGGCATCCCGCTCGCCTTCGTGCTCAGCCGGCTGCAGATCAGCGCGGCCAACCAGCAGGTCAAGCGGGACGCCACCACGGTGGCCAAGACGCTGCAGGACCGGGTCAACTCCGGCCTGCCGGCCGATGTGGCCGAGGCCGCGGCGGCGGCCAAGTCACTGCCCGACCGGTACATCAGCATCCGGCAGGACGGGTACCGGGAGTTCAGCATCGGCGACCCGCCGGGGAGGGCTCGATCGTCCGGGTGGCCGACACCAGAAACTTCCGTGTGACCGTGGCGGCCGACGACTCGGTCGAGTACGGGCGGCTGACCGGGGCGCTGATCCTGATCGGCGGGCTGGCGCTGGCGGCCGTGGCGGTCGCGGTGGCGCTGGCCATGCTGCAGGCCCGGCGGCTGACCCGGCCTCTGGAAGAACTGGCCAGCGCGGCCGACCGGCTCGGCCTGGGCGACTCGCGCCCGCTGGGCCGCCGCTACGGCGTGCCCGAGCTGGACCGGCTGGCCGAGGGCCTGGATGGCTCGGCCCGGCGGATCACCGACCTGCTGTCGGCCGAACGGGACTTCGCCGCGGACGCCTCCCATCAGCTGCGCACCCCGCTGACCGCGCTGTCCATGCGGCTGGAGGAGATGATCGCCGCCGCCGGGGACTCCGAGGTGGTCCGCGAGGAAGGTGCGGCCGCGCTGGCGCAGACCGAGCGGCTGGCCGACGTGGTCAGCCAGCTGCTCGGCCGGACCCGGCGGGCCAGCCGCGGCGTGCCGTCCCTGATCGCCATCGACGACGTGATCGCGCAGCAGGTCATCGAGTGGGATCCGGCGTTCCGCCGGGCTAACCGCAAGCTGGAGGTGGCCGGGGAGAAGGGGCTGTCCGCCTACATCACCCCCGGGGCGCTGGGCCAGGTCATCGCCACCCTGCTGGACAACGCGCTGGTGCACGGGGCGGGCACGGTCACCATCCGCACCTCGCGCACACCCAAGTCGGTGGTGGTGGAGGTGCGCGACGAGGGCAAGGGCGTGCCGCACGAGCTGGCGCCGCGCATCTTCGAGCGCAACGTGAGTGGGCGGCCTGGCGGCACTGGCCTGGGCCTGGCCCTGGCCCGGGACGTGGCCACCGCGGACGGCGCCAACGTGGTGCTGGTCCGGCCCCGGCCCGCGGTGTTCGCCGTGTTCCTGCCCCGCGGCCTGCGCGGCCCGGAGGAACCGCCGGTCGTGAGTGGGCCTGAGCCTGGCGGGCCAGCGCAACCGGCCGGCCAGGCATCCTGAGCCGGCCGGTACTAGCCGTTAAGCAGCGTTGGCGAGAGCCGGGCGGCTACGGTCAGCCAGGGCATGCCAGGCCAGGTAGATAACGGCGGTGATGAGGAAGCCCGCCTCGAACGTCAGGTCGCCGACCGACGGGACGTGCTTGGGGACCACGCCCTTGTACTCGGTCTGGTTGGAGAACAGCACGATCGACACCACCACGCCGACCAGCATGGCCACCGGGCCGCCCAGTTGGTGTAGCTCTTGTCGAACAGCAGCTTCTCCATCTGCCGGTAGTCCTGGCGGCGGCGCAGGTACTGGTCGCAGAACATCACGGCCAGCCACGGCGCGATCCAGTACGCGATGACCAGCAGGAAGTTCTCGTACTTGGTGCCCGCGTCGTGCAGCCCGGTGAGCGCGACGATGAACCCGATCACGCCGAACGCCAGGGCGCTGATGGCGCGGCGCAGCGTCAGCGGCAGCTTGATGCCCATCGCGGTGAAGGACAGCGCGCCGGAGTAGATGTTCAGCACGTTGGCGGCGATCGCGCCGATCGCGATGGCCAGCAGGGTCAGGTCGGCTAGCGCGGTGGGCAGGTGCCCGGTGAACGCGCCGGTCGGGTTGCTGTTGATCGCGTTGATGCCGGTCACTGTGGCCGACGCGGCCCCGGCCGCTTCGAGCAGCACGCAGGACACGAACACGCCCAGGCCGGACCACACGGCGATGGCCGCCTTGCTGGTGGTGGGCTTGAAGTACCGGGTGTAGTCCGACGCATACGGATTCCAGCCGACCGCGTAGCCGAACGCCGCGCCCAGGGTGAGCAGGAAGCCGCCGATCCCGCCGCCGTGCGACGGCGCGCCCACGCTGGACTTGGTGAAGATCCACACCGTGGCGACCACGAAGATGACGGCCAGCAACGGGAACGCGTAGCGCTCGAACGCGTGCACCAGGTTGTGCCCGAAGAACGCGATCACGATCTGCGCCGCCACGATGATCACCAGGCACAGCCACTTGGGCAGGTGGGTCAGCGTGTTCAGCGCGAACGTGCCGCTCACGCTGTTCACCGCGAACCAGCCGATGCCCGCGGTGAGCGAGTTCAGCCCGGCGGGGAGCACGTTGCCCCAGTAGCCGAAACCGAGCCGGGAGATGACCATCTGCGGCACGCCGTGCGACGGGCCTTCCGCGCCGAGCAGGCCCTGGGTGACCGAGCCGAGCCCGGTGCCGATCACGATGGCCAGGAACGCCTGCCAGAAGTTCAGCCCGAAGAACGCCACCCCGATCACGCCGACGAACACCGTGGCGAACTCGAAGTTCGGCGACGTCCAGGTCCAGAACAGCTGCAGCGGCGTGCCGTGCCGCTCGTTCAGCGGGATGAACTCGGCGCCGCCGGGCTCGACCGCGACGATCTTGGTGCCGTACTCACCCTCGCGGATTTCGACGCCAGGCGGTGGTTCGGCTTCGAGGAGGGGGCTCTGCTGTTGCTCAGGTGCCGACATCGGCGTGCTCCTTACGGCCTCGTGCGTAACGGCTTGTGCGTGTCGGTCGCCCGCCGACCGGGCCGACATCCGAGGTGGACGCGCTGATGATAAATCCCGACATGATCAGGAGTTGTTTCCAGTGCGTTAAATATCCCGTGACCTTGCCGTGCTGACAAGCACCGTTTCCGGAGTGTGATGAGCGGGCGGGCTCGGCGGTGGCCGGTGTGCGGGCGGGGCGGCGGCCTCGTAGGCTACGGCGGGTGACCGATGATCAGGCCTTCCCCATCGTGGGCATGGTCGGCGCCGGGCAGCTGGCCCGGATGACGTACCAGGCGTCCATCCCGCTCGGGGTGCGCTTCCGGGTGCTGGCCGATACCGCCACGGACAGCGCCGCCCAGGTATGCCCGGACGTGCGGCTCGGCGACTACCGCAAACTGGACGACCTGCTCGCGTTCGCGGCCGGCTGCGACGTGGTCACGTTCGATCACGAGCATGTGCCGGGGGAGCACCTGGAAGCGCTGCAGGAGGCCGGGGTGCCGCTGGCCCCGGGCCCGGCCGCGCTCCGCTACACCCAGGACAAGCTGGCCATGCGGGAGGAGCTGACCCGGCTGGGCGTGCCCTGCCCCCGGTTCGCCCCGGTGGCCTCGCTGGCGGAGGTGAACCGGTTCGCCGATGAGGGCGCGGGCTGGCCGGTGGTGCTGAAGGCGGTCAGCGGCGGCTACGACGGGCGCGGGGTGTGGGTGTGCGACGACGCGGTGGCCGCCGGGGAGGTGCTGGCGCACGGCATCGCGCTGCTGGCCGAGGAGTACGTGCCGTTCCGCGCCGAGCTGGCCGCGCTGGTGGCCCGCTCGCCGCACCGGCAGGGCGCGGCCTACCCGGTGGTGCAGACCGTGCAGCGGGACGGGGTCTGCCACGAGGTGCTGGCGCCCGCCCCCGGGCTGTCCGTGGCCATGGCCGAAGAGGCGCAGCGGCTCGCCCTTTCGCTCGCGGACGCGCTCGGTGTGACCGGGCTGCTGGCCGTGGAGCTGTTCGACACCGGAGTGGGCCTGCTGGTCAACGAGCTGGCCATGCGGCCGCACAACAGCGGGCACTGGACCATCGAGGGAGCCCGCACCTCGCAGTTCGAGCAGCACCTGCGGGCCGTGCTCGACCTGCCGCTCGGCGCGCCCCAGCCGGTGGCCGGGCAGACCGTGATGGTCAACGTGTTCGGCGCCCAGGACCCGGATCTGTACGACAAGTACATCCACGTGATGGCGGGTGACCCGGGGGTGAAGGTGCACATCTACGGCAAGGCGGTCCGGCCCGGCCGGAAGATCGGCCACGTCACGGTGACCGGCAGCGGGGAGGGCGAGGAGAACCTGCTCGCGCTGCGTGACCGGGCGCTGCGCGCGGCCAGCTACCTGGCGACCGGGGAGGAGCGGGGCGAATGAGTCCGCTGGTAGGGGTGGTGATGGGCAGCGACTCGGACTGGCCGGTGATGGAGGCGGCCGCGGTGGCCCTGGCCGAGTTCGGCGTGCCCTATGAAGCCGACGTGGTGTCCGCGCACCGGATGCCGCACGAGATGATCGCGTACGGTTCGGCTGCGGCCGGCCGTGGTTTGCGGGTGATCATCGCGGGCGCGGGCGGGGCGGCGCACCTGCCCGGCATGCTGGCCGCGGTGACCCCGCTGCCGGTCATCGGCGTCCCGGTGCCGCTCAAGCATCTGGACGGGCTCGACTCGCTGCTGTCCATCGTGCAGATGCCGGCCGGGGTCCCGGTGGCCACCGTGGCGGTCGGCGCGGCGCGCAACGCGGGCCTGCTCGCGGTGCGCATTCTCGGCGCGGCCGACCCGGAGTTGCGGGACCGGATGACCGCCTTCCAGCACGCCCTGCGGGAGGCGGCCCAGGCCAAGGGGGCGGCGTTGCGGGACCGCCTCGGCGACGGCGCTGACCCGGAGTTACCATCGGGTAATGAGCTCTGACTTCCCTGCCTTCGCCCTGACCGAGGAGCACGACGCGCTCCGCGAAGCGGTCCGTGAGCTGGCCGATGACAAGATCGTGCCACGGGCGGCCGAGGTGGACGAGTCCGGGGAGTTCCCCTGGGACATCTTCGAAGCACTGGCCAAGGCGGACTTCGCCGCCGTGCACATCCCCGAGGCGTATGGCGGCGCGGGCGCGGACGCCATCGCCACCGCCATCGTGATCGAGGAAGTGGCCCGGGCCGACGCATCGTCCTCGCTCATCCCGGCGGTCAACAAGCTGGGCACGGTCCCGCTGCTGCTGGCCGGTTCTGAGCAGCTCAAGCAGCGGTTCCTGCCCCCGGTGGCCCGCGGCGAGGCGATGTTCTCCTACGCGCTGTCCGAGCCGGAGGCCGGCTCCGACGCTGCGGCCATGAGCACCCGCGCCGTGCGTAACGGGGACAGTTACGTGCTGAACGGCGTGAAGCGGTGGATCACGAATGCCGGGGTGTCGCAGTTTTACACGGTCATGGCGGTGACTGATCCTTCTGCCGGTGCGTCCGGCATCTCGGCGTTCGTGGTGGACAAGGACGACCCCGGGTTCTCGTTCGGCGCCCCGGAACGCAAGCTCGGCATCAAGGGCTCACCCACCCGGGAGCTGTACTTCGACGACTGCGTCATCCCGGCCGACCGGATCATCGGCGCGGAGGGAAGCGGGTTCAAGACCGCGCTGGCCACCCTGGACCACACCCGGGTGACGATCGCAGCGCAGGCCATCGGCATCGCCCAGGGCGCCCTGGATTACGCGACCGGGTACGTCAAGGAGCGCCGCCAGTTCGGCCAGGCCGTCGCGGAGTTCCAGGGCGTCCAGTTCATGCTGGCCGACATGGCCATGAAGGTTGAGGCGGCCCGGCAGCTCACCTACGCGGCGGCGGCCAAGTCCGAGCGGGCCATGGCCGGGGACCGGAGCGCGGACCTGACGTTCTTCTCCTCGGCCTGCAAGTGCTTCGCGTCCGATGTGGCCATGGAGGTGACCACCGACGCGGTCCAGCTGCTCGGCGGCTACGGGTACGTCAAGGACTACCCGGTGGAGCGGATGATGCGCGACGCCAAGATCACCCAGATCTACGAGGGCACCAACCAGATCCAGCGCGTGGTCATGGCCCGCCAGCTCCTCAAAGGCTGAAAAGGTACCCCACCGTCACCCCCCGACTGGCCGGTTAGCCGTCGAGGCTGGCGAGCTTGGCGCGGATCTTCCCGGCGCCGGGATGATGGGCGGTGTCGTAGATGGCCAGTGCCTGCTGCCAGGCCTGCCGGGCGTGTGGCAGTTCGCCAGCGGCATGGTGCGCGTCGCCGGCGTGGGTGAGGATCTGTGCTTCGTCGCAGCGGTCGCCGTAGTCCCGGGCTAGACCGAGCGCGAATTCGAAATGGGCGACGGCCCGGGCCAGGTTGCCGAGGTGGAGCTCGACGTAGCCGAGGGTGTCCCAGACGTGGTACTCGAAATCGCAGTGGTCGAGCCTCGCGATGAGGGCCAGTGACTGCTCGCAGAACGCGCGGGCCCGCTGGTAGTCGCCAAGGAGGGCGTGGAACCAGCCGACACTATTGAGCGCTTCGGCCTGCCCAGCCTCATGGCCGGTGGCCTGATAGAGGCAGAGTGTCCGTTCGCTACGGCTGAGGCCGTCGGCGTAGCGTCCCTGGTCCTCGGCGACCTTCGCGAGGTTTTGCTGGGTCCAGGCCTCACCCATGCGATCACCGAGTCGCTGGTACAACGACAGGCAGCGTTCCAGGTGAGCATTGGCCTGATCGTAATCGCCCATGGTGGCGCAGGCGCTTCCCAGGCCGCGGAGGGATATGGCCTGCCCGAGCGCATCATCAAGGTGAGTCGCGGCCGTCAGGGCAGTGCCCATGACCAGGACCCGCTCACGCGAGTAGCCCCGCCTGTAGAGGTAGACCGTCATCGCGCAGGGGAGCTGCCAGGCATGGCTGTCCGCGCCAGTGTCGGCGGTAAAGGCGGTGGCGGCGAGCAGCACCTGGTGCTCGGCCTCGAACCACGCCAGGGCCTGCCGGTGATCGCCAGGCCGCTCGGGGCAGGTGCCCGGGCTCGGCGGCGCGGCGAGGACCGGCTGCCTGTCCGGGCGCAGCAGGCGGGCGGCATGAGCCGCCGTGTGCAGGTAGTGGTCCAGGACCCGGCCGATGGCGGCGCGGCGGCCGTGCTGACTGTCGCACTCCTGGGCCTTGCCGGCGGCGTAGGCGCGCAGCAGGTCGTGGAAGGCGTACCGGCCCGGCGCGTGCTCCGTGATCAGGCAGTCGCGGGCCAGTTCGAGCAGCAGCCGGGCTGTCTCGGCCTGGCCTATCCCGGCGAGGCTGGCGGCGGCGGGGGCGCTGATGTCCGGGCCGGGGTGCAGGCCCAGCAGCCGGAACAGTCGCGCCGCCTCGTTGCTGAGCTGCTGGTAGGACCAGGAGAACACGGGCCGCACGCTGACGGTCGGGTCACCGGGGTCAAGGGCGTCCAGGCGGCCGGGGGCACTGCGTAGTTCGGCCGCCAGCTGCGTCAGGAGGAACCGGGGCCGGGCGGCGGCCCGGGCGGCGGTGACGGCCAGCGCTAGCGGCAGGTGCGCGCATAGCCTGGCGATCTCGTCGACCGCATCGGGTTCGGCGGCGGCCCGGGGATCGCCGATGCGGGCAGTGAGCAGTTGCACGGCCTCGTCTTGGTTGAGGAGGTCGAGGCTGTGCAACTGGGCGCCGCCGTCGACGGCCAGCCCGGTGAGCTGGTTGCGGCTGGTGATGATGACCAGGCTGGCCTGGCTGGCGGGCAGCAGCGGCCTCACCTGCTGCTCGTCGCGGGCGTTGTCCAGCACGATCAGCATCTGCCTGCCCGCAATCAGGCTGCGGTACAAGGCCGCCTGCGCAGCGACCGTCGGCGGGATGTGCTCTGGCGGCACGCCGAGCGCGTTCAGGAACCCGCGCACCACCTCCGCCGGAGCGGCCGGGTTCCCGGACGGATCAAAACCACGCAGGTTCGCATACAGCTGCCCATCGGCGAACCGATCCGCGACCTGGTGGGCCCAGTGCACGGCCAGTGCGGTCTTGCCTACCCCGGCGGTCCCGCCGATCGCGGAGATCACCACGGCCCCGGGCGCTTGCCTGCCGGGCCGGCCAAGCAGCTGCGTCAGCACCTGGAGCTCGGCCGAGCGGCCGGTGAAATCCGGCACCGTCGGCGGCAGTTCCCGTGGCGTGACCCACTCAGGTTCAGCCAGGGCGGGCCGTGTAGGCGAGCTGGATGCCAGGACGGGGGCGGCGGACAGCTGGCGGGGCACGACATGCTCGCGGTCACCACCGGGCACCCGGCCGGGCTGGCCTGGCCGTCACCAGGCCGACCCCGGCGCGGGCCCGGCCGGCAGGCGTTGTCCCCGGTCGGCCACGTTCCGGGTCGCCGGCCAGGATGCGGCGGTGAAGCTGCCGGAGGCTGGGTCCGGGCTCCAGGCCGAGCTCGGTTTGCACCCATGTGCGTGCCTGCTGGTAGGCGGCGAGGGCATCCGCGGTACGGCCGGCGCCGTGCAGGGCGAGCATGAGCTGTTCCCAGAGTCGTTCGTTCCCAGGATCGGCGGTGGTGCTCTGCCGGAGCTCGGGTATGACGCTGGCGTGCTGGCCTAGACTGAGCCGGGCCTCAGTGAGCAGTTCCCGAGCGGCGGCGCGGTCGTCTAACATCCGCTGCGCGACAGGGCTCATCGGCAAGGTGGCCGGGACGTTGGCCAGCGCCGGTTCCCGCCACAGGGCGAGCGCCTCACTCAGGCAGCTCACCGCGACGGGCAGGTCTTGCGTTTCGACCGCATGGTGGCCCTGCCCGGCTAGCTGGCAGAACTGCGCCGAATCCAGCTCGCCCGGGAGAACCTCCAGCCGGTAGCTATGATGTTCCCCCGTATGCAGCCGCCTGGCGGGAGCAAGCAGCTTACGCAGCGCCCAGATCTGAGTCCGCAGCGCGCCGGGAGCGACTCCTGGGCCGTCCTGGTCCCACAGCGACTCGATCAGGCGGCTAACGGACATCTCCTGGTTGGCGTGCAGCAATAGCACCGCCAGCAGAGCCCGCTGTCTCGGCTGGTGGATGCGCAGCTCGGCGCCGTCATCGCTGATCACCTCAAGCCGGCCGAGAACGCTGAACCTCATAATTCTCCGCAACCCAGCAGCCGCCCCCGGCTAGCACGCAGGGGAGGACCCCGTCGAGGCCATTACGTCAATGGTAGCCGAGCGGCCAGTCAACCGACTCTCGCGTTAAGTGCCAACGGCTCTCGCCGCCACCCTCCACCAGGTCAACGCCGGGGGCGGATACGGCGGCCGAGGCAGGCGCCGTAGCCGCGCCCGGGCATGGGGGCTATCGCAGTTGATCTAGCCGTTGCGGAGCGGCACCCTGCGGGGGTGATAAGTGGCGCGTGGCAGGAGGCGCGATGTCCTCCTGCCACGCGTGCTAGTTCCGGATCAGCTTAGATGCTTTCGTAATACATGACGGCTTGATGGTTCTCGGCGCTGCATGCTCCCATGGGCGGCGCATTACCTCCGTCCTCTTCCATGCAGTAATGGCCACCGTTGATCTCGTACCCGTTCTCCAGGTTGTACAGCTCTCCCCCCAGGGTGAGGAATTTCCACTGCTCGTAGGAGGGCGCGCCGGCCACGGGGCAGTTGGCGTGCAGGTAAACGTGCTTACTCGCCGAGCTGTAGGCCAGGCAGGAGGTGCCGTTACCGTAATTGAGGTCGTAAATTACGACATTGCTGCCTGAGACCACCTCCTGGCAAAGCTCGTCCGTATTAATTGTGTTGAAACTGAGAAGACCGGCAATGTTGTACAGCCACGTACCGTAGTAATTGGCTCCCAGGGCGAAGTCGTCGGTGCAGGCGGAGCTGTCAGGAGCCGCTTTGGTTGAGCTGTGGATTGCGGCTGGCCGGGCGATCGGTGAGGCGTGGGGGGTTGCTGCCTCCGCAGCGGCCGGCATGAATCCGAGGGCCGCCAGGGCGGCGATTCCGACAATCGCGCTCATCAGTGATCTGTTTCTTCCCCGCATCGTGTGGGATTCCTTTCTGGTCGTCGGCCGCCCAGGTACGGGTCAAGGATTCCACCCGTGCGTCAGATGGCTGTCAGCTGCCGATCAACCCGCATGTCAGCGCTTTCGCGGCGCGCCGCGTGCACTGCCGGAGCGCTGGGCCGGGTCAGTCCAGTTCCGTGGGCTGGCTGAGCGGGCTGGGCGCGGAGCCAGTTCTTCATCGTCTGCTGGAAGCGTTCCACCTTGCCCTGGGTCTGGGCGACCGTCAGCCTGTTTAACAACAGCAATTCCAGCCGCAGCCTTCGAGGTATTCGTCGTGTGCTCCACGGCAAGTTCGGTCAGCGGAAACTACTGATTCGAAGACATGTATTCCCGCGCGGCGGACAACAAGAGCCGCGCGGGAATGCATGACAATGAGGCTTTTCGCGACGGCCGGGAAGATGACGGGAGAACGACCCTAGACCGTCAGAAGGGCCTGGGTGGGGGAGAGGCGGGCGGCGCGGATGGCGGGCAGCAGGCCGGCCAGGGCGCCGATGATGACCGCCGCGGCCAGACCGCCGGCCCAGGCCTGGGGCGGGATGACGATGGCCTCGCCATGGCTGTGCGCGTAGGCGGCGGTGGCGGCCGCGCCGGCGATGACTCCGGCGGCGCCGCCGGCCAGGGACAGCAGGATGGCCTCGGCCAGGAACTGGGCGCGGATCTGGCCTTTGGTGGCGCCCAGCGCGCGGCGCAGGCCGATCTCGGAGCGGCGTTCCAGCACCGAGATGATCATGATGTTGGCCACCCCGATCGCGCCGACCAGCAGGGCGATCGCGCCCAGGCCGAGGAACAGGGTTCCGAGCGTGCCTTTGGCGTCGGCTTGGGCGGTGAGCGCGTCGGAGGGCTGGGAGACGCTGACCTGGCTGGAGTTTTCCGGGTTGGCCTGCGCGCCGAGCAGGAGGTCCACCGAGGTGGTGACGGCCGGGGTATCGACGGTGCGGACGTAGATTTCCGACGGGTGCCCGTCGAAGTGCAGGTATCTTTCCGCGGCCGGGAAGCCGATCAGGACGGCCGAGTCGATCGGGGCGGCGTAAGGAGCCGGGTTGAGGATGCCGGTCACGTAGAGCCACTGGCCGCCGGCCCAGATCCGCAGGCCGGGCCGGATCCGGTCGATGCCCAGCAGCTGGGCCGCGGTGGCGCCGAGCACGGCGACGGGCTGGCGGGCGGTGGCGGCGTTGAGGAACCGGCCCTGGGCCAGGCTGGTGCCCACTATCGCGGGCAGGTTGACGGTGGCGGCGGCCACGCTGAGTGCGTTGGTGTCGATGGAGGGGATGAGCGGGGACTTGTAGACGCTGACGCCGCTGACGGTGCCGGTCTCCTGCACCGCGGTGACGCCAGGCAGCCGGGCGATCATGCCCGGGGCCGTCTCTGGTAGCTCCGCGGTGGCGCCGGAGAAGGTGGTTCCGTTGCTGACCGTCAGCAGGTTGGTGCCCAGGGACTGGATCTCGGCCAGCAGCGCGGCCTGGGCCGAGGCGGCCAGGCCCAGGACGGCGACGATGGCCGCGACGCCGATCGCGATGCCCAGCGCGGACAGTGTGGCGCGCAGCTTGCGGGCCCGCAGCCCGGCGCTGGCCAGGGCGGCCAGGTCCCCGGGCCGCAGCCGGGCCGGGACCGGCGCGACTGGGCGCGCGGGTGGGCTGGTCATGGCGGTCCATCCGGCGCGGGCTGGGCGCCAGCGGCGGTGGTGTCGGCGATGACGTGCCCGTCGAGCATCTCGATGCGCCGCCGGGTCCGGGCCGCGACGGCGTGGTCGTGGGTGATGATGACGACCGTGGTCCCGTGCTGGTTCAGCTCCTCCAGCAGGGCCAGGATGGCGGCGCCGGTGGCCGAGTCCAGGTTCCCGGTGGGCTCATCGGCCAGCAGCACCGGTGGCGCGCCCGCCACCGCCCGCGCGATCGCGACCCGCTGCCGTTCTCCGCCGGACAGCTGGGTCGGCCGGGCGCTGGCCTTATGAACCAGCCCGACCCGCTCCAGGGCGGCGGTCGCGAGCCGCTGCCGCGCGGTGCGCCGGATACCGGTGTAGAGCAGCCCGCCGGCCACGTTGCCCAGCACGCTCTGGTGTTCGGCCAGGAAGAACTGCTGGAACACGAACCCGATTCGCGACGCCCGCAGCGCGGCCAGTTCGCGGTCGGGCATGCGGGCCGCGTCCAGGCCGGTGATGCGCACTGTCCCGGCGGTCGGCTTGTCCAGGGTGCCCATCAGGTGCAGCAGCGTGGACTTGCCCGACCCCGACGGGCCCAGGATGGCGGCCAGCTCCCCGGCCGTCACCGCCAGGCTCACCCGATCCAGGGCCCGCACTGGTGGCGACCCGGGATACACCTTGGCCACCTGCTCCAGCTCCAGCACCGGCACCGGCCGGGCCCGGCCGCCTACCGGGGCCCCTGCGCCCCGGCGGTCACGACGCCGCCACCACGACGCGCTGGCCGGGGGCCAGCGCCCCGGTCACCTGCACCAGCCCGGAGGTGTCGTCGGAGATCCCCGGCCGCACCGGCACGTACCGCCGCGTGTTCCCGGGGCCAGCGACCTCCACCACATAACCCCCGGACGACTGGGCCAGCAACGCGGTGACGGGCACCACCAGCACGTCGTGCGCGGTGGCGGTGGTGATGTTCACCGTCACCGGCGCCTGATCCAGGCGGCCTGCGGCCTTCGGATCGGCCAGCTTCACTTGTACCGGGATCGTCGTGGCCTGGTTCCCCCCGGCTCAGACGTGGTCGCCACCGTGCCGACCGAGGACACCACCCCCGGCGTCGTCGTCCCGTCTGGCAGCGTGACCGTCACCGGGTCACCCACCTGCACCTCCGACTGCTGCGCGGCATCCAGCGGGATCGTCACCACGTGCCGGTCCGACGTGGCGGTCAGCACCGGCCCGGAGGCCGGGCCGCCCAGGCTCCCTGGCACGGTGGCGACCCGCAGCGCGGCCGGCTCGAACACCACCTGCCCCAGTAGCAGCGAGCCCGGCGGGGCGGAGACGCCTAGATGCTCTTCCAGTTGCTGCACCCCGTACGCGGTTGCCCAGGAGAAGTAATCCCAGCCCGCCGCGGAGATCTCCGCACCCGCAGCATCTCCCAGCGCCACCAGGTCATGGTTCAGCTGGGACACGTCCGATCCCGTCACGCCCTCAGCCAGGGCCCGCCAGGCCGGCACCCGGCCGTACAGCAGCACCACCGGCGACCCGTTGTCCACCCGGTACAGCGCCTGTCCCTGCCGGATCACCTGGCCGGCCGACGGCAGCCGGGTCAGCGTCCGGCCGCCCAGCCCGCGCACCGTCCACGAGCCCGCATATCCGAGCGTCGCGCTCACCGGCGTCGTCGCCGCGATATCCCGCCGGGTCACCGCCTGCCGTCGCCGGCGCGGTGGCGCCTTGCGGCCCGGACCCGGACGAGCCAGCCGGGGAAAGCACCCCGGCCCGCCACGCCCACACCACCCCGGCCACTAGCACGACCACCACCAGGGCCGCGCCCAGTCGGCCGCCCCGGCCACGCGAAACCGTCGCACTCACGCTCTGGCTCCTCAGTCGAACCAGCCCGAGACGTTTTGGTGCACCACCGACTCGCACGCCCGGACCTTGGCCTCGATCTGCGGCGAGTTCACGATGTTGCCGGGCTGGGCGCCCTGGTGAAAGCTGATCCCGGCGGCATGCAGGTTGAAGGTAGGCCGCACCGGGTCCTGGGGATAGGGACTGGGGTCGGGCCAGTTCGGCACCCCATGGGCGTGCATGCACCGGGCGAAGTGCAGCATCTGGCTCCACCACTGGTTCAGCGCGGCCGGATCATCGTCGATGTTGCCGGTGTTCGGCAGCAGGTGCTGGCACGCGTCCAGGGCCACCTGGAGCTGGGCGTTGCTGACCCCGAGTTGCTGCGCGGTTTCCTTGGGGATCTCTCCGCCGCTGGCGGGGTCGGGCCAGTTCGGCACCCCGCGGGCCCGCACGCAGCGGGAGAAGGCGACCGCCTTCTCGGAGTTCGTTCCCCCCGGATTCGAGCCGCCGGAACCGGTGGCTGACGGCCTGCTGCCGCATGCGGTCAGCAGGGCCAGGGCGGCGGTGGTGATAATGGCGGCCGCGGTTCGGGCCACCGGCAGCATGCGGATTGCCTTCATGCCAGCAATTGGTACGCGCGGGCCGGTGACATCAGCGCTACCGGTGATGTTGCACGGATGTCATGCCGGCCAGCGCATGCTGGTGAGATGCGGGTGCTGGTGGCCGAGGACCATGTGACGCTGGCCGGCCGGATCGCGCAAGGGCTGCGGCAGGCCGGGATGGCCGTGGACGCCGTGCACGACGGCCTGGCCGCCTTGGATGCCACCGGGCAGACGGACTATGACGTGATCGTGCTCGACCGTGACCTGCCGGTGGTGCACGGTGACCGGGTGTGCCGGTCAGTGGCCGGCTCCGGCCCGCGGGTTCTCATGCTCACCGCGGCCGCTGGCGTCGATGACCGGGTCGACGGGCTGGAACTTGGCGCGGATGACTACCTGCCCAAGCCGTTCGCGTTCGCCGAGCTCGTCGCGCGGGTCCGCGCACTGGCCCGCCGTGCGCCGTCCGCCCCGCCGGTCTTGCACTGCGCGGACCTGACCGTGGACCGCGCCCGGCACCGGGCCAGCCGTGGTGGCGTCCCGCTGTCGCTGACCCGCAAGGAGTTCGGGATCCTGGAGATGATGCTGGCCGCGGGCGGCGCGGTGGTCAGCGCGGAGGAACTGCTCGAGCACGTGTGGGACGCGCATGCCGACCCGTTCAGCAACATCGTCTCGGTGACGATGGCCCGGCTGCGGCGCAAGCTCGGCGATCCGCCGCTGATCGAGACCGTGGTGGGCACGGGGTACCGGATGTGAGCCGCCTGCGGCTGACCGTCCGGGCCCGGCTGACCCTGCTCTACATCGGCCTGTTTTCCGTCTGCGGGGCGATCGTCGTGGCGGTCAGCTACGGGCAGGTCGCGCAGCTGCCGGCCCGGCCGCAGGGGAATGGCCCGCCGCCGTCCGCCGCCGACCTGGCCCGGTTCGTGGCCCAGTGCCGGTCCCAGGAGCAGCTCGTCCATCCCAACGCGGAGATCCTGGCCAAGTGCGCGGCGTACTTCCAGCAGCAGGGCGCGCAGGGCCAGCGTGCCCTCACCCTGTCACACCTGCTGCACTACTCGCTGATCACGCTGGCCGTGGTCGTTGCGCTGGCCGCGATCCTCGGCTGGGTCTTTTCCGGGCGCGCGCTGCGCCCGGTGCACCGGATCACGACGGCCGCCCGCGCCGCGTCGGAGCACAACCTGTCGGCGCGGGTCGCGGCGACAGGTCCCCGCGACGAGCTCCGCGAACTGGCCGAGACGTTCGACGAGATGCTCGGCCGGCTCCAGGCCGCGTTCGAGGGCCAGCAGCGGTTCATCGCCAACGCCTCGCACGAGCTGCGCACCCCGCTGGCCGTGATGCGCGCGACCGTCAACGTGGTGCTGGATAACCGGGACAGCACGCCCGGCGACCTGCGCGCGATGGCGGAGGATATCCGCGCCGCGGTGGAGCACGCCGAGCATCTCATCGGCGCGCTGCTCATCCTGGCGCGCAACGAGCGCGGGCTCAGCGTCCGCGAGGAGACCGACCTGGCCACCGTGACCGAAGACGTCCTCGACACCGCCGCGCTGGGCGACCGGCGGGTGCACGCCGCGCTGCGGCCCGCGGTCATCTACGGGGACCCGGTGCTAGCCGAACGACTCATCGCGAACCTGGTCGACAACGCGGTCCGGTACAACCTGGCCGGTGGTGACATCTGGATCAGCACGAGCACCCTGGCGGGCAGCAGCCAGCTGACCGTGGCCAATACTGGACCGCTCATCAGCCCGGCCGACACCGACCGCATCTTCCAGCCGTTCCAGCGGCTGAGCGACCGCACATCCCATGACGGCTCCGGGCTCGGCCTGGCCATCGTCGCGTCGATCGCCGCGATCCATGGCGGCTCCGCTACTGCCCGCCCCCGCGATGGCGGCGGCCTGTCCGTCGCGGTCATGATCCCGGCGGCCGGTGCCCAGGAAACGCTTCCAATCCGGTCTGGACATGGTTCTTCACGAATGGAGCGAATCTAAGATCGCGTTACGATATATTACTCTACGTAGTTCTTTATGATAAATGTTTCATTCGGCTGAAGCCAGCGTGCCCGACGTGGTCGGCTTTGCCTGGGGATTGGGTGGGCGATACCTGCGTGCGTAAGGGGGTGCTGGCTGTGGGCAAGGAGGCGAAGCAAAGACCCGACCCGGATGGGGAGGGTGACGCGACGCTAGAATGCAGGCCGCCCGCCAACGGGCTCCCCAGGCGCGAGCCGAGCCCAGGCACCGGACCTGTACAGCACCCGCTGCCCAACCTCTCCGAGCAGGATGCGGCGAGGATCACCCGCCTGCTCGCCGACGAGCGCGCCGAACTGGAGGCCCAGTCGGCCCGTCGCGCTGCTGGCCGGCTGCCCCGGCCCAGCCAGCTTGCCCCCTGGCTGCGGCGTGCGACCACAGCGCAGCAGCCGGACGGTTCCGAGGCCCCCCGGCTGTCAACGCCACCTCCCTGGCGGCGCCTGCCGGCCGAGCCATCGTGGCATGCCCTCGGGACCATGGTCGGGCAGCTGCTCGACCAGGACGGTCCCCGTGGCGGGGTGTCCGTGGCCGACCGGCCCTCTGCGGGCCGGCTGCGGTGACCGGGGTCGAGCTGAGCGCGCCCGGGATCGATTTCGGCCAGCCGGGGGCCGATCTCGTGCCGTCAGAGCCCACGCCTGCCGATGCCGCGCAGGCCGAGGCGGGGACGGGCGGTACCGGACCGGACGATAACGCGGGGACCGGCGACGCCAAGCCACCCGCGGAGACGGCCGAGGCGCCGGCTGCGCCGCCCGATCCCGCGGTCGAAGCCGTGCAGCAGACGTTCGCGGTCGTGCAGGCCGCAGGGGACGAGGCGGCCGCCTACTTTTACGGCTGGATATTCGTCCGTGACCCGGAGCTGCGCAAGCTGTTCCCGACCGGGATGACCGAGCAGCGCGACCGGCTGTTCCGGGCGTTCGCCCGGATCGTGGGGAGCATGACCACCCCCGAGGAGATGGCGGCCTACCTGACGCAGCTCGGCCGGGATCACCGCAAGTACGCGGTCCAGCCCGAGATGTACGAGGTGGTCGGGGATGCCCTCATGGCCACGCTGCGCGCCTACGCCGGGCCGGCCTTCACCCCCGCGGCCGAGGAGGCGTGGGCGCAGGCCTACCGGGCGGTATCGGCGCTGATGATCGCGGCCGCCGAGAAGGACAGCGAGACCTCGCCCCCGTTCTGGACCGCCGAGGTCGTCAGCAACGAGCAGCGCAGGCCAGGGATCTCTATCCTGACCGTCGCACCGGACCTGCCGTTGCCCTACGAGCCGGGCCAGCACATCAGTGTGCAGACGCCGCGCTGGCCGAAGGTCTGGCGGCCGTACTCGGTCGCGTGCCGGCCGCGTGAGGACGGCCTGATCACGTTGCACATCAAGGCCGTCCCGGGCGGCTGGGTCAGCGAGGCGCTGGTCTACCACGCCGAACCCGGCGACGAGATCACCCTCGGCCCGGCGCTGGGCACGATGACGCTGAGCCTGGCTGGTGGCCGGGACCTGCTCTGCGTCGCGGGCGGCACCGGCCTGTCGCCGATCAAGGCCATCATCGAGGAGGCGATCAGGGGATCGACCGCCTGCCCGCGGCAGATCCACCTGTTCTACGGCGCCCGGACCCGGGAGGAGCTCTACGACCTGCCGGACCTATGGCACCTGGCCGATTCTTACCCGGGATTCCAGCTCACCCCGGTGACCTCGGATGACCCGGCCTTTGACGGCATGCAGGGCAACGTGGGCCGGGTGGCGGCCCGTTACCTGCCGCACCGGGAGTGCGAGGCCTACGTCGCCGGGCCGCCCGGCATGGTCCGCGAGACCGTTCATGTGCTGGCCAGAGTGGGTCTGCCGCGCGGGCGGATCCACTATGACGACGCGCTGCTGGCCGACGGCGAGTAGGTGCACAGGTCGCGCAGCACGCAGCCGTCACAGCGGGGGCGTTGCGCCCGGCATACCTCGCGCCCATGGGTAATCAGCGCGACGTGCAGGTCGTAGCGGATGTCCGGTGGCACGCGCGGTCCGATTAGGCGGTGTGCCTTGTCGGCCGTGGTTTGCGCGGGGATCCAGCCGAGCCTGATGGCCAGGCGATGGACGTGGGTATCGACGGGGAAGGCGGCCCGCCCGAGGGCGAACGTGAGCACACACGCGGCCGTCTTCGGGCCCACCCCGGGCAGGGATTCCAGGTAGGCCGCTACGGCCGCGTCGTCGAGATCATGCAGGCGGTCGAGGCTGATACGGCCCTCGCGCTCTTCGATGGCGGCCAGGATCTGCTGGATGCGCCGGGCTTTCTGGTCGGCAATGCCGCCTGAGCGGATGGCGTCGGCCACCTGCCCGACAGGTGCGGCTGCGACCTGCTCCCAGCTGGGGAAGGCCTCCTTGAGCTGGCCGAACGCCCGCTCGGAGTTGATGTCCGACGTGTGCTGCGACAGCACGGTGGCGACGATCTCGTCGATGACCGGCAGCACGGGCTTGGGGACGAACCGGCCCTGCTGGGCGCGCAGTCGGTGCTGCACTGTCCTGATGCCCGCCACGACGGGCGCTGTCATCGACGCTCCTTCAGGCTGGACGCTCGCTGATGAAAGCCTAGCCCCCTGCCCAATGGGATGTCGCCGAGCCAATCCGGCAGTCCGGTTCAGTACGCGATGAGACCGCGGAGTCTCACGGATCGTCACTGGTCACTGCCCGCGAGTCACTGCGGCGCGTGAGCGCTAACTGAGTGATCAAACGGACTGCAATATTTCCGTCAGGTATCACCCGCCATGCTGAGGTAACCGGCTGGTCCCCGCGCCAGCCGGCGACCGGCAGCCCCGCACCGCAGGGAGGTGAGGTGGGCATGACCAGGCGATTGTGGCAAATTGCACGGCGAATTGCCGATTCGATTGCCAATTTAGGAAATCCACTAAAGCCACGATTCGGGGCATATTTGCCGGGCCTGATTTCTGATATTTGACAACAACCGTACCGGCCATATTCTGTCCATTCTGAATATGCCGTGCGTCTATATAACTGGCCATGGCCAGTGGCCCACCATTACCCGGTGCCAAAGAGAGGGGCCTCACGTGTACGGGTGGACAGGAATGCGATGGCCGGGGGTCCGGCGGGGTCAGCGCGCATGCTGACCGTGCAGCGCCCCCGGCGGTCCCGGTGCTGACGTTCGCGGCCGAGCCGGACGGCGGCCCGCCGCCGGTGCTGCGGGCCGACCGGCACCGAAGAGCTGGCCCGCCGTCCGGCCGGCGGGCCCCCGATGCTGGTGCTGCGCCGCCGGGCCGACGTGCTGCGCACGCTGACCGACAGCCGCCGCTTCGGGATGGCCGGCGTGACCGACTCCGGTGAGCTGACCGGCTGCCCGCTCACCGGGGCGGAGATGCAGTCGCCGGACGGCGGCCTGCTCAACATGGACCCGCCACTGCTGCGCGACTACCGGCAGCAGATCAACGGGCTGTTCACCCGGGGCGCGGCCGAGGCGACCCGGCCGGCCGTACACACCCTGGCCGCCGCGCTGGCCGCGCGGCTGGCCAGCCAGCCGGCCGCCGACGCGCTGAGCGGTTTCGCGGAGCCGTTCACCGCGTCGGCGGTCTGCCTGGCCATGGGGATCCCCAGCCGCGACTGGGACGAGGTGCTCGAATACTCCCGGATCGCGTTCGCGGTGGTGCCCAGTTCGGCCGAGGTCGCCGCGGTCGCCGCGGCCTGGGCCGATCTGTACGACTACTACGAGCAGATGGTGGCGGCGAAGCGGGCGCAGCCCGACGGGACTTTAACCTCCCAGCTGATCCGGGCTCTGGATGGGTTCAGCACCAGCCAGATCGTGCACGTCATCGGCACGGTCAGCAACGGGTTCGGCGCCGTGCTCCCGGTCCTGGCGGTGTCGCTGGCCGAACTGGCCCAGCGGCGCGGCGTCGTCGCGGCCTGCCTGCGTGGCGAGCGGACCTGGGACTCGGTGGTGGTGCGGCTGCTGACCCACCGGGCCATGTTCCCGGTCGCGCTGCCCCGGGTGGCCCGGGCGGACAGCTGGCTCGAGGGCAGGCCGGTCAGCGCGGGCACGGTGCTGCTGCCGTCGCTGATCGCGGCCGCGCATGACCCGGCCGGCCCGCCGTCGCCGAGCCTCCCGTTCGGGGCCGGCCCACATTTCTGTCCCGGCGCCGCGCTCACCCGGGTCTGGCTGGCCACCGCGCTGGCCGCGTTCTTCGCCGCCTACCCGGCTGCCCGGCTGGCGGGCCGCCTGGACTGGCAGGCAGGCACGCTGTCGGTGCCACGGGAGATAATCCTGTCGCTGCGCTGACGGCGGTGGCGGCGCCGGTGGCCAACCGGCTGCGGTGTGGGCGTGCCGCTGACGGCGGTGGCGGTGTCGGCGGCCAAGTCGCTGCGGTGACGGCGTGCCGCTGACGGCGGGTGGCGGTGTCGGCGGCCAAGTGGCTGCGGTGACGGCGCGGCGCTGACGGCGGGTGGCGGGTACTGGCGTTCAGTATCGTCCGGCGCGGGTGAGCGCGTCCTCGGCCTGGCCGGCCAGGGCAGCAACCAGCTCGGCGGCGGGCGGCAGGTCGGTGATGAGGTCGGTGCATTCGCCGGCCAGACCGGCAGCGGGGTCAGCTCGCCGCGGGTCACGCCGTCCTGGTACGCCTGGCGGGCCGCGGGGTCGGCGGCCAGCTCGGCTTCCCGGCCGCGCCATTCGTCGAGGAACGGGTGGCCGAGGGTGCGGCCGGGGTACATCGCGGGCCAGCGGGAGCCCCGGGCGATGTCCAGCACCGTGCTCAGCTCGGTGTCCTCGCCCCGGCCGGCCACGATCGCCTTCTTGATCGCCGGGTCGGCCAGCGACTCGGCGGTGGCCTGGAACCGGGTCCCGATGAGCGCCCCGGCCGCGCCCAGGGCCAGCGCGGCGGCCAGCCCCCGGCCGTCCGCGATCCCGCCCGCGGCCAGCACCGGCGTGGGCGCGGCCAGGTCCACCACGACCGGCACGAACGGCAGCGTGGACCGGCCGCGGCGGGCCCCGTGCCCGCCCGCCTCGGTGCCCTGGGCCACGATCACATCGGCCCCCAGCGCCGTCGCCTGCCTGGCCTCGGCCAGGTCGGTGACCTGGAGGATCAGCGGGACCCCGGCGCGGCGGACGGCCGGCACGAACGGGGCCGGGTCGCCGAAGGACAGCATCACCGCCCGGGGCCGACAGGTCAGGGCATGCTCGACCGTGCCCAGGTCCACTGACCAGCTCTGGAAGCCGACCCCCCACGGCTGGCTGGTCCGGCCGGCCAGGATCGGCAGCTCGCGGTCCAGCCAGGCCCGGCGGCCTGGACCGCCGCCGAGCAGCCCGAGCCCGCCGGCGTTGCTGACCGCCGCAGCCAGCTCGCCCCCGGCCGTCTCGCCCAGCGGGGCCAGCGCGATCGGGTGCCGGACGCCGAACAACTCGGTGAATGCGGTACGCAGCGCCATACCACCATCATGACGCCGGGCGGCCTCACGAGCCCAGCCGCGCCCCCATGGCGTGCTGGACCAGGGTCATCAGCGCCTTCTTGACCGATTTCCGCTGCCGCGCGTCGCACTGGATGACCGGCACGTCGGGGGAGATGGACAGCGCCTCGGCGACGTCGGCCGCGGCGTGCGGGAACTCGCCGTGGAACCCGTTGATGCCGACCAGGAACGGCAGGCCGGACGTCTCGAAGTAGTCCACCGCCGGGAAGGAGTCGGCCAGGCGGCGGGTGTCCACCAGCACCACCGCGCCGATCGCCCCCTGGATGAGGTCGTCCCACATGAACCAGAAGCGCTGCTGTCCCGGCGTGCCGAACAGGTACAGCGCGAGCCCGGCGTCCAGGGTGACCCGGCCGAAGTCCATCGCCACCGTGGTAGCCGTCTTCTCCGGTACCAGGGCCAGGTCATCCACGCTGGCGCTGGCCGTGGTCAGCACGGCCTCGGTGGTCAGCGGGGTGATCTCCGAGACGGCCCCGACGAACGTGGTCTTGCCCACGCCGAACCCGCCCGCAACGACGATCTTGACCGACATCATCGGGTCGTCGGCCGGGCTGCCCGGCCCGGGCTGCGCGGCCGCGATGTCCACTGTGTCCCCGTCCAGCCGGGGCAGGCTGCGCGGCACTGGGGTTACCTGCCCTCCGGAGTCTGGAGCCCGCTGCGGGTGGGCGGGGTGAACGCCTGCCCGACCCGCTCCACCAGGAGCGCCATCTCGTAGGCCACCAGGCCCATGTCGCAGTCGGACGAGCACAGTACGGCCAGGCTGGACCCGTCGCTGATGGCCATCACCAGCAGCAGGCCCTGCCGCATCTCGACCACCGTCTGGGTGACCGGGCCGCCTTCGAAGACCCGGGACGCGCCCTGGGTCAGGCTGATCAGACCCGAGGTCACCGCGGCCAGCTGATCCGCCCGGTCCTGCGGGAATCCGGACGAGAAGGCCAGTGGCAGGCCGTCGGCCGACACCACGATCGCGTGGGCGACCGCGGGTACCCGGTCGGCGAAGTTGGTGATGAGCCAGTTCAGGTCGTGTGCCGGAGCAGCCAGCGGGCTCACGGGGTCTCCTCTCGGTTGGGCAGGCCGTTGTCCTCTGGTTCCGTGCGGGCCTTCTGTATGCCCTGCTGGAAGCGGGCAAAGCGGTCTCTGGTCTGCGCGGCGGTGCGGATGGGCGGCAGCGTGTGGGATAGCGGTGAGGGACCGGCCGCGCCCGGCACCAGGTTGGCCTTGGGTACCCGTTTGGGCAGGCCAGCCACGGTGGTGCCGGCGGTGACCGGGGAGTAGGCCACCTCGGCGGCCTGCCATCCCGCGTCGGCCGGCGAGGTCCACGAGACCGGCTCCGGGCTGGCCGGGCGGTGCCCGTTGCCCGGGGCGGCCGCGCTGCTGGGGGCGGCGGGCCGGTCCGGGCGGGCCGGGCTGGGGGCCGCGGTGGCCGCCGCGCGGCCGCGCCGGAACCAGTCCGACTCCACCGATTCGTAGATCGGCAGCCGGTGCTCCGCCCCGCGGTCCGGGGCGGGCGGCACAATCACGCTGTGCGCCGGGGAGGCGGCACCGGGACTGCCTGCCTCCCCGGCCGCTGGGGGATGGCCGTTGGCGGCGCCCGGCAGGCCCGCTCCGGGCAGGCCGCCGTGGCGTCGGGGGCGTCCGTGGCCTCCGCGATGTCGAGGGCGTCCAGGATGTCCGCGGCCGGCGCGGACAGGACGGCCTTGGGGTCGGGGCTGGCCCCGGGCACGGTGGGGGCGGTAGCCCCGTCGCCGTTCTCCGGGCCGGGCTCGAAGTGCAGCGGGCGCATCGGCGGCAGCCCGGAGCCCGGCACCCGCTCGCCCGGGTCGCCGACGTCCAGCCCGTTCTCCATCCAGCGGGCGGTGCTGCCGGCCGCGGGCGGCTGGAACGGGCGCAGCCCGAGGGCGGTCTCCTTGTCCCGGGTGATCACCTCATCGGGCAGCCAGACCAGGGCGGTCAGGCCGCCGGCCGGGCCGGGCCGCAGGCGGACCCGGATGCCGTGCCGGGCGGCCAGCCGGGCCACCACGAACAGGCCCATCCGCCGGGACACCGCGACATCGACCACCGGCGGGTTGTCCAGCCGCCAGTTGGCGTGCGCCATCTCCTCGGCGGCCATGCCCACGCCCTGGTCGGTGATGTCCACCAGCGTGCCGCCGCTGCTGAGCAGGTAGCCGGACACCTTCACCGGGGTCTCCGCGGCGGAGAACGCGGTCGCGTTCTCGGCCAGCTCGGACAGCAGGTGCACGACGTTGCTGACGGCCTGGCCGCGGACCGAGATGCCCGGCTGGATGTTCGGTATGACCCGCTCGTAGTGCTCGATCTCGGACACCGCGGCGCGCAGCACGTCGACCAGCGCGACCGGCTCGGTCCACCGCCTGGACAGGTCGTGGCCCGCCAGGACCAGCAGGTTTTCCGAGTTGCGCCGCATCCGGGTGGCCAGGTGGTCCATCTGGAACAGGTTGGCCAGCCGCTCGGAGTCCTGCTCGCCCTGCTCCAGGTCGTCGATCAGCCGGATCTGGCGTTCGACCAGCGACTGGCTGCGCCGGGACAGGTTCACGAACATCGCGTTGACGTTGCCGCGCAGCGCGGCCTCGTTGGCGGCCAGCCGGACCGCCTCCTGGTGGACCTGGTCGAACGCCCGCGCCACCTCGCCGATCTCGTCGGTGGAATCCACGTCGATCGGCTCGATGTCCGGCGGCGAGTCCGCGCCGCCGCTTTCGCTCATCCGGCGGACCGTCTCCGGCAGCCGGACCCCGGCCACCTCGAGCGCCCCGGCCCGCAGCCGGGCCAGCGGCCGGGTCATGGACCGGCCGACCGCCGTCGTGAAGGCCAGCGCCAGGAACAGGACGAGCAGCACGCCGAGGCCCTCAAGCAGCGCACTGGTGATGGCCCGGTCGCGCAGCCCGCCGACCTGCCCGATGATCGAGGACATCAGGGTCTGCTCGACCCGGTGCAGGCTGGCGACCAGGTAGGCGGATCCGTTGGCGGCGTTGGTGAAGGCCGGGTTCTCGGTCGAGGAGCCGCCGTCCAGGGCCAGCGTGATGGCCTGCTGCACCTGAGCCTGGGCGTGGTCGGCCTGGGCCGAGGACAGCGCGCTGTTGTACAGCTGGCGCTGCGCGGCGGTGGCGATGAGGCTGAACTGGGCCAGGTCAGCGGTCTGCTCGGCCTGTGCGGCGTTGATCGCGGTGAGCTGGCCCGGGCCGAGCTGGGCCGCGCCGACCAGGTCCGGGGTGAGCGCCGAGGTGAGGATGGCCTGTTCCTGTGAGACCTCTTCCTTGGTGGACGAGATCAGCCCGACGACCCGGACGGTGTCGGCCAGGGCGGCGTCGTTGCTGCCCGCCGCGATCTCGTCCTCCAGCGCGATCAGCTGGTTGATCGCGCTCGCGTACTCCTGGATCACGGTCAGCGAGGGGATCTGCGAGCTGGCCGCGACGCTGCGCAGCGCGGGCAGCCCGTCGATGGCGGTGATCGCGCCGCGGGCTTCCTGCTGGGCCAGCGCCGGGTAGGCCGGCCCGATGCCCCCGGCCAGGCTGCGCACCCGGGCGGCGAGCGCGTCGGTGGCCCGGTGATCCTGGGCCAGCACGGCCAGTTCGGGCGCGGCCGTGCCGTGGGCCGCACCGCGGCCGCCGCCCTGCGCGCCCATCGTGATGTACCGGATGGTGTCCTCGCGTTCGGTCTGCAGCGCCTGCACCAGGTTGGTGATCCCGCCGCCCAGCCGGGAGAACTGCTCGATCCGCTGGAAGGCCAGCGCGCTGCGGGACGAGGAGAGCACGCTGACCCCGCCCAGGATCACGGCCGCGAGGGTGGGCAGCACCACCAGCAGCAGCAGCTTGGACCGGACCCGCCAGTTCTTCAGCGGGGAGAGGAAGGCCGCACGGGGCGCCGCGCCCATCGCGAGCGGGCCGCCGCCGGGGCCCCGCCGCCTGGGCCGGTGCCGCCCGGCCCAGCCGCGGCCCGGGCCGTGGTCGCCGCGGCCGGCCGTGCCGCCGTGGTCAGGCGCGCCGGGCCCGGCGCTGATTTCGGGCCCGGCGCCGATCCGGCCGGGCCGGGCGGCGGCGCCGCCCAGTCCCGGGTGGGCCGCCACCGCCAGTTCGGTGCTGGTGGCTGATTGCGCGCCGGCGGCTAGCTCCGGGGGCCGGTAGCTGGCCCCGGGAGCCGCGCTGCTGTCTGTCCTGTCTCGCCTGGACCGCACAGTATCTTCGCCTCTCACCCGGGAAACGGCAGGCACCTACCGAGCCGCGGCTGGTGATGCGGGACCGCTGAATAGCAACGCGATTAGTAAATCGCCATTCTGTGCGCTGCCGTCTCAGCTGAGTCAGGAGCCAACTCTAACTCCCGCGCGGCCGGTACGCGGCAATTGTTACCACTGTTGTGAAAAAAGTTTCTCTGGGCGCAGAGGCGCAGGTGTAAAACGTGCTTTCCGGGCGCACCGGCTGGCCGGACAAGTTAGCCTATCTGGAGCACCCCAGTGACATTTACTATAGTGCCTCGTAAATTGGCACTACTACGTTTATTCGGTAAAGGTAGCTGGCGTTTGCTTAACTGCCCTGGGGACTATAGAGGAGGCCTCATGGAGAATGTACGGGCCGGAGCGCGCTTGTGGTCCCGCAGCAGGAGACTGAGCCGGCTGGGCCGGCCAGGGATGATCATGGCGCCGGCCGCGCTGGCGCTGCTCGTGGCGGGCTGCCATGCGGCCCCGGCCGGGCCCGGTCAGGCGGTGAACCAGCAGATCACGGTGGCCTCGGTGCCGGGGTTCGCCAACGCGCCGCTCCAGGTGGCGGTCCGGGAGGGGCTGTTCGCGCGGTACCACGTGGACGTGAACGTGCAGGGCTACCCGACCCTGCAGCGGGCGTACGCGGCGCTGGGCAGCGGCCAGGCCGAGGTCATCAGCGGCGACTACGCCGGGCTGCTGTACGCGCAGTCGCACCCGACCGGCGCCCGGCTCCGGCTGATCGCCGACGGGTACGACGCCACGCCTGGCCTGATGGAGGTGCTGACGCTGCCCGGCTCGCCGATCACCAACCCGCAGCAGCTGGAGGGCAAGGCGGTCGGCACCCCGCTGCCGGAGCTGGCCCCGTTCTCCGCGGATGCTCCGTACAACATGGAGACGCTGGCCACCGAGGCGGTGCTGCAGACCGACGGTGTGAGCCCGTCCAGCGTGGTGTGGAAGGCCATGCCAGCCGGCAACCTGATCACCGCGCTGCGCGATCACCAGGTCAGCGCCATCGTGGCGCCGCAGCCGTACATCCTGCAGGCGGAGACCGCGCTCGGCGCGGCCGAGCTGTTCGACGTGTGCAGCGGGGTCACCGCCAGCCTGCCGCTGTCCGGCTACTTCACCACGGCCGGCTTCGCCCGGGACTACCCGACCGCGCTGCACGCCTTCCAGGCCGCGCTCAGCGCGGCCAAGGCCAGCACCGGCCAGCCGGGCACGGTGCGGTCGGTGCTGAGCACGCTGCCCGGGATGACGGCGCAGCAGGCTGACCTGGTCACGGTGGGCCAGTACCCGACGTTCCTGAGCGTCGGGCAGGTGCAGCGGGTGGCGGACCTGATGTACGGCACCGGGATGATCACCAACACGATCGCCGTGCGCCCCATGCTATTCCGGTAGCCGCCGCCCAGGGGTGGGGCAGGCGGCGGATTGGCCGGCGCGGGTCTTCATGGCCCGCGCCGGCCAATTTATTTTGCTTAACGGCCAGTGCCCGCCCCATGCCAACAGCCGGTGCGGCGCCGTCGGCCGCCCGGCTGGTGGCTGGAGCAGTTTGGTTAGCTGATGAAGCCGAAATGCTCGAAGTCGAAGTTCGACAGCGGCTGGCCGACCTTACCCGCGGTGTATCCGGTCAGCTTGTCGCTGTACGCGTCGAGCACATCGATATAGGCCGGGATGATATAGCCGCCCTGGGTGAAGTCGTACGTCTGCATCTGATGCACGATCTCTTTGCGCAGCGCCGGGTCAGCGGTGGCATTCGCCTGGTTATACAGGTTGGTGTAGTGCGGATTGTCGGTGTGCGTCTCGTTGAACGGCGAGCCCTTCAGCATCGACTCCGCGACCTGGGCCAGGTAGGGGTAGTAGTTGTAGTAGTCCTGGGCGAACGGCCACTTGAGGTAGTTGGGCCCGAAGAACGTGCCGGCCGGGACGTTGCTGAGCTTGACCGTGACGCCGGCCGCCTTGGCCTGCGCGGCCAGCACGGTCGCCATCGCCACCGTGCCGGTGGCCACGGCCGACGTGGTCAGGCTCACCGTCAGGTTGTCCTGGCCCGCCTTCTTCAGCAGGAACTTGGCCTGCGGCACGTCGCCCTGGGCGGGCCGGAAAAGCGAGTGGTCGAAGTCGGGGTCGTACGGGGAGAACAGGTCGTTCGCCACGGTCCCGTAGCCGTCAAGGGCCGAGTCGATGATTTGCGGGCGGTCCACCAGCAGCCGCATCGCCTGGCGGACGTTGACGTTGTTGAACGGCGCCATGTCCACCCGCATGGTGAACGGGATGATCTCCCCGGAGTGCGACACCACGGTCTTGATCCCGCTGCTGGTGGCCAGCGCGGCGATCTGCGGCCCGTCCAGCGCGCCGGCCCCGTCGATGACGCCGGTGGTCAGCGCGTCCTGCAGGCTGGTGTTGTCGCTGAAGTCGATGATGGTCAGCGTGTCCACGTAGGGCAGCCCGGACTTCCAGTAGTTCCGGTTCCTGGTGAACACGCTGCGCTGGCCGGGAGTGAAGCTCTGGAAGACGAACGCCCCGGTGCCAGCCGGGTGGGCCGGGTTGAAGCCGGCCGGTGCGATGTACAGGTTGTACCAGAACGCGGCCAGCTGCTCGACGAAGCTGGAGAACGGCTTAGTCAGCTTGACCAGCACGGTGTGCTTGTCCAGCGCCTTGGTGCCCTTGAGGTCGATGGGCCCCAGGCCGAACTTCCCGGTGAAGTTGTTGCTGACCACCCGGTTGAAGGTGAACAGCACGTCATCCGAGGTGAACGGCTTGCCGTTGGAGAACGTGACGTTCCGGCCGGAGCGCGATGACCCACTCGGCCAGTGACCCGTGGTACGCGGTGATCGACTCGGCCAGCACGTACTCGATCTGGGCCGCGGCGTTCAGCTGGACCAGCGGCTGGTACAGCGACTGCAGGCGGGACGTGTCGATGTAGGTGAGGCTCTTGTGCGGGTCGATGGTGTCCGAGCTGGAGCCTCCGGTGAGGCCCAGCTTCAGGTTGCCGCCGCGCCGCGGCCGCCGGGTGGTCGAGGCCAGCTGCTTCTGGCCGCTGGAGCCGGACCCACCGCAGGCGGCTAGTAAACCCGCGGCTCCCGGCCATCGCGCCGGTGGCGGCGACCCCGCGGAGGAACTGGCGTCGTCCCAGCCCCTCTGGGCGCGGTGGTGTGCTGCTTTGATCCGATCGATCCACGGGATCTACCTCCACGAGATTCATCTGGTTGGGGTGGTTGTGTCACTTGGTCTAGGGGTGGCTATCCGGCCACCAGGAGCACCTTCCCGACGTGCTGGCGCTGCTCCAGGAAGCGGTGCGCGGCCGCGGCGTCGCTGACCGGGAACGTGGTGGCGATGGGCACGGTGATGTGACCGCGCCGGATGAGCTCCAGCGACGTGGCGAGATCGTCCGGCGGGGCCACCCGGAAGCCGACGATGCGCCAGCCGTTCCGAAACAGCGGGATCAGGTCGAGCGGGACCACCTCGCCGGCGTGCGCGCCGCAGGTGACCAGGGTGCCTTCCTCACGCAGCACGGACAGGTGCCCGCCGAACAGCTCGCCGCCCACGGTGTCAAGCACCGCGTCGAAGCGGCGGCCGCCCGCGGCGTCCAGCAGCTGCCCGGTGATGTCGCCGTGCTCCCGCACGACGACCTGGTCCGCGCCCAGCGCGGCCACATGCGCGGCCTTGGCCGCCGAGCCCACCGTGGCCAGCACGGTGGCGCCGGCCAGCTTGGCGCACTGCACCAGGGCGCCGGCCACGCCGCCGGAGGCCGACGGGACCAGCACCAGATCGCCCGGCCGGACCAGGGCCAGCCGGTTCACCATGTGCCAGGCCGTGCTGACCACGCACTGCCCGGCCGCTATGGCCAGCAGGTCGTCGCCCGGCTGGAGCGGGACCACCACTTCGGCCGGCACGCAGACCAGTTCGCCGTATCCACCCCACCGGGTGGTGCCGAAGACCTCGAAGTCGGCGCACAGATCCGGCCGCCACCGGGTGCACTGCGCGCAGTGCCCGCAGCTGTACTGCTGCAGCGCGGTCACCACGTCCCCGGTGCGGATGCCCGTGACCTGGCTGCCCACCGCTACCACCGGTGCCGGCGAACTCCGCGCCGAGCACCATCGGCAGCTCGAACGGCCACCGTGAGGTCCCGGCCCGGGAGTCAAGGTCGGAGTGGTTGACGCCGCACGCCTGCATCTGCACCAGGACATCCCCGGCGCCGAACTCCGGATCCGGGATGTCCGCGTAGCACATGGCCTCGGCGGGCCCGTATTCGTAGAACGCGGCCGCTTTCACCGGGCCGCGCCCACGGGCTCCGGCATAACACCGGTTTCATTTGCCACGGGATGAGCGTGCTGCTCAGCATTAAAGTCAGACACAGGCTGCCCCAGCTCCCACTGATGTGACACCGAATTACTAAGCCATTTCGCAGATAAAAGGCCATCGATCCAGGCCAGGCAGCCTGAGCTGGCGGACGGCGAGGCTGCTCGGTGGTCGGTTCGTGCTGCCACGAGAATATCTCCGCGAAGCATGGGATATGGGCCGAACCTGGCAAATGGCTCCCTTCCTGGGAATTCCGGTGTCAGACCTGGCCGCCAGTCCGGTATAACCGCATAGTAAGCCCAGTACTAATACGATGCGCAATAGTGCTAAACGGAATGATCTAGGACCATCGCGTTGTCCTGGCGTAGCCGCCCGGTTACGGTAGGGCCTAGACACCGCGGGAGGGATCCACGTGGCATCTGCCCGGGCCGCTCGGCCGCCGCACCCGGTCCGCCATCTCATCGGGCAGCGGGCCGCGGTCGGGGTGTTCACCTTATGCGTCGTGTCGGTGCTGGTGTTCCTGGCCACCCAGGTGCTGCCGGGCAACGCCGCGGTGGCGGTGCTGGGCCGGACCGCGGCCGGCAACCCGGCCGCGGTACGCCGGCTGGAGGCCGAACTGCACCTCAACCGGGGGATGGCGGACCAGTTCTGGATCTGGTTCTCCGGGCTGCTGCGCGGGCAGCTCGGGCACTCGCTGGCCAACGGGCAGCCGGTCTGGGGTTACGTCGCGCCGCGGCTGGTCAATTCGGCGGTGCTGATGCTGGTCACCGGGGTGATCGGCGCGCTGCTCGGGGTGGCCCTCGGCATCCTGGCCGCGCTGCGCAGGGACGGCTGGTTCGACCACATCACCGCGGTCGGCGCGCTGGCCGTCACCTCGCTGCCCGAGTTCGTGGTGGGCATCGGCCTGATCATCCTGTTCTCCACCGTGCTGCTGCACCTGCTGCCCGCGGTGTCCCTGCTGCCGCCGGGCAGTTACGCCTGGAACGCGCCGCGGCTGCTGGTGCTGCCGGCCGCCACCCTGGTCATCGTGATCGTGCCGTATATCCAGCGGATGACCCGGGCCGCCATGATCGAGGCGCTGGAGTCCGACTACGTGGAGATGGCCCAGCTCAAAGGCGTGCCGCGGTGGCGGGTCGTGCTGCTGCACGCACTGCCCAACGCGACCGCGCCGATTATCCAGGTCATCGGGCTGAACTTCCTGTACCTGGCGGGCGGGGTGGTCATCGTGGAGTACGTCTTCGCCTTCCCCGGCATTGGCCAGGGCCTGGTGAACGCGGTGGACGCCAGGGACATCCCGGTCATCCAGTTCATCGTCGTGGTGCTGGCCGCGTTCTACGTCTGCCTGAACATCGTGACCGACGTGATCGCCCTGCTGGCCACGCCCCGGCACCGGATTCCCAGGTGAGACGCTGGAGGGCGGACGCCGATGACCGCTGCTGACCGGCCACGGCTGCGCCGCCATCCGTGGCTGGCCATCCTCGGCCAGGCGGTGCGCACCCCACGCGGCGCGGCCGGCCTGGGCCTGGCCGGCTTCGTGGCCCTGGTCGCCATCGCCGGTCCGGCCGTGGCGCCGCATCCGTTCACCGCGCTGCTCACGTTCCCGTTCGGCAAGCCGTCCGGGGCGTACCCGTTCGGCGCCGACTTCCTCGGCCGCGACGTGCTGTCCCGGGTGCTGGACGGGGGCTGGGTGCTGCTGCTGATGGCGGTCAGCGCGACCGTGCTCGGCGTCGCCGCCGGGGCCGCCGCCGGGATCAGCGCGGCCTACCTGCGCGGGCACACCGACGGGCTGATCATGCGCACGGTGGACGTCATCCTGGCCTTCCCGCAGCTGGTGTTCGCCCTGCTGCTGCTCAGCATCCTGGGCCCGCAGCTGTGGCTGATCGTGCTCGCGGTCGGGCTGACCCACGCCCCCGCGGTGGCCCGGGTGATTCGCGCGGCCACGCTGGACATCGCCGAGCGGGACTACGTGAAAGCGGCCGAGCTGCAGGGCATGCGGCCGGGCGCGGTGATGGCCAAGGAGATCCTGCCCAGCCTCAGCACCCCGCTGATGGTGGAGGCCGGGCTGCGCCTGACCTATTCGATCATCATCATGTCCGGGCTGGCCTTCCTCGGGTTCGGCCAGCAGCCGCCCGCCGCCAACTGGGGAATGATGATCAACGAGAACCGGGTCGGCCTGGCCCTCAACCCGTGGGCGGTGATCATCCCGGCCGCCATGATCGCGCTGCTCACCATCGGCACCAACCTGCTGACCGACGCGATCGGCCAGGCCGCGCTCGGCGTGGACCGCAAGCCCGCCGAAGCCGCCCTGCTCGACGAGCTGACCCCCGTCGAAGGCCCGGTGAGCTGATGAGCGCGCCAATGGGGCCCGACTGGACCGACGAGCGAGGAACGAGTGAGGAGGGGAAGTCGCCGCGCCAAAGGCGGCGCGCCGCCGACTGGACTGAGGAGCGAGGGGAGCGAGGAACGAGTGACCTGAGTGACGAGGGAAGCTCGGCGGGTATAGCGCCGCCGGAGGCGCAAAGCAAACAGAGACTTGAGGTCCGGGAGCTGGAGATCAGGAGCGGGCGGCACGGACCGGCCGTGGTCAGCGGGATCTCGTTCGCGGTCCGGCCCGGGGCGGTGCTCGGCCTGGTCGGCGAGTCCGGGTCCGGGAAGACCACGGTCGCCCTGGCCCTGCTCGGGCACACCCGGCGCGGCCTCTCGGTGGCCGGCGGCGAGATCCGGCTGGACGGCACCGACCTGCTCCGGCTCAAGCCCGCCGCGCTGCGCGCGCTGCGCGGGGCCGTGGTCAGCTATGTGCCCCAGGACCCGGCCGCGGCGCTGAACCCGGCGCTGCGGGTCGGCTACCAGCTCCGCGAGGTCCTACGGGTGCACCCCGGTAGGAGCGCGGACCCGGATGCCCGGATCCGCGAGGTGCTACGCGAGGCGTCGCTGGACGCGGCACCTGACCTGCTGCGCCGCTACCCCCATCAGCTGTCCGGCGGCCAGCAGCAGCGCATCGGGCTGGCCATGGCGTTCGCCTGCCGGCCCGCGCTGATCGTCCTGGACGAGCCCACCACCGGCCTCGATGTGTCCACCCAGCGGCGCGTCCTGGACACCGTCCGGCAGCTGTGCCGCGGCTACGGGGTCGCCGCCGTCTACGTCAGCCACGACCTGGCCGTGGTCAGCGAGCTGGCCGACGAGGTGGCCGTCATGTACGCCGGGCGCATCGTCGAGACGGGGCCGCCGGCGCGCTGTTCGCTGGGCCGCGGCACCCATATACCCGGGGGCTGCTGGCCGCGGTCCCGGAACCGGGCAGCGACCGGCCGCTGACCGGGATACCCGGGCAGCAGCCGCCGCCCGGCCGCCGCGGCCCGGGCTGCGTGTTCGCCGCCCGCTGCGAGCTGGTCCTGGAGCAGTGCCACCACGACGAGCCAGAGCTGATCCCGCTATCCGCGGCCAGCACCATCCCCTCGCCCGATGCGGCTGCCCCCCATGCCGTGCGCTGCTGGCGCGCCGCCGAGGTGCCCGCGGCCCGGCCCGGCCTGCCGCGCCCCCGGGCAGCCGCCGGGCCCGGACCCGCCGCGCTGCTTTCGGTCCGCGGCGTGTCGGCCCGCTACCACGGCGTGCCCGCGCTGTCCGGGATCGACCTGGACCTGCCCGCGCGGGGCTGCGTCGCCGTGGTCGGCGAGTCCGGCTCGGGCAAGACCACGCTGGCCCGGTGCATCACCGGGCTGCAGCAGGACTGGGCGGGCCAGGTGATGCTGCGCGGCGTGCCGCTGGCCCGGGCCGCCCGGCACCGCCCGAAGCAGGTGCTGCAGCAGATTCAGTACGTCTTCCAGAACCCGTACACCTCGCTCAACCCGCGGAAGACCGTCGGCCAGATCGTGGCCGAGCCGGTTCAGCGGTTCCTCGGCCTGCCCCGGGGCGAGCAGGCGGACCGGGTGGTCCAGGTGCTCGAGGATGTGGCGCTGGGCGCCAGCTTCCTGGCCCGCTACCCGGATCAGCTGTCTGGCGGCGAGCGGCAGCGGGTGGCCATCGCGCGCGCCCTGGCCGCCGAGCCGGACGTGCTGATCTGCGATGAGGTCACCTCGGCGCTGGACGTTCTCGGTGCAGGCGGTGATCGTGGAGCTGCTACGGGCGGCCACGGCGCAGCGCCAGCTAGCGATGATCTTCATCACGCACAACCTGGCCCTGGTGCGCAACGTGGCCCAGACCGCGGTGGTGCTGCGGCAGGGCCAGATCGTCGAGGCCGGGCCCGCCGAGCAGATCCTGGCCGCGCCGGCCAGCGGGTACACCGCGCAACTGCTGGCCGACTCGCCCCGCCTGGCCCGGGACGGTGCCCAGCCCACCCCTGATCGTCAGCCGGGCTGACGATCAGCCGGGCTGACGATCGACGCTGGGGCTGACGATCGGACCGAGCTAATCATCCCTATCCTGGCACGGTTTCGTAGGCTGGCACGGTGCGGTCGGATCCGGCGGTCCAGCAGCTTGTGCAGCGCGCCGCCGCATTGGCGCCGGCCGGGCCGGGCCATCCTGGGCATCACCGGGCCGCCCGCCGCGGGCAAGAGCACGCTGGCCGAGACGCTGCTGGCCGAGCTGTCCCCCCAGGCCGCCTACGTCCCGCTGGACGGTTTTCACCTGGCCCATCAGGTGCTGCAGGAACTGGGCACGGTCCAGCGGAAGGGCGCGCCGGACACGTTCGACGCGGCGGGCTACGTGGCGCTGCTCGGCCGGCTGCGCGATCCGGCCGAAGGCACCGTGTACGCACCACAGTTCCGCCGCGAGATCGAGGATTCGCTGGCCAACGCGATTCCGGTGCCACCCGGCGTCCCGCTGGTCATTACCGAAGGCAACTACCTGCTGGTCCAGTCCGGGCCGTGGGCGGAACTGGCCGGGCTGCTGGACGAGGTCTGGTACCTGGACGTGCCCGAGCCGGCCCGGCTGCGCTGGCTGACCGGCCGGCATATGCACTACGGCCGGAGCGCCGCCGAAGCGGCGTCCCGCGCCCACGGCCCGGACCAGCGCAACGCCGAACTCATCGAAGCCAGCAAGCCACACGCCGACCTGATCATCTCGGTCACCCCGGAGGACTGAACCGATGCTGACGCCGCGAGACAGCCGGAGCCGGGACTGCCGCCGCCTGGACGGGGTGTGGCGCTTCCGCTTCGATCCCGGCGGCGAGGGGGTGCGGCAGGGCTGGTGGCGGGGGCCACTGCCAGGCGCCCGGGAGATGGCCGTCCCGGCCAGCTACAACGACCTGGTCACCGACGCGGCCGAGCGCGAGCACGTGGGAGATGTCTGGTACCAGCGGGACGTTCTGGGTGCCCGCGGCCTGGGCGGGCCAGCGCATCGTGCTGCGCTGCGACGCCGCCACCCACCACGGCACCATGTGGGCCGGCGAGGTCCAGGTCGCCGAGCACGCCGGCGGCTACACGCCGTTCGAGGCCGACGTGACCGGGCAGGTGCGCTGCGGTGAGCGGCTGCGGGTGACGATCCGGGTCGGCAACGAGCTGACCATGGCGACGATCCCGCCGGGGACCACGTCCCGTGGCGCCGCCGGCCAGCAGCGGCAGCGCTACTTTCACGACTTCTACAACTACGCCGGGCTGCACCGGTCGGTGTGGCTGTACGCGACGCCGCGCCACTACATCGTGGACATCTCGGTGGGCACCGCCTTCGATCCCGGTACCGGAACCGGCCAGGTCAGCTATCAGCTCGCCGTGGCCGGCCAGGAAGCCACGTCGGTCCGGCTCATGGACGCGGCGGGCGCGGTAGTGGCCCAGGGGAGCGGCGCCAGCGGTGCGCTCACCGTGCCCGCGGCGCAGCCGTGGTCACCGGACACCCCGTACCTGTACCGGCTGGACGTTGAGCACGGCGCGGACGAGTACCTGCTCCCGGTGGGCATCAGGACGGTGGCGGTGGACGGCGCGCGCCTGCTGCTCAACGGGCAGCCGGTAAGGCTGCGTGGCTTCGGCATGCACGAGGACGCCGCGCTGCGCGGCAAGGGTCATGATGACGCGCGGATGGTCCGTGACTTCGCGCTGCTCGACTGGATCGGCGCGAACTCCTTCCGCACCTCGCACTACCCGTACGCCGAGGAAGTCCTGGACTACGCGGACCGCCGTGGCCTGCTGGTCATCGACGAGGCCCCGGCGGTCGGCCTGCACCTCAGCCTGGGCAACATGGGTGATCACGGCGCGCGCACGTTCGGGCCCGGCGGCATCGGCGCGGCGGCCGGCGCCGCGCACCTGGCCGTCCTGCGGGAACTGATCGCCAGGGACGGCAACCATCCTTCCGTCATCGCCTGGTCGATCGCGAACGAGCCGGACACGGCCGAACCGGCCGCCCGGGAGTACTTCGCGCCGCTGGTGTCGGCGGTACGTGAGCTGGATCCGGCCCGCCCGGTGTGCTTCGCCAATGTGGCGACCGCGCCGCCCGGCGCCGACGTGGTGACCGACCTGTTCGACCTGATCTGCGTGAACCGGTACTACGGCTGGTACGCGGAGAGCGGCGACCTGGCCACCGCGGAGCGGGAGCTGGAGGCCGAGCTACGCGCCTGGGCGGGCCGCGGCCGGCCCATCGTGGTCACCGAGTTCGGCGCGGACGCCCTCCCCGGGCTGCACGCCCTGCCGCCGGTGATGTGGTCCGAGGAGTACCAGGCGGCGCTGATCGAGATGTCGGTGCGCGTCTTCCGGCGCATCCCCGAGATCATCGGGGAGCACGTGTGGAACTTCGCCGACTTCGGCACGGCCCAGGCGGTGCACCGGCCCGGCGGCAACCACAAGGGCGTGTTCACCCGGGACCGGCAGCCCAAAGCAGCCGCCCGGCTGCTGCGCGAGCTGTGGCGGTCACCGTGACCGGCGGCAGTTGGCCTACAGAGCCCGCTGGGCCGCGATGAGCTGCTGGTACCAGCGGGCGCTGGCCTTGGGGATCCGGGCCTGGCTGGGGAAGTCCACGTAGATCAGGCCGAACCGGCGGCCGTAGCCCTCGGCCCACTCGAAGTTGTCCAGCAGTGACCAGGCGAAGTAGCCGCGCAGGTCCACCCCGGACTCGATGGCGGCCAGCGCCGTGCCCAGGTGGTCGGTCAGGTAGTCCACCCGGTCCTGGTCGCGGACCTGTCCCTCCGGGTCGGCGTAGTCGTGGAACGCGGCCCCGTTCTCGGTGATATAGAGCGGCAGCCTGGCCTGATCGTGCACCCGGCGCAGGATGCGGCCAAGACCGGCGGGCCGCATGTCCAGTCCGCCCGCGGTCACTCGGCCCGTGCTGGGCAGCACCGCGGCCTGGTGGTACGGCTCGCCCGGGTCGTGCGCCACCAGCTTGGTCTCGTAGTAGTTGACCCCGAGGAAGTCGGCCGGGGTGGCCATGACGGCCAGGTCGCCGTCCTGGATGAAGTCGATCGGCACCTGCCGCTGGTACCAGTCGAGCATGTCGGCCGGGTAGCGGCCGGCGCACACCGGGTCGAGAAACCAGCGGTTCTCGTGACCGTCCAGCCGCCGGGCGGCGGCCTGGTCCTCGGCCGACCCGGAAGCCGGGCTGATGTCGGAGAACAGGTGAGCCAGGCCGACCTGGGCGCCGGGCGCCCGGCTGCGGACCATCGGCACGGCCAGGCCGTGTGCCAGCAGCAGGTGGTGGGTGGCGGCCAGCGCGGCGTGCAGGTCCCGCAGGCCGGGCGCGTGGCGGCCCTGCAGGTAACCGATCATCCCGGCGCAGAACGCCTCGTTGATGGTCACCCACTGGCCCACCAGGTCGCCCAGGCTGTCCAGCACCACCTGGGCGTAGTCGCAGAACCGGGACACCGTGTCCCGGCTGGCCCAGCCGCCCGCGTCCTGCAGCGGCTGGGGCAGGTCCCAGTGGTACAGCGAGGCCACCGGCTTGATGCCCCGGGCCTGCAGCCCGTCCAGCAGCCGCCGGTAGAAGTCGAGGCCCTTCTGGTTCACCGCCCCGGTGCCGTCCGGGATGATCCGCGGCCAGGCGACCGAGAACCGGTAGGCGGTCAGGCCCAGCCCGGCCGCCAGGTCCAGGTCGGCCTCGAACCGGTGGTAGTGATCGCAGGCGATCGCGCCGGAGTCGCCGTTGCGGACCGCACCTGGAACCGCGCAGAACGTATCCCAGATCGACGGCCCGCGGCCGTCCTCGTCGGCGGCACCCTCGATCTGGTAGGCGGCCGTCGCGGCGCCGAAGACGAAGCCCGGCGGGAAGCGCATGGACAAGGGCGGCTGCTCCTTCGCTGTGACCCACTTTCTTTTGCGCTTACGTTAAGGCTTGAGGAAAGTGAGGGTCAAGCAGCCCCGGCATGGTCGTGGCCATCCGGGATCCCGGCGCGGCCAGGTCACCGGGCGAGACCGCTCAGCCGGGCGAGACCGCGGGGCGCAGCCGGGGCCGGGTGTCCGGGTCCGCCGCGCTCATCGCGCCGGCGCTGAGCAGCTGGGCGATGGGCAGCGTGGCCCCGCCCAGCGCGACCGCGTCCGGGCCCAGCTCAGCCTTGACGATCTCGACCCGGCTGAACGGCAGGCGCAGCGCCTGCCGCTCGGCGGCCGCGCGGATCTGCGGCAGCAGCGCGTCGCTCAGCGTCCGGCCCAGCCAGCCGCCGACCACGATCCGCTCCGGGTTGAACAGGTTGACCAGGTCGGCCAGGCCGGCCCCGAGGTAGGTCACGGTCTCGTCGAGGACCTGATCGGCCATCCGGTCCCGGCCGGCCCGGCGATGATGTCCGCGATCCCTGCTTCCAGCTCACCCGGGCCGCGGGCCTGCCGCCGCCGCTTGAGCTGCTCGTACCGGGCCACGATGGCGCCGGCCCCGACGTACGCCTCGAGGCAGCCCTGGGCGCCGCACCGGCAGGCCCGGCCGCCCACGACCACCGTGGTGTGCCCCCACTCACCGGCGCTGCTGGTGGCGCCGCGGTACACCTCGCCGTTGCTGATGATGCACATGCCCACGCCGATGCCGAGCAGCACGATGACCGCGTTGCCGGTGCTGCGCGCGGCGCCGAACCAGCGTTCGGCCTGGCCCAGCGTCTTGGCCCCGTTGTCCACCAGGATGGGCAGCCCGGTCCGGTCCCGGAGCATCTTCTCCAGCGGCACCGCGTGCCAGCCCACGCTCTGGCCGTGCACCACCGCGTCCGCGTGGTGCTCGACCAGGCCGGGCACCCCGACGCCCACGCCGAGGATGGTGGTCCGGGCCACCCCGGCCTCGGCGATGACCGCCTCGACACCCTCGACGATGTGCTGGACCGCGTCGTCCGGGTCGAGCACCGTCATGTCGGTCACCGAGGTGTGCCGGGCCAGCGGCTGCAGCGCGAAGTCGAACAGTTCGACCAGGAACTCGGTCTCCCCAACGTCCACCCCGATGACGTAGCCATAACCGGGGTTGACCTGGAGCAGGCCGCGCGGGCGGCCGCCGTTGGAGTCCTCCAGGCCGACCTCGGCCACCACACCCTCGGCGACCAGCGCGGCGACCAGGTTGCTGACCGTGGCCGGGCTAAGCCCTGCCACCGTGCCGACTTCCTGCCGGGTCAGCGGGCCGTTAAGAAATACCTCCCACAGCGCACGGGACCGGTTGCTTTTCCGCAGATCCCGCACGGTGGTTGTTCTGGGCCTGGGCATCGACCTGCCTCACCAAGCGAGAAGCCGCGATGATGCGGCTGATCGGGACCCTATTTTACGGCCTGGAAGAAGCCGGTCCGCAACGCGAGCCCGGCCAGGTAACGAAAGGGACACGGAGGCCGGCCCAGCGTTGACAGCCATGGGTCTGCTCCATAATTTACGGCTTATAGGAAGCCGTAAAAGATCTGGTTTGCTCCCGGAAGGACACCACATGAGACCGACGAAGCTGTCGATCCTAGCCGGGGCCGTCGCGCTGGCAGCGGCTCCGCTCGCTGCCTGCGGCAGCAGCAGTTCCGGCGGCGGCTCATCCGCCCACCCGACGATCACCTACTGGGCCAGCAACCAGGGCACCAGCCTGCAGGACGACCGGCAGGTGCTCGGCCCGCAGATCGCCAAGTTCACCAAGCAGACCGGCATCAAGGTCAACTTCCAGGTCATCCCCTGGACCACCCTGCTCAGCCAGATCACCGCGGCCGCCGCGTCGGGCAAGGGCCCGGACGTGCTCAACATCGGCAATACCTGGTCGGCGTCGCTGCAGGCGACCGGCGCGTTCCTGCCCTTCACCCCGTCGGTCATGAAGACCATCGGCGGGTCCAGCCGGTTCCTGGCCGGCAGCCTGTCGGCCACCGGCGCAGCAGGCAAGCCGCCGGTCGCGGTGCCGCTGTACAGCCTGGCCTACGGCCTGTACTACAACAAGGCCGAGTTCGCCGCGGCCGGGATCAGCGGGCCGCCCGCGACCTGGACCCAGTTCGTGGCCGACGCCAAGAAGCTGACCAAGGGCGGGCACTGGGGGCTGACCCTGGAAGCCGGGCAGGTGCCGGAGAACATCCACCTGGCCTTCGAATTGAGCCAGCAGATGGGCGGATCGTTCTACAATTCGGCGGGCCAGCCCACGTTCAGCACCCCGCAGAACGTGGCCGCCGTCAAGCAGATGATCGATTTCATGCAGACCGACAAGATCGCCAACCCGAGCGACGCGCAGTACTCCAAGGGCACCGAGGCGCTGAACGACTACGCCACCGGCAAGGCGGCCATGGTGTTCTGGCAGGCCGCCTCGGGGTCGCTGGCCAAGCTGGGGATGAAGGCGTCCGACATCGGCGTGGCGCCGCTGCCGCTGCCTTCGCCGCTGCCGGCCGGCGGGAGGAAGGTCACCAGCATGGTGGCCGGCATCAACATCGCCATCTTCAAGGACTCGCCGAACCTCGCGGCGGCCGAGAAGTTCGTGAAGTTCATGACCAGCACGCCGGAGCAGGAGAGCCTGAACCAGACCTACGGCTCGCTGCCCACGGTGCAGGCCGCGTACAGCGACCCGGCGTTCAACACCCCGGACGTGCACACGTTCCGCACTATCCTGACCACCACGGCCGCGCCGATGCCCGCGGTGGCCACGGAGAGCCAGTTCGAGACCGCGGTCGGCACGGCCATCATCCACCTGTTCGCCAGCGCGGCCACCGGCAAGACGGTCACCAACACCATGATCGCCCAGGCGCTCACCCAGGCGCAGCAGCAGATCCAGGGCTGACCCTGCGTGGTTGACACCCTCCGGGCCGGCCACGGTGTCACCGCACCCGCGCCGCCCCCGCCGAAGACCCGGCGGTGGCGGCGCGGGTGGCTGCCCTATCTGCTGCTGATCCCGGCCGTCCTGCTCGAGCTGCTGATCCACCTCGTCCCGATGGCGGCCGGGGTGGGCATCAGCTTCCTCCAGCTCACCGAGTTCTTCCTGCGGAACTGGCAGGCGGCCCCGTTCGCCGGGCTGTCCAACTACGCGATCGCGGTGAACTTCTCCTCGGCCACCGGCTCGGCGCTGCTGCACTCGTTTACCGTCACGCTGGCCTACACCGTCCTGGTGCTGGCGGTGTCCTGGCTGTTCGGCATGGCCGGGGCGGTCTTCACCCAGCGCGCGTTCCGCGGCCGGGGCATGGTGCGCACGGTGTTCCTCATCCCCTACGCGCTGCCGGTCTTCGCCTCGGTGATCACCTGGAACTTCATGCTGCAGCGGGACACCGGCATGCTGAACCAGCTGCTGCTGGACCTGCACCTGGTGAGCTCACGGCCGTTCTGGCTGATCGGCCCGAACAGCTTCTGGTCGCTGGTCATCGTGCAGATCTGGCGAACCTGGCCGTTCGCCTTCCTCATCCTCACGGCCGGCCTGCAGAGCATCCCGGCCGACCTGTACGAGGCGGCCGCGCTCGATCGGGCCGGCCTGCTGAGCCAGGTCCGGCACGTGACCCTGCCGCTGCTACGGCCGGTGAACCGGGTCCTGCTGCTGGTGCTGTTCCTGTGGACGTTCAATGACTTCTCGGTCCCGTTCACGCTGTTCGGCTCGGCCCCGCCGACTCAGGCCGACATCATCTCCATCCACATTTACGAGAACTCGTTCGCCAGCTGGAACTTCGGCATCGGCTCGGCCATGTCGGTCCTGCTGCTGCTGTTCCTGCTCCTGGTCACCCTGGTCTACCTGGCCCTGAGCAGGCGGGGGGTGCGCCATGCGTGAGCCGCGCTGGTTCCGCTGGGCCCGGGTGGTGGTGCTGACCCTGCTCGGCCTGTTCGCGCTCGCGCCGGTCTACGTCATGCTCACCGCGTCGCTGAAGCCGCTGCCGGACGTGGAGGGCGCGTTCCGCTGGATCCCCTCGCACATCACGTTCTCGCCGTTCGTCCAGATGTGGCAGACCATCCCGCTGCTCACCTACCTGGAGAACAGCCTGATCGTGTGCTCGGTAGCCGCGGTGGCGTCGGTGCTGGTCGCGCTGTTCGCCTCGTACGCGGTCAGCCGGTACCGGTTCCGCGGCCGCCAGGTCTTCTCGATCACGATCCTGTCCACCCAGATGTTCCCGGGCATCCTGTTCCTGCTGCCGCTGTTCGTGATCTTCGTCAACATCGGCAACTCCACCGGGCTCAACCTGTACGGCACCCGCACCGGGCTGATCGTCACCTACATGACGTTCACGCTGCCGTTCGCGATCTGGATGCTGGCCGCCTACCTGGACACGATCCCGCGCGAGCTGGACGAGGCGGCCACGGTGGACGGCACCGGCCCGCTCGGGGCGTTCATCCGGGTGGTCATCCCAGCCGCCGTGCCGGGCATCGTCGCGGTGCTGATCTACGCGTTCATGACCGCGTGGAGCGAGATGCTGTTCGCCTCGGTGCTGACCAACGACTCGACCCGGACGCTGGCCGTGGGGCTGCAGGGCTACGCCACCCAGAACCAGGTGTACTGGAACCAGATCATGGCCGCCTCGCTGACCACGAGCGTGCCGATCGTGGTCGGCTTCCTGCTGCTGCAGCGCTTCCTGGTGGCCGGGATGACGGCTGGCTCGGTCAAGTAAGGCCGGGCCTGTCAGTGCGGCTGCTGGGTGGCCGGCTGGGCGGTGAGCTGGTCCAGAATGGGGGCCAGCCGCCGCAGCTCGTCCAGGTGGGCGGTGGCCAGCCGGTCCAGCCGGGCCGCGCCGTCTTCGGTTAGCCGGATCCGGGTAATCCGGCCGTCGCCGTCGTCGCCCCACCGTTCGACCAGCCCAGCGGCCTCGGCCCGGTCGATCAGCTCCACCGTGCTGTGCGGCCGTAGCAGCAGGTACTCGGCCAGGTCGCCGACGGCAGGCGGGTCGCCGCCGGGATGGCCCTTGATGGCCAGCAGCAGCTGGTGCTGGGCCGGGGTCAGGCCCACCTCCCGTGCGCGCGCCTCCGACCAGCGCAGGAAGCGGCGCAGCCCGGTGCGGAATGCGAGCAGGTTCTCGTAGTCCTCGCTGGAAAGCTGATCCACGTCTGTCACCGCCCGGTTCGGCCCGCCGGGCCCGTGCCTGCCAGCGCGCTGCCCGGCCAGCTTAACGCCAGCCGGCCCCGGCCTGCGGGCGGAGCGGGCTGGCTTGGCCGCGCCCGGCGGGCTCACCGGTTCCCGTCGGATCCCGTGCTGGGCTCGCTGGCTGGGCTGCCGCCGCCGTCGTCCTGGTCGTCCGGCGCCGGCCTCGGCCGGGGAACTGGCGGCGTGGCCGCCACCCGGGGATCGGGGGGCAGCGGGGAGGCGCGGCGCTCACGGGCCGGGTCCGGGGGAGCGGGGCTGCTCGCGGCGGGACAGGCTCATCGGCTACTTCGGCACGACCGGCACCCCGTTGTTGATGTTGACTTAGCGGCCCCTATCGTGTCGGCTACTTCAACATCAACAACCGGCCTCGGCGCTGGCCGTCATCACTGGTCACACCGGCGCCTCAGGCCTCACGAGCCAGAGGGCTGCCGGCCCGCGCTCACCCGCAGGGTGAGCGCGACCAGTGAACCCCTCCTCAGTCAGCGGCGTTGGGCCCGGTGCACCTGGGTGACGGTAGCGTGCAGGCCGACGCCGCTGGGGCGGGTGGCGGTGCTATGGCCAGCCGGTGGGATCGGCATCTTATGTCGTGCTACGATATAAATGGTCGCCAGCCGGGCCTGGCTTCCCCGTTCCCAGCGCGTTCGGGGAAGCCAGGCTGCCAGTCAGGATGTGCGCCGTGCTGAAGCCTTACAAGTTCCAGGCCGTCGTTACCCTCCTCCCGCCGCCGGGCGCGGCCGAGCCGGCCGCGCTGCCCGAACCGGTCTGCCGGCTGGTGGTCCGCGCCACCCAGCCCGGCTCGGACGCCAGCCGGCTGTTCAGTGCTCTGATCAGTCCCGGCCAGGACACGGTGCCGGGAGACCAGCGGCATGTGGTGCTCACCGTGACCGTGCTGGGGGAGGGGGCGGCTGAGTGCCTGGCCGCGGGCAGCGACTTCACCCTGTGGCGGGGCAGCGACATCGGCCGCGGCGTGGTTACCCGGCGGATCTTCGTCTGACCTGCGGCGGCGCCCGCCAGGCCGGCCTGCTCACCCGTTGCGGGTGAGGAACCCCGCCTGACCTGGTGCGAGGGTCGGGAACAGAGGCCCGCTCTACCCTCTGCCGCGGGTTTGGGAGTGCTGCGATGACGGATACACCAGTCCGGAACGCGCCGGACCGGATCGCGGGCGGGGTGCTGGACCCGGACCTGGGCCGGCTGAGCATGGCCGAAAGGGTGGCCCGGGGCAAGTCGGCCCGGACCGAGGTGCCCCGGGAGAGCCACGCCGTGTTCGACCCGCCTGCGGACCGGCCTGACCCGGTCGCCCAGCTGGAGCAGCAGGCCGAGTCGCGGGTGCGGGAGCTGGTGCCGATCCGGTACGGCCGGATGCTGGTCTCCCCGTTCGCGTACTTCCGCGGCGCGGCCCTGCCGATGGCCAGCGACCTGGCCGCCACCCCGTGCACCGGCCTGGTCGTGCAGGCCTGTGGCGACGCGCACCTGTCCAACTTCGGCATCTTCGCCTCGCCGGAGCGGAAGTTCCTGTTCGACGTGAACGACTTCGATGAGACGCTGCCCGGGCCGTGGAAGTGGGACGTCAAGCGGCTGGCGGCCAGCCTGGAGGTGGCGGCCCGTGGGAACGGCTTCTCGCGCAAGCAGCGCCGCCGGATCGTGACCGCCAGCACCCGGATGTACCGCGAGACCATGCGCGCGTTCGGCGGCATGAGCAACATCAACGTCTGGTACGCCCGGGTCAACCTGGACCTGGTGGAGAAGATGTTCTCGTCCCGGATGGCCGCGAAGGACCGCAAGGTGGTGGCGAAGAACCTGGCCAAGGCGCGGACCAAGGACAGCATGCAGGCGTTCAGCAAGCTATGCGGGGTGGTGGATGGGCAAATCCGGATCATCGCCGACCCGCCACTCATCATGCCCGTGTCCCACCTGCGCCCGGAGGAGCGGGACGAGATGGGCCTGGAGGCCCAGCTGGACGAGATGCTGGCCCGGTACGGCGGCACGCTGAACGGCGCGCACCGGATCCTGTTCCGCCGCTACCAGCTCGTCAACCTGGCCAGGAAGGTGGTCGGCGTGGGCAGCGTCGGCACCCGCTGCTGGATCTTCCTGTTCACCGCCCGTGATGGCACCGAACCGCTGATGCTCCAGGTCAAAGAGGCGCAGCCATCCGTGCTGGCCGCCTACGCCGGGCCCAGCAAGTACGACAACCAGGGCCAGCGGGTGGTCGAGGGCCAGTGGCTGATCCAGCCGGTCAGCGACATCTTCCTCGGGTGGCAGCGCACCGCGCCGGCCCGCGACGGCAAAACGCACGACTTTTACGTCCGCCAGCTGCGGGACTGGAAATTCTCGATGGACGTCGACCGCATGCATCCGTCCGGCATGGAGATCTACGGCGAGCTGTGCGCCTGGACGCTGGCCCGGTCGCACGCCCGGTCCGGCGACTCCGTGGGGATCGCCGCCTACCTCGGCAGCTCGGACGTGTTCGACCAGGCCATCACGGAGTTCGCCAGCTCGTACGCGGACCAGACCGAACGCGACCACCAGGCCTTGGCCAAGGCCGCCGCGACCGGCCGGATCATCGCGCAGCGCGGCTTGTAGGCACCCAGCACATCCATTAAATGCAACACCTGTTTCAGCGTAAATCCATTAGACGCAACACCTGTTTCAGCATTTAGATGCAACACCTGTTTCGGCATAATGGCTCTTGACAGGTTTCTAGGGTCGCTTTAGGCTCTGAATGCCTCACAAGTGGTACATGGCCTAATGCGGGGATGTCTAGCTTGGTACCGCTTGCCACGCCATCCTTCGCTATAAGGGTTCATGTCAACCCGGAGAGGTCCCCGATGGGTTTTCTGCTACTCGGAGTAGACAGCCTGGTCGCGTGCATCGCGGTCGGTGCCATCATCAGCAGGCGCTTCGCCATACCGTTCGCCATACTGTTCGGCATCGGCGACGGGGGAGGGTACCTCCTCGGCACCGCCTTCCACTACTCGGCCCCTGACTCTCTCAGTAGTTTCATCGCGACCACCACCCTCACCGTGCTCGGCCTCTACTGGATCGCGATCGCCGTCTACACGAGGTGGGCGGCGAAGGACCCGGATTCCACCAAGGCGCGCTGGGCCGTGCTGGTCCTGCCGTGGGCGCTGAGTATCGACAACATTACCTATGGCCTGGTCAGCGGCGTCCCCGCGCACGCCTCGGTCTGGTTCTCGGCGGGCGAGCAGGCCCTGTCGAGCGCGGTGCAGGCCGGTATCGGGATCCTCATCGCCTGGGGACTCGTCGCCCTGTTCCCGGTGCTGAAGCGCCAGATGTCGCTGGCTTTCGCGTTCTGCGGCGTCGCTATCCTCGCCGCGGCCGGTGCCATGTTCGCCTTCCCCTCGGTCTTCTAGGCACGGACGACCGGACATTCCCTGGCCCATCATTATCCCAGCCCCGGCCCTCGCTATTCAGCGGCGAGGGCCGGGGCTGTTATACGGTCGCGAGGAAATGGCGCGATTCCACCCCGGTCCGCTATGGCTGGCATGGCCGGGTGGCGCCGTCAGGGTATTGCGCCTCGATCCAGCCGGCGTGCACGGAGAAAAGCTGGCCCGGGAGCGGCGCGAACGCCTCCTGGGCGACCAGCCAGCGGTGGAATGGCAGGCTGGTCGGCACACCTTCTACCTCGAACTCGTGCAGTGCCCGGCGTGCCCTCCGCAGCGCGCCGGCGCGGGAATCCCCGGTCACGATCAGCTTGGCCAGCAGCGTGCCGAACGCCGGGGCGACCACCGAGCCCTGGCCGACGCCGGAGTCAAGCCGCACGCCGGGGCCTGACGGCGGAGACCAGGAACGCACGGTGCCCTGCTCCGGCGCGAAGCCGCGGCTGGGATCCTCGGCGTAAATCCGGAACTGCAGCGCATGCCCGCGTTCCTCCGGGTCGCTGTAGCCCAGAGGCATCGCCTTCTGCGATCCGGAGTGTCTCCCGGACCAGGTCAACGCCGCTGACCTGTTCGCTGACCGGGTGCGCGACAGCCAGCCGGGCGTTCGTTTCGAGGAAGGCCAGCGTGCCGTCCGGGCCGAGCAGGAACTCGCACGTCGCCGCGCCCGCGTAGCCTGCCGCGCGCAGGATCGCGGTGGACACCGCCCGCAGCCGGGCATCCAGGCCGGAAGACAGGAACGGCGCGGGCGCCTCCTCCACGATCTTCTGATGGCGCCGCTGCAGCGAGCAGTCCCTGGTAGAAATCACGGCGACGTTGCCGTACCGGTCGGCCAGGCACTGGGTCTCCACGTGCCTGGCCTGGTCCAGGTACCGCTCCGCGAAGCACCCGCCCTGGCCGGCCCGCGGCGGCAGCGGCGCGTACGGCCCGCGCGTACGCGTCCGGGATCTCCGCGGCCGACCGGGCCACGGCGAGGCCGCTCCCACCGCCTCCGTGAGGCCGCCTTGACCGCGAGGGGGAAGCCATTCTCGCGTGCGAACGCCGCCACCTGCGCGGCATCTGACGCTGGTGTGGTCATTCCCGGCAGCAGCGGCGCGCCGGCCAGCCGTGCCGCCTGCCGGGCGGAGAGCTTGTCGCCCAGCCGCCTGATCGCCGTCGGCGGCGGCCCGATCCAGGTCAGCCCGGCGGCCCTTACGGCCTGGGCGAAATCGGCGTTCTCGGCCAGGTACCCGTACCCCGGATGCAATGCGTCCGCCCCCGAGTCCGCGGCCGCCCGGAGCAACCTGGCCATGTCCAGGTAGCTCTCCTCCGGGCGTCATGCCACCCAGCGGGACGGCCTCGTCGGCCGTCCGCACGTGCAGGGCACCGCGATCCTGGACCGCGTACACCGCGACACTGGCCAGGCCCGCGTCGCGGCAGGCCCGGGCGATCCTGACCGCGATTTCCCCGCGGTTGGCGATCAGGACCTTGCGCACGCCACCTTCCCCTGCCCTCCGGGCCCGGCGACGGCGAACCCGCGGGTCGCGACGTGACGGTCCCCGCTAGGAGTTGCCGTTATCTATCTGGGTGGCGATGGCAAGCGCCGTGTTGATCGGGATCGCGTAGGCGATGACGTCGCGGCCGCTCCCCGAACCCCCGACAGTGATGCCGATCACCCGGCCGTTCAGGTTCACCAGCGGGCCGCCGATCGCCGAGTCCTGCGCCGACTGCATCGCCGAGGCCATCAGCCCGCCCCGGTTGGTCCGGCCGACGGTGACGGTCGTGTCCAGGGTGGTCAGGGTGCCGACATCGAAGGTCAGCGTATGCTCCCGGCCGGTGGTGCCGACCGCAGTGTCGTAGATCTGGCCCGGCACATGGTAGGAGCGCACGCTGGAGGCTTCCGCGCTCTGGACGATCGTGGCCGAGTTCCCGACCGCCACGGTCGCGAACGGCCGCGTCGCACTACCGCCTTCCATCTGGAGCAGCGCCAGGCCCGCCGCCGCATCCACGCCGATCACCTTGGCCTTGAAGGTCGTGCGGGAGAGGACGTACTCCGCCGCCAGGTTGGCCGGACCCGCCGAGGGCTGGTAAGTGGTCAGCACCTTCCCCGACTCCGTGAGCACCAGGCCGATACCGACCGAGGTCCCGCCCGACAGGATGTGCACCATGCCACCACCCGTGGCATCAAGGATGTTCGACTGGTTGTCCTGACCTGTGCCGTTGTCGTCCTCGATGAACGCGCACTCGGTCGAGGGATCCGTCGTGGTGGCCAGCCACGGCGCGCACGTCCACGGCTTGGGAATGGCCGAGAGAACCACGATGTCACCAAGGCCCATAGCCCGGCCGACGCCGAAACCGATCCCCGCCGCGATGATGAGCGCCGACGCGATCGCCGTGAGCCTGAAGCGCTTGCTGCGCCAGGCTTCCGGGACGGCCTGCCGGGACTCCGCGGCATCCCCCGTGCCCACGTCGCTTTCCGCACGCGTGCGCGGCCCGCTTTCGTCTACGTCCTGAACATGCATCGCCTGGCTCCTGGTCACAATGCTCACCCCCCAGACGGCACCGTCGGCACGGAGGTGCTGAAGGTCGCCGCGACCGCCACGCCCGCGCCGTTCCTGTGGACCGTGACGGGATTCGTCAGGCCGAAGTGCTGGCAGCCAAGGTCGGTGAAGGACAGGTTCAGCTCGTTCGCCATGAAGGTGAGCAGGTTGTTACCCACTGCCGTCACGGGTGACTGGCCGGTGGCCAGCAGCGTCCGGTTGGCCGCCAGGAACGGCGTCTGGATATTGACGATGTCCTGGCAGTACATCTCCGGGCCGCTGGTCTTGCTGCCGCGGTTGCTGATCGGCGCCTGGCCCAGTTCCTCGCGGTACATGTCGGTCTTCGCCGCGTCGAACTCGCCGTCGCTGCCGCGCACCATCTTGCCGTTCTCCGGCGCCAGCGCCGCGATCTTCGGCTGATACGCACCCGCCGCTATCTCGTCCAACGCCATGGAACTGGTCAGCACGCCGTTATCGCCCAGGTCAGGCGCCTGGAACGGGGTGCACCCGAGGACCGGGTCGAGGAACTGGTCAAGCACGGTGTTGTCACTGCGGCTGATCAGCAGCCTCGCCCCCTCGAGGTAGCCCACGTTCGACGTGTTGTACTGCGCCGTCTGGCCGGTGACCGGGTTGAGCAGGTACTGGGTGGTCACGTTGTCACCCAGGTCCGCATCGGCCGCCTCGAAGTTGCGCGTGACCGGGCAAACCCGGCCTGTGCCCAGGTCGCCGCCCGACGGGATGATCTTGTCCGAGGTGCCGGGGGACGGCACCTTGAGCAGTCCCTTCCGCTCATCCTTGCGCACCGCGCCGAAGAAGCTGATCCCGTTGCAGAACGACACCTGGCCGAAGACCGACCCCGCCTGGCCGTTGACGCAGTTGGCATCCGCGAGCGTGGCCGGCGTCGCCCCTACCTGGAACAGGTCCTTGCCGTTGAACCCGAAATCGATCGTCACGACCGCGTTCGCCGGGATCGCCGGCACCGGGGCACCACGGCCGGCCTGGTGCCCCGGGTGACCACGAGCGGGTCATAGACCGACAGCGCCCCGGTCGCCGGGTCCAGGATCGTGGCCTGGACGAAGGCCTTCACCCCGGGGCTCATCTGGCATCCTGACTCGGCCGGCGTCTTCCCGTGAGTGCCGGTGAGCTGATACGGAGTAGCCAGCCCCCGCGCGCTCAGCGGGTTAGCCGGAACGATGATGTCGCAGCTGACATTGGCCGAGCAGTCGTGAACGACGCCGGAGCGCTAGGCCTCGGACTGTGGCTCACCAGAGTGCCCAGCGGCACCTGGTAGATACCTGAGTTGCTCGAACCCGCCTGGAACGCGATCACCAGGCCGATCACCAGGCCCAGCGCCACCGGCACGGCCAGCTGGACCGCAATGCGCGGCAGACCACTTCCTGGCACAGCGCGGCTTCCTGGCACAGCGCGGCGCCAGGTGGATCGGCGCCCGTCATGCACTCGATCCACCTCCCTGCCCGCTGTGCCGCTCTTGGGGGCATACGTTAGACCAGCCAGGCGGCCTGACGCGGGGAATTTGGAAGATCTACTTACCGGCCCGGCTCCTATTAAGCCGAACAAATTATTGTCGGCTTCTAACGTCGCAGATGGATTATCTAATGACATCCATGCGGCAAGTTCGCGCAGGTCACGGACGCTGGCCCTGGCCACCGGCCCGCAGGCTAGCCCGGCAGTCCTACGGCCACCCAGACCCTACAGAGTCGGCACCTGAACTTATTACCATCTTATAACAGGCCTGCGCTTGCCTTTGCCTAGTGGTATAAGAGCGGCCGGTAAGGATCTTTTCCCGAACGCCGAGCCTGCCGGGCCGGTCTGCCGTTCAATGGGGGTTACCTCCCCGTGATGCGGGGCTAACCCGCCGCAGGCGCAGTGTCACTTCAGGTAGTGAAGGGTCCGGAACATGTTCAAGCTACTGGCCTTCACCCTGCCCTTGTGCCTGGACACCTTTGCCGTCGCATTTGCTGTGCTGGGGGAGATGCGGCTGACTCGTGTCCAGCGGATACGCGTCATCGTGCTGTTGATCGCATTCGAGGCCGGAATGCCGCTGGTCGGGATGGCACTGGGGGCGCCGCTGACTCACCTGGTCAGCGCCCCCGCCCACCTGACCTTCGACCCTTACCAGGTCGGCAGCTCGGCTGAGGCCAGCCAACTTCGCCACGCGTACCAGGCTCACCTGGCCGAAAGGGCCGACCTGACCTTCGTCGGCCGGTATGTCGTCCCGATTGTCGTCCCGGTGGTCGTCGGCTGCCTTGGCCTCATGATGCTGGACGAGAGCCTCAACGACGATGACGATGACGATGACGAGGCAGGCAAGGCCAGGGCGCTGGTGGGAGCGCGCGGCCTTTCCATCATCGGGCTGGGCCTCGGCATCAGCGTGGACGAACTGGTAGTGGGCTTCACGCTCAGCTTCAGCAGCCTGCCGGTGCCTGTCGTCATCATCACCATCGTCATCCAGGCGTTCCTGGCCATCATGATCGGCCAGCTCCTGGGCCGTAAGGCACGCGCTGGAAGCCCCCGGCTCAGCGTAGAGCGCATCACCACCGGCTCCAAGATGGTGGCGGGCGGCGTGCTGGTCGCGCTATCGGCCATCCTCCTGGTTGGCCCCCCGGTCGCTAGCCACCTCCTTCCTCACTTCATTCACCACCGGATAGTCGTCCCGGCGGTGCCTTCGGCGGTCAGCACCCCCCAGCCGTGAGTCACCGCCCGTAAGTCCGGCGCTGGCCCCGCGTGGCACCCACACCACTTAATGAAATGCGGCCTCACCTGCGCCGGCTAGCAGTTCTTACGAAGATGTTACGGATAGCCGTTTATGAAACGCGGCCTAACCCATCTCCGCTAGCAGCTCTTACAATGATGTTACGGATATCCGTTATTAAACGGTACAGGAGCTCAGGCGGTCGCCGCGCACCGCTCGTGAGCTGCAGAGATAGCAGCTACTCCAAGATCATGAAGCGCGCTCTGTGTCCGTAATCCGGGGTTGGGCTGGCCACTGAAACTGCTGTTTCAGTGGCTCTTGTTCACCGGCAGGGCTACTGTCACTCGCCGGGAGCAATACCCGATTTAAAGGGAACGGTGTCGTGTCATATCGAAGTAGAGTCTTTAACCATGATCGCGAGTTCGATCCGCGGTCACGGACCCGGCTCCTCGCGATCGGCGGGACCGTGGCCGTGGTGGCCGGGGTCGGCGTGGCGCTGCTAGTGCCGGGCGTCAGTAGTGTGTTCAGCACCAGCGCGAACGTAGGTGCGTGTGCCACGCCGTCGGCGGCCAGCACCGCAGCCGGGACCGCTGCTGCCGCCGCGACGACGGCCGCTGCGGCGACAGCCGCTGCTGCCGCCGCGACCGTGGCCCCGACCCCGACTGGGGCCGCCACCACCGCGCCGACCGCCGCCGCACCGACGGTCGCGTTGACCGCGGCCGCCACCGCGGCGGCCACGACCGCCGCCACCGCGGCCGCCACCACAGCGGCCACGACGACGGCATCGGCCGCGCCGACGATCTGCCCGACCACGACCGCCACGGCCACCTCCACGGCTACGGCCGCGGCCGCCGCGGCGAACGTGAACTGCGACATCGTCGTGCCGGCCAACCCGCTGACGGCAACGGGCCTGTCCACTCCGTACCAGCTCACCGGGCCCAACGGCATGACGCCCGCCCAGTCCGGGTGCACGATGACGAACGCGGCCGCCCTGGGCGCCTTCGTGCAGGCCACGATCCTGGACCCGGCGACCGGGGCGCTGTCGGTGTATGACCCGCTGGTCATCACCAAGGGCACCACGGCCGCGGTCGCGCCGGTGGTGCCGACCCTGCCCGCCGGTGCGGTCGTCACGATCGACTTCGGCTTCAACGGCACCGACCTGACCCAGGTCGCGGGCGCACCGGGCGCGCTGCGCCAGGGCGTCTGCGTGAACGGCCTGAACGGTTCGGTGTTCGGCCAGGTCTCGTTCTGCAACGGCAGGGCCTTCTTCGCGGCCGTGGCGACGGCTGAGGCGCAGGGCCTGCTGAAGGCGCCGGCGCTGGGTACGGCGACCAAGATCGCTGGCCTTACCTGCCTGACCACGCACAACTTCCGGATGATTGACCAGGACCAGAGTGACAACGTCACCACCGAGTACCTGCTGAACGGCAACGGCCAGACCGCGCAGGCCACCACGGCCAACATGGGCAACCTGGCCGGCGCTACGCCGCTGCTCAACGGCTCTGACGATGTCCTCCTGACCAACTTCCTGGACCCGACCATCGGCTGCACCCCGTTCGAGGCGCCGGACCTGGCCAACAACGGCGCGATGACGACCTCACAGGCCCTCAACGAGATCCAGGCCAACGCCAACGAGCCGACGCCCGCGGCGCTGGTCCCGGAGAACGACGAGATGACCCTGGTCAACAACGCGTTCAGCCAGCAGAAGACCAACCGGTACCGGCAGCAGCTCGGCCAGCCGGCGATCATGGTGTCCAACAACGCGGCGGACAGCCCGGCCAACTACTGCCAGAACATGGTCAACATCCAGACCCCGTTCCTGGCCGCCAGCCAGACCGTGCTGGCCACGGGCACCTCGCCGGTACCGGCCGTGGGCAACAACCTGTTCACCTTCCTGGCCAACCGGCTCAACATGTCCTTCACCAACCTCAACTGCCAGAACTTTGGCCTGACCAACCCGGTGACGGTCACCCTCGACGGGAACGGCGTGGCCATAGCCGCAACCTTCAACACCACCCAGCAGTTGGCTAAGACCACCACGGCCGCTGGGGCTGGTGCGCCAGGCACCGCGATGCAGCCGCCTGCGCGCCGGGTCGGGCGTGGCGGCAGCGGTCCGGGCACCGGCCGCCGGCACATCATGGACCCGTCCGGCATGTAACACTCCGCACGCCAATCGGGTAACCCCCCAGGGTGCGGTGGCCTCCAGGAATTACTGGAGGCCACCGCACCTATCCATGCCCCACTGACCTGCACGGCAGTACTGGGGATGGGCTTCACCTGCGACGTAAGAATTACGCAATATTTATGTCTGCCACTTATTCCAGTGTTTCGCTACTCGCGCCCGGATTGCGGGCTAGCGTGACCGTCTGAGTACGTTTATCGGCCGCGTTGGAGGTGACATCATGCGCGACAGCGGTTGGTCGGGGGACCGGATGCCCCGGAACCGGATCATGCTCATCGCGCTCCCGCTGATCGTCACCATGGCGGTCGGGCTGATCGTGGGCATCAGGCTGGTCAGCGAGAAGAACGCCACGCTCCGGCTGTCCAACACCGGCCAGGGCACGGCGAACTCCGCCCCGGCCACGCCAGCCTTGCCGGCCACCTCGCCCCCGGCCAGTCCCAGCATGACGCCGTCGCCGACGACGCCGGCCACCGCGACTCCGGCCCCGGCCGCGACGGCGACCGCGACGGACATGAGCTGTGTGCGCAGATCGCTCCCCGCACCCAGCCATCTGCCGCCCGCCGCCGCCGGATGCGCCGGGGTCAGCCCCGATCGGAGTGTGGCCGTATCGGGCGCTGGAGCCGTCCCAGCCGCGGCTGGCACGCTCGCCGGCCAGCAGGCAGGCTCCGCGGCCCGTACGGCCTTAGCGGGCGATTCAGCCGCCACCGCGGCCCGGCGCCTGGAGGCGTCCCGGACCGCGGCCACGAGAGGTGGGTGACCGTGCTGAGCGCAGCGAACAGCCGGGCCGGCCCAGGGTGGCGTGGCCCGCCGGGCCCCGGGCTCTTCCCGAGGGGCAAACAGACTGCGGAGGTGTGTTTTCGTGCGCCAGCAGCGTGTCGGCGCGGTATGGCACGGCGAAGGCGGTGACCCCAGCTTCCCTGTCCCTTACAGCTGGTAATTGTGACGGTACGTGTTGTGGATTTATGATCCAGGACACATTGCTGGTTGCCCTGCCGACACAACTTTTTCAGCAGAAGTGGTTGCAGACCCCTCCCTCGTCTCTGGCAAGGTAGCGCCGATGGTCCAAGGCCTTACTGCCGAGCGGTTCCAGGGCGATTGAGTTTCTGCGGCCGGTATTGACAGGAGTACGGGACCATGCGCTGCCCGAGGGCGCAGCGGTCCGCTCCTGAGCATCCCGCTCATGAGTTCGGCCGACGGAAGGACAGCCTTGTCAGAGAACCGGAGGCGAAGCCCCGGAAAACGACGGGCGGCACGCCGTAATGGCGTTTTGTTGCCAATGGCAGCTACTGCAGTTACCGCGGTGGTAGGGCTCGCGATCGCAGGCTACATCGTGGTTTTCCGTCCCGGGCAGTGTGCCCAACACTGGAGCGGCTATCGCCGCCGCGGCGGTGTCCAGCAGCCGGGCCATGGCGGTGCTCGAGGAGCAGCGCCAGCAGATGATCGTGCTGTCCGCGGCCACCCACTCGGTGCACCTCATCGGCGCCCCCAAAGTCGCAGCTCAGCCGCTACAGGACAGCGCCAACGGCGGATCCGGTGGCTCCACGGTGAGCCTGCCGCCGCCCGACCCGGGCACCGCGCAGCGCATCGCGTACGACCTGCTGTCCTCTTACGGCTGGAGCCCGAGCACCTATTTCAGCTGCCTGAACAACATCTGGACCCGGGAAAGCGGCTGGAACTACCAGGCCGAGAACGCGAGTGGTGCGTACGGGATTCCGCAGGCGCTGCCCGCCAGCAAGATGGCCAGCGCCGGGGCCGACTATCTGACCGACCCCAAAACTCAGATCATCTGGGGTCTCGGGTATATCCAGGGCCGGTATGGAAATCCGTGCAGCGCGTGGTCGTTCTGGGAAGCTCACGGCTACTACTAAATTACGTCGCGTTACTGATAGCCATGATCCTGCTCCGCTTAATCGTGGCTACCCGTCAGTAACCTGATGTTACTGGGCCACTACATTTCGGACCCGGCTGTCCCGTTTCGGGATAGCCGGATTCTTCTTTACTGGCCCGAATTCCACTTCTCTGGGTAAGAGGACCTGTGCGTACTGTTAAATTGTGATGTGTTTCACACGGGCCGGTTAGTTTACGCTACGAACCGCTAAAGAAGCTGATAAACGAAGTAAGTCGAATATTTGTTCGAGTCGGGAATCATGATTTGTGAACCAGGTCATAGCGTCGAATTGTGAGTTTCGGGCAGAACTAATTGCCCGTATTGGGCATGGTGGGTGTCCGGAAGCACCCAGGCGTGCCTCGATGGGCTGACAACCCCCGCAGCCTGCCGCCCTGACCCGCGGCACATCGGCACGTCCCTGCCTGGTCACACCCCTCGTGACCCGCAGTGCCCCCGGGTGGAAACGAGCGCGTGTCTCGCGCCCGACAGAAAGTTCAACGTGTCCATCCCCAGGACATCCCTGCAATCGAAATCATCTCGTCTCGCCCTGGCCGCGACCGGCGCGGCCGCCGCGGTCGCGATCCTGGTCAGCGGCGGTGCCGCGGCCGCGGGCAGCGGCCCGGCTCCGTCCTACCGCATCGCGGCCGGCGGGACCGTCAGCCTCATCCAGCCGGTCGCTGGGCACCGTCCCATCCAGCCCGCGAGCCAGCCCGCGAGCCGGGCCGTCAGCCAGGCCACCGTGGCCGGGCAGAACGCGGCGGCGGCCGGCCAGCAGGCTACCGGCCAGCACGAGCCGGCCGTGCACCGGAAGCCAGCAGGCCGCCTCCGGCTGTCCGTCGGCGACCGGCTGGCCGCCACGACGCGCGGCACCGCCAAGAACGGCGCACGCACCGCCCCAGCGCAGCACAAGCAGACGGCCCGGGCCAACCGCCAGCCCGCGCGGGCCAGGCACCGCCTCAGCGTGTGCGCGGACTCCAGGCTGCACTGGTGGATCTGCCATGTCGAGCGGGTACTGGAACGGCATGGCACGTCGCGCGGCAAGCTCAACACCGCCGCCGCGTACATCGTGGTCCAGCACGAGTCGGGCGCGAACCCGCACGCGTACAACGGCTGGGACATCAACGCCGCCCAGGGCCACCCGTCCGAGGGCATCGCGCAGGTCATCGGGCCGACGTTCCACGCCTACGCGCTGCCCGGCTACGGCAACATCTGGAACCCGGTGGACAACATGATCGCCGCGTTCCGGTACGCGATCAGCCGGTACGGCTCGATGAACAGCATCCCCGGCGTGGTGGCGGTGCGCCAGGGCGGCTCCTACGTCGGCTACTGACCCGGTACCCGCCCAGTCAGGCGGCCTGCCCCACCCTGGGGAGGCCGCCTGACGGCGTCAGGGCTGGATGCGGAACGTGCGCAGCGCCGAGGCGAACGCGGGCTCGGCCGCGCGCAGCATCGCGGTAGGCGCGATTTCCTGGATCACGAACCGCTGCAGCACCGGCGCGCCGGCCGGGTGGAGCAGTGTCTCCACCACTTCCCGGCGTCTGTCCCCGGACGGCTGCCAGGCGAACGTCCAGCTGTACCCGGAGCCACTGGCGTAGTGCACCAGATGCAGCGCGGTCGGCAGCCCCTGGAAGCCGGGGAAGACATGCTGCTTGGCCTCGGTCACCCGGAGGTCCTGCGCTTCGGCCAGCGCCGACGTGGCGTCGGCCGGCACCTGGTACACCACCACGGGCACGGTGTGGCCCGGGTTGAGGAAGTAGGTGCTGCGGCCATGCGGAGTGCTCTGCCAGGCGACCGGCAGCCGCAGCGTGTATCCGGCGCTGGTGGCGGTGCTGGCCACGGTGTACGAGCGGTACGCCGCGGCGCCAGTGCCCGCCAGGCTGCCCCCCGGGCCACCCGCTGCCGCGCCCTTACCGCCACCACTCGCGGCGGCCAGCCCGATCAGCAGCCCAAGTGCCACGATGAGCAGGCCCGCCAGCATGGCCAGCAGCCAGCGCGGCGTGGTCTCCAGCCAGTTACGCAGGCCGGCCGGCAGCCGCACGGCGAAGCCCGGACC
>CAVVGF010000059.1:0-75140 GCA_963747705.1 uncultured Actinomycetes bacterium | reverse complement strand
AGCCCGGAGGGCTCCACGAAATCGCGAGGGTCCGAGCTACTTGGGCTGAATCCTTCACATTTCAGTCCTCGGTCGTTATATCCTCTGCGCAGGGTTCAGCTGAGGAGGGGTGCGGAATGAGTCGTCGGATCGGAATTGGGGTGTTCGTCGGAGGGTGCGTAGCGTTGCTGGGGCTGCCCGCGATCGCGAGCGCGGGGACCAAGGTCGTCTATGCCGGGCCGCCTCCGGTCACGAATCAGATCGCCGGTAAGGTGCTCGCCGCCGGCAAGCTGAACCCGAAGAGCTTCGTCAAGAAGTACCAGCCCGACTTCAACGACTTCTTCCTGCACAGGGTCACGATCAACGCCGGGGACACGGTCTCGTTCCAGATCCAGGGCTTCCACACCGTCGATCTACCGGGTAGCACCGGCGCGGACCTGCCGTTCATCGTTCCGGGGGCGACCGTGCACGGCGTCAAGGACTCGGCCGGCAACCCGTTCTGGTTTAACGGCAAGGTCCCGAGCCTCGGGCTGAACCCGGCCCTGTTCGCGCCCAGCACGGCGACCACGTATGACGGAACGGCCCGCGTCGACAGCGGCCTCCCGCTTGGGCCTCCGAAGCCGTTCAACGTCCAGTTCACCAAGCCGGGCGTCTACAAGTTCTTCTGTGACGTTCACTACGGCATGGTCGGCTATGTGGTCGTCAAGCCGACTAGCCAGCCGATCCCTACCGCTGCCCAGGACACAGCGGCGCTGGCCAAGCAGGTCACGGGTGACGTCAAGACCGCCGTGAGAGATCTCCCGGAACAAGCCGCCAGCCCACACCGTTGACCTCGGCCAGTCTGCCAGTGATGGAGTCGAGCTCTACGCGATGTTCCCGAGCGCGCTGACCGTCAAGGCCGGGACCCGGGTGACGTTCTCGATGTCGGCCGACACGCGCGAAACCCACACGGCTACGTTTGGTCCGAAGTCGTATTTGAAGACGCTCGCGAACAGCTTCAACTCGCCGGTGTTCTCACCGATAGCCACCTACCCCAGCTCTCCGAGCTCGATCGTGCTGACTCCGGCCTCGCATGGCAACGGCTTCGCCAACACCGGCGCGCTTGACCGCGATTCAGGGACGCCGCTTCCGGCGTCGCGCAACATCGACTTCAAGACCCCAGGCGTCTACCACTACCAGTGCCTGATTCACCCGTTCATGCACGGCACGATCATCGTCAAGGCCCGCGCGCCTAGCTTCACTGGCTAGCGCCACTCGGCCGCAACGGTCGCTGGCTCCTGGGTTGACTGAGCAGCGTTGACGCTTAGCTGCTGCTGAGCTTGTCGTCGGTCCGGCGTTTCGGACAGACTTGACGGTCATGGGCTCGGTCAACGCGCTTGGGCAGGCAGAGATTCGTTTCGGGCAAGCCAGGGGTCGCTACTTCCGCGAGAACTTCGCTCAGGGCGGGGTCGACCTGGTCCAGATCATCCCGGAGTTGGTGACTAACGCCGACGCAGCGATCGCCGCCTCGGGCCGAGCGAGCGGTCGATCCTGCTCGAGCTCCGGGCGCCTCGACCGGAGTTCCTTGCTCGGTGGCGGGCTGAGATGCGTCGCCTAGGGTCGCCGGCGCTGGTGTCGTGGCGGCATGAGCTCCGCTGTACCGATGACGGCGAGGGCGTTGACGCCGAATTGATTGATGCGCGGCTCGGAGCTCTCGGCGTCGAGCCCGCCGCAGGCGGGGCAGCGGGGCTTGTTTGGCCGTGGGCTGCGCGACGTTTGGTTGGCGCAGGGAGCAGGGCGGATCGAGGGCGTGCGCGCGGGCCGCACGGTCGAGTCCTGGTTCTTCCCCGCGCCCGGTGATGAGCCCTACGCGTTCGTCCATGTCCGCGACGAGCCAGCCGTAGCGCGAGATCGGCAGGCGCTGGAGCGTGTCGGTGTCGGGCACGCGCGTCACCGTGCCCTTAGCGGCGGCAAGGCTGCCTGCGTCAGGGAGGTTGCGGACACTGGTCGCCCAGCTGGTCCAACTACGGCCCGTGCTCGAAGATCCGACGCGCGATGTGTATTTGGAGCAGCCGGGACAGACGGCTGAGCTGATCACCTATCCGGCGCCCGAGGCCGATCCCGACAACCCCGTTCTGTTCGATGATCAGGTGTCGGTCGCCGCGGGTGTGACGGCGCGGGTTGTAGTCCGGCGCGCGAAGGAGCCTCTGTCGCAGGGCTTCTCTCGCGCCACTCGCCGCGGCGGGCCTGGTGATCCGCTCTGGCCGCGCCGCCCACGAGACGACGCTTGGCGGGCTTCGAGGGACGGCCCGGAGCGCGCCATCTGTACGGCGAGGTCGTTTGCGAGGCCATCGAGCGCCTCCAGCGCGTCGGCTCTCGACAAGCCGCGGCCCGAGCTGGTGGTCAAGGTCGACCGCTCCGGGCCTGAACGAGCATCATCCGATGGTCGCTCGCGCTGTACGCGGCGATCGACCGAGTGCTGAGGCCGATCGTCGCCGCCGAGGAGCGCCGCGCCGGCGCAAACCGGATCGGAGCGCCCAGGGCGGTCACCGCTGCGTGATCAAGTTGGGCTGCGCGCGCTCAACGATCTGCTGCAAGGCGGCGTTCGACCAGCCCGGCGACAGCCGGGTCCCCGAACGCGGTCGACGCTCCGGCCGACAAGCCGGCCGGTGCTCGACGACTGATCTCGAGCCTTCGCGACAGCGGACGCGATGCAGGTCGACATCGAGACTCGATCAGGCGACGAGGAGGCGCCGGCACGCCGCAGGCGCTCCGGTTCAAGCAGCTCGCCGGTCCGGCTGCACCCCGGCGAGAGTCGCACGGTCACGCTGCTGGCCGACCCTGCGTCTGGTCGCACCGGGCAGCGGCGGTCGACATCGAGACTGACCCGGGCCTGACGCTCACCTTGCGTAGCGATCGTCCCCGAGCCGGGCGCTCGCGGCACGAGCGCGTGTGTCGGGCAAGCTTGCGGGCCCGGATGTACGGCCGCGCCCGGCTCGCGGCTGACCGTGCTCGCGGCCGCCGGCGAGCACTCAGCCGAGCTCGAGGTCGTGATCGTCCGCCACCGCGGCGTCGGGCTGGGTGCGGGAGATCGCCCGCAAGGACGAGGACTCAGGCGATCGAGGCCGAGTTCGAGCCCGAGACCGGTGATCGTCACCGTCTACGAGGGCCGGCGCGAGTTCCGCGCGCTCGAGACGAGCCGCCCGCCGGGCCGGCCTCGCCAAGAAGCGCGCGCGCCGCGAGTACGTGCCCGTACCGGATGCTCGAGGTCGAGGCGGCCTCAAACGCAGTCTATGCGTGGGCCGCGGAGCAAATCCTCGCCCGCCGGTTGCCAGAAGAGCGCCCGCACGACCCGGCTGAGTACGCCGAGGCAGTGCGTTATCAGACACAGGTACTTCGTCGACCGCGCACACCACCGACTGATGCAAGCCTTCCTCGAGCCGGAGATATTCGACGGCACGGTCGGCGTCACGCGCCGCCACGCTGACCGAACGCGAGGGTCGCCAGCTTCGCCTCGTCGAGGACGGCGACCGTCCGGCTAACTAGCGTCTCCGGGCATGCCCGGCGCGACGAGTGCACCGGCGCCGATCGACCGCAGACGAACGCCGATCAACCGCGAAGCCTCCACGAAGTATTCCTCAGGGGTGGCGCCGTAGTTGTCGGCCACCGTTTGCGCCAATCCGTCAGTGGCCATGCCTAGCACCTCGACAAAGCGGGCCATGGAGTGCTGCACGACTTCGTCGACGAGGCCAAGCGTGCGCGCCGGCGTGCGCGTCATCTCCTGGCGCACAAATGTCACGCCGATGCCGATGTGCCGCGACTCGTCGCGCAACACCAGGCGCTGGCCCATGAGTATCCCCGGGAAGTCGCCGAGGCGCTCGAATACCGGAGCGGAGAGGGTCGTGGACACCCGCGCGACGACTCCTTCGCCGATCAGGTGGTAGGCCACCACCGCCCGCAGGTAGGCGTCGGGCGTCGGGTCGGTGGTCAAGGCCTCGATCCACAACTTGAGCGTCGCGTATAGCCCCTCGGTCATCGGGTCGCGTCGCGCATCGGCGAGCGCCTGCACTGCCGGCAAGCCGCGGGCAACCCCGAAGACCTCTTCGTAGATGCGGACGATCGCCTTCACGTGACGAACCTCGTCGACAAGCTGCGTCGCCATGAGCAGCTGAAGGTCGAGGTCTGGCGCGGCGCTGACGAATGGCGTCATCAGGCGCGCGACTGTCGATTCGCCGTCGAACCGGTGGGTGAACAGCCAGCGCGTCCGTTGGCGCGCGTGTTTTCGGCGAGCGCCTCGAACGAGGCGCGGTCGACCTCGTAGCTCAATGTGTCCAGCGACCAGCGAGTCCGTTGCCCAGTGTTCGTACAGCGCGCGGAACGGGACGAGCCGCTTCCTCCAACTCCTGCTCGGACCCCTGCGGCGTGTCTATAGCCCCATGGCTTGCGTGCCCCACCTGTAGGAGCGACGGTAGTCTGAGCGCCGACTTTACGCAAGGCCGAGGATGGCCGCCGCTTGTGGCGCGCCCGGCGCGCGCTTAGACTCGGCTCACCTCGGAGGAGAAAAGGGGCAAGCTGACTGAGTTCGTGGACGAGGCCGCGCGGCACAACGGACCGGTGCTAGGCTCTGCGGTCGAAGGTGCTGGGGAACGTCGTACATCGGCGGCAGGTCAAGCCGCGGGCGGTGCTCCTGATGGCGTCGCTGGGCATCTTCATGTCGTTCCTGGATGCCACGATCGTCACGATCGCGATGCCTGACGTTGATTCCACGGTCGTTCCCGGATGCGGGCCTCGGCGGCCTACCTGGGTGCTCAACGCCTACAACATCGTCTTCGCGGCGTTCCTGGTAGCCGGCTGGTGCCGGGCGCGCTGCGGATCTGCTCGGGCGCAAACGGACATTCGAGTTCGGACTACTGGTGTTCACCGCGGCGTCGGCGGCATGCGCACTGGCGCCCACCGTTACTGCTGGTCGCGGCGCGGGTCGCCCAGGGGATCGGCGCGGCGATAATCGTCCAGGCGTCGCTGGCGCTGGTCATGCATGCCTTCCCGGCACGCGAGCGCCCGAATGCCGTCGCGCTTTGGGCGGCCACCGCGGCCCTGGCCGCGGGCCTCGGACCGTCAGCGGGCGGAGTGCTGGTGTACGCGGCGGGGTGGCGTGCGGCGTTTCTCGTGAACATCCCGATTGGCCTGGCGGCGATCGTTCTCGCGCGACGAACGCTCGTCGAGAGCCGGGCCCCAGGTACGCGCACACTCCCCGACCTCGGCGGTGCGCTCCTGCTCGCCGGTGCCGTCGGTGCGCTGGTGTTCGGTGTGGTCAAGGGCCCTGACTGGGGTTGGGACAACGGGCGCGTTATCGGCGCAGGCATCCTCGCCGCGGCACTCGCAATCCTCTTCGTTCGCCGTTCGGCGCGACATTCGGCGCCGCTGCTCGATGGTGCCCTGCTGCGGATCCGTTCGCTCAGCGTTGCCAACGGCCTGATGGTGCTCGCAGCCGCGGCCTACTTTGGCGTCATCCTCAACAACGTCCTGTTCCTCACGACGGTCTGGGGATGGTCGATACTCCAAGCCGGTCTGGCCATGACCCCCGGTCCGATCGCCGCAGCGATCGTGGCCGGTCTAGTCGGACCCCTGGTGGGGCGAATCGATGCCAGGCTGCTGATATTCGTCGGGGGTGCGGTATGGGCCGCGGGCATCGCCGGCTACCTAGTGCTCACCGGACCCGAGCCTGACTTCGTGGGCGCTTGGCTGCCCGCGACGATCGTCGCCGGCATCGGGGCGGGCATCTCGTTCCCGACGATCAGCGCCGTCGCCGTCGCCGCCGCGCCCGGCGACCGCTTCGCCACGACAACCGCCATCACCGGAGTCGCGCGGCAACTAGGTGCGGCGATCGGCGTCGCCGTCCTGATCGCCGTGATCGGTGCGCCGGCGACAGCGCTCAAGGACTTCCAGCGTGGTTGGGTGCTCGCGATCTGCATCTTCGTGGCCCTCGCCCTCTGCGCGCTGGCGCTCGGCCGGGTGGCGCCCGATGAGGCCGACGACGCCGAGGCGGTGGCGGAGCCTTCGGATCCGGGGCGTTACGGGGATGCGCGCGAGATCGTGGGCCGCTCACGCGCTAGCGGCCGCGAGCTCCGCATCTCCACGCAGACGGTCTTGGACCCTACGAGCCCTTTCGGCGGGCTGTTGACTGGCCTGGCGGGGACTTGAACGAGGCGATATTCGCCATGTGCGGGCTGGCGGCGGTGGCATGGCTGGCACTGACAATCCCAGTCCTGATCGCCGGAATCCGTCAGCTTCTCAGCTGGCCAGGCAAACGGGTCCGGACAGCCGCCTGGGCAGGAGCATGGGCCGCTGGCTTGGCGCTCATGGCACTGATCCCGTCCAGTCTGGCCTCCCCGCCCCCGCCACAGGGCTATAGCGGGGGCCCCATCGCGAACTGGTGGGAGCTAGCGATCTCTGCCGCGTTCCTGACCCTGGGAGCGGCGATGGCCTGGATACTGGATGGCCGCCGTCAGGGTTGGCTTGGGGCGCAAGCGACTTGCCCGCAGCAATGACGGATTGCGGGCTGGCCAGGTAGACCGCTGATCTGACAGCGGCGATGCAAGCTGGTGTTCCCGGTCGTGCGATCCACGTGCGATACGGGTCGGCTACCAGCGGTCGATCGCGGGCAACCACGGTCACAGCCCAATCTTGGGGCCAGCCCTAACACACCTGGTATCAGCGCAGGTCAGAGGCCTATGGAAGTAACAAGAATTTGGTGGTCAGGGGCGGGGTCGAACCGCCGACCTTCCGCTTTTCAGGATTAAGGATCACTGTGCAGGACCGGCCGGGGAGGTCTCGCTGCCTGCTCAGCGACCTGCGGTGAACGCCGATCGACGCCGGTGCACGTAGATGAATGAGACTAGGAATGAGACTGTCGAGACCTGCCGCTGATTCACCGGGCGCTTTGGCTGGTACGGCGAAGCTGCGTCGTGCGATGGTAGGTCACAGGCTGCGAGAGGGCGGCTGGTGAATGGTCCGCGGGGTGATGGGGTCCGCGGATCGTGGGGGGTTCATGATGGCCAAGGTCTACGTGTCGTCCACCGTGGCCGACCTGAAGCGGGAACGCCAGGCCGTAATCGACTGGCTGGTGGCGGCGGAGCATCAGCCGGTCCACAGTTACCGGCCCAGCGGGGACACCGTGCAGGACGCATGCCTGGACGACGTCAACGGATGTGATCTGTATGTGCTGATCTTGGGGTATCGGTATGGTTTCGTGCCGGCTGATAACAATCCCGAGGGGTTGTCGATCACCCATCTGGAGTTCCGGCGGGCCGGCCAGACCGGCATCCCACGGATCGCGCTGCTGCGCCCCAGCGTTCTCAACGCCAGCCTGTCCGGCGTGGAGGACCTGCAAGAGGTGGCGTTGTTGGGGTTCCGGGCGGAGGTCACCCGCGCGGTCCGGGCCGCGGAGTTCGGCGATTTGCACGGCTTGATCCAGGGACTAAGCACCGGGGTCCAGGCCGAGCTTGGCAAGCTGTCCCCCGCGGGCCGGGTGCTTCGGCCGATGGGGCTGCCGCAGGGGACGGTGACATTCCTGTTTACCGACCTGGAGGGGTCAACGCGCCGGTGGGAGGCGCATCCGGAGGAGATGAAGGACGCGCTGGCGCGTCATGACGGGATCGTGCGGGGGGCGGTCCAATCGCACGGCGGCATGGTGTTCTCCACGATGGGCGACGGGATGGCGGCGGTGTTCGCGTCGGCGCGTGATGCGGTCGGGGCGGTGCTGGCGGCGCAACAGGGGCTGGTCGCGGAGGATTGGGGGGCGGTGACCGGGCCGATGGCGGCCCGGATGGGCCTCCTCACCGCTGAGGGCGTGCTGGGCGGAGAGCATTACCTGAACCAGCCGCTGAACCGCTGCGCCCGGCTGATGGCCGCTGGGCATGGCGGGCAGGCGCTGGTCTCGGGGGCCACCGAGCTGCTGGTGCGCGAGGACCTGCCGGAGGGTTGCGGGCTGGTGGACCTGGGGGAGCACCGGTTGCGGGATCTAGCCCGGCCGGTGCGGGTCTTCCAGCTGACGGGCCCGGGTCTGCGCCGCGAGTTCCCGCCGCTGCGCACGCTGGAGGCGTTCGCCGGGAACCTGCCGGTCCAGCTCAGCTCGTTCGTCGGCCGGGCCGGCGAGCTGGCCGGGCTGGCCACGGCGATGGCGCGGTCGCCGCTGGTGACAGTGACCGGACCTGGCGGGGTCGGCAAGACGCGGCTGGCGCTGCACGCTGCGGCGGACCAGCTGCCGTCCTTCCGCGACGGCGCGTGGCTGTGCGAGCTGCACGCGGCCGGGGACGCCGAGACGATGGCGCAGGCCGTCCTGGCCGCGCTGCGGGCGCGTCGCCGGCCCGGCCTGTCCACGGCCGGCAGCATCGTGGAGTTCTTGCGCACCAGGAGCGCGCTGCTGTTGGTGCTGGATAACTGCGAGCACTTGGCGAGCGCGGCCGCGGCGCTGGCGGCCGACATCTTGCGCGGCTGCCGGGGGGTGCACATCCTGGCCACCAGCCAGCAGCCGCTGGGCGTGGGCGGGGAACAGGTGTTCGGGCTGCGGCCGCTGTCGCTACCGCCCCCCGAGGCAACCGTGGCGGCCGCCGGGGCCAGCGACGCGGTGTCCTTGTTCGCCCAGCGGGCCGCCGCCGCGCGCAGCGACTTCTCGCTGAGTCCGGCGAACGTGGCCGCGGTTGGGGAGATTTGCCGACGGCTGGACGGGATCCCACTGGCCATCGAGCTGGCCGCCGCCCGGGTGGCGGCCATACGCCCAGCCGAGATCGCCGGGCTGCTGGATGAGCGGTTCCGGCTGCTGACCCGCGGCCGGGCCGACGCCGCCAGCCGCCAGCAGACGCTGCAGGCCACCGTCGAGTGGTCCTACGCCCTGCTCGGCGAGACCGAGCGCCGCGTCTTTGACTGCCTGGGCGTCTTCCCCGCCAGCTTCGACGCCGCCGCGGCCGCCGATATCGCCGGTGCCGATGGCCTGCAGCGGTGGGATACCCTCGACAGCCTCACCTCCCTGGTGGGCAAGTCCATGGTCGCTGAAGAGGAAGGCCCCGACCAGACCAGCCGCTACCGGCTGCTGGAGACGATGCGGGCCTACGCGCGGCAGCAACTAGCCGCCGGCGAGCTAGACCGCCTGCAGCACCGGCACGCGGAGCACTACGCGGCGTTCGCCGAACGGGCCGGGCTCGAACTGGTCGGCCCCGCGCAGCTGGAGTGGCAGCCGCGAATCCTGGCCGAGCGCGACAACCTGCAGGCCGCCATCACCTGGGCCCTGACCAGCGGCGGCCAGGCGCGCCCGCCGGCCTTCCGGATCGTGGCCGCCCTGGCCGCTCTCGCCGCCACATCGCCCAGCGCCGCCGGCGGCTCGGCCGAAGCCTGCGCCGCCCAGATCGGCGCGTGCCCGCCCGAGTTGCGCGGAATGGTCATCGCCGCAGCGGCATGGAGCGCGTTCTTCGCCAGCGACCTTCCGCTGGCGCGACGGCGAGCCGAGGACGTCCTGCAAGACCCGGCATCAAGCGATCCGGTCAGCCTCGGGCTGCTGCGACTTGTGCTCGCCCAGACCTACACGCTGACCGGGCAGCCAGAACGCGGGGTCAGCATCGCCCAGGAAGGCCGCCAGAAAGCCGCGGAACTGGGCATCGAGATCCTCGTTGGGGACTTCCTAGGCGCGGAAGCGATGGCCTGGACCGCCGCCAGAGACTACGCGGCGGCGCGGCGGCCCGCGATGGAGGCGGTCGAGGTGGCCCGGAGGGTCCAGAACCCGGCGCTGTCGGCGTTTGCCTTCTGTGCGGCCGCGGGCGCGATATGGCCCGGCGACCCGCAGACCGCGCTGATGCTCATCGAGGACAGTCTGGCCCTGACCCGCGCCGGAGCCTTTGATCCCATTCTCGGCACCGCCCTGACGTGGGCTGGCTTCATCCGGGCCCAGACAGGCGACCTGCCGGGAGCGCTGGACATGCTGCAGGAAGCCATGGCGCAGCAACACGCCGACGGCAACCGGCTGTTGCTCGGCATGACGCTCCAGATCGCCGCCGTGGCGCTGGCCCGGCTCGGCGAAGCCGAACCGGCCGTGGTGCTGTCCGGAGCCTTCTCGGCGCATTTCCCGTCGGACATCTCTGGCGTTCACGAAGACGAGAAGATGGGGATCGGCGAAGCCCAGTCCCTCGCCCACCGCACGCTCGGCGAGGCCGCCTACAGCGCCGCGCTCGCCCGGGGCGCCGCGATGGACGACGACGAGCTCGCCGGTTACGCGCAGGGCGAGTTCCGGCGGCTCGCCGCCCTGCGCGCACAGCCCGGCGCGCAGGCACCAGAATCACCGCCGGGCCCGGCGCGGCCGAGCCGCGCCGGAATGACCCCGTGACCCAGGCAAGACAACGTGCCCCAGCAGAATGGGCCGGTCAGGCACCACGATCATTCCAGCCAGCTCCGGGTGGCGACCGCCCGGCCCGCCGCCCTGATGTCGCCCTGGCATCACCTTATGCCGCCTGCCAGCACTGTTGCACCGAACTGCTCCTCACGCCGCCATCGTTACCACATGCACGCGATCGCCTGGCGAAGCTGACGACCCCAGAACTGGCCGATCTGCGCGAGGCCACTGACAGGGAAGGCGCGGGCCTCAGCCGCGCGGAATCGATCTGGCTGAGGAAGCGACGGCAGAGCCGCTTCACCGTCGTTCACCTTCTGTGATAGCAAGCGCCGGACATCAGATCAAGCGATTCTCGGCTCAGCGCATGCTCACCACTGGTCACGGAAGCCGACGCTGATCCCGGGCCGGGTTGCCGTTGACAGGTGAGCCTGTGACCTGCGGCTCTGCGCGGGAAGGGCGACCGTCCGCTTGCAGTTGATGGCCTAAAATGAGACTACAAGCGTCATGAATTGCACTCTTACGATCACTAAACGTACGTTAACGCAGGTCAGAAGCAGTGGTCAGGGGCGGGGTCGAACCGCCGACCTTCCGCTTTTCAGGAGGCTTTGCCGGTCCAGGGAGGTCCAGCGCAGGCCACGTGACCTGGGTGCACGCGGCTGTCCACCTTCTGGCCGTCCAGGATCAACTCCAGGTTTCCAAGGCCATCGTTAGCGGAGCGTTAGCAAGATCGGACTCGCAGTGAGGCCTGGTTGGCTCTGCGATCTGCGAGCCGGTGACTAAGAGTATCCCTGCTTTGGCAAGGACGATCACGACCAAGCGCTGGCGTCGCTGCAGAAGATCGAGCAGGTCAAGGCTCGCTGGATCCTGCGCGGTCACGGTCTTCCCTGGGAGGGCAGCCCTCAGCAGGCAGCCGACCTGGCCGGGCAGATCGCAGCGCCGACAAGCTGAAGAACCCGCCCGGCTGACCTCGCTTGCAAGCTCGATTCCCACGAACGGCGAGCCACCGCGACATTCCGCCTTTCAGAGTAGAGGATCACGAGCGGCGTGGTCTGGTTGGTTGTCGGGACACGACCCGGTATATCAGCCGCGATTGGGTTCGACGGGTGAAGGTGGTTGACTACATGGCACGGCGAGGATGGAGTCTTCTCTCTGGGCGTCGTCGGGCTACAGAGGTCGCGAGAAGGTTTATAGGAAGAGCTGTAGATCTCATCTTGCGCGTGTGGCGTCCCGCTCTCTTCTTGATCATTGCTGCCCTTTTTTGCCGGAGTTGGTTTTGCTTTGAGGCCAAGCGATACGGGAGTACCTCAGGCAGAGCCCGGAGCGATTCAGATTGTAGTAAATCGGCCGAACGTGCGTGGATTTCTTTTCGTAAACGTGGTCGAAAACGCTTTTCCTCCAGGGCCCACGGTGGTTGTAGCCCCGCTTCTAAGCGCTAACGACGGTAGGCCAATAAATGTTACTGTAGTGATAGGGGGCCCAATTAAGGTAGTCAAGTCAGAGTACGGTAAAGCGCAGCAGGTAGGGCACACAACAGTCTTCTATGCACGTACAAGGTATCCCGAGACGTCGCTGGCTAGATTGGCCCAAGCGAACACCCTTACACAGTTCGACATCGCCGCGCAAAAAATACGCAACGTCGCTTTCATGGCTGGTCACTTTGGACCTGGCTCAAGCCGGATCCCCGCTTCGGCCCGTAATGCACTTGTGGAGCGGAACTCCTGGGTCAACGTTACGGCGCTCACTGTCACGCCTGTTACCCCATTCGACACCGTTATACCTGGCCTTGGTCGCACATATACCCCGCACCTCGACGTGTGGGAAGCAGTTAGTAGCAATCCAATTAGCGGGCTCCAGTTGGTAGCAAGTCAGGGCGGGGCGCCCACTGTAACATCAAATCAGATTTATTGGCACGCAAGAAACGTTGGCACTCTCTTTTCAGCCAGTGCGACGTATGTAGATCTTGCCAAACAAGACCAGGCTCATTCCAACGAATTCACTGCTGGCATCTTCGTCAGGCTGTCAGGAGCGGCTTTCATCGCTTTTCTGCAGGAGCTACCCCGGAAAGGGCAGCGCGACACATGAGCAGACCAAAGGGTGCTTGCATAGCGAGCCCACCCAGACGGATAGCGACCATAAAGAGAAGGATGCAACCAGCCAATCCATGATTGAGTCCGGTCACCGCGAACCGCAACCTTGACATGTCTATGGCCAGATTCCGGCAATGCGGCACGCGAATTCGGCCGTGGTTTGACTCCTAGACTTGGATGCAAACTCCTGGCGGCAAGGTCGCTCATGGTCGTTGGGGCAGGTCATATATTCGATGGCCGTTTTTGCAGAGCCGCTCGCAGCCTAGGACGCTGCTGTATTTGAGTGCTGTCCAGCTGGCCGCACCGGTAGCTCGCGTGGCCAAAGTCGGCGGATTAAAAGCTTGAGCGGGGCGAGTTCACCGGGGTTCACAACCGTTCGCGCCGCAGGTCAGCTAGGAGGCACGTACTCGGCTGAACTGGGCCGGACGGCGGTGAACTGCAACCCAAATTGCAACCGGGCAGATTGATTATTACTTGACGCCCAGATCGACACCGGTTCCACGCACCGTGATGATCGGACAATATTTGAAATCGGCGCTTGTTGGTCAGGATTGTGGTCAGTGCTCCGGCCTTGCCCGATCCAGGGTGCCGTCTTGGCGATTCGCTGCCACTTGGCCCGCGTGAGCATCTAGATCGGTGGGAATCCAGCACGGCACATGCTGGGTTCGAGCCGTGGCCAAACGGGCATAATGCGTGGCGGTAGAGCTCTCTTGGGACAGCAGACCAGTATTGCGCGCTACAGGTAAGGGCGGTCTACCCAAGAGGCTGAGTGAGTGGAGCGGCAGGTGGCGATCCCCGGTGGCTGGACACCATGCTGAGTCGGCTCGGAGAGACTCAGATCCCACTGCCTCCACCGGTCGCGCTGTTTATTGGCATGTTGGTGTTCATCGCGGTGCTCGGCCCGGCACTCTGGAAGATCACGATCCATGCTGAGACCCTCGTGCACGAGGCCGCGCATGCGATGGTCGGGGTCGTCACCGGCCACAAGATCAGCAGCGTGGAGATAAACCCGAACGGTAGCGGTGCCACCGATATTGTGCCGCCAACGGGTTTCGGGTACGGCGTTGCCGCATTCGTCGGCTACATCGGCGCGAGCGCTGCCGGGCTCTTGGCGGCGTGGTTGATCTCCATCGGCCGCATCGTCGCGGTCCTATGGCTGGGCGGTCTGCTGCTTGCGTTCATGGTGCTGCTGGTCCGCAACTTCTTTGGCGGAATCGTTGTACCCGCCTGTGGCGCGCTGCTTTACCTCGTCCTGCGCTACACGACGGTCGGGGTCGAGACCGCCCTTGCCTATGGCCTAACTTGGTTCCTGCTCCTGTCCGCTCCCAAGCGGGCGCTTGGCGTTGCCAAGAAGCCGAAGGATGTGGCGGATGCAAAGATCCTGGCCGGGATGACTTTCCTCTGGCCCGCCGCCTGGTGCTTCCTGTGGTTGATAGGGACGATCGCCGCGCTCGTGGTCGGCGGAGCCATCCTCCTCTGACCCAGTGCCTCGGCGTGCTGCCTCCCGGGCCGACTGGAAAGCCCGTTTTCACACGGCGGCCACGACTCTGCTGCTGGGCATCCGGAACGAGCTGTGATGGACGTCATGGGCTAGTCCAACGCCGCCGTGGTCACGCGCTACGCCCAGGTCACCGCCGGGCTGCGCGGGACATCCCCGACCGGCTCAAGGTGTTCCTGTGGGCGCCGAATGAGACTGGCGACACCTGAGGCCGACTCTAAAGGATCTTCGGCCAGGGGTATCGCCTGGTCAGACGTGGTGGTCAGGGGCGGGGTCGAACCGCCGACCTTCCGCTTTTCAGGCGGACGCTCATACCAACTGAGCTACCTGACCGCGCCTGAGCCGCTTGCCCCGAACGGAGATCAAGCAGACCCAGCCGAGCGGTCCTGACGGGACTTGAACCCGCGACCTCCACCTTGACAGGGTGGCGAGCTAACCGACTGCTCTACAGGACCTTGCGTGCTGACCAGGCTGGCCAGCGGTGCCCCCAACGGGATTCGAACCCGTGCCGCCGCCTTGAAAGGGCGGTGTCCTAGGCCACTAGACGATGGGGGCCGGACGGCCTTCGCCGCCTTGACCCTTGGCGCCCGCCGTCGGGGACTGCCCCAGCATAGGGGACAACTGGCGTGGCCGGCAAAGCGGAGCCGGGCAGGCCGGTCATAGCCGCTGGACCGCCTGCCGGATCTGGCGGTGCGGCCGCCAGCGCTAAAACGATCATGGCGGAACCCCTTGTGCAATTACTGATTTTCGACACGGTAGGCACTCGACCAACGACGTAGGGTCACTACTGCCTGTTACCGGCCACGTTTGGGCATCCCGGGATCAGTTGCAGAGAGTGAGACATCAGTTGCACTGCGCACGACGGCACCGCAAGGCCGAGAAGGCATAGCCAAGCCGAGACAGCAGAGAAGAGCAACACCGTGCCTAACGGAGAGCACCCCCCGCTCCCCCGATGTCCGGCCCGCCGGCCGCCGGCCCATGGACGGCCTACTCATCCGCAGGCAGCACGTGGGCAGCCAGCGCATGCGGCACGGTCCGGCCGCCACCGGCTGCCCGATGCCCATCCCGGGTCCAGCCGTGAGGTGTTCGCCAGCACCGAATTCCGCGCGCTGTGGTCCGCTCAGCTGCTGTCTTCGGCTGGGGATCAGCTGGCCCAGGTCACCATCGGGTTCGTCGTGTACGCCAAGACCGGATCCCCGTTCCTGGCTGCGCTGGCCTACGCGCTGACCTATCTGCCGTCCCTGATGGGTGGCCCAGCACTGGCCGGGCTGGCCGGCGCCTTCCCGCGCCAGCAGCTGATGATCACCCTGGACCTGCCCCGGGCCGGGCTGGTGGCGCTGATGGCGCTGCCCGGAATGCCGATACCCGGGTTAGCCGCGCTGTTCTTCGGCACCGCGCTGCTCAGCACCCCGTTCGCCACGGCCAGGGCGGCGGCGCGCCCACGGTCGGCCTGCTGCTGGCCGCTCCTCCGGCTGGCCTGCTGATCGGGGCGTTCGTGCTCGGCCGGCTGATCCGGCCGGCCGGCGGCTGCGGCCGATGGGCTGGCTGGCCATGCTGTTCTGCGCTCCGCTGATCTTCTGCCAGGTGCACCCGCCGGCCCCGGTGATCGCGCTGCTCTGGACGCTGGCCGGGGCGGGCGGCGCGTACCAGCTGGCCGCCGCGGCGGCCTTCATCCGGGCCCTGCCGGGGACAGAGAAGGCGCGGGCGTTCGCGGTCGCGCAGTCCGGGCTGCTCGCCGCCCAGGTGGCCGGCCTGCTGGCGGCCGGCGCGGGTGGCGAAGCGCCTCGGGCCACCGGCCGCGGTGGCGCTGGTCGGCCTGCTTGGGCTGGTGGCCGCCGCCCTGCTGGCCACCGACTGGATCCGCCGGCATGCGGAGCTGCTGGCCCGGCTGGACGGCGCTCAGCTCACCAGCCACGAGCACGAGCTCACCGGCCCAGAGCACGAACTCACCAGCCGGCCGCTCCAGCCCGCCGACCCACACCCGCGGATCGCTGGCCAGCCAGACCTGCCGGACAGCTCGCTCGGCGCCTCCGCCCAGCTGCTCAGCCGCCAGGATCAGCTGCTCAGCCGTAGGCACGCGCACCGGGCGCCGCGCGAGGTGCGCGACCTGCCCGGCGAGGCCCGGCTAGCTGCCGCCCGTCTTCTTGATCAGGTTCTCGGCGATCGACGCGCCCTCCCCCTCTTCCGGGATGACGATCCACCCGGCCAGGTAGATCAGCGCACCCACGCCAAATGTGATCACCGAGACAGCCACGAAGATGAGCCGGACCAGGGTGGCGTCGATACCGAAGTATTCGGCGATCCCGGAGCAGACGCCGGCCACCAGCCGGCCGTCCCGCGTCCGGACTAGCCGCTTAGGCGGATTGGGCTCAGTCATGCCCCGATCATTCCCGGTCATACTGGGTCCAGACAGCCAAACGCCGCACGCATACGCTGGCGGGGTAGGTAACGGTTGACCGGAAGGACCAGCCCATGCCGCACGCCGCAGGCCAGCCAGGCGCCGAGCTCGATCTGCTGCGGATCGACAAGCAGCTGAGCCAGGACGAGACCCTGGTCCGCGACACGGTGCGGGCGTTCGCTGCGGAACGGGTCATGCCGCATGTCGCGGACTGGTTCGAGGCCGGCACGCTGCCCCGTGAGCTAGCGCCTGAGCTGGGCAAGCTGGGCCTGCTCGGGATGCACCTGACCGGCTATGGCTGCGCCGGGATGGGTGCCATCGCCTACGGCGTGGCCTGCCGCGAACTGGAAGCGGCCGACTCGGGCCTGCGCAGCCTGGTCTCCGTCCAGGGCTCGCTGGCCATGTTCCCGATCTGGAAGTACGGCTCGGACGAGCAGAAAGAGGAGTGGCTGCCGCGGATGGCGGCCGGCGAGGCAGTGGGCTGTTTCGGGCTGACCGAGCCAGATCACGGCAGCGACCCGGGCAGCATGGCCACCACGGCCAAGCCGAACGGGACCGGCTGGGTGCTGAACGGCACCAAGATGTGGATCACCAATGGGTCGGTGGCCGACATCGCCGTGGTGTGGGCGCGCACCCCGGATGGCATCCGCGGCTTCCTGGTGCCGAAGAGCGCGCGCGGCTTCACCGCACGGAACATCCACAAGAAGCTGTCGCTGCGCGCCTCCATCACGTCGGAACTGCACTTCGACGACGTCAAGCTGCCCGCCGAGGCGATGCTGCCCGGGGTGTCCGGGCTCAAGGGCCCGCTGTCCTGCCTGAGCGAGGCGCGGTACGGGATCGCCTGGGGCGCCACCGGGGCGGCCCGGTCCTGCCTGGAGGCGGCCGCGGACTACGCCCGCACCCGGGAGCAGTTCGGGAAGCCGATCGGCAGCTTCCAGCTCACCCAGGGCAAGCTGGCCTGGATGCTGGCCGACCTGCAGCGCGCCCAGCTGCTCGCGCTGCACCTGGGCCGGCGCAAGGAAGCCGGCGAGGTCACCCCGGAGCAGGTCAGCCTGGCCAAGATGTGCAACGTGCGGGCCGCGCTGGACATCGCCCGGCAAGCCCGGACCATCCTCGGCGCCAACGGGATCACGCTGGAGTACCCGGTGATCCGGCACGCGGCCAACCTGGAGTCGGTGCTGACCTACGAGGGCACCGAGGAGATCCACACGCTGGCCCTCGGCCAGGCCATCACCGGGATCCCCGCCTACCGCTGACCGCCCGCACCGGCCGGGCCTTTTCATCACGAACGCCAGTCCCACCAGCCGGGTTCGGCTGGTGGGACGGTTTGCGCTGGCTGGTGCCAGCAGACGCGGCGTTACCGGTGCGCGGCCGCCGGGACGGCCAGCCGGCTGGCCTGGCGGCCGGTGCGGGCGGTGACCCGGCGGGCCCGGGCGGCCAGCGAGCCGGTGCGGGCCAGCAGCATGGCCACCGACAGGAAGATCAGGCCGTCGGTCAGCGCGTTCACCGTGATCTGGTTGGTGATCATCCAGTGGCCCAGCTGCGCGCCGAACAGGTGCGTCGAGCCGTAGGCGAAGAAGATCCGGCCGCCGACCACGGCCACCCAGACCAGCGCGTAGGGCAGGCCCGCCCAGGTGCGCACCCGGCCAGACGGCGCGTCGTAGGACACCTGCATCAGCGCGGCGGCCAGCACACCCAGCGCCAGCCCGGCCGCGATCGCGGTCACTTCCAGCACCAGGCCGGCCCGGAGGTGGCCACGCCCTTGAAGAAGAACGGAACGATCGCGGCGGCGGCGATGAACGGGCGGATCAGCCGGAGCCGGGTGACCTTGCGGTGGCCCAGATCGGAGATCAGCACCACGGCAAGGATGATGAGGTTGGGGATCAGAATGCTGGCGGTCATCTCGGGGCTCCTAGCTGAGCTGGTGTTCGTTACCCCAGCAACGCTAGGTAGCCGGCCCCGGCCGGCGCGTCGGCCTGCGGCTTGACTCAGGGTGGAGAATCCGTCTCCACCCTGAGTCAACCCGCGCCCACCCGGTACCGGATGTGCGTGGCGAACGGTGAGTGCGCGACCTCGACCGGGGTGAGCCCGCGGTCCGCGACCCCGTCGAACAGCCGCTCCCCGTGGCCGAGCAGCACCGGGATCAGATCCAGCACCAGCTCGTCAATGGCGCCGGCCGCGAACGCCTGGCGCACCGTCGATGCCCCGCCGGCGATGTCCACGTCCCGGTCCCCCGCCGCCGCCCGCGCCTGCTCGAGCGCGGCGGCAAAGCCCTCGGTGACGAAGTAGAACGTCGTCCCGCCCCGCATCGCGATCGGCTCGTGTGGATAGTGGGTGAGCACGAACACCGGCGCGTGGTACGGCGGCTCATCACCCCACCAGCCGCGCCAGCCCGGGTCCCACTCGCCCCGGATCGGGCCGAACATGTTGCGCCCCATCACGTAGGCACCCCGGCCGGCCAGGATGTCGTCACGCCAGGTCAGGTCCTGCTCGTGGCCTGGCTCACCCGCGTGCCAGTGCCACTCGTGCAGCCGCAGGCCACCCACGCCGACCGGGTTGTCCGGCCCCTGCTCCGGCCCGGCGATGAAGCCGTCGAGCGAGATAGACATGTGGCATGTTGTCCGGGTCATGATCACCTTAGTGCCCGTGGTCAGCTGAGGGAGAGCGCCGCCAGCGCGGCGTTGACGATCGAGCCGGGGTCCAGGTCGTGCGCCCGGTACAGGTCGGCGACCGCACCGGACTGGCCGAAGCTGTCCACGCCCAGGCTGACCGCGGGCACGCCGAGCGCGGAGCCGAGCCAGCTCAGCGTGTGCGAGGCGGCGTCGTGCACGGTGACGATCGGCGCCCGGTCCGGGAACGCGGTGCGCAGCGCGCCGGGGATGGACGGCGCGGTCGCGGTGCGCACGCCCTGCCGCAGCGTCCGCTGCCAGGCCCGGTACAGCCGGTCCGCCGAGGTCACGTCGACCACGCTGGCCGCGATGCCTTCCTCGCTCAGCTCGGCCGCGGCCGCCAGCACCTCGGGCAGCACCGCGCCGCAGCCCGCGAGGTGCACCCGGGGCGCGGTATCGGCCAGGTCCTCCCCCGCCTCGGCCAGCCGGTACGCGCCCGCCAGCACCTGCCTGCGCAGCACGGCGTCGCCCAGCCGCTCCCGGGCCGCGGCGAACGGCTGCTGGTCGATGGCCCGGGTGCTCAGCCGGAAGTAGAACGCGCCGCTTTCCACCGCGCCCGGTGGCACCGCCCCGGGCGGCCCGCCGCCGGACGGCGCGGTGGGCGGGGGGCCACCCGGCGTGGCCCCGGCCGCCGCGATGGCCTGCAGCGCGCCGCACATCAGCCAGTCCAGCGCGACCGCGTAGGCGGGCTCGATGAACGTGACCCCGGGCAGCTCCAGCCCAACCGACGCGGTGATCGTGGACTGGTGCGCGCCGCCCTCCGGCGCCAGGGTGACCCCGGACGGCGTGCCGGCCACGATGAACCGGGCGCCCGAATACACCGAGTAGATGAATGCGTCCAGCCCGCGCAGCACGAACGGGTCGTACACCGTGCCCACCGGCAGCAGCGGCTGGTCGGACAGGTCCCAGGCCAGCCCGAGCTGGCCGAGCAGCAGGAACAGGTTCATCTCGCTGATGCCCAGCTCGATGTGCTGCCCCTCCGGCCCCTCGGACCACTTCAGCACCGGATCGTCGGTCCACGCCCGGCGCACGGCCGGGCTGAACACCCGCACCCGGTTGATGAAGCCGGCCAGGTTGGTCGAGGTGGCCACGTCGGGCGCCGCCGTGACCAGGTAGGGCGCCACGCTCTCCCGCCGGGACAGGTCAACCAGAATTCTGCCGAACGCTTCCTGGGTGGCCAGTGCCCGGCTGGCCCGGATCCCGGTGCTGTCGGGGATGGTCAACGCGGGCGCGGGCGCCCGCGGCGGCCGGGTCAGCTGCTCGCGCCGGGCCGCGGTCCACTGGCCGGCCGGGGTCATCGGGTCGAACCGGTCCCACTCGGTCTCCGGGGTAAGCCCGAGCCGGGCACGCATCTCGTCGATCTGCTCGGTGGTCAGCAGCGCGGAATGGTTCCGCGGGTTGCCCGCGATCGGCAGCCCCCAGCCCTTGACCGTGTACACGAACACCACACTGGGCCGGTCCTTCTCCGCGTCACACTGCGCGAAGCTGTCCAGCAGCGAGCCCATGTCGTGCCCGGCCAGGTCGGTGACCAGCGTGGCCAGTTCGCCGTCCGGGTAGTCCGCGCAGAACCCGCTCACCGCCACCGGCGCGCCGTCCAGGAACCGGGCCCGCAACTCAGCCGGGGCCAGGCCGAACAGTGACTGGTAATGCTCGTTCGGCATGGCATCTATCCAGTCGCGGAGCGCCCCGCCGCCGGGCCGGCCGAACGCGGCCTGCAGCCGCTGGCCGTATTTGGCCTCGACCACATGCCAGCCGGCCGCGGTGAACTGCTGCTCCCACTGGGCGATGCGCATCCCGGGCACCACCCGGTCCAGCGATTGCCGGTTCAGGTCCACGATCCACATGACCGAGCCGAGCCCGTCGGTGGCCGGGTCCGCGACCGCCTCCCAGATGTTGCCCTCGTCCAGTTCGGCGTCGCCGATCAGCGCGATGAACCGGCTCCGCGGCCGCGGGCCGAAGTGCGCGTCAACGTACCGCCGGGCCGCCGCGGCGAACAGCGGCGCGGCCGCGCCGAGGCCGACCGAGCCGGTCGAGAAGTCGGGACTGTCCGGGTCCTTGGTCCGGCTCGGGTACGCCTGCAGGCCGCCGAACGCGCGCAGCGTAGTGAGGTAGCTCCGGTCCAGGTTGCCGAGCAGGTACTGGATAGCGTGGTAGACCGGCGAGGCGTGCGGCTTCACGCTCACCTTGTCCGGCGCGTCCAGGAAGCTGAAGTACAGCGCGGTCATCGCGCTGACCAGGCTGGCACTGGACGCCTGGTGGCCGCCGACCTTGACGCCGTCGCCGGTGTCCCGGTCGTGGTTAGCCGCGTCCACGATGCGGGTGGCCAGCCAGAGCACCCGCTGCTGGATCTGGTCGAGCACGGCCAGATCGGCCTGGGCCGCGGCGCTGCGGCCCGCGCTGGTCACGGTCATCGCCCTCCAGCATCGCATCCGCGACGGCCGGGCGGCCAGCGCGGGCTCGTTCTGCGACGATGGACCGATGATCGATTCGTCCGAGGTGCGTAATGACGCCAGCGGGTCCCGGTTCGTCTCCGGGCCCCCCGGCCAGGAAGCCGAACTGCTCTACCGGGTACGCAACGGCCGGCTGATCCTCGTGCACACCGAAGTGCCCATCGAGCTGGAGGGACACGGGATCGGCGGGAAGCTGATCAGCGCGGCGGTGGACTACGCGGCCGGGCACGGCCTGGTCCTCGTGCCGTCCTGCCCGTTCGCCCAGTCCTGGCTGGACCGCCACCCCGACGTCGCGGCGCGGGTCCAGCTCGACGAGCCCAGGTAAGCTGGTCAGGCCATGACCGTCCCGGTGTTCGCCCGCTACGTATTCTTCGCCCTGGGCCTGCTCCTGGTCGTCATCGACGGGAACAGCGTCGTCGGGACGCTGATCGTGCCGCGGCAGGCCGGCGGGCGGCTGATGGTCTGGGTGGACCGGGTCAATCATGCCTGGTTCGGGCTGGTCACCTCGCCGATCGCCGACTTCCGGCGGCGGGACCGGGTGCTGGCCGCGGAAGCGGCCGTCTTGCTGATCTGCCAGCTGCTGGTCTGGCTGGGCGTCGCCTACCTGGGCTTCACCCTCATGCTGTGGCCGTTCGTGCACGGCGGCTTCACCGAGGCCCTGGACACGGCCGGCCCGGCGCTGTGGTTCATCGGCGACTCCTCGGTGCACGGCTGGGGTGAGCGGCTGATCCAGTACGCGGCCGCGTTCTTCGGGCTGGTCACCGTCACCTTGCAGATCGCCTACCTGCCCACGCTGTACTCGGCGTTCAACCGCCGGGAGACCGATATCGCCCTGCTGAACGCGCCGGGCGGGCGTGCCGTCCTGGGGCCCGGAACTGCTGGCCCGGACGCACTACGCGCTGGGCTCCGGGCAGTCCACCATCGGCACCCTGCCCGACCTCTACGAGCAGTGGGAGCGCTGGGCCGCCGACATCGCGGAAAGCCACACCACGTACCCGCCGCTGGTCCGGTTCCGCTCGCCCCGGCCGCTGTCCTCCTGGGTGACCGCGCTGCTATCGGTGCTCGATTCGGCCGCGATGTACCTGGCGGTGTCCCCGGAGGCCGCGCCCACCGTGCCGGCCCGGCTGTGCCTGCGCAGCGGCTTCCAGTGCTTCGGCGACATCGCCCGCACGCTGGGTACGACGGTGCCCCTGGAGCCCGACGCTCGATGGGCATCAGCCTGACCTACGACGACTTTCTCAAGGGCATCGCTCACCTCCGCAAGGTTGACTTCCCGATCGAGCGGGATCCGGCCGACGCCTGGCCCGACTTCCTGGGCTGGCGGGTCAACTACGAGCAGGCCGCGTACGCGGTGGCCCGGGCCGTCGATGCCGTCCCCGCCCTCTGGTCCGGCCCGCGCCGCCACCCGGTCGAGCAGATGGCACCGTTCCGGCCGCTCCCGGGCCGGCCGGGCGGCTACCACCCAGCCAAGGGCCGGCTGGCCAAGGGCCGTTCGTCCCGCAACCACCGCACCGCCGACCACCGCGCCGAAGACCACCAGCCCCCGGAGCACCCAGCCAAAAAACACGCCGCCAAAGACCACCCGGCCACAGATCACCTGGCAGCCGGCGACCCGCCAGCCCAGGACGCTCCCCAGCCGGGCCAGAACGTCACCCAGCCCAGCCCGCCAGCCACCGACAACCCCCCGGCCTAACCCGCGAGCCACATCAGCAACATTGATCATGGTTCTCGCGACTTGGCATGCTGCCGCTACGCTTCGCCGGGTGATTTGTCCGGATTAAGCGCACGGGACGCATGCCATGTGGCCGATCCGCCGGACCGGGGCCCGGCTCAGCCGGTTGGCTCCCAGCGCAGCCCGTCGTCATCCATGCAGACGATCGTCTGGCCGTCTCCGGCGATGCCCGCCACACCCTGGTCCGCGGCGCGGCAGTACTCGCCAGGCTCGTAGCAGGTGCCCTCGTCGCTGAGCGGGTAGCAGCCCCGCCCGGTGGGCCCGGATGTCGCGGCCGCCGGGGCCGGCGAGCTTGGTGCCGGCCGCGCCGCGGCGCGGTGCCGTTTGTGGTGCGCCGGCGTCAGTTCGTCATCGGCCCTGGCCAGCACGGCCCTGGCGGCGCTCACCCAGCGCAGCACCGCAGGGAAGCTGCCGGCCGCCGCCGCCCGGGCCGCGGCGGAGAGGTCGATCATGGCCGTGCGGTAGTAGCCGGGGATGTCCAGGCACGAGGGCAGCGGATGCGCCGTGGCGTCACGGACCGCCGCCGCCAGCGCGGCACCGTCCCGCCGCAGCGCGGCACCCTGGTGGGCCCGGGCCAGCCGGGCGACCCGGGCCGCGCCGGCCTTCGCCTCCCGGAAGGACCTATCCGCGGCCGACGCCTTCCACGAGGTCGCTTGCTGGTGGCAGGACCGTGCGGCCGACGACGGGGAAGAACGTCGCCGTGGCCGCGTCAGTCTTCGTGGCCGGCGCCGACCCGTACACGTCGGCCCCCACAGCAATAGCTAATAGCGCCGCAAACACGGACAGGCCGATGACCCAGCCCCGGCGCTTGCTCTTAGTAGTCACATACTTACGACGCGCTAGCACGCGGTGTGGTTGCCCGCCTGCCGGGAAGCGCGACCGCGGGCCGAGTCGGTACGCTTCATGCGACGGTGCCGGCCATGCCGGCCGCGCCGGGGCGTTAGCTCAATGGCAGAGCAGCAGACTTTTAATCTGTCGGTTCAGGGTTCGAGCCCCTGGCGCCCCACCAGCCCCACCGGTTCCTTCCCAGGTCAGGGAGTTGGCTGTGCCGCGCCCGGGCCAGGCGCGTCGGGGCCAGGCGCGTCGGGGTCGGTTTCCGCGGTCAACTGGTCGAGGAGCGGGCCGACCCGGAGTCCTTCCTGGGCCTTGTGCCGGAACGAGCTGTCCGGGTTCACCCGGTACCGGGTGCGCCTGCCGACCCGGGTCCGGGTCAGGTAGCCCGCAGCCTCCAGGTCGGCCACGATGGCCTGGACGGTGCGTTCGGTGAGGCCGACCGCCGGGCTGATGTCGCGGATCCGGGCGTCCGGGTTGCGGGCAATCTCCACGAGCACGTGCCCATGCCCGGTGAGCAGCGTCCAGGACCCGCTGCTCTCGTCATCGTCGCTCATGTCTTCCGAGTGTAGAACTCAGGAGTGATTTGACGCGAGACTTGAAGCATGTAATTTTTCTCGTGCTTATATTGACAGGTCTCTAGTTGCGGGCCGATCCTGGTGCTGCGCTGACCGGGTCACCGCCGCGCCCGGTCACGGCAGCGCGGCCGTCGCAGCGTCGTTCAGCCGCGCCGCCCCGGCCACGGAGGTGGCGCAGATGCATGACGGCAGGTTCCTTATTGAGCTGATCAGCGGCATGCCGGTCGTGGCCGCACCGGAAGAGATTGACATGGCCAACGCCCGGCAACTGGAGTTGGCTCTGCTGGAGGCCGCGGCGAACGGGCCAGGGACGCTCGTGGCCGACCTGACCCTGACCCGATTTTGTGATTCGTCTGGGATCCGCACCCTGCTAGCGGCGCATCAGCGCGCGCAGGCCGAGGGCGGCGAATTGCTGCTGGTCGTTCCCGACGCCGCGGTCCTCCGCGTCTTCGCGATCATTGGCATTGACCGCCTGATCCCCCACTTCACCAGCCTGGACGACGCCCTCGCACAATCGCGCCCAGCGCAGAGCCAAGTTGGACTGAACCCGGGCTAACTGGGCAGCGAGCAGGCACTTTCCACCGAGCAAGTACCGCCCGTAGGCATCCCGTGACATCCTTGCCCGGGTGGACTCGGACGCCGCCACCATAGCCATCGTGGTCTCACTCGCGGCCGGCTATTACTTCGCCCGGTGGCGCCGGTGGGAGCGCAGCGTCGCGGGGGCCAAGCGCGACTATGACGGGGCCAAGAAGAACCGGACGCGAGCCCGCGGCGTCATGCTGTTCGTCGCGGTGTTCGCGGTCGTGGCCCTCCGGGCCTGGCTGCACGGGAGCGGGCGCGGCTGAGCGGCTAGTTGACCGCCGTTCTTACTACGTCATACGATGCAACGTATGGCGAAGCAGCGACGGGACGCGGATGGCCTGGCCCGGTTCGGGGAACCCGGCGTCCTGGTGCTGCTCGCGCTCAGCGACGGACCCAAGCACGGGTACGCCATCACCACCGACGTAAGCGAGCGCACCGGGATCCAGCTCGGTCCCGGAACGCTCTACGGTTCGCTGGCCAAGCTGGAGAAGCTCGGCCTCATCACCCCGCTGCCGAGCGAGGATCGCCGCCGCCCGTACGAGATCACCGCGGCCGGGCGGGCCGCGCTCGGCGCCCAGCTACAACGGTGGTCCCGGATCGTGGAGACCGGAAGGACCCGGCTGGCATGGACCTGATCCGCGTACTGGTGGCCCTGCACCCGCGGGACTGGCGGGAGCGGTACGGCGACGAGTTCGCCGCGCTGCTGGAAGACACTCTGCTCGCAGACACTCGGCTCACCCCATCGGCGGCCGGCAACGTTGTGGTCCAGGCCGCGGGGCTGCGACTGCGGGCCCACCAGGCCCCACTACTGCTGGTTACCGCCGTTCTCATCTCGGTGAGCTGCGAAGTCGTGGCCCAGCGGACTGGGCTGGCGGTGAACATCCTGTGGGTGCCGGCCGACCCGCTGCGGGCCCTGGCGCTACTGGGCGCCGTCGGGCCGTGGGCCGCCTTGATCATCCGCATGGGCGCCCGGCGCCGCGCGGCCAGACACGGCTGACGCCGTGCGCCGCGCTGGCTATGCCGGTGTCCTGGCCAGCCACGGCGCCAGCGGGGCCGGGTCCCGCATCGCGGGTATCGCCGTGGCAGTGCTTCTGCTGCTCCTGGTGGTGGCCGGCGTGGCGGCCATCTTCTCGGCGCGGTGGCGGCGGCGGGCGCCGCGGGTCATCGGCCTGACCGTGGCCGGGTTCGTCGCGGCCTACCTGGTCGGCCGGGGCATCGCCGAGTTCTGGGTGGTGGACTACGCCAGCCCGGCCAGTTACCAGGACTCGTGGGGCGGCCCGAGCCTGGCCGGGGTGTTCGCCGTGCATACCGGCCCCGGCCTGGTCATTGTGATTATGACGGCGGTGTGGCTGTACCGGCGAGCTCGGCGCCGGCGATCGCCGGGCTGAGGGCCGGCGGCCGCAGTGAGCGGCCATCAGCCACGCAGGTGCCGCACCGGCAGCCGGTCTCCAGTTCCGCGCGCACCTCAGCCGCCCGGACCTTCGTCACCACCAGCACCACCGAGCCGGCCGCACCGAGCATCACCCACCAGGGAATGGCCAGGTTCAGCCAATCGCCGTGCACCGACGTGGTCTGGTCCGGGGCCAGGAACATGACCGGCCAGCCCGCGGCGATCGGCAGGCCGATCAGCAAGCCCAGGCCAGCCCGCCAGTTACGCCCACGGAACCGGGCGGTGGCGTGCGGCCAGATCTGCCGGGCTACCTGGACGTACCCAGCTAGCAGCATCACCCAGGACAACGCGCACTCGACCAGCAAGACCCGCAACACAAGTCGCATCGCTGCCCCCTTTCCTGCTTCCCCCATCGTCCGCCCGTGACGCCGCCAGCACAACTCCCCACGTCACACTGTGCCGCCGAAACGTCACGCCTTACCGGGTGGGAGCAACGAACAAGCACCGGAGGCACCTGATGTCACGAACTGAGCAGACATACCGAGATCTAGCCGCCAATTTCATCCAGTTCCTGGAGACCGGAACCGCCCCGGAGGGAGTGTTCAGCAGCGACGCGTTCTGCGACTTCACCATGCCGCAGTGGCGGCTGCAGGCGCAGGGGGTGGCGGACATCGTCCGGCTGCGCGCCGCTGGACACCCGGGACCCGGGCGGGTGCCCCGCTCCCGCTTCGACGCCACAGCCACTGGCTTCGTGCTGGAGGTGGAGGAGGAGTGGGAGGCCGACGGCGAGTCGTGGTACTGCCGCGAACTGTTCCGGGCCGATGTGGCGGACGGCGCGATCCGGGCTATCTCGGTCTACTGCACCGGGGACTGGGACCGGGCCCAGGTGGCCAAGCACCACGAGATCGTCCGGCTGCTCCGCCCGTAGCCCGGACCTGGCCGCCCGCGTACCATGCCGAAATGACCGGCGGGGAACCCCTGGCCAGGGCAGACGCGGCCAGGACGGCGGGCGGCGCCGAGGCGGCGCGGGCCGCCCTGGTGGCAGCGTTCGAAACGGCCCGGGCGGCAGGCGACCGCCAGGCCATGGCCGCGGCCGCGCTGGCCATGCCGACCAGCCAGGGGTTCGGTGTGTACCCTGGCCAGCTCCCCGCACTGCTGCACGAGGCCTACCAGGCGGCTGGGTCGCTGCCCGAGCGGTGCCGGCTGGCGGCGGCGCTGGCCCGGTCGTGGGTCTACGGCGGCGACCCGCGGCGAGCGGCGCGCTTCGCCGCTGAGGCACAGCAGCTGGCGGCCGAGGCCGGGACGGCCGAGGCGGTGGCCGACGCGCTAGATGCCGCCCTGCTCGCGCACTGGGGCCCGGACGACTTCAGCGAGCGGCTCAGCCTGGCCGCCCGGCTGGACGATGTCGCCGCCCACCTGGCCGCCCCACAGACCCGCCTGTCGGCGCATCTGTGGCGGCTTACGACCGCGTGGGAAAGCCTGGATATCGTCGCCGTGCAGCGGCAGCTGCGTGCAATCGACGTACTGGCCAGGGAGTCCGGCTCGGACCGGGCCGCGTTCTTCGCCGTGTCCCGCCGGGCCATGTACGCGCTGGCCACCGGCGACCTGGCCGCAGCCGATCCGCTGATCGCGGGCACGGCGGCGGCCGGCGCGACCGCGGCCGAGCCGGACGTGGCCGCCGTGCTGCACTCGCTGCACGCGATGCGCGCGCTGCTGGCTGGCGACCGCGCAGCGCTGCTTGACGAGGCGGCCGCGTTCGCGGCGTTCGGGGCGGCGGAAGGCATCCCGTCGGTGTCCGCCGAGGCCGCCGTGCTGTGGCTGGCGGCCGGCCAGCCGGACCAGGCGGAGCGGCTGTTCACCCAGTTCATGGCGGACGGCGTCGCCGGAGTGCGACCCGACGTCGACTTCCTGCTCCAGGTCACCTGTGCGGTACGGGTGGCGGCCGCGCTTGGGCTGACCGGCATCTGCCGGGAGGCCGCCCGGGCGCTGGAACCGTACGCAGGCCGGGGCGTGCTCAACACGGGCGCGGTGATCTTCCATGGCGTGGTCAACGAGTACCTGTACCTGGCCCACGCGGCCCTCGGCGATGACGACATAGCCGCCGGATGGTGCCAGTCGGCGGAAAGCGCGTACCGGCGGATCGGGGCCACCTGGTGGGAGCACCGGCTCAGCGGCGATCGCCCAGCCAGACGGGCGCCCAAGCCCGCCCGCCGGGTGTACCTGCGCCGCGAGGACACCGGGCGATGGTCGGTGGGCGACGACGGCGCGACGTTCGAACTCCCCGATCTGAAGGGCCTCGGCTATCTGCGCTACCTGGTCGAACGGCCCGGTACCGATGTCGGTGCGCTGACCCTGGCCGGGACGGGCACGGCCGTGGTCGAGGAGAGCGACCTGGGTGAGGTGGCCGACCCGGCCGCGCTCGCCGCCTACCGGCGCCGCCTGGCCGAACTCGACGCGGAGCTGGACCGCGCCGACCGGCGCGGTGACCGGCCCGGCGCTACCGCCCTCAGCGCGGAGCGTGCCGCGCTCCTGGCCCAGCTGCGCGCCGCCACCGGACTGGGCGGACGGCCACGCAGAACCGGCGGCTCGGCCGAGCGGGCCCGGGTGGCCGTGCGCAAGGCGATCGCCGCCACACTGGCGCAGATCGAGCGGCGCGAACCGGGTGTGGCCCGGCTGCTGCGCGGCTCGGTCCGTACCGGCATGGTGTGCCGCTACGACCCGAACCCGGATCACCCGGTCACCTGGATCACGGACTGAGCGGATTTCCTGTTGGCGCCGGGGCGACTGGCGACTCCTATCCCCGACACGCTCACCTCGTGAAGGGACTAGGCCCATGAAGCTGCTCCGCCACCTCACCCCCGTGCTGGCTGCCGCCGCGACCACGCTGTGCGTCGGTACCGGCGTGGCCCAGGCGGCCACCGCGCGCCCGGCCGCGGGCAACGGGTTCACGATCTCGCTGGCGGCCAGCAGCACCGACCCGTACGTGGGCACCCCGGTGACGCTCACCGCGACCGCGAACACCGACGTGGGACCGACGCCGTACTACATCACCATCTACGACCAGACGACCGGCGCCGAACTGGCCGTCTGCGGCAGCGGGATCACCTGCTCGGCCACGGTCAGCGAATCCACCACCGGGACCCAGCGGTTCGGGGCGTTCATCGGCGACGACGTGCCCGGCGATGGCGCGCCCGGCTTCGTCCTGGTGTCCAGCAGCCAGGTCCCGGTGCTGTGGTGGCGGTTCGTCATCATCGGGCAGCTCAGCCCGCTGGCGGGATGATCAGGCAGTTGCTGAGGTCACCTGCTTGGACCGGGGTTTCCCCAGGCGGCGGGGGCCGGGGGCGGCGTGGTCACGGCGGCGGGTACTAGCCGTTCAGCAGGATGGGTCATGGCGTGGGCGCCCGGCGGGTCAGCGTGCCGGCCGCGGTCAGCGCCGCGGCCACGAAGAACGCGATGATCAGCCACAGCCCATGCCGGAACGCGGCCAGCGGGTCGGTGGCTGAGACGTGGGCCAGCACGGCGACCAGGCTGGCGACGCCGAGCACCGTGCCCACCTGGCGGGCCATGTTGAGGATGCCGCTGCCGGTGCCGAACCGGGCCGGGGTGAGCGACGCGCTGCCCGCGGCCAGCAGCGTCGGGATGCTCAGCCCGACCCCGGCGCCGCCGAGCAGCTGGGCGGGCAGCAGGTGGGTCAGGTAGGCCGGGTGGACCTGGATCTGGCTCAGCCAGAGCGCCTGGCCGCCCGCGTTCACCACGCAGCCGAGCACCGCGACCCGGCCGGGGCCGCCCAGCCAGGCGGTCAGCCGGGGCGAGACGATGCGGGCGAACGGCAGCACCATCAGCGGGCCTGGCGCGATGGCCAGCCCGGCCTCGACCGCGGAGTAGTGCCAGACGCCGGTGAGGAACTCCACCGAGTTGAGCACGAACGCGCCGAAGCCCGCGTAGTACAGGATCGACGCGGCGAACGCGCCGCTGAACGTCCGGTGCCGGAGCAACTGCAGCTCGATGACCGGGGAATGGTGCCGGTGCGAGCGCCGCACCATGGCCGCGCCGCTGGCCAGCGCGGCGGCCAGCACGCCCAGGAAGCCGGCCGAGCCCCAGCCCCAGGTGGGCGCCTCGACCAGGGCGTACGCGATCAGGCCGACCGACGCGGCCAGCAGCACGGCCCCGATCACGTCGGGGCGGCCGCGAGCCTGATCGTCCATGCTCTCCGGGACGATGCGCAGCGCGAGCAGCGTGGCCGCCAGCCCGACCGGCAGGTTGATCCAGAACACCCAGCGCCAGTTGACCTGGACCAGCGCGCCGCCGATCACCGGCCCGAGCGCGGCGCCGAGCGCGCCGACCGCGGCCCAGGTGCCGATGGCCCGGGGCCGGGCCGGGGCGGGCACCGCGGCCAGCAGCAGGGACAGCGACGCGGGCACCATCAGGCCGGCCCGGTCGCCTGGATCACCCGGGCCACGATCAGCGCCTCGACCCCCGGGGCCAGGCCGCAGAGCAGTGACCCGGCGGTGAAGCCGATCAGGCCGGCCACGAACAGCCGGCGCCGCCCGACCCGGTCCGCCCAGCGGCCCGCCGGGACCAGGACGGCGGCGAACACGATGGTGTACGCGTTCAGCACCCAGGACAGCTCGCTCAGGCTGGTCCCGGCGTACTGCTTGCCGATGTACGGGAACGCCAGGTTGACGATGAACAGGTCCAGGCTGGACATGAACACGGCCAGGGCCAGCACGCCGATGATCGCGGCGGTCTGGCGGGGGCTCCGCCCGCTATCGGGGGCGGTCGCGGCCGGCGTGCTGGCGGCCGGGGCGGGGGTGGCCTCGGGGCGGGAAGTCACGGGCGGTCTCCTGGCTGGCGGCCGGTGCGGCGGCAGGTGAGTGGGTCCGAAATCTGGACTCACCATACCCCCGCTTCCGTGTGTGCGTCCAGAATTCGGACTCACGAGGTATCGTGGGGCCATGAAGGCTCTAACCACCCAGCCGCGGGAGTGCTCGGTGGCCCGCACGCTGGACATCGTGGGCGAGAAGTGGGCCCTGCTCGCGGTGCGGGAGGTGTTCCTCGGCGACCGCCGGTTCGACGAGATGGTCCGGCGGACCGGGGCGCCGCGGGACACGCTGGCCGCCCGGCTGCGCACGCTGACGGCGGCCGGGGTCCTGGAGCGCCGGCCGTACTCGGCGCACCCGGCCCGGTTCGAGTACCACCTGACCGAGGCCGGCCGCGATCTCTATCCGGTCATCCAGACCCTGATGCGCTGGGGCGACCGGCACCTGGCCGGCCCGGACGGGCCGCCCCTGGTCCTGGAGCACCACTGCGGGGAGCGGCTGGTGCCGCAACTGGTGTGCCAGGCCTGCGGTGAGCCGCTGGAGGCCCGCGATACCAAGCCGGCCAATTCAAAACCAAAAGACTAAGTACTTTAATATTTAACGCCAGTGCCCGCATAACGGCATCACCGCCTGCCCGGTGGCGCGGTGACAATTCCTGCCGGATATGCCGACACTGCGGGCGATGCCGGTCTTACTATGGCAGCACGTTAATAGTCATGATGACCGTGGGCAGCGCCGGGAGGAAAGACCGTGACCGTGCCGGTGGCCGATACGCTGCTCGTCCCGGTCGCGCGGATCGATGGTTGCGCACTGGCCTGCCTCATCGACGCTTCGACCGGGATGGTCGTCGCCGCCATGCAGCATGAGGGCAGTATCAACCTGCCCGCCGCGGCCGGCGGGGCGGCGGATATCGCCAATGTGGTCGCCCTGCTATCCGGCGAACTGGCCACCGGCGACGGCCTCGAGGATGTGATCCTTACCTTTAACCACCACTTCCATGTGATTCGCCCGGTTAGGCCGGATATGGACGCGCAGATTCTGCTGCTGGTCATCCTCGACCGTATGCGGACAAATCTCGCGATGGCGCGTCGCGCGATTCGTGATTTCTGCACGAGCCTGTCCGCATGAGCCAAACGCCACGGCTATCCCGGGCGCGTCAGCTGACCGCTTCAGTTTGGCCAGGAAGGACCGTGGACGGTTACGGGAACCTCATCGCCGGGCGGCTGCGCAAGCTGGCCGCCGCGGGCAGCACCGGCACGCTGCCATTCTCCGGTCACTGTGACGGGGTCATCCATTTCCACGACGGTCAGGTCGTCTATGCCGAGTCCACCCGCACGCCGGGCGCCCGGGTGGAACCGCCGGGCGGCGGGCCGCTGCCCGGCGGGCCAACCGCTGCCCCGGCTGGCCGCCATCCTGGCCGTCACCGAGCCCACCGTGGACGCCGCGCTGGAGCTGATGTCCACCGAGTCCCGGTACTCCAGGTTCCGGCCGGCCCGGGTGCCGGCCGCCGGCCCGGTCTGCCGGATCCCGGTGGACAGCCTGCTGACCGAGGTCACCCGCCGCCAGCGGCTGCTCAGGCAACTGTCCGCGGTGGTCACCGCGGACACCGCCGTGGCCAGGAACCCGGAGCTGAGCTCCCCGGGGGTCCAGGTCTCGGCCCGGCAGTGGGCGATGCTGATCCGGGTCCGGCCCGGCACCACCCCGCGCGCCCTGGCCTGGGAGCTGCGCCGCAGCGTGTTCAGCACCACGGCGGAGGTCTACCGGCTGCTGGTGCTGCGGCTGCTGTCCGTGGCCGGCCACCCAGCCCGCGTCGCTGCCGACCCGGGCCAGATGCCCGGCCACGGCCCGGCCCTCATCTCATTCATCCGCGCCGTGCCCGGCTCGCCGGGCCCGGCGCGGCACCTGGCCCGGAACGGCCCGAACGGCCAGGGCCCGGCGGCCCTGCCCCCAGCCGGTTAGAGAAAGGCAGCCCGATGTCCAAACCCAGCCCGGCCCGGCATGCTCCCCACGGGGAACGCTGATGCCCGCCACCCGCAAGGCGACCACGACCGTGGCCGACCGGATCCGCGCCGAACTGCAGCTGATCCGGGTCAACGTCACCGGGGTGCACGGCAGCCTGGCCGCGACCAGCGACGGCCTGCCGGTCGCCTACGACCTGCCCGACCTGGAACCCACCGAGATCTCCGCCCTGGTGGCGACCACGCACGCGCTGGCCAGCCGGGCCACGCTGGCCACCGGCCGGGGGCAGTTCCGCGAGGCGGTGGCCCGCGGCAGCCAGGGTTACCTGGCCGTCTACGCGGCTGGCGCCAGCGCCATCGTGGCCGTCATCGGTACCAGCCGGCTGAACGTCGGCATGCTGCAGTACCAGGTGCGCGAGATCATCGAGCGGATCGCGGTACACGCCGCGGACCTGGGCAAGTGGCCCACGGTGGCCGCGCCCGGGAAGTCGCGGAGCCGGACCGACGCGGACCAGGCCAGCCCGCGGCCGCTGCCCACCCGGCGGCCGAGCACCCGCTAGCTGTACTTGGCGTCTGCTCTGGCCCGCAGCGTGCGGCGGGCTGGAGGACAATGTCCCGATCGGCCGGGATACTGTCCCGTGCCGCGGATCAGCTGCGCGGGTAGGAGCTGGGATGAGCGCTGAGCCTGATCTGGTCAGCCTGCTGTACCGGGCGGACTGGACGCAGCTGACCCTGTCGGCGGTTTCGAACCATGGGACCAGCGTCCTGGTCGCGCCGGGCCGGCGGTATCGCGTGCAGGCTGCGGGCTCCCTGACCGGCTGCGATGGTGACCGTCCCTGGCGACTGGGCTGGGACTGGAGCCGGGACTGCGCCTGGGGCTGGAACTGGGGCCAGGACTGCGACCGGGGCTCAGGCCGCGGCCGGGGCTGGGGACGGAGTGACCAGTGTGACTGCCGATGCAGCCGAAGACAGCCCCAGATGTTGATGTTGAAGGAGCCGACACAATAGTGTCGGCAATCCCTACATCAACATGCTCGGCCGCCGCAAAGCGGGCGGCCAGGCAGCTATTTGAGGTTGCGCAGCCCGTCCAGCAGGCGGTGCAGCACGTCCGGGGGCGGCGGCGAATACCTGGGCGGGACGGGCAGTGCGGGCCGCGGCCCGCCAGCGCCCGGCTGAACCTCGTCTCTGGCCGCGCTCAGCTCGCTGGCCAGGTGGGTTCCGGGACGCCGCCGGGGCAGCGGTTCGGGTACTCCCGGCGCTGGGAGCAGGACCGGCTCCGTTCCGGGTTGCGCCGCGCCCGCTGGGCTGACTCGGGCGCTGGACGGGGCCCCGGACGAGGCGCTGGCGGAGGTTGCGGCTGAGCCACTGGACGGGGTGCCGCCCGGGGCCGGGGACGAGGCGCCGGCGGGGGCCGGGCCTGAGCCGCTGGACGGGGTGGTGGCCTGGGCGTTCGAGGCGGCGAGCGCCGGGCCGAGCGTGCAGACGCCCGCCCGGACCAGGCGGGCCACGCACTCGATCGTGTCGCACAACGCCAGGCCGCTGCGCCAGGCCAGGTCCCGGACCGTCGAGGTGCGGCCGACCCGGCTGGCGACCGCCCACTGCTGCCGGGTCAGCACCATCGCACCGTGGTCCAGGTCGCGCAGTGACACCGTGCTGGTCCGGCTTACCTGATACCGGGCCATCCGGGCCGCACGGCACACCGTTTCCTCGCGGACCGAGTCCAGCGGCAGCCGGGCGAATGCGCTGGCCCAGTGCGCGCGGGGGGCCTCGAACCGGATACCGGACACGGCGGCGTCACCGGACAGCGGCACGGTCAGTGCCAGCACGGCGTTGACGATGACCGACCGGAGCAGTTCCTGCAGTTCCGTCCGGCTCATGCAGCTCAGCAGGATCGCGCCCAGGTCGCGGCCCCGGGCACCGCCGCCCCAGTCACCGCGGCCCCAGTCACCGCCGCCCCGGTCATCGCCGAGCAGCAGCGCGCGCACGTCCGCAGGCGGTTGCTGGCTGGCGCAGAACCGGGCGGCCAGATCAGGGACCCAGGAGGCCTGTGCGTAGGTGATCTGGCCCTGATCGAGATAGATGACCCCAGCCGGGTTGCCGTCGATCTCCAGCACCCCGGAGGCATGCTGCCGGGCCAGGCTCTCCAGCACCGCAGTGACCCGCGGTCCGGGCCGGTCATTGGATCTGGCCACGGAGCTCGGCTTCGCTGGCCGGGTCATGCCCACGGTCCAGCACAAACGGTACCGGAATCACTAAATACGAATATTCGTAGGAGTTTTGAACTACGAATCTGCATAGGAATTAATCCCCCCAGCAAGGGCCACTCCGCTGACCTTGCTCGTACCCGGTCAAGCCTACTGATCTTCTGCACTCGAACACCGCGATTCCGGCCTACTTAATAGTTGCCGATGCCCGGAGACCCCAGCTAAGGGATCGTAAAGCAGCACTTCAAAGCGCATGGTATCACAGTATGCGTTCAGTCAACTACATCACGTTAGTTACTATTCAGACCGTTTACATGAGAGCTGGCCCGGTCCTTCGCTAGCGTGGCCCATAGACAATCCAGCGAAAGGGGAGGGTGGATTACGTGAACATTGAGGCGGCTCTCAAGGAAGCGATGGCGATTGACGGCGCCGTGGGCGTATGCCTGGTCGATTGGGACAGCGGCATGTCGCTCGGGTCTCTCGGCGGGGGGAAATACCTGGACCTGGATGTGGCCGCCGCCGGGAACACGGAAGTCGTCCGGGCCAAGATGCGCACCATGGAGTCGCTGCGCCTGGACGACACGATCGAGGACATCCTGATCACCCTGAGCAAGCAGTATCACCTGATCCGGCTGCTCAAGAGCTACCGCAATGAGCAGGGCCTCTTCCTCTATCTGGTGCTCGACCGGGGGAAGTCGAACCTGGCCCTGGCCCGGCACAATCTGCGCCGAATCGAGGCGGATCTTACCGTCTGAGCAGGTCCAGGCCGCGGATCTGGCCAATCTGCCGGGGTCCCGGTGAATCCCCGCACGGGACGCCCGAATTCCCGCGCGGAAATCGGGGCATATCTGCCGAAGTCACATATCCTGTGCGGCACAGCACCGGCAGATATGCCCCGGATCCATCCGGTACGGGCAACGTCGCAAGCCACCCCGCGCCGCCAAAACCTGGCGCGGCCGCTGCTGTAACGCCTCTCGTAACCCGACGTACACTGGCACGACGGCAGCCGTTGACCTGCGTGCCCGTACTCGTTCATCGGAATGACCCGGCCTGCCCGGGGTTACCGGGAGGTCTGGGATGGAGCAGTTGCCCGCGGTATCCCGTCCGGCCTGGCTGAACGCCATTTCTGGCACGGGCAGCGAACGCCGGTCCCCGGTCGAGGTCGTGGCCAACGCGGCCTCTTACCTGGTCCGCACCCAGGCCGCGGAAGTGTCGGGGCTGCGGGGGGGCTGGCTTGGCCGGTGGACCGATGGGGTGGCCACGCTGCGCGGCGACTGCACCACGTTCGCCAGCCATTGGCAGGCGCACAACACGAGGGTCCGGGCCGAGCCCGGCCCGCTCTGGGTGGTGCTCGGCGACTCGACCGCGCAGGGCCTCGGCGCGCTCACCCCGGACGGCGGCTACGTCGGCCAGGTCCTGGCCGAACTGCGGCTGCGCACCGGCCAGCCGTGGCGGGTGCTGAACCTGTCCACCTCGGGCGCGCTGATCCGTGACGTGCTGGGCACCCAGCTGGCCCAGTTGCCCGCCACGCCCGACCTGGTGACCTGCGGGATCGGCGCCAACGACATCTTCTACTCCACCCCGGCCCGGCTGCTGCGCGACCTGCGCGCACTGGTCGCGACGCTGCCCGATGACACGGTCATCCTCGACCTGCCGCTGCCCGCCGGTCTGTGGGGTGTCATCGGCCGGGTCTGCGTGCCCTACGTGGCCCGGATCAACCGGACCATCCACGCCGAAGCCGGGGCGCGCGGGCTGCCGGTCGCCCAGGTGTCCGCGCACTTCCAGCCGCCGTGGCGGGGCAAGTTCGCTTCGGACAGCTTCCACCCCAGCCAGGCTGGCTACCGCGACTGGGCCCGGGCCCTGCTGGCCGTGCTGGCCCCGGCCACCAGCTGACCTTCAGCCGAACGCGGCGTCGAACCGGGCCCGCAGGCCGCCGAGACGCCCGGCCGGCTCGTTGGCGAACACCAGCCGCAGGTACCGCTCCCCGCTCGGCCCCCAGCCGGTCATGGGTGTGGCCGCCACCTGCACCCGGAACAGCCGATCTGACGCCTCGGCCGCGGTGATCCCCATCGCGGCTGTGTCGATGAGCAGCGACCAGCCGCCGTGCGGCCGGATGCACGGGTAGCCATCCAGCTGCTCCAGGATGACGTCGCAACGCTGCTGCCAGGTACGGGTGGCCGCGGCCACGTCGGCGGCCGCGTCCGGGGCGCGCAGCGCGGCCGCCACCGCCTGCTGCGCGATACCCACCTGGCACACCACGTTGGTCAGCCCGACCAGGCCAACGTCGCCCATGATCGGCTCAGGCCCGACCACCCAGCCGACCCGCCAGCCGATCATCCGCAGTTCCTTGGACGCGGAACCGACCGTGATGGTGCGCGCCGCCAGCCCATGCGCGGCCGGGTGGGCGGGCGGCTGCCCGTCAAACCGGATCCGCTCCATGGCCGCGTCGTAGATGACCCACGCGCCGTGCTGGCTGACCGGTTCCGCGATCGCCGCGTAGTGCTCCGGGCCGAGCACCGCCCCGGTCGGCATGGCCGGGCTCATCAGCAGCACCGCCGCGGTCCGCGGACCGATCGCCGCGGCCAGCTCGGCCGGGTCGGTGGCCCAGCCGCCGGGCCCGGGCTGGCAGCGCACGTGCCGGGGTACCCCGCCGGCCAGCCGGATCCGGTTCACAAGCCCGGCGTAGATCGGGTCGCAGATGACCACCTCCTGGCCCGGCTCCACGGTGGCCAGCAGCACGTTCAGGATGCCGTTCAGCCCACCGGCCACGCTGACGCACTGGCTGGCCGGGTACTGGACCCCGGTGATCGCGCTGACGTGCCCGGCCGCCGCCTCGCGCAACGCCCAGTGCCCCTGGAACGGCAGGTAGCTGTTGGCCGCGTCCTGCTCCACCGCCTCGTGGGTGGCCTGCCGGGCCACGGCGGGCGGCGGGATGTCGGTATCCAGGTTCTCCAGCCGCAGGAACCGCGGATCCCCGGCCGCGTCGGCCGCGTCCCCGACCTTGTCCACACCGATCCCCGGCACATGCTGCAACCGCGACACAGGCATCGTATCAATATACCGAACGACCGTATCGTTACAATGAAACGCGTGACGATCTCGGGCACCATCGGCGCCAATCTGCGCCGCCGGCGCCAGGCCGCCGGGCTGTCCCTGGCCGACCTGGCCAGCGCGGCCGGCATCGGCAAGACCACGCTGCACGCCCTGGAGCTCGGCGAGGGCAATCCCACGCTGAGCACGCTGTGGGCGCTGGCCTCCGCGCTCGGCGTGCCGCTCGGCGACCTGCTGGATGACCGGCCCGCGCCGGTGGCGGTGGTCCGGGCCGGCCAGGGCGCCCGGATCGACGGCGCCGCCGTACACGCCCGGCTGCTGCACCGGCTGGACACGCCGGGCCGGGTCGAGGTCTACGACCTCGACATTGACCCGGCCCGGCAGGACTCGGCCGCGCACCTGCCCGGCGTCCGTGAGTGCCTGGTTGTCACGCAGGGCCAGGTCCGCTGCGGCCCGGCGGCCGACCCGGTCAACCTGGCGCCCGGCGACTCGGTGCACCACGACGCCGCGCTCCCGCACGTCTACCAGGGCCTGCAGCCCGGGAACCGGGCCCTGCTCCTCATGATTTATCCCTAACGCCAGTGCCCGCTGTCCGGCTCGCCCAGTGCATCGAGCACCTGGTTGAGCGTGGCCGCGAACTCACGCGGCCGGAAGATCCAGCCGGAGTGGCCGCCGGGGAACTCGGCCAGCGGGACGCCGAGCAGCCCGGCCAGCGCAACCGCCGCCGCCTGCGGTAGCTGCCGGGAGTTGCGTCCCGCGGCCGGGATGACCGTGGTCCCGGCCGCCCGCAGCCCGGCCAGGTCAACCCGGTGGCGGCGCACCGCCGGTGCGTCGTGGCTGAGAAAGAACGCCAGGTTGGCGGCCCGGTCGCCGCCGGGCGGGCGCAGCGGCGCGTCCGGTTCCCGGTCGCTCGGGTCCACCCAGCCTCCGCGCCCCTGCCAACAGCATGAATGCTTCACCCATGCTGTCCCGACTACGTGGTTGTTGCACCCATGCGGTTCTGCTCACTCGGTGCGGGCCGCCACACGCGCCAGTCAGGCCAGGGTGAGGAACATCTTCTCCATCTGCTCCTCGGTCATCGGCGAGCTGGCGCCGGCGGCCGCGCACTGCCGCATGCCGCTGGCCACGATCTTGAATCCAGCCCGGTCCAGCGCCCGGGATACCGCGGCCAGCTGGGTGACCACCTCGTCGCAGTCCCGCCCGGATTCGACCATGGAGATAACCCCGGCCAGCTGGCCCTGCGCCCGGCGGAGCCGGTTGAGCACCTGGCCGACCGCCTCGTCGTCGATCTTCATCAGTTACCTCCCTCCTGCTCGGCGTTAGCCTGCCCAGAACCAGAATACCCGGCAGGGTATTGTGGCCGGGTCAGCTGATAGCCGGACCGCGGCGAGAACTCGGCCACCAGTGAGAACCGGTCGCCCCGGATCAGTGTGTGCCGCCATTCCACCGGGCGGCCCGCGGCGTAAGCCAGCCGGTCGATGGCCAGCGCCCCGGTGGCCGGCGGGATCTGCAGCAGGCGCCGCTGCGCCGGGCTGGGCACCACCGACCGGATGTGCTCACGGCCGCTCTCCGGCCGGAGGCCGCCGCGCGCGGCCAGCTCGTCGTACAGCGCGGTGTGCGTGAAGTCCGCCTCCAGCAACGGCGCGGCGACGTCCGCGGGCAGCCACACGGTGTCCAGCGCCAGCGGCTCGTTACCGGCCAGCCGCAAGCGCTCGAGCCGGAACAGCACCGCGTCCTCAGCCAGTCCCAGCCGGTCCGCGACCACCCCGTCGGCGCACAGCTCACGCGCCCGGACCAGGCTGGTCTGCCGCTGGCCCGCGGACTCGACGGAGGCGAACAGCGAATAGAGCGCGCCCAGCGGCTGGGCGATGCCGCCCGGCCCGGCCAGCCGGGGGCGGCGGCCGCGCTCGGCCACCACCACGCCGTCCGCGCGCAGCTCACGCAGCGCGGCCCGGACCGTGTGCCGGCTCACCGCGTACTCACTGGTCAGCGCCAGCTCACCAGGGAATGTGTCGCGAAACGCACCGGCCGCCAGCCGCCGGTGCAGGTCGTCCCGTAGTTGCGCCCACAGCGGCAGCGGGCTGCGCCGGTCCAGCGGCCGGGCCCCCAGGCCGACCCCGGTGCCCTGGGCCGTCATGTCTGCGACCACAGCCCCTCCTCCTTGAGCCCCTGTCCGAATGATCGTACATTTGATGCAAGAGAGAAAGCCCGGCGATCCCGGGCCAGGGGGAGGCGCCGCATGGTTGACGTGCTTCCGATCGACACGCCCAGCCTTGGCGACCGGAGTTACCTGGCGCACGACGGCGAGGTCGGCGTGGTCATCGACCCACAGCGGGACGTGGACCGGGTCAGCGACCTGGCCGCCCAGCTGGGCGTCCGGGTTACCCATGTGGCCGAGACGCACATCCACAACGACTACGTGACCGGCGGCCTGGCCCTGGCCCAGGCGGCTGGCGCGCACTACCTGGTCAACGGGGCCGACCCGGTCCGGTTTACCCGCACCCCGGTGCACGATGGCGATCGGGTGCCGATCAGCGGGGCACTGGCGTTGCGAGTGCTGGCCACCCCAGGGCACACGTTCACCCATGTCGCCTACGTGCTGGAGAGCGAGGGGAGGGTGGCCGGAGTGTTCACCGGCGGGTCGCTGCTGTACGGCTCGACCGGGCGGCCGGACCTGCTCGGGCCGGACAGCACGCCGGCCCTGGCCCGCGCCCAGTACCGGTCGGCCCACCGGCTCGCCACCGAACTGCCAGACAGTGCCCCGATCTTCCCCACGCACGGGTTCGGCAGCTTCTGCGCGGCCACCCAGACCGAGGCGCTGTCCTCCACGATCGGCCACGAGAAGCAGGTCAACCCGGCGCTCACCCGCCAGGAACGCAGCTACGTGGATGCCCTGCTGGCCGGGCTGGACACGTGGCCCGCCTACTACGCGCACATGGCCCCGGCCAACGCCGCCGGGCCAGCCGCCCCGGACCTGTCCCCGCCGCACCGCGCCGACCCGGCCGAGCTCCGCCGCCGCATCGAGGCCGGCGAATGGGTGGTGGACCTGCGCGACCGGGTGGCATTCGCCGCGGGCTTCCTGCCCGGCTCGGTCAGCTTCCCGCTCGACGGCAGCTTCGCCACCTACCTGGGCTGGGTGCTGCCCTGGGGCACCCCGGTGACCCTGCTCGGCGAGAGCCCCGGGCAGGTCGCCGCGGCCCAGCGGGAACTGGTCCGGATCGGCATCGACCGCCCGGCCGCCGCGGCCGCCGGCCGCCCCGCGGACTGGGCCGGCGGGCAGCCGCTGGACACCCTGCGGCTGGCCAAGTTCGGCGACCTGGCCGCCGCCCGCGAGGCGGGCGGCGGGCCGGTGGTGCTGGACGTGCGCCGGCCGCTGGAATGGGCCGAAGAGCACATCGCCGGGGCAACGCACATCCCGCTGCACGAACTGCCGGCCCGGCTCGCCGACGTGCCCGCCGGGGAGGTCTGGGTGCACTGCCACAGCGGGTACCGGGCGCTGGCCGCCGCGTCCCTGCTCGCCGCGCGGGGCCGTCAGGTGATCAGCGTGGACGACGACTTCAGCAACGCCGGGACGGCCGGCCTGCCGCTGGTCCAGGCCTGATCGCCGGCCCGCCATCCGGGGTGTAGCACCCGCGCTCCGCAGGTAGGTTGTCCCCCATGGATGAGAACCGGGCCCGCCGGGTGGCTGATGCGCTCCGGGATCGTGGCATCGACGCGCACCTGGAGAACGCCGGAATCGACATCTACGGTGTCCGGGTCGTCCTCGGCGATGGGCGCGAGGCGATCTGGGGTAACGAGGGCACCACCGCCCTGGAGGCCGAGGTCATGGAGGACGGGGACCTGGTCGGCTTCGTCCCGCAGATCCCCGGCTCGGCCGACTTCGACGACGACCAGGTCGTGGACGCGATCGCCCGGGCCGACTACTCCGCGCCGGAGGGCCATGAGCGGGAGCAGGCGCCACCGCCCGAGGCGCCGCTGCCGCACGACGGCGGGCTGTTCCGCCGGTTCATCGGCGGGTTCCGGTACGACTCCGAATCCTGATCACTGTTTGCGCGCCCGGCTGGGCGCCACCCGCGGCGGCTCGCCGGGCTGCTTGGGATAGACCGGCGGCCACGGCGCATCCATCAGCCCGGCCGCCAGGTCCCGCTCGCTCATGGCCAGCAGCGGCTCCAGCGACTGGGGATCGTCGTCCATGCTCTGCCACGGGTCCCCCCGGCCGGCCAGTGAGGCGATCGTGAACTGGTCCGGGTGGATGCCGTCCAGCTCGGCCCAGGAGATCGGCGCGGACACCTGCGCGCCCGGCCGCGCCCGCACCGACCACGCGCCGAACACCGTCTTGTGCGGCGCGTTCTGGTTGTAGTCGATGAACACCCGCTGGCCGCGTTCCTCCTTCCACCAGGCCGCGGTGATCAGGTCGGGCCGACGGCGTTCCAGCTCCCGGGCCACCGCCACGGCCGCCGCCCGGACCTGGTAGGAGTCCCAGCGCGGCGCCAGCCGTACGTAGACGTGGAGGCCGCGGCGGCCGGTGGTCTTGGGGTAACCGGTCAGGCCGGCCTTGGTGAGCAGCCCTCGCAGTTCGTGCGCGGCCTCCCGGATCTGGCCGAATTCCACCCCCGGCGTCGGGTCGAGGTCGATCCGCAGCTCGTCGGTGTGGCCGGGATCGCTGGCCAGGTAGGGCCACACGTGGAAACCCAGGCAGCCCAGGTTGACCGCCCACAGCACGTGGTCGATGTCCGCCGCGACCAGAGCCTGTGATGTGGTGCCGTTGGGGGTGGCCACGGTGATGGTCTGCAGCCAGCCCGGGGCGGTCCTGGGCACCCGCTTCTGGAAGAACGACGGGCCGCCCGCGCCCTCGGGGAAGCGCTGCAGCAGCACCGGGCGGCCGCCCATGGCCCGCAGCAGCGGCCCGGCCACCCGCTGGTAGTACGCGGCCAGATCGGCCTTGGTCTCGCCCCGCTCGGCGAACAGCACCTTGTCCGGGTGCGTGATCAGCCCGCTGCCCGTGCTCACCTCAGCCACTATTCCAGATGCCCAGGTGACGCCCGGCCCGGCCGGGCCGGCGCCGGCCGGTACCCTCGCTCGCAATGGACAAGGTCAGCCGTACCGCACCGGCGCCGGGCCGGACCGAGAGCAGCCCGGCCCGCGGCCGGGCGTGGCCGGGCTGGCTGCTGCCCGCCGGGCTGCTGCTCGTGCTGGTCTTCCTGACCGTCAACGTGCTGGCGCACGGCCCGCTGGTCACCCTGGATGAGCACATCCGGCAGACCGTGCAGGGCTGGGCGCACTCGGCGGCCTGGCGCTGGCTGGGTGACAGCCCGCATGCGCCCGCCCAACTGCTCACCGATCTCGGCCGGGTGACCGTGGCCGTGCCGGTGCTGGCCGTGGTCGCGGCGGTGCTGGCCATCCGCGGACACACCGTGCGCCCGGTGCTGGCCGCGGCGGCTGGCGTCGTGCTGCTGCTGGTCACGGTGATTCCCGCGAAGATCATCATCGGCCGGCCCGGGCCGGGCACCAGTGCCCTGACGTTCCGGCAGTTGGGGTTACTTCCCGTCCGGGCACACCAGTACCGCCTGCGTCTGCTACTCGATCGCGATCCTGCTGGTCATCGCCGGGCAGCCGGCCTGGATCCGCCGGGCCGCGCTGGCTGGCCTGGCCGCGCTGTGGCTGCTGGTCGGCGCGGCTCTGGTCTGGTGCGACTACCACTGGGCCAGCGACGTGCTCGCGGGCTGGGCGCTGTCCGCGCTCATCGTCTGGCTGGCGCTGCGGATCCCGCGGCCGCACCGCTTACGAATCCCTTACCTGCGGTGATCCGGTCTGTCCCCGGCAGGCCGCTGCTCTTAGAGTCTCCGTTGCGGCAAGAGTGCACAGTGGGGTTATCCCCCGCCAGCCGGGCAGCGCGAGCCTAGAGACGCGGCCGCCCGGCACCCACAGCCCGGGGCATCCGCCGCGCTGCCAACACACGGCGGATGCCCCCGGCTGCTCAACTCCCTCGGGCTGCTGGCCTCGTCCCGGGCTGTCCGAATCTCAATTACGGATCGCTTACCACGAGGCTGGCCCAAACGATGGCGGGCCGCCCGCACTTCTAGCGTCGAACACGGACGAAGATCCGAGACTCCCGTGCCCGGCTGCTGGGCACAGCCGATACCGGGACCCGAACCACCGGAGGATGTTCCATGCTCAGGAATCGATGGTGGCAGCTGGCCGGCAGCTTAACGCTGGGTACCGCGACGGTATTCGGCATCTTGTCCGGCCCTGGCCACCCGTCGGTGCAGGACGCCCGGCTGACCGCCCAGACCGCCTCCGTGCCCGAACCGGCCACGGCCAGCGCCGCGGGCGCCTCGTGGCGGGGCGGCGACACGATGCTGCCGGGCCCAGTGGCCCAGGGCGCCGCCGCCCCGTGGGATAGCTAACGCCACGGCGACGACCAGCGAGAACTGGTCGGGGTACGCCGCTACCGGCGGCCAGTTCACCAGCGTGTCCGCGGCCTGGACCCAGCCCGCCGTGACCTGCACGGCCCAGGAAACGTTCTCCAGCTTCTGGGTCGGGCTCGACGGCGACGGCACCCAGACGGTGGAGCAGACCGGGACCGAGGCCGACTGCGCCAGCGGCACCGCCGCCTACTCGGGCTGGTACGAGATGTTCCCGGCCGACCCGGTGACCTACAGCAACCCGGTCCAGCCCGGTGACGCGATGAGTGCGTCGGTCACCACCTCGGGCAACGGTACGTTCACGCTGACCCTGACCGACCAGACCCAGGGCTGGAACCAGGTCACCACGCAAACCTCGGCCACCGCGCAGCTCGGCTCGGCCGAGGTGATCGCCGAGGCGCCGAGCAGCACCACCGGAGTGCTGCCGCTGTCCAACTTCGGCACGGTGAACTTCTCCGCCGCCACCGTGAACGGCGCCCCGATTGGCAACAACGCCGACCTGAGCGAGCTGACCATGGTCTCGGCCGGCGGCGTCACCGAAGCCACGCCCTCCGCACTGACCGGCGGCAACGCGTTCGCTGTCACCTGGGACAGCAGCGGCAGCTAGCCGCAACGCCAATTGAGTGGCCGGTGCCGTACTGGCACCGGCCACTCAATGACTGGCTGGACTTCTAACGCAGCAGGCCCGCCAGCATGTCCTTGTAGCGGTCCTGACCAGGTGCGGCCCGGTTTGGTGTACTGGCCAGCGCGCCGCTGGGCGCCGAATCCCCGTGGCTGAACGGCTTGGCCGGCAGCCCGGGCCGCGCTGCGCCGTGCCCGGCCGCTTCGCCATCCCCGGCTTCGCGGCCAGCCCGGGCTTGGCCACCGGGCGCGGCTTCGGCTTGGCCGCGGCCCGCACGGTGGTCGCCGTGCTTGGCTTGGCCGCCGTCCGAGGCTTGGCCATGGCCCGCGACGTGGCCGGTTCGGCTTGGCCGCGGCCCGGGCGGTGGCACTGGCCCCCGGCTTGCCGCCGCCCGGCTTCGGCTCGCGCCGTGACGGGTCCGCGCCGCCTTCGGCTTGGCGATGGCCCGTGGCTTCGCCGCCGTCCGAGGCTTCGCCGCCGTCCGTAGCTTGGCCGCCGTCCGAGGCTTCGCCGCCGTGCGCGGCTTGGCCGCCGTCCGAGGCTTCGCCGCCGTGCGCGGCTTCGCCGCCATCCGAGGCTGTGGCCCGCCGCGCTGGCGCGCGCCGGGAGTCTTGGTCGCCCCGGTCAGCGCCTTGGCCGCGCTGGACATGGCCTTGGTGGCGGTGGACATCGCTTTGGTCGCGGTGTTCATCGCCTGCATCGCGGTGGACATGGTCTTGCTGGCGGTGTTCATCGCCTGCATGGCGGTGGACATCGTCTTGGCCGACGACGTGGCCTTGGTGGCCGCGGCCGCCATCTGGGTGGCCGCCGTGGTGACCTTCATGGCCGCGGCCGACACGGTCCGCGCCGCCGACGTGGCCCGCGCGGTCCCGGCACTGGCACTGCGCGCAGCTGGCCGGCCGGGCCGCCGTGGTCCGCGGCGGCCGTGGTCCGGGCGGCGGTGGTGCGCGCCGCGGTGGTCCGCGTGGTCGTGGTCCGGCGTGCAGTGCTCCGCGACGGCGAGGCGGTGCTGCGCTTGGCCGCACCGGTCCGCGCTGCCGTGGCCCGCGGGGCCGCGATCATGCGAGCTGCTGAGGTCTTGGCTTTCTGATTGCTGGACGCATTCCTGACCGCACTGCTGCGGCTCGCTGCGGTACGCGTGGCGGTCGCCGATTTGCGGCGAACGGCGGTGCGTGCCATGGTTTGCACCGGCATTGATCTCCCCCCGTATTGATCAATTACGGAAAGAGCTATTCCACGATTGGCTGGAAAGGAAACGTCCCAGCTCAGCACTAGTGGGAGCGGTCGCCGGACCGCGCTTGGTGACCGACAGCGCGGCGGCGGCATTCGCCCGCCGCGCAGCCCCGGCCACATCCTCCCCGGCGGCCAGTGCGGCAATGAAGGCGCCGGTATGTGTATCGCCCGCCCCATTGCTGTTGACCGCCGCTACCGGAAATCCGGGAACCACTGTTAGCGGCGTTTTGAAATGTGCCAGCATGCAGCCTTTTGCACCGGTGCGTACCAGCACACCCTGGCCCGGCCGGGCGGGCCAGGGTGGGCGCTCGGTGAGCATGCGCAGCGCGGCCGCCGCGGCCGGCTGGCCGGTCAGCAGCGCCGCCTCGCGGGCGTTCATGGTGACCCAGTCGGCGCGGCGTGCCGCGGTCGCCAGCGCGTCTGGCGGGATCGACCGCACCAGCGGCCCGGGATCGAGGAACAGCGCTGCTCCGCTGCCCAGCCGGGCCAGCCAGCCGAGCAGCGCGCCCCGGTTGGCCGGGTGGACCAGCCCGTAGCCGGACAGGTAGACCGCGTCGGCCGGGCCAGCCACGACGTGAGCCAGGTCGGCGGCGGTCAGCGTCGCCTCGGCACCGGGGCTGGTCACGAACGTGCGCTCGCCTGCCGCGTCCACCATGCTCACCACGAAGCCGGTGTCCTGGCCTGGTTTCGGCGGCTGGAGCACGTCGATGCCCTCGGCCGCCAGCCCGGCCCGGGCCAGGTCGGCCAGCGGCCCGGTGCCATGCCCGCCCGCATAACCGGCCCGCAGGCCCAGCCGAGCCGCCGCGGCCAGCACGTTGAAGGCGCCCCCTGGGGTCAGTTCGGTGCGGCTGGCCAGTACGTCACCGCCCCGTTCCGGCAGCGCGGGGATGTCCAGCACCACGTCGATGACCACGTTGCCGAGATGCAGCAGGCGGCCGAACCGCGCGCCGGTCATCGGAGGGCCAGCAGGCCGGCGGCGACCTCATCCAGCCGCAGGGCGTTCACCTCGGCCACGGTCTGCCGTGCCTCCGGCGGGAACGCCGCGGCCCCGTGGCAGGCCCCGGCCACCGCTCCGGCCATGGCGGCGATCGTGTCCGTGTCGCCCCCGGCCGAGGCCGCCATCCGGCACACCAGCCACGGATCGTCCGGGGCCGCGGCCAGCAGCGCGAACGCGGCAGGCACCGATTCCTGGCTGGCCAGACTGGTGCCGACCAGCGTGTACACGGTGTCCAGGGCCGCTTCGGGGGCCAGTCCGGCGGTCAGCCCGGCCGCCCAGCGGATCCGCGCTGCCACGTCGGCGGCGGCCACCCAGTGCCCCCGGCCGCGGGCCAGGCTGGCCGCGGCGATCGCGGCTTCGGTGGCGGCCGGTACCGAGGCGCCGGCCACCCCGGCGCTGACGGCGGCGGCGACCGCCGCCGCCCCGGCCAGCGCCACCCCGGTGTTGTGCGTGACCCGGCTGGCCTCGACCACCTGGTCCACCAGCCGGCTCAGGTCGGCATCAGGGGTGGCCACGCCGACCGGCGTGATCCGCATGGCCGCGCCATTGGTGCTCCCGTACCGGCCGGTCTCGGCGATGTCCGTGCCGGCCAGCAGCGCGGCCAGTGCTCGCTTGGTGGATGGCCCGAGCAGGCTCAGTGAGCCGCGCAGCCGCATCGACCCTTCCCAGCTCAGCAGCTGCCGGGCGAACTCGGCGGCGTCGATGCGCCCGCCGCCGTCGATCAGCAGGCCGGCCAGCAGCAGGGCCTGCTCGGTGTCGTCGGTCACCGTGCCGGCGCCAGCCGGGCGCCAGCGGCTGGTCCGCGGCGCCCGGCTGGAACCAGTCCAGCAGCGGCCCATACCTGGCTGCCACCTGCCAGCGGGGCAGCGACTCGGTCGGCATGCCGAGCGCGTCCCCGATGGCCAGGCCGTACAGCGCGCCCGCCGCCCGGTCCTGCGCCCCGGTCATCCGCCCACGATGTCCGCCAGGCTGAGCACCTCGACCAGGGGCGCGTAGGTGCGCAGGATGTCCAGGGCGTTGCGGTGGCTGTCCTCGGTCGCCCCGGCGCATGCCTCCTCTACCACCTGGACGAAGACTCCCTCGTCGGCCGCGGCCACCGCGGTGGACAGCAGGCAGCAGTCGGTGGCCACCCCGGCCAGCACCAGCCGCCCGCTGTCCCCCACGTGCTCACGCAGTTCCGGGCCCCATTTGCTGAACGTGACCGCGTCCAGCGTCTGCCCGGACCAGCCGGCGAAGTCATCCACCAGCTGGTAGATGTCCGCGTCCGGTGGCTGCAGCGCGAACGGCCAGGCCTGGTAGTAGCGCTGCCAGGCGCCATGCGGCTCGCGCGGCGCGATGAACCGGGTGAACACCACGTTCGGCTGGAAGGCCTCGACCAGCTTGCTGACCGGCCCGATGATCTCGCTGAACCGTGGGGCCAGCCAGGCGCTGCCCGGGTCGGCGAACACCCGCTGCATGTCGATGACCGCCAGGCACGGCCCGGCCGGGCCGCCCATCAGGTGGCGGCGGGCTCGAGCGCCGGCCTGGACTCCTGCACCCGGACCGGCGCGAAGTCGAGCGCCCAGGCGGCCAGGAAGCCGAACACCAGGGCGACAAGCACGCCGAGGTTGGCGAACGCCCAGGCGCCGGTCTTCCCGCCCAGCCCGAGCGGCTGCAGCAGGTAGCCCTGCCAGGTCAGCCAGCTCGCGTAGGTGTTGGTGACCAGGCCCCAGCCCACCACGGTGCCGACCACGATGATGGCCAGCGGGGCGAACCGGATGTCACCGTACCGGCCATGCCGGTTGTACAGTTCCGGCTCGGAGTAGTCCTTCCGGCGGAGCATGATGTCGGCCAGCATGATGCCGCACCAGGCCGCGATCGGCACGCCCAGGGTGATCAGGAACCCCTCGAACTGGTTCAGGAAGTTTTTCGCCACGAACACCACGTAGATCGTGCCGAGCACCATCACCGTGCCGTCGATGAGCGCGGCCGCGTAGCGCGGGATGCGCAGCCCCAGGGTGAGCAGCGCCAGCCCGGACGAATAAATGTCCAGCACCGAGCCCCCGACCAGGCCGAGCACGGCGACGATGGCGAACGGGACCAGGAACCAGGTGGGTAGCAGCGTGGTCAGCGCACCGACCGGGTCGGCCCCGATCGCGCTGCTCAGCTTGGCCGATGAGCCGGCCAGCAGCAGCCCGAAGAGGAGCAGGAAGACCGGCGCGATGGAGGACCCGAACGTGGTCCAGAAGATCACGCCCTTGCCCGAAGACCGGCGCGGCAGGTAACGCGAGTAGTCAGCCGCGGCGTTGACCCAGCCGAGGCCGAACCCGGTCATGACGAACACCAGGGCGCCGATGAACTTCTGCGCCGAGCCCGCCGGGATGGCCGACACCGTGTGCCAGTGGATCTTGTCGGCGACCAGCGCGATGAACACCACGGTGAGGATGGCGGTGATCCAGGTGATCACCGTCTGCATGCGCATGATCAGGTCGAAGCCCATCACGCCGCCGATCACGGTCAGCGCGCTCACCACGATGAGCGCGATCACCTTGACCGCGGTCCCGCCGCCCCAGCCCAGCCGCTCGAACACCGTCGCGGTGGCCAGCGTGGCCAGGATGATCAGCACCGTCTCCCAGCCGACGGTGAGCAGCCAGGAGACCAGCGACGGCAGCTTGTTGCCGCGGACGCCGAACGCGGCCCGGCCGAGCACCATGGTGGGCGCCGAGCCGCGTTTGCCGGCCACCGCGATGAACCCGCAGAGCAGGAACGAGACGATGATGCCGATCAGCCCGAGCGCGATCGCCTGCCAGAACGAGACGCCGAAATCGAGTACGAACGCCCCGTAGCCCAGCCCGAGGACCGAGACGTTGGCCGCGAACCACGGCCAGAACAGGTCGCGCGGATGGCCCTTGCGCTCGGCATCGGAGATCACGTTGATCCCGTTCGCCTCGATCTGCATCGGGCGGAGTTCGGCGGCGGATACTGACTGAGGGTCCGATGCGTGACTGTCAGCCATGGTGTGCCCCTTCATGCGAGGAATACCGGGGAATAGCGGGGTCTTGAGGGATGGCGCCGCGGCGGCGCCACAGCACCCAGGCGGCCAGGCCGGCCAGCGTCCCGGCGGCCAGCAGCAGCGCCACCGCCGCGGCCGCGCGCTTACGGCCCGGGCCAGCCGGATGGCTTTGCGCGGCGGGCAGGTGGCCCGCCTGCGTGCTGAGCAACTGCTCGACGTTCCCGGCGAACTGCTGTACCAGGCGCTGGCCCACGTCACCGATGGCGCCAGGCGCGTACTGGGCGACGGTGCCGCGGATCATCAGGTCCGCGCTGATCAGCACCCGGGTGGTGGCCCCGTGCGGCACGACGCGCAGAGTCACGTTGGCGTCCGCGCTGCCCTGGCCGCTGCGCTCCCGCCCGGACGCGCTCAGCGTCGCGGTGCCGGCCGCCCGGTCGGCGGCATCGAGGTGCACGGTGCCCGCATACACCGCGTGCACCGGGCCGATCCGCAGGCGCAGTTCGCCGGCGTAGGTGCCGTCCGCCACCTCGCCGATGAGCCGGCTGCCGGGCAAGCAGGCGGCCACCTTCCCGGGATCCAGCAGCGCGTCGAGCACCTCCGGGGCCGGCCTGCCGATCCGGATCGCGCTGGTCAGTTGCACGCCGGCGTCCTTACCGGTCCATGACCGCTTTGCGCTGGGCCCCGTCCACCGGGATGTGCGCGCCGTTAATGAAGCTGGCCCGCGGCGAGGCCAGGAACGTCACCAGCGCGGCGACCTCGGCGGGCTCGCAGATCCGGCCGAACGGGATGGATTCGGTGGCCAGCTCGTGCGCCCGCTGCTGGGTCACCCCCTTGTCCCGGGCGAACGCCTTTTCCAGGCCGTCCCACCGGTCCGTGTTGACCGGGCCCGGGTTGACCGTGTTGATCCGCACCCCGTACCGGCCGTACTGCTCGGCCACCGAGGAGGCGAAGTTGATGTCCGCCGCGTTGGCCACCCCGGCGGTCATCTCCCAGTAGCTCGGCTTGAGCCCGTCATTGCCCACGACCAGGACGATCGACCCGGTGCCGCGCTCACGCATCTGCCCGATGACCGCGCGGACGCTGCGCACGTAGCCCATGAACTTCAGGTTGAGGCTGGCCAGCCACTGGTCTTCGGTGAGGTCCTCGAGCAGGCCGCCGGGCGAGCTGCCCGCGCAGGTGACCAGGATGTCGATCGGGCCAAGCCGGCCGGTGGCGGCGGCCACGCAGCGTTCCACGTCCGCCGTCACACTCATGTCGCCGGCCAGCGGCAGCACCGCGCGCCCGGTGGCCGCCTGGATCTCCTTGGCCGTCACCTCGAGCGGCTCCGCGGTGCGCGCCGTGATGGCCACGCTGGCGCCCTCGGCCGCGAGATGCTCGGCCACCTGGCGGCCGATCCCCTTGCTGGCGCCGGTGACGAGGGCCACTTTCCCGCTCAGCTGCAGATCCACCGCAACCCCTTCCCGGCTGGCCGGAACGCCTATCCAGCTAGCACGCCCGGTCCCGCAGCGCACGGCGTACGTACTCGGCGTTGCTGGATGGTATACCAAATATCACCTTGACGGAAGACTCCCTGCTACCCCCACATAACACACTTAGCCCCGCTCACTTCCCCGGCCGGCGGTGACGCTCGCCACTCCCGCGGGCGCTGCGTCAGCGAGCCCGCGGATGGGTGGCGCGCACCCCGCCCAGGCACGGCGGCAGCGCGTGCACCAGCACGTCATCGGCGATCCACCGCCAGGCCGCCAGCGCGACCCGGATCGGCACCGCGAGCTGCCGGTGGGTGAGCGGCATCCCCTTGGGCCGGCCGGTGGTACCGGACGTATAGGCCAGCAGCGCCGTATCCTCCGGCCGCACCACCCTTTATGCCTAACGCCCCAGCCCGCCCGGTCGCCGCCACCCGGCACACCGCCGACCGGGGTAATCAGCAAACGCGTCCCACAGCGCTGTGGAAGACCAGCCAGCCGGGCCGCGGGGCCTGGGTCAGCGAACGCGAGCAAATGATCACGACTTCTTGACTGACTCAATTGCGTGGGTCGGCTAGCGCTCGTTGACGAACGTCCCGTGTCCGGTCGAGCCCACGACCAGGCCTTCGCGCTTCAAGATCCTCAGCGCCTTAACGACGGTGGCGGTAGCCACGCCATGTTCCTGAGAGAGCTGCATGATGGTCGGCAGCCGTGACCCCGGCGGACGCTCCCCGGATTCGATCTGTGCCCGGAGCAGCGCGGCCAGCTGCTGGCTCAGCGGCAAGGGCGCATCACGCTGCAACGACATGTGCCTAGATCTAGTTGACTCTAGCTAGCAAGATCAAGACGCGGCTAGCTAAAGCTAGCTGCGACTAGCTACACTCTTCTCAGCACTTTTTGCCGGGCAGATGACCAGCACCCAACAGCGCCCTGAGGACACACGCAGGAGGCAGGAAGCATGAACTTAGCCGCGATACCCACGCCGGCCGACCTCGCCGAACTGGATGCCGCGCGGCGGGACTTCCCCGGGTACCGGATCGAGGTGGAACCCCGCCCCGGCCGCTGCAGCTTTGTCGCCCGCCGATGCCAGCCCGGACCTGGACCGCACACCCTGATCACCAGCGACCTCACCGAACTACGCGCCGAGCTTGGCCCTGCCCGGCAGCCGGCGAACGGTCATGAAGAGCGTTGACCCGATGCGGGACGACGCCGGGGTCCGGCTGCGCACGGCGCGGCTGCGGCGGGGCATGTCGCAGACCGCGCTGGCCGGCCTGGCCTGCGTATCGCCCGCCTACATCTCCATGATCGAGACCGGACAGCGGCCGCTGACCCGGGTCCGCGACCTCGTCGCCCTGGCCGACAGCCTCCAGGTCTCCCCGCTCTACCTGGCCGACGGCCGGGACGATCCGCCGGCCTTTGGACGGCGGACTTCGCCGATGGTTCCGTTCCCAGCCCGCGCGGACCCCATCACCCTGACCCGCCACCAGCGACTCGCCCGCCACTACGCCCGACTCGCCCATACCGACGCCCGCGCCACCGGGAACTGGCTGCGCCGCCTGGCCCGGGAACCGGCGGTGAACCCGTGGCTCCTGATCGACCAGCTCACCGCGCTGCAAGCCCGCCCAGCCGAGCGGCAGTGATCCGCGAGGCCGCATCCGGGTTTGTGATCAACCGTTTGGTGCTGCTATTGCGACAGCAGAGCCTCTGTTGGCTTATGGAATGCGTCCAGCGCGCGCACCACCAGACCTCGCCAGCCCACCGACCACCGCACACGCCGCATCCCGGCCGCCACCAGGCACCGCACTGAGGCCCCCGATACTGATGAGGCCAGCGTTACGGGCCGGATCTCATCGTCGTGGTGCGTTTTAACAGCGCGGTTCCTTGTGGACTCATACGTGCCACAAAACACCGCACTGTGAAAAGTGGCCGCGTTAACCGGCAGCTCACTGCCTCGGTGCCGCCAGCCCGCTGCGCACCGGCGCCAGGCCAGCGACCGGCCCTGGCGCACTGTGCAGGCGCCGCCGCCCTGGCACCCCATGTCTGCAACCAGCCCGGCCCTGCGGCGACAGCCAGACGGTTGATCACGATTCTGGAGGTCCGCGGGTCGGGCTGGCTTCGCGGAGGGGCCAGGACCAGATGCCAGCGGCCGGACGGCGACCATCGGGCCGCCCGCCCGCTGGCCGCTTGGCCCGCAGCCGGTCCAGTCACGGTGCCGCGGGGCGGGACGGCGCCTCCAGCGCGGCCCGGTTGGCCGCGCGCTCGGCCCGCAGCCGGTCCAGCAGGCCACCGTCCGCGGCGACCTGCTTGACTGCGCCGGGCACGCCGGCCCCCTGGTCCGCCAGTTGCTTGGCCAGCACCGTCGCGGCCTGCCCGGGCTCGGCGTAGACCCGGTTCACCAGGCCGATCCGCTCCGCCTCGGCCGCGTCCACCCAGCGGCCGGTCATGGTCAGTTCGAGCGCCAGCCCCCGGCCGACCAGGCTGGGCAGCAGCCAGGCGCCCACGGCCAGGTCACGGCCGGGTGGCCCAGTCCACCGGAAGCTTCCGTCCGGACCAGCCACGCGCAGGTCAGCCGCCCCGGCCAGCTGCGCCCCACCGCCGACGGCGGGACCGCTGATCACCGCGATGACCGGGCCGGGCCGGGTGATCATGACCTCGTAGCACTGGTACAGCAGGTCAGAGATGTCGGCCCGCTCGGCGTCGCTGACGGTCAGGTCGGCGCCCGCGCAGAACACCCCGGGATCGGTACTGTCCAGCACGATGGGCGCGGCCGGGCTGCCCGCGAAGGCCTCGTGCAGGGCGCGGACCATGCCCAGGTCGAGGGCGTTGCGCCGGTCGGGGCGGTCGAGCCGGACCCGGAGGAAAGCCGGCCGGACCTGGTTCCACCCGGACAGACGGGTGCGGCATGGGCGGACTCCCCAGAAAGTGCCTCTGGCCACGGGCGTGAAATATGGTATACCAAACCCGTGGGATCGCCGGTGAGGAGTGCGGGAGGTGGCCGGTGAAGCCAGCCCCGTTCACCTACCACCGGACCCGGTCGGTGGCTGAGACCGTGGCCCTGCTGGCCGAACTCGGTGACGGGGCGAAGATCCTGGCCGGCGGGCAGAGCCTGGTCCCGATGATGAACTTCCGGCTGGCCCGGCCCAGCGCCCTGGTCAACATCACCCGCATCCCGGAACTGGACTACCTCCGGGCCGGCCCGGACGGCCTGCGCGTCGGCGCGCTGACCCGGCACCGCTCGATCGAGCTGTGCCGCGACCCGGCCGTGCTGGACGGCTTCGGGGTGCTGCCCAGGGCGGCGCGGTGGATCGGGCACTACCCGATCCGGGCCCGCGGCACCCTCGGCGGCAGCATCGCGCACGCCGACCCGGCGGCCGAATGGTGCCTGCTGGCCGTGCTGCTCGGCGCGCAGATCGAGCTGACCGGGCCCGGCGGGCCAGCGCACCGTCCCGGTCACCGAGTTCTTCGAGGGCTTCTACAGCACCACCGCCGAGCCGGACGAGATGATCACCGAGATCCACTTCCCGGTGCCCGCCCAGCACGCCGCGCTGACCGAGTTCGCCCAGCGCCAGGGCGACTTCGCCGTGGTCGCCGCCGCGGTCAGCATCGACCTGGCCGGCGACGGCACCTGCCGCGAGCTGAACGTGGTCCTCGGCGGCGTCGGCCCGCTCCCCCAGCCGGTTGACACCGCAGAACTGGCGGGCCAGCCCGCGACCACGGAAACCTGGCGTCAGGCCGGGGAGCTGGCCGCCGCGCAGATCGACCCGCCCGCGGACGGGCACGGCACGGGCGGCTACCGTAAGCGGCTGGCGGCCACCCTGACCGAACGCGCGCTGGCCCAGGCGGCCGCGCAATGACCTGGGTGGGCGCATCGGTGCCGCGCAAGGAAGACCCGCGGATGCTGCTGGGCCGGGGCCGGTTCACCGGCGACATCAGCCGCGGCGCCGCGCTGCACGCGGCGTTCACCCGCAGCCCGCACGCGGCCGCCGCGCTCGGTGAGATCGACCTGTCCGAAGCGCTGGCCGTGCCCGGCGTGGTGGCCGCGTGCACCGCGGCCGACCTGGGCGACCCAGCGCTGCTGGCGGTCCTGGAACGCCCGGAGTTCGTGCCCACCGCGCTGCCGCTGCTGGCCATCGGCCAGGTCCGGCACGTCGGCGAGCCGGTGGCGGTCGTGGTGGCCGGCGACCCGTACACCGCCGAGGATGCCGCCGAGCTGGTCGCCGTGGACTACACCGCGCAGCCGGCCGTGGCCAGCCTGGACGGCGCCCGCGCGCCCGGCGCCCGCCCGGTGCACGACGGGCTGGCCGGCAACTGCCTGGTCGATCTGACCATGTTCGACGACGACCGGCTGCCGGACATCTTCGCCACCGCCCCGGTGCTGGTCGGCGGCGAGCTGCGCAGCGGCCGGCTGGCCGCGCTCCCGCTGGAGGGCCGGGCCTGCCTGGCCGAGTGGGACGAGCGGGACGGCCAGATCGTCATGCATGTTTCCACTCAGGTCCCGCACCAGGTCCGGTCCGCCGTGGCCCAGGCCTTTTCTCTGGCCGAACGCCAGATCCGGGTGATCGCCCCCGATGTCGGCGGCGGTTTCGGGCTGAAATGCGTAGTCGGCCGTGAAGAGCTGGTCGTCGCCGGGCTGGCCCGGCGGCTGCGCCGGCCGGTCCGCTGGGCCGAGGACCGGCAGGAGAACCTGACCGCGTCGTTCCACGGCCACGAGCAGTGCTACGACGTGCGGGCCGCGTTCGACGCGACGGGCCGGATCCTCGGCCTGGCCGCGGACATCGACTGCGACGTGGGCGCCTACTCGGCGTTCCCGTTCACCTGCGGGGTCGAGCCGCTGATGGCCGCGACCGAGCTGCCCGGCATCTACAAGGTGCCCGCGTACCGGGCCCGGGGCCGGGCCATCGCCAGCAACAAGGCGCCCACCGCGCCGTACCGCGGGGTCTCCCGGCCGCAGCTGGTGCTGGTCATGGAGCGGCTGATGGAGAAGGCGGCCCGCCAGCTCGGCCTGGACCCGCTCACCGTGCGCCGCCGCAACATGATCGGCCCGGGCGAGTTCCCGTACACCGGGGTGAACGGGGTCACCTACGACGAGGGCAGCTATGCCGAGTCGCTGGACCGGGCCGAGAAGCAGGTGGCCGAGACCGGCTGGCCGGCCGAGCGGGACCGGCTGCGCGGCCAGGGGCTGCGCGCCGGGATCGGCTACTCCTGCTTCTCCGAGCGGACCGCCTACGGCACGCCGGCCATGTCGCTGCGCCGGATGCGGATGACGCCCGGCTACGACACCGCGTCGGTCCGGATGGACCCGTCCGGTGAGGTCATCGTGACCACCGGCACGTGCGGCCACGGCCAGGGGCACGAGACCACGTTCGCGCAGATCGTCGCGGACCGGCTGGGCATCCACCCGGGCCAGGTACGGCTACGCGAAGGCGACACCGACCTGGCCTCCTACGGCTGGGGCACCTGGGGCAGCCGGTCCATCGTGATCGGCGGCGGTGCGGCCAGCCGGGCCGCCGAGCAGGTCGCGGGCCAGCTCCGCGCGGTCGCCGCGCACCTGCTGGAGGCCAGCGCCAGCGACATCGAGCTGGCCGGCGGAACGGCCCAGGTCCGGGGTGACCCGGGCAGCGCGATGCCGATCAGCGAGCTGGCCCGGATCGTGCACTTCCAGACGCACCGGCTGCCCGAGCCGCTGCGCTACGGCCTGGAGGCCCGGTCCTCGTTCGACCCGCCGGGCACGTTCTCCAACGGCTGCCACGCCGCGCTGGTCTCCATCGACGAGGGCACCTGCGAGATCCGGCTGCGCCGCTACCTGGTGGTGGAGGACTGCGGCGTGGTGATCAACCCGATGATCGTGGACGGGCAGGTCCGCGGCGGGGTGGCCCAGGGCGTGGCGGCCGCGCTGCTCGAGCAGGTCCGCTACGACGCCGACGGCCAGCCGGGCAGCGCCACGCTGATGGACTACCTGGCGCCGACCGCGGCCGAGCTGTGCCCGGTCGAGATCACCCATCTGGAGACGCCGTCGGCGCACAGCGAGACCGGGGCCAAGGGCATGGGTGAGGGCGGCACGATCGGCGCGCCGGCCGCCGTGCTGAACGCGATCAACGACGCGATGGCCGGCACCGGGACCAGCTTCGATCACATCCCGGTGCTGCCGTCGGACATCTGCGCCGCGCTCAGCGGAGGCGGCCGATGAAGGACATCCACCTGATCCGGCTCCGGGTGAACGGCCGGGAGCACGAGCTGGCCGTGGAGGCCCGGCGCACGCTGGCCGACATGCTCCGCGACGACCTCGGCTACACCGGCACCCACCTGGGCTGTGAGCACGGCATCTGCGGCGCGTGCACGGTGCTGGTGGACGGCTCGCCGGCCCGGTCCTGCCTGATGTTCGGGGTCCAGGCGGACGGCGCCGAGATCAGCACGGTGGAGGGCCTGGCCGACGGCGACCGGCTGTCCGACCTGCAGCAGTCGTTCAGTGACCGCCACGGGCTGCAGTGCGGGTTCTGCACGCCCGGCTTCCTCATGCTGGCCGAGGGCTACCTGGCGCAGCGCGATTCAGCCGGGGGCGGCGCCGAGCCGACCGAGGCGGAGATCCGCGAGCTGGTCGCGGCCAACCTGTGCCGGTGCACCGGCTACCAGGGCATCGTCGAGGCGGTGCTGGCCACCGCGCGCTCACGGTGGCAGCGCCCGGGCGATCCGGACAACCGATGACCGGGCTGGGCACCCGGGCGCGCGGGGTCATCGGCACGCGGGTCGCGCGCAAGGAAGACCCGCGGCTGCTACGTGGCCAGGGCCGGTTCGGCGCCGACATGTCCCGGCCGGGCCAGGTGTGGGCCCGGATGGTCCGCTCCCCGGTGGCGCACGGCCGCCTCCGCGCGGTGCACACCACCCGGGCCGCCGCGGCGCCCGGGGTGGTGGCCGTGGTCACCGCGGCCGACCTGCCCGGCCGGCTGGAGATCCCGGTCCGGCTGGCGGTGCAGGGCATCGACCTGAGCGGCTACCTGCAGCCGGTGCTGGCCGCCGAGACGGTGCGCTACGTGGGCGAGCCGCTGGCTGTGGTGGTGGCCGCGGACCCGTACCCGGCCGAGGACGCGGCCGAGCTGGTGGACATGGACATCGACGCGACGCCCGCGGTGCTGGACGCGGCGGACGGCAGGGTGGCCGCCGAGTTCAGCCTGGGCTACGGCGACGTGGACGCCGCGTTCGCCGCCGCCGGCCATGTGGTCCAGACCGAGATCAGCATCGGCCGGCACGCCGCGGTCCCGCTGGAGCCGCGCACCCTGCTGGCCGACCCGGACCCGGTCACCGGCGGGCTGGGCATTTTCGGCATGACCAAGGTGCCGGTGTTCAACCGCGATCTGCTGGCCGGGCTGCTCGGCATCGACGAGACGCTGATCCACGTGCACGCGGTCGACGCGGGCGGCGGGTTCGGCGCGCGCGGCGAGTTCTATCCCGAGGACTTCCTGGTGCCGTGGCTGGCCCGCACGCTGCGGCGGCCGGTCAAGTGGGCCGAGGACCGGGCCGAGCACCTGGTCGCGGTGAACCACTCACGGCAGCAGGCGCACCGGCTGGCGGCCGCGTTCGACGCCGCCGGGCGCCTGCTCGGGCTGCGCGACGAGGTGCTGCACGACAACGGCGCGTACTGCCGCACGCACGGCATCATCGTGCCCGAGCTGACCCTGGCCATGCTGCCCGGGCCGTACCGGGTGCCCGCCTACCGCGGCCGGGTCCGGGTGACGCTGACCAACAAGACGCCGTGCGGCACGTACCGGGCGCCGGGCCGGTTCGAGGGCAGCGCGGCGCGGGAGCAGCTGCTCGACGTCGCCGCCAGCCAGCTGGGCATCGACCGGGTCGAGCTGCGCCGCCGCAACCTGCTGACCCCGGCCGAGCTGCCCTGCACAGCGGGCGATGACCACGCTGGGCACCGACTGTGGTGCTCGACGACGGCGACTACCCCGGGCTGCTCGCGCGGCCGCGGCCGAAGCGGACCGGCTCGGCTACCCGGCCGAGGTGAGCCACGGGCGGCAGTCCGGCCGGCGGCGCGGGCTCGGTGTGGCCGCGTTCCTGGAGAAGAGCGGCCTCGGCCCGCAGGAAACGGCCGACGTGATGGTCAGCGGGACCGGCGCGGTGCACGTGTATTCCGGCGGGACCTCGCTCGGGCAGGGCATCGAGACCGTGCTGGCCCAGATCGCGGCGGACGCGCTGGGCGTCAACCCGGCCGTGGTCAGCGTGGTCAACGGGGACACCGACCTGCAGCCGTTCGGCGGCGGGTCGTGGGCGTCCCGGTCCACCGTGGTGGCGGGCAATGCGGTGCACGCGGCGGCGCTCGCGGTCCGCGACCGGGCCACCGAGGTGGCCGCGCGGATGCTGGAGGCCGCCCCCGGCGATCTGGTCAGCGAGGACGGCGCGGTCAGCGTGCGCGGCGACCCGGCGGCCCGGGTCACGCTCGCCGAGATCGCCCGGGCCACCGCCCCGGCCAGCCGGTACCTGCGGCCCGGGGAGCCGGCCGGGCTGTCCGCCCGCCGCCGGTTCGAGGTGACGCACATGACCTACCCGTACGGCGTGCACATCGCCGTCGTGGACGTCGATCCGGGCACCGGCCGGGTCGAGGTGCTGCGCTATCTGGTGGCCTACGAGGTGGGCCGGGCGATCAACCCGGCGCTGGTCGAAGGGCAGCTGCGCGGCGGCGCGGCGCAGGGCATCGGCGGCGCGCTGCTGGAGGAGTTCTGTTACGACGACGCGGGGCAGCCGCAGTCGGCTACCTTCATGGACTACCGGATGCCGACCGCCGCCGAGGTGCCGCCGATCGACGTCCTGGTGACTCAGGACGCGCCGGCCCCGGGAAACCCGCTGGGCGTACGGGGGGCGGGCGAGGGTGGGGTGTCCGCGGCCGGGGCCGTGCTGGCCAGCGCGGTCCGGGACGCGCTGGGCCTGGCCGGCAGCGTCGGCCGGCTGCCGCTGACCGCGGCACGGGTGCAGGAACTGGCCAGCGGAGGCGGCAGATGAGTCAGGCACCGACGGGCGACGCGCTGGGCCGGGTGGTGCCCGGCCCGGGCTACGTGAGCAAGACCGACATGGTGGCGGCGCTGATCCGGGAGCAGATCATCACCGGCGAGCTGCCCGCCGGTGAGCAGCTGCGGCAGCGCGACCTGGCCGCCCGGTTCCAGGTCAGCCAGACGCCGGTGCGCGAGGCCATGCGCCGCCTGGAGTCCGAGGGCCTGGTCATCGGGGACACCCACCGCGGGTTCACCGTGGCCGGCCCGGATGAGGGACCGGTCGAGGAGAACTTCCAGATCCGCGCGGCGCTGGAGTCGCTGGGCGCGTCGCTGGCCGCGCGCAAGATCGACGCCGCCGGGATCGCCCGGCTGCAGGCGCTGAACGACCAGATGCGCGCGCTGGCCGAGGACGACCCGCGGTACGCCGAGCTGAACCGGGAGTTCCATTTCAGCCTGTACGAGTACGCCCGCAGCCCGCTGCTGCTGTCGCTGATGCGGCTGCTCTGGGCGTCCCTGCACGGCGGCCCCAAGGTGCTGCGCAGCCACGCCGAGTCGGCCCGGCAGCACGACGCGATCCTGGCCGCGCTGCGCGCCGGGGACCCGGCCGCCGCGGCCGACGGCACGTACCAGCACATCATGGGCACCGAGCGGGCCAGCGTGACCATGAGCACGCACGCGGTCCGGACCGACGACGGAGTCAGCCTGCACGTGGAGAGCACCGGCCACGGCGACCCGCTGCTGTTCATCCACGAGTTCGCCGGCGACCACCGGAGCTGGGAGCCGCAGGTCCGGTACTTCTCGGCCGGGTTCCGGTGCATCAGCTATGCGGCCCGCGGCTACCCGCCGTCCGGCGTGCCCACCGACCCGGCCGCTTATTCGCAGCAGCGCGCGGTGGCCGACGCGGTGGCCGTGCTGGACGGCCTGGGCATCCCGGCCGCGCACGTGGCCGGCCTGTCCATGGGCGGGTTCACCACGCTGCACCTGGTCCTACGGCACCCGGACCGGGTGCTGTCCGCGGTGGCGGCGGGCGCGGGCTACGGCTCGCCGCCGGACCGGCAGGCCGCGTTCCGGGCCGAATCCGAGGCCATCGCGGCCGCGTTCCAGGCCGACGGCGCGGCCGCGGTGGCGGAGTGGTACGCGGCCGGCCCGGCCCGGGTGCAGTTCCAGAACAAGAACCCGCGCGGCTGGGCCGAGTTCGCCGCCGCGCTGGCCGGGCACGACTCACTCGGCTCGGCGCTGACCATGCGCGGCGTGCAGGCCGCCCGCCCGTCGCTGCACGCGCTGCGCGAGGAGTTCACCCAGGTCACCACGCCGGTGCTAATCCTGGTCGGCGACGAGGACGACGGCTGCCTGGACACCGCGCTCATGCTCAAGCGGGCCATCCCGACCTCCGGCCTGGCCATCCTGCCGCGCACCGGTCACACCGCCAACCTGGAAGAACCCGACCTGTTCAACAGCGCCGTCAACCGCTTCCTGGCCGCCGTGGCCCGCGGCGCCTGGCGCCCCCGCGACCCCCGCTCGGTCTCGGCCTCCACCACCGGCGTGCAGACGGGCCCCGCAACCCCGCGCTGACGCATACCGTGTCAGCTATGCACCGGCCAAGAGAGGCCCAGTCTACATATGTCGGGTTACCCAGTCCTACATATGTCGGGTTGGGGTGGGGGTGTGCGGGTGATGGGGTGGCTGGGCCGGCTCTCCCCGGCGCCGGATCTTCGCGGCCGGCGTGGCCGTGGCTGCTGGCCGCGGCCGTCGTGGCCGTGGTGGTCACCGTGGTCGTGGCCCAGCAGGACAGCGCGGCCGGCCAGCCGGCTGGGTACCCGGCCCAGGACCGGCCCGGCCCGGTGCTGCTGGTCCCGGGCTACGGCGGCAACACGAACTCGCTCTCGATCCTGGCCCGCCGGATCCGGGCCACCGGCCGCCAGGCCACCGTGCTGCACCTGCCCGGCAACGGCACCGGCAGCCTGGCCGGCGACGCCAGCGTGCTGAACGCCGCGGTCAGCCACGCGCTGCGCGGCGGCGCGCCCTCGGTCAACGTGATCGGCTATTCCGCGGGCGGCGTGACCACCCTGCTCTGGGCCCGCGAGGACGGCGGCGCGCACAAGGCGCGCCGGATTGTCACCCTGGGGTCCCCGTTCCATGGCGCCGAACTCGCCGCCGACGGCGAGGCATTTTTGCCTAACGCCTGTCCGGCCGCCTGCCGCCAGCTGGTCCCCGGCAGCAGCCTGCTGACCCAGCTCCAGGGCGGCATCGCGCCATCCCGGCCGGACTGGCTGTCGCTGTGGAGCATCGACGACAAGACGGTGGACCCGCCGGACTCGGCCCGGCTGGCCGGCGCGGTCAACCTGCCCATCCAGTCGCTCTGCCCAGCCGAGCAGATCAGCCACTCGCAGCTGCCCACCAACCCGGCCGTCACGGCCATGGTGCTTGCAGGCCATCGGGACCGGCCCGGTCCAGCCCACCCAGGCCGACTGCCGTTAGCCCCGCGGGGCCACCCCCCCCCCCCCCCCCCGCGGCTCACGGGCCGGGCGGCGGCAGCGCGCGCTCCTGGAGGTCGATGCCGATCTGCAGCACCCGGGTGTCGGCGCCGCGCGGCGCGGCCAGCGACAAGCCGACCGGCAGGCCGGTGCGGCGGCCCAGCCCGCCGGGCAGGCTGGCCACCGGGAAGCCGGTGACGTTCCAGGTGGCGGTGAGCCGGATCATCAGGTCGCCGTCCCCCGCGGGCTGATCCGGGTCATAGCCGCGGCCGCGCGGCGGGGCGGTGGTGCACACGCTCGGCTCCAGCAGCGCGTCCACGTCGTGCTGGGCGAACCAGTCCTCCCAGGCGGCGGTGACCTCGGCCCGGCGCTGCTGCGCGGCCAGGTAGGGCTCAGCCGCGGTGAAATCGTCGCTGGCCACGACGAACTCGCGGATGCTGGCCCGGTACTGGGCCGCCGCGTCGCGGTGCTGCCGGTGGTATACGCCGGCCTCGGTGAGCAGGATCGTGTCCAGTTCCGGGCCGGTCAGGTCGGCCGGCGCGGGCAGCGTGATGACCCGGGCCCCGAGCTGCGCCACGGCCGTCACGGCCTGGTCGAGGATGTCGGCCACGTCCGGCTCCAGGCCGGCCCGCTCCGGCAGGCCGGTGACCGCGATGGTGACCCCGGCCAGCGGGTGCGGGCCGGGCCGGGCCCGCACCGGGAACGTGCCGGGCGGCGCGGGCGGCGGCAGCAGCGGGCTGATCTCCGCCGGTCCCGCGGTCAGCGCGCTGAGCAGCGCGCCGCAGTCGGCCAGCGACCGGGCCATCGGCCCGGCGTGGTCCAGGGTGGGCGCGAGCGGGATGACGCCGCCCAGCGGGATCAGGCCGTGCGTCGGCTTGACCGTGGACACCCCGCTCAGCGCGGCCGGGATGCGCAGCGACCCGCACGTGTCGCTGCCCAGCGCGGCCGGGACCAGGCCAGCCGCCAGTGCGGCGGCCGACCCGCCGCTGGACCCGCCCGGGGCGCGGTCCAGCGCCCATGGGTTGCCCACCTGGTCGGTGGTGCCGCCCGCGGCGAACTCGTGGGTGTGCGTATGGCCGGCCAGCACCATACCCACGCGGTCCAGCCGCTGCCACGCGACCGAGCTGCGCTCGGCCACGTACCCGGCCAGCACCCGGCTGGACGCGGTCAGCGGCAGCCCGGCCACCGCGTACAGGTCCTTCAGCCCGATGGGGATGCCGCACAGCAGCGGCGCCTCATCCCCGTCCCGTGAGCGCCGCTGGTCCGCGGCGCGGGCCTGCGCGGCGGCCAGCTCCGGGTAGAGCCGGGCCCACGCGTTCAGCGCGCCCGGATCGCCGTCGAAGGTGGGTGGCCCGCCGTTGCGCTCCGCGATGCGCTGCTGGCAGGCGGCCAGCAGTTCGGTGGCCGACAGCGCCCGGCGGCGCAGCAGGTCCGCCGCCTGCAGCACGCCCAGGTCGGCTGGGTCGGTCATGGCTGCTGCCCGGGGTCGGTCACCGCGTAGCCGGGCACCGAGGGCCAGCGGACGGCCAGCACCACCGAAGCCTGCTCGGCGTGCCAGGAGTGACTGACCCGGTGGAACACCACGTAGTCGCCATGCTCGGCGAGCAGCACGCTGCGCCCCGGCAGCTCGACCCGGAACCGGCCGCTGATCAGCAGCAGCAGCGCGGACCGCCGCTCCCCGGCGACCCATTGCGGGCGCCGGTCCCCCTCGGGATGAATGGCCCACTTGACCTCGACATCGCCGGTGTGCCGGGCATCGCCGCCGGGCTTGAAATGGCCGAGCAGCCAGCCCCTGTCCTGCGCCGCGTCCGCACCCGCGTTACCTACATATGCCGGGTCAGCCATGAGGCCGCAGACTAGCTGGTCACGTCCTTGGTGGCGAAGTGCGCCCAGGCGGCGCCGAGGAACACCACCACGTACACCGCCTGCACCGCGAAGCCACGCTCGATGTTGCGCCACACGATCGGGTCGCGGAAGAAGTTGACCCAGGCCAGCCAGTACCGGGTGGGCAGGTACGGGTCCACGGCGGACGCGGCGTTCAGCGTGACCAGCACCTCGCTGGTGATCAGCGCGGCCAGCGCGCCCAGCGCGGCACCCAGCGCGGAGTCGGTGACGGTGGACAGGAACAGCGCGATCGCGCCCACGCCGAGCATGGACACCGCGATGAACGAGATCGCCCCGATCGTGCGCAGCGCGATGTCCGTGGGGCTCATCGCGGTGCCGGACAGCGAGGTGGCCGCGTTGGCGATGTTGGACGTGGTCAGGCCGCCCGGGGTGGCGGCGATCGGTTTCGAGCCGAACAGGATGATCCCGGTCAGGTAGGCGGTGCCGGCCACCAGCAGCACGGCGGACAGCGTGTACACGATCAGCGTGACCAGCTTGGCCACCAGCAGGCGGCTCCGGCCCACCGGCCGGGCCAGCAGGTAGCGCAGCGTGCCCGCGCTGGCCTCGCCGGCGATGGCATCCCCGGCCACCACGGCCACCGCCACCGGCAGGAAGATCGGCAGCACGATGGCCAGCGCGGCCGCCGGGTACAGCGTCCCGCTGGACAGTACCTCGGACAGCAGGGCCGGCCCCTGGCCGGGCGGCGGCGCGATGTGGGTGACCGCGACGAACACCGCGACCACCACCGGCAGCCCGCACAGCAGCACGATGCTCACCCAGCTGCGCGGCCTGCGCACCAGCTTGACCAGCTCGACCCGGATCACGGTTGCTCCTCGCCGGCCAGGCTGCCCTGTTCCAGGACGTCGCTGTCGTCCCCGGGGGCCGGGCCGGGCGGACGGGCGGTGCGCACCCGGCGGTCCACCCGGTCCGATCCCGAGCTGGTCACCGTGAGCACCACGTCCTCCAGCGACCGGCGCTCGGCGGAGATCTCGGTGACGCGGACCCCACCGGCCACCAGCTGGGCGTTAAGCGTGGCGGTGTCCGTGTCGCGGACCAGCAGCCGGTCCACCTCGCTCAGCTCGACGCGGCCGTCGAGCAGTTCCTTGGCCTTGTCCACGTCGGGCGTATGCACGATGGCCCGGCCGGTGGGCGCGCGCAGCGCGGCCAGCTCGTTCTGCTCGACCAGCCGCCCCTGGTTCACGATGCCGACCCGGGTGCACAGCTGCTCCACCTCGCTGAGCTGGTGGCTGGACAGGAACACGGTGGTGCCCGCCTGGTTGAGCTCGATGAGCAGGTCGCGGATCTCCCGGATGCCCTGCGGATCCAGGCCGTTGGTGGGCTCGTCCAGTATGAGCAGCTTCGGGGTGCGCAGCAGCGCGGCGGCCAGGCCGAGCCGCTGCCGCATGCCGAGCGAGTACCGCTTGACCGGCCGGTTGTCGATGCCGCCCAGGCCGACCCGGTCCAGCGTGTCGGCGATGCGCTGCCGCCGGGTGGCCGGGAAGGCGGGCCCGGCCGCGTCGATCAGCGCCAGGTTGGCCCGCCCGGACAGGTGGCCGTACGCGGATGGGCCTTCCACCAGCGAGCCGATCGACGGCAGCACGTCGGCGACGTGCTTGGGCACCCGCTTGCCCATGACCTGGATCTCGCCGCTGGTCGCGTAGACCAGGCCGAGCAGCATGCGGACCACGGTGGTCTTGCCGGAGCCGTTGGGCCCGAGGAACCCATAGCGGTCGCCTTCCCGTACGTCCAGGTCGATCTGGTCGACCACGAGCAGCCGGCCGTAGCGCTTGGACAGCGCGCGGGTTTCGATCACCGGCCACCTCCCGGTGGCCGGCGGAACCGGAAGTGGTCCAGGTCGTTGATCATGCTGTTAGCCGCCTTTTCCAGCACTGCCGGGGTCACCGCGCCAGCGAACAGCCAGGTGGCGTGGTGGAACCCCGCGGTGACCATGAGAACGTTCAGCAGCGGGGTGCGGATCACCGCGCCGGTCTGCCCGGTGAGCGAAACCACGTCGGCGCCGGCCTGCACGGCGGCGTTGAGCGCCTGCGGGCCGAGGCTGTGCGGCAGCGGCAGCACCACCAGCCGGGACAGCCCGGATCCGTAGATGGCGACACCCGACGGGCCGCCCGGGATCGGCACCAGGCGCTGCCCGCCCAGTTCAGGGGGGAACGGGTCGCCGTCGTTGTCCCCGTCCCCGTCGCCGTTCAGTATCCGGTCGATGTCCGGCTGCCGGGCCGTGGCCAGGCCGAGCTGCGCGGCCGGATGCGGGGTCACCGCGTCCAGCGACGGCTCGGTCTGGTTCAGCTCCAGGAAGTTGCTGATCAGCACCGGATGGGCCGATCCACGCGCGGTGAGCTGCACTTCGACCGGCAGCCCGGTGCGCGGGTCGGCCCAGATGTCGATCGCGCCGATGGTGGTGCCCGAGCCGGTCGGGGTGACCCGCAGGCCAGCCGCGGCGACCCCGGCCACCCGGCGGGACGGCAGCCGGCTGAGGCGCTCAGCGGACCCGGCGATGCTGAGCAGCCGCCGGGTCAGTTCGGGCGGCAGCAGGTCGGCGGCCCGAGGCAGCCGGACCGGCTGCGGGCCGACGATCTGGATGAGGCTGTTGCTGCCGTAGTTCCACAGGTAGGTCACGCCACCGTCGGAGTAGGTGTCGTTCTCACCCTCCGCGGAGACCACGTCGGCCCGCCAGTAATCGGCCGAGCGGTACCACACGAACTGGTCGGTGGTGCCATCCAGCAGCATGCTGACGTTGCCCAGATCGGGCAGGCTGGGCAGGCCGAAGTCGGCGGTGCTCTCCGCGTAACCCTGGTACGGCGGCCGGCCGAGGCCATGATGCGCGCGCGCAGCGCGGCCGCGCCGATCGTGGAGCCCTGCACCGGGAGCGCGGCGATCACCGCTGGGATCGCGCACACCGCCACAGTGCTCGCCAGCACGATCGACCATCGGCGCCACGCCCCGCGGCGGAGGGGGCTCAAGCTCGGCAAGTTCACCGGCGGCGCCGCATCGCCGCTTCTGCCACCAAACCACCGTACGATGCGCGGCCGCCCGGATGCACCGCTGAGAGGGAGCTCTGCGCTAGCCGTAATGTGCCGCTAATAAGTGGCTCAGTGGCAGCTGGCCCGGGCCGCCGACGCGGCCACCGCGGCATTGTGCCCGGATGCCGGGCTGGGGCTGGGCGTCGCCTGCCCGCCGCCGCCGGACCCGCCGTGCCCGTTGCTGCCGTTCCCATTGCCGTCGCCGCCGTTCCCGTTGCCGTTCCCGCCGGTGGCCGCGGTGAGCGTGGCCGTGCCGGGCAGCAGCTGGACGGTCAGCATGCCGCCGGTGGCCGGGTAGCTGCCCAGCGGGACCCACTGACCCTGGTCATCTGCCTGGTCGATGGACACGCTGCCCAGGCTGGCCGACCCGGCCGAGATCTGGTAGTCGCCCGCGCCGAGCGCGTTCTGGCTCGGTACGAACACCGCCAGCTGGCACGAGGAAGCCCGCATGCTGGGGTAGAAGAACCAGGTCAGCGCGGACGGGCTGGTCCCGTTCGGGTCCATGGTCCACACCGAGCTGCCGTCACAGCCGTTGCCAGTCCAGCCGCCGCCCGCTGCGGTCCACCCGGGGCCGGTGCTGGCGTCGGCCAGGCTGATGCCGTCGTTCGGGCTGTTGGGGCAGCCGACGCCGGCCACTTCTGTGCCCATCCGTTTCGGCTGGACCAGGACCGGGACCACTACCCGGACGCGGGTCTTGCCGGGCATCTGGGCCCGGTGCGGGCTGGGCGGCGCCGACCGCGGGCCAGCCGGGGACGGCGCGGCCGACATCGTGTGCTTGGGCATCTGCCCGCCGCGGCCCGCCATCGACTGACCGCCGCCCGGTAACGGTCTGCTGGGCGCGGTGGCCTCGCTGTGCCCGGTGGGCTCCATCAGCACGACCCCACTGGCGGCCAGCCCGGCCAGCACCATGGCCGTCGCGGTGACGCCGACGAGTCCCGGGCTGGGCCGCCACCGGCTGCGCCGCGGCCCTCGCCGCGGCGCCAGGCGCGGTCCGAGCTGGGTGATGGTGAAGCCAGGCTGACCGGCCTCGTCGCTGCCGGGCGGGAGGTTGCCCTGCGCGGCCAGGCCGTCCAGACTGAGCCCTTCGCGCATCCGGAGGGAACGCAGGCGGCGCAGGAACGCCGCCAGATCCTCCGTGGACATGCGGTGCAGTCCATCGTCAGCTGGCATCGAAGCTCACTCCCGTGGTCGCGGGCCCCCCGGGTAAGCTGCCACGTTAGCCCGGTACCGGCCGGCCGCATCGGCACAATCGGGGGTATCGCTCATTACGGCGTAGTTACGGGGCCATTCCGTAAACCTGGCAGGCGGCCACGGGCCAGCTCAGCGGGGTGCTTGAATGAGGGGGAATTTGGCCCGCGACCGCCGGAGGCACTGCTCGTGATCTTGGTAACCGGAGCGACCGGACGGGTTGGCTACCCGCTGCTGGAGGCGCTGGCTGATGCCGGCGCCGATGTCACCGCGATGGTGCGGGTGCCCGCCAAGGGCGCCGATCTGCCTGGCCCGGCCAAGTACATCGTGGCCAGCTTCGACGACCCACCCGTCGCCGGGGTACTGCAGACGTTCGACCGGATCTTCCTGCTCAGCCCGGCCCTGGAGGAGCAGGCCGAGCTGGAGATCCGGTTCATCGACGCGGTGCTCGCCGCGGGCCACCGGCCGCACATCGTCAAGATGGCCATGGACGGATTCCAGGACCCGGGGGTCGAGGTGCGTTTCGTGCGCAGCCACCGGGAGATCGCCGCGCACCTGGAAGCGTCCGGGCTGCCGGTCAGCTACCTCGCGCCGGGCATCTACATGGAGACCCTGCTGGCCGCGGCGAGTCGGGTCAGCCGGGAAGGCATGCTCTACACGCCCGCTGGGCCCGGCCGGGCCGCCTACGTGGCGGCCCGCGACGTGGCCGACGTGGCCGCGCGGGTGCTGACCACCCCGGGGCACGAGGACAGCACGTATGTGCTGACCGGGCCGGAGGCACTCACCGGCCAGCAGCTGGCTCGGCGGATCTCCACCGTGTTCGGCCGGGAGGTGGGCTACGCCGACCGGCCAGCCGCGCAGGTCAGGGACGAACTGCTGGCCCGAGGGCTGGGCCAGTGGGAGGTGGACGGCGCGCTGGAGCTGTCCGACTGGGTGCGCGAGGGCGGGGCGGCCACGGTGACCGCGGACGTGCCTGAGCTGGCCGGGCATCCGGCCACCCCGGTGGTGGACTGGCTCGATGACAACCGGGCCGCGTTCCTGGACTTTCCGCCCGACCTGCCGCCCGACGTGTTCTGAGCCCGGTCAGCCGTCCGCTATCGCGGCACTGATCATCCGGGCGTTAGCTGGCACCGGCCTCCCGTTGACCAGCACGGTGGGCGTGGCCTGCACGCCCCGCGCGACGGCCAGCGCGGTCACGTACGGCGCCCAGTCCAGGTAGCGGCCGCTGTGCAGGCAGTCCGCGAAGGTCTCGGGCAGGCCGGCGGCCCCGGCCAGCTCGGCCAGCTGCGCGTCGGCCAGGCCGGGGCCTCCCTCCGGTGGCTGGTTTTTGAACAGCGCCCGGACGTATCCGGGGAAGCGCCCGGCATCGGACGCGCAGCCGGACGCGGCGGCCGCCCGGCTCGAATAGTTCGTGGTGGACGCTCTGTCGAGGAAGTTCATCGGGTGATAAGCCAGGGTGATCTGCCCGGCCGCGATCAGCCGGGCCAGCGTGCCCCCCGCGTTCAGCTCGAAGGCACGGCAGTACGGGCACAGGAAGTCGACGTAGGCGTGCACCACGATGGGGCCGGACCCGAGGACAACCCCGTCGCCGTCGGCCGTCGCGCTGGCCGGGACGTGAGCGGGCCTGGCCACCCCGGTCATGGTGTGCCCCCCGGACGGGTCAATGTGAGTGCCGTTTGGCTTTGCCGTCCTCGATGCGGCGGATCATCTCCTGCCGCACCTGGACCAGGGCCCGGCCCAGGTCGCTGTCTGCCGAGTGGGCCACCTGGGACGGCCAGCCGGGCAGCCAGGCCTGCAGGGTCACCGTCTGCTGCGGCCCGCCCCGGTCCTTGACCGACACTTCGAGGTCGACCCCCCGGTCGGCCGACCAGTGCACGAGATGCCGACCCAGGCTGGACAGCTCGGTCAGCACCTGAGCCCGGTCGGCTTGGCCGAAACCAGGTCCCAGCCGGAGCTGTGTATCGAGGCGGCCGCCGCTTTCGCTCATGGCTCTACCATCGCACGGGCCACCGGCCGCCCGGCGGGCAGCCTCAGGTCAGCACGCGCGCGGTGAACGTGCGCATGGCCAGCCAGCCCAGCAGCGCGGTGCCGCCGACCAGCACGCCGAGGAACGCCGCGGCGGGCATGTGCGGCAGCTGCGGGGTGAGCGTGGCGCGCAGTCCCTCACTCGCGTAGACCAGCGGGTTGGCCAGCACCGCGATCTGCAGCCAGCGGATGCTCTGCAGCGCGGACCAGGGGTAGTACACGCAGCCCAGCATGGTCATCGGCAGCAGCACCAGAGCGAACAGCACCTGGATCTTTTGCGGGTCGATCAGCGTGCCGAGCAGCAGTCCGACGGACGCGGCCAGCAGCGAGCTGGCCAGCAGGACCAGGATGAACATCGGCCAGTTGCTGACGTGCACGCTGGGCGCGGCGCCCTGGGCGTGGATGAGCAGCACGGCCGGGAACACCAGCAGCCCGCCGATCAGCGCCTGCAGCCCGGCGGCGGCGATCTTCTGCACGGCCAGCAGCGGGACGGGCAGCGGGGCCAGCGCCCGGTCGGTGATGGAGCGCTGCCAGGACAGCTCCATCATCAGCGGGAAGATGACCGCCATCATGCCCTGCATGAGGATGGACGAGGCGACCAGGCCGGGCACCAGGATGGTGGCGAACGTCGGCCCGTGCGGGCTGGCCGCGAACGCGCCGCCGCCGGCCGCGCCGAGCTTGGGCATCACGTAGGCGAACACGAAGACGAACAGCAGCGGCTGCAGGATGACCCGGATGAAAATGGCCACGAAATTGCGCCGCATCACCCGGACCTCACGGGCCATCATGGCGGCGAACGTGTGCGTGATGGTAGGCCGTGGCCGGGCCGCCGGGGCCATCCACGGCAGGTCGGTGCTCACTCGCGGTACTCCCGTCCGGTCAGGCTGAGGAACGCGGTCTCCAGGGAGTCGGCGCCCGCGGACCGCATCAGTTCCGGCACCGTGCCGCAGGCCAGCACCGTGCCGTGGTCGATGACCGCGACCCGGTCGCACATCTCCTCCGCCTCCTCCAGGTAGTGCGTGGTCAGCACGATGGTCTGCCCGGCGGCTTGCAGCCCGCGGAGCAGGTCCCACAGGTTCAGCCGGGTCTGCGGGTCGAGCCCGGCGGTCGGCTCGTCCAGGAACAGCACCTCCGGCCGGTGCACCAGGGCCCGGCAGATCATCAGCCGCTTGGCCTGCCCCCCGGACAGCTCCATCGGCCGGGCCCTGCCCCGCTCGGCCAGGCCGAACCCGGCCAGCAGCTCGCTGGCCCGCCGGCGCGCGGCCGGGCCGCTCAGCCCGAAATAGCGGCCACGGAACTCGAGGTTCTCGGCCACGGTCAGGTCGGTGTCCGCGGTGTTGTGCTGGCTGACCACGCCGATCCGCCGCTTCACCTCCACCGGGCGGCGGAGCACATCCAGGCCGCACACCTCGGCCTGTCCCGAGGTCGGCACGACCAGCGTGGTCAGCATGCCTATCGTGGTGGATTTGCCGGCCCCGTTCGGCCCGAGCAGGCCGAAGAACTCGCCGGGCCGGACGCCCAGGTCGATGCCCCGGACGGCCGGGACCCCACCGCCCGGGCCGCGGTAGGTCTTGGCCAGCGCCACGGTGCGGACGGCCCGCCGCATCGGGCCGGTCACGGCAGCTCTCCCTGCAGGTACTCGCCGAGGCGGTCGATCATGGCGAGCAGGAACCGGCGGACCGCGGGCTCGTCGGCCGGGTCCACCGCGCCGAACAGCTCCCACACCTCACCGGCCATGCCGCGCCCGGTCTCCTCCACCACCGCCCGGCCGGCCGGGGTGATGTGCAGCCTGACGGCGCGCCGATCGGCACCGTCGCGGCGGCGTTCCAGCTGGCCCCGGCGCTCCAGGGTGTCGGCCACCGAGGTGACCGAGGCGGGCGTGGTCATCAGCCGCCGGGCCACTTCGCCGGGCCGCAGCCCGTCCTCGCCGTACACCATCCGGAGCAGGAAGAAGCCGGCCGGGCTCATCCCGTGCTGCTCCAGCAGCCGGCCCAGGCCGGCCCGGACAGCCGGGTGGCCGCCATGAACAGCCGCCCGACCGGCCACTCGGCCATCGGCCCGAGGAAGGACAGGTCGCCCACGCCGAGCTGGTTACTGTCCATGCCTCTATCCTTAGGCCACAGATATTTAGATGTCAAATCTTTAGATGCCTAAGGATGAACGCCTACGCCGACCCAGCGGCGGTGCGCCTGAGGGCGGAGCGCTGGCTAAGGACGGCCGGCCAGGCCTGCCCGGGCGGTGGGCCCGGGCCGGCCTGGCGGTCGGCCGGCCGGTGCAGGCGGCCTCCCCGGCCGCCTGCCGCAGCGCGGCCTGGTGGCCTACCGGCCGGCCATCACGGCCAGGTAGGTGCGCTCGGCCGGGCTGGCGCTGTTCACGTACAGCCCCATCACCCGGTTCCGCCACACCGTGTTCCCGGTCACGATCTTGCACGGGCACAGCGCACTGGAACTGGTCGGCACCCGGCGCCACCGGGCCCGGCCGAACCCGCCGTGCCGCAACACCCGGACGTGGGCCAGCGCAGGCCCGTGACCCACCTGCATGGACACCAGGTTGAACCCGCCCGGTACGGCGGTGATCCCCTCGAAGTGGGTCGGCACCGGGCGGTTGAAGTAGGTGAAGAAGAACGGGCGGCCGAACCGGCCGGACCGCTCGTTGTAGTTGATCAGGAAGCCGCGCTGGCCGAAGTGCGCGGACGAGCCGCCGGCCAGCGTGTACCGCGGGCTGCCCGGGCCGCCGTCCTGCCAGATGCCGTAGAACGAGCTCTTGGTGGACAGGCTGCCGTGCAGCCGCAGCAGCGTGTACCGCCGGGTGCTGATGTTGTAGATGAACGCGTTCCCGGACACCAGGCCGCCGCGCACAGTCGGGTTCAGGTCGTAGTTGCCCACCACCAGGTGCCCCATGGTGCTGTGCGGGATGGTGTCCAGCACGATGCACCTGGGCCGCCGCGGCGGGCAGGCTGACACATGCCCGGTCACGTGCCGGCCGTGCGCGGGCACGGCGATCGACGTCCAGTGGCCGCCACGCCCGCTCACCGGGCCCAGGTAGATCATGCCCTGGTTGTGCACGCCCGCCGGGGCGTCGGACGATATGTAACTGCCCACCGCCCGGACGTCTCCGCGCGGGATGGCCCGCGGGTTGAACAGATGCGTGTCCGGGCCGTAGAACGTGGCGCCGGTCACGCCGCGGAACGCGGGCCGCAGTATCGACACGGCCGCGCCCGCCGCGTGG
>CAVVGF010000058.1:0-21576 GCA_963747705.1 uncultured Actinomycetes bacterium | reverse complement strand
CGGACGGGTCCCCGCTGCCCGGGCCCACTGCCCAGGTCACCGTGGACGCGACCCATTTCGGCACCGAGGCACTGGTGATCATCGCGGTGGCCTGCGGCCTGTTCGTGGTCAGCGCCGCCGTCCGGGCGATACGCCGTGGGATGCGCCGCCCGCCGACCAGTCCAGGTCAGGGCGCTAGTCCCCCGGATCCCGGCGGATCGCCGGACGAAACGGATACGGTCGTCAGGAAGCCCGCCCAGGACGCCGACACGCACAAGGAGCCGGATGAATACGCCAGCGCCCCAGGGGTGGAACGGCCCTGACCGTGGCCGCAGCCCCGGGCGCCGCCGCGCGCCGGGACGGCGCCGCGCCGGCCGGCGCACCCAGGGCGGGGCTGACCAGGACTATCGCGAGGCTGAGCTGAATCAGCGCTATCGCGACCTGGGGCTGGACTGCGATTACCGCGAACCGAGCTGACCCGGGTCTACGAGGAACCGCCGCACCCGGTCCCGTACTACCGCGACCCTGGCTACCGAGACCCGCGCCAGCCGAGCCCCCGTGAGCCGGCCGCCTGGCCGGGCGAGGCCTACCCGGCACCTGACCGGCCTGGCTACCGCGACTACCCGGCGCCGCAGGTGCCCGGCTACGAGGACCCGGGCTTCCCCGACCCGGGCTACCGCGACCCGGCGCACGAACTGCCACCCGAATCGGCGCCGCCACCCGGACAGGCACCACCCGGACAGGCACCGCCCGGGCCAGAAGGGCCCAGCCTGGTCCGGTCCAGCAGCGTCATGGCCATCGGCACGCTGGCCTCCCGCGGCACCGGCTTCCTGCGCACCCTGATGACCGTCTGGGCGCTCGGCGCAGTCGGCGTGGCCAACTCATACAACAACGCCAACACGCTGCCCAACGCGGTGTACGACCTGATGCTCGGCGGCATCCTGAGCGCGGTGGTGGTGCCGCTGCTGGTCAGCGCGGCCAAGCGGAACACCGATCGCGGCGAGGCGTACACCCAGCGGATGTTCACCCTGGTCACCACCGCGCTGTTCGGGCTGACCGTGGTGGCCACGGCGGCCGCCTTCCTGCTGGTCAACCTGTACGCGCACGAACTGCCCGGGGCGGAGCGGCACCTGGCGGTGATCTTCGCCTACTTCTTCATCCCGCAGATCTTCTTCTACGGCGTCAGCTCGATGGCCGGCGGGGTGCTGAACGCGCGGGGCAGCTTCGCCGCGCCGATGTGGACCCCGGTGCTGAACAACATCGTGGTCATCCTGGTGCTGCTGCTGTTCATCGTGACCGGGGGCATCGGCACCGCGCCGCAGGACATCTCGACCGCCCAGGTCCAGCTGCTCGGCTTCGGCACCACGCTGGGCATCATCGTGCAGACCGCCGCGCTCATTCCCCCGTTGCGCCGGGTTGGCTTCCGCTGGCGCCCGCGGTTCGACTTCCGCCGCCCGAGGTGACCGAGATCCGCCGGATGGCGCGCCGCTGTTCGGCGACATCCGACCACCCAGGTGTCCTTCCTGATCGTGCAGAACGTGGCCAACGCCGCGTCGAACCACGTCGCGTTCGACTCGTTCTCCACGTACACCTACGCCTGGATGCTGTTCCAGATGCCATACGCGGTGGTCGGCGTGTCGGTGATCACGGCCTTGCTGCCCCGGATGAGCGCGCATGCGGCCGAAGGCCAGTTCCCGCTGGTGCGTGCCGACTTCTCCACCGGTGTCCGGCTGGCCTCGGCGGTCGTGGTCCCCGCCGCGCTGCTGCTCCTCGTGCTCGGCGGCCCACTGGCCGAGTTCCTGTTCGGCGTCGTGCACGGCGGCAGCACCACAGTGGCGGAAGACCGCTACATCGGTGAGGTGTTCGGCGCGTTTTCCCTGTTCCTGGTCCCGTACATGATGTTCCAGCTGCTGCTGCGGGTGTTCTACGCGCTGCACGACAGCCGGACGCCGATGTTCATCGGCGTGGTCACCATGATCGTCAATGGCACGGCCAGCATCCTCGCGCTGTACCTGCTGCCGCCGGTCACGTGGTGGAAGGGCTCGGCGTGGCCTTCGGCCTGAGCAACCTGGCCCGCGTGGTGGTGGCCTGGCGGATCGCCAGCCGGCGGCTGGGTGGCCTGGCCGGCCAGCAGATCAGCCGCACACTGGTACGGATGCACCTGGCCGCGCTGCCCGCCATGCTGTTCGCCTGGGCGGTCACCTTTATGGTTGGCGTGCTGCTCGCGGCCGGTCCGGCCTACGGTCTGGTCACCATTGTGCTGGGCGGTGGCGGCGGGCTTTTCCTGTACTTCCTGTTCTGCCGGGCGCTGCACGTGAGCGAGGTCACTGATCTGCTCGGCAGCGTCCGGGCCCGGCTCGGCCGATGATGCGCATGAGTAGGGCGGGAACCGGGAACCGAACATGTGTCTCTCACGTGTAACGGTTTGCGGTGGTAGAGCATGCGGGACGCGCCGACCCACGGCGCGCGGCTTAGCATGGTGTACGGCACCACGATGTACGCACCATGACTGCTGGCGATCCGGGGGCTCGGAAGGAGGGTCGGGAGCCTGCCCCTCGCCGCATGACCGATGAGCACCTTTATCTCAGAACCCGGTACCCGGCTCGGCGGCCGCTACCGGCTCGAGGACCGGATCGGCGACAGCGGCGGCTGGGCGTCCTGGAAAGCCATCGATGAGACGCTGGCCCGGCCCGTGTCCGGTCCTCACGTTCGCGCCGGGGTTCCCGCGCATACGTGAAGTGCTCACCGCGGCGCGCGCCGCGAGCAGGCTCACCGATGCGCGGCTGACCCAGGTCTTCGACGTCGAGGACGACTGGGATCAGGCCTACGTGGTGATGGAGTGGGTGGCCGGCGACTCGCTGGACGACCTGCTGGCGGACGGCCCACTGGAGCCCGCGCGGGGTGCGGAGATCGTGGCTGAGGCGGCCGAGGCCCTGGCCGCGGCGCACGCGGCCGGGGTGGCGCACCTCTGCCTGACGCCACAGTCGCTGCGCTGGACGCCAGGGTGGCGGGGTGAAGGTGATCGGCAGCGGCATCGACGCGGCGCTGGCCGACGTGACCGCGGACGACCCGGCCCTGGCCGATACCCGTGGCCTGGCCATGCTGCTGTACGCGGCGCTGACCCGGTACTGGCCCGGGCCGGGCATGGGCAGCCTGCCGCCGGCGCCGCTGGCCGACGGCAAGCCGTGCAGCCCGCACCAGGTCTGCGCGGGCGTCCCGGCGGGCATCGACGAGATCACCTGCCAGGCCCTGTTCCAGCTCGAGCGGCGCCGCGGCCCGGTGCTGACCACCCCGGGCCTGTTCGCGGACGCCCTGTTCGAAGTCATCCCGGCCCCGATGGCGCCGCCGCCCGCCGCCGCGCCGGCCTACAGCTTCACCCAGGACTACCAGCCCGACTCCGGCCCGGGCGAGTACGGGAGCGGCGGCTGGGCGCCGCAGCAGCAGCAACGCCGGCGGCCCGATCCCCCCGGCCGCCGGGCAGCCGGACGCCGGTCAGCAAGGCCGTGCTCGGGCTGATCGTGCTGCTCGTGCTGGCCGCGATCGGCACTGGGCTGTACAGCCTGAGCCGCCACAATGGCAGCGGGAGCGCCTCGCCGAGCACCTCGGCCAGCGGTCACTCGTCCAGCCCGGCCGCCAACACCGTGCTCACGCCGGTCAACGCGACCGTTTCGATCGAGACAACAGCGGCGCAGGCCCGGGGCGATTGCCACAATCCCGGCGAATGCCTGGCACACGCAGTTCTACCTGACAACCCGGTCTTCGGCGGCCTGAAGAACGGCTCCGGCCTGCTGCTGGATATGGGTAAGTCAGTCACCCTGAGCTCGATCCAGCTGACCTTCGGCCCGACGGCGGGCACGAATGTGACGATCGAGATCGGTAATACCAGCCCCGGGTCACACCCCGGCCCCTCGTTCACCAAGTCGCCAAGGAGAAGAACGCCGGCTGGGTACTCAGACGTTCCCGACCAAGCTCGGCGTCCGGCCGCTACGTGCTGATCTGGTTCACCAAGCTGCCCCCGCTGGCGGGCAGCGGCAACAAGTTCGAAGCATTCGTCTCCGGCGCCGTCCTGCACGGATCGGGCTGACCCGTGGCGGGCCAGCCCGGCCCGGCGCTGTCTGGCCCGTGGGGGCGCTGCAGGCCGAGCCGCCCGACGCCGAGTTGCTGCGCCGTCATGTGACCGGCGACCAAGAGGCGTTCGGCCAGTTGTTTCTGCGTCATCGTGATCGCCTGTGGGCCGTGGCGCTACGGACGCTGGGGGATCCGGACGAGGCCGCCGACGCCCTGCAGGACGCGATGATCTCAGCGTTCCGCCGGGCGGGGATTTCCGCGGTGACTCGGCCGTGACCACCTGGCTGCACCGCATCGTGGTCAACGCCTGCCTCGACCGGATGCGCCGCAAGGCCGCGCGGCCGGCCGCGGGCGGGACGAGCTGACCTGGACCGCGGCCCGGACGCCGCGCAGGACCCCCGCCGGCCAGCGACATCTCGCTGGACGTGCTGGCCGCGCTGCGTGGCTGCCGCCCGACCAGCATGCCGCGCTGGTCTGGTGGACATGCTGGGCTATCCCGTGGCGGATGCGGCGGAGATCCTCGGCGTCTCGCCGGGCACCGTGAAGAGCCGGTGCGCCCGCGGCCGGGCGCGGCTGCTGCCACAACTGGCACATCTGCGGAACCAGCCGGGCGTACCGCGCGTCTCACCTCCAGCGGAGGGAGAGGAATGAGAGGGCACGTGGACGCGGAGTCCCTGGCGCTGTATGCCGAGGGACAGCTCAGCCGCGGCCGGACCGCGCGCGTACGTGCCCACCTGTCCGGCTGTGCCGAGTGCGGCAGCACGGCGGCCGCGCTGGCGTCGGTGACCACCGAGCTCAGCCAGGTGCCGGTTCCGCCGCTGCCGTCCGCCGTCGGCGGCCCGGCTGGACGCGGCGCTGAGCGCCGAGTCGGCCCGCCGGGCGGCGCCCGAGCCCGCAGCCGCACCCCGCGCCCGCCCCGCCGCCACGGCGCAACCCCGCGGTGGTCCCCGGGCGCGCTGCGCATCTTGTCCGCGACCGCCGTCACCCTGGTGGTGGCGGGCGGGATCGGCTACGCGCTGAGCCAATCCTCCGGACCCGCCACCTCGGGTGCCTCGGCCGCGGCGGCTCGCCCGCCCAGAAGCCGGCCCATCGCTCCATCCAGGCAGGGCCCTTCGTTTCCCCCGGTGGACGCATGGTCAAGCCCAACACGAGCTCGCCCAGCGGCCCGGCCTACGCCCGGACTGGCACCAACTACCACCGTGGCACGCTGGCCAAGCAGGCCCAGCGCCAACTGGCCGAGTACACCGTGCCCGGGATGTCCGGGCCGGGCCAGGTCGCCGCGGCCCGCATCCCGGCCCAGGACCGCGCCTGCGCCAACCAGTTGGCCGGCGGGCGCCCGTTGCTGCTGGTGGACCTGGCCCGGTACCAGCACCGCCCGGCCATCGTGATCGTTGTGGGCGACCCGCGCACGGCCATCGCGGTCAGCGATTCGTGCGTACGGCTGCACTCTGCCCCATTGACCGTGCGCAGTTGACCGCGACCTCGGGGCCGGCCACGAGATAATGCCGGTGAGGGGGGATGGGCTCCCGGGAATCTGTGCGCCCTAGGATCGGTTGACACCCCCGGAACGGGAAAGGGCGATCACACGTGGTACGGGAAGTCATTATCATCGGCTCGGGTCCGGCCGGGTACACGGCCGCGGTCTATGCGGCGCGGGCCAAGCTCTCACCGCTCGTGTTCGAGGGCTCGGTGACTGCGGGCGGCGCGCTCATGCAGACCACCGACGTGGAGAACTTCCCGGGCTTCCCGGACGGCGTGCTCGGCCCCGACCTGATGGACTCGATGCGCAAGCAAGCCGAGCGGTTCGGGGCGGAACTCATCGCCGACGATGTGACCGAGGTCGACCTGGCCGCCACGCCCAAGGTGATCAAGACGGCCAGCGAGACCTACCAGGCCCGCACCGTGATCGTGGCCACCGGATCGCGCTACCGCGAGCTGGTCGTGGACGGCGAGAAGCGGCTGTCCGGGCACGGCGTGTCCTGGTGCGCGACCTGTGATGGCTTCTTCTTCCGCGAGCTCGACATCACCGTGGTCGGCGGGGGCGACTCGGCCATGGAGGAAGCGACGTTCCTGACCCGGTTCGCCAAGTCAGTGACCATCGTCCACCGCCGTGACCAGCTGCGCGCGTCCAAGATCATGCAGGACCGTGCGCTGGCCAACCCGAAGATCAAGTTCCGGTGGAACAGCGAGGTCGTCGAGGTGCTCGGCGACACCAAGGTCACCGGCCTGCGGCTGCGCGACACGCAGACCGGCGAGGAGAGCACGATCGAGGTGCAGGGCCTGTTCGTGGCGATCGGGCACGACCCGCGCAGCGAGCTGTTCGCCGGCCAGCTGCCGATGGACAAGGAGGGCTACCTCCTGGTCGAGCAGCCAAGCACGCGCACCGGCGTGGATGGGGTCTTCGCCTGCGGCGACGTGGTTAACCATACGTACCGCCAGGCCGTCACGGCCGCGGGCACCGGGTGTGCCGCGTCGCTGGACGCCGAGCGGTGGCTCGCGGACCACGAGTCCTGACAAGAACAACGGGAAAGGAAACAACCGCCGTGGGTGCAACCAAGGTCGTGACCGATGCGACTTTCGACGCCGAGGTCGTCAAGAACAGCAAGCCGGTCATCGTGGACTACTGGGCCGAGTGGTGCGGCCCGTGCCGCCAGGTTGCCCCGGTCCTCGAGGAGATTGCCAAGGAGCACGCCGACAAGATCGACGTGGTCAAGCTGAACATCGAAGAGAACCCGCAGACCGCGCAGAAGTACGGGATCATGCTGATCCCGACGCTGAACGTGTTCTCCGGCGGCGAGGTCGTCAAGCAGGTGGTCGGGGCTAAGTCCAAGTCCGCACTGCTCAAGGAACTTGCCGACTTCATCTGAGCCACCTGCACCGGACATCCGGACGCTGGCGTCCAGCGTGGTGTACGAGGACGCCCACATTGTGCTGCGCTGCGACGAGATCGAGCGCCGGGATGGCAGCCGGGGCACCTACGCCGTGGTGGACAAGCCCGACTTCGCGCTGGTGATCCCGGCCGAGGCGGACCGGTTCTGCCTGGTGGAGGAGTTCCGGTATCCGGTCGGGCGGCGCACTTGGTCGTTTCCGCAGGGCGGGTTCCCGGGCCGCGAGACCGGCGACCCCGAGGTCCTGGCCCGGCTGGAACTGGCTCAGGAGACCGGGCTTCGGGCCAGCCGGCTCACCCTGCTGGGCTACCTGCATTGCTCACACGGCACCAGCAGCCAGGGCTTCCACGCGTACCTGGCCACCGGGCTGACCCAGGGGGAACCGGACCGTGAGCCGTCTGAGCAGGACATGCGCCAGCGCTGGGTGACCCGCACCGAATTCAAAAGCATGATTCTTAACGCCAGCATCCTGGATGACTCAACCGTGGCCGCGTACTCGCTGCTGCTACTGCAGGAAGAGCGGAGCTAGGCGAGGCGGAGGGCGCGTTCCGGGCTGACCGAGCCGAGCAGCCGTTCCAGCGCCACCTCAACGTCCTCCCGCCAGGACACGGCCGTCTTCAGCTCCAGCCGCAGCCGCGGGTAGTGCAGGTGCGGCCGGACGGTCTTGAAGCCCACCGCGAGCAGGTAGTCCGCGGGCAGCACACAGGACAGCCCCTCGCAGCGCAAGTCACCGAACGCCTCGATGGCCTTGACCCCGCGCCGGGTCAGGTCCTTGGCCACCCCTTGCACCAGCATCCGGCCCAGGCCGCCGCCGGTGTACTCGCTCATGATGTAGGCCGTTATCAGCAGCACCGCGTCGGCGCTGACCGGGCTGGTCGGGAACGCCAGCGAGCGCGGCACGTACATCGGCGGCGCGTACAGCACGTAGCCAGCCGGAGCGCCGTCCACGTAGACGATCTTCCCGCAGCTGCCCCATTCGAGCAGCGTCGAGGAGATCCAGGCCTCTTTTTCCAGCGCCGGGTCGCCGACCTCCTCGGCCCGGGCATGACTCACCGGGTCGAGTTCCCAGAAGACGCACCGGCGGCACCGCTTAGGCAGATCATCCAGATTGTCCAGGGTGACACTGACAAGACGGCGCGTCACGGACACCCCTGGTTATTTCGTAGCGGCAGCCAGCGCTGCCCGCGAGTTCACTGAGCGTGCCCGGCACTGGGCCCGTACCCTGACATGGTACCCATCCACACCTGGAGCGGCTGTGTCATCGGCATCCGTGCAACCCCCCCGTCTTGATCCCTACCTGGAGCACTACGCCGTGCGCGCCCGCGGCATGGTGGCGTCCGAGATCCGCGCCCTGTTCGCGGTGGCGGCCCGGCCGGAAGTGGTATCGCTGGCCGGCGGCATGCCGTACATCTCCGCGCTGCCGCTGGACTCGGTGGGCGAGATGGCCGGCCAGCTGGTGGCCGACCGCGGCGCGGTGGCCCTGCAGTACGGCTCCGGCCAGGGCGATCCCGGGCTGCGCGAGGGCATCTGCGAGGTGATGGTGCTGGAGGGCATCCGGGCCCACCCGGATGAGGTCGTCGTCACGGTCGGCTCCCAGCAGGCCCTCGACCTGCTCACCCGGATCTTCATCGACCCCGGCGACGTGGTGCTGGCCGAGGGACCGTCCTACGTGGGTGCTTTGGGCACGTTTGCGTCTTATGAGGCGAATGTGGTTCATGTGCCGATGGACGACCAGGGTCTGATTCCTGCGGCGCTGGCCGACGCGCTGGCTGGGCTGGCCACCGCCGGCCGCGGGCCAAGTTCCTCTACACCTGCCCGTCCTTCCACAACCCGGCCGGGGTGAGCCTGGCCGCGCCGCGCCGCGCCGAGATCCTGGGCATCTGCCAGCGGGCCGGCCTGCCGGTGATCGAGGACAACCCGTACGGGCTGCTGGGTTTCGACGGCGAGCCGTCCCGTTCGCTGCGGGCCGATGACCCTCAGGTGATCTACCTGGGCACGTTCTCCAAGACGATCGCACCCGGACTGCGCGTGGGCTGGGCACTGGCGCCCCCCGGGGTGCGCGACAAGCTGGTGCTGGCGGCCGAATCGGCCGTGCTGTGCCACTCCAGCTTCGCCCAGCTGCTGGTGCGCGAGTACCTGGCCACCCAGCCGTGGCGCGAGCAGGTCAAGGTGTTCCGCGAGCTGTACCGCGAGCGCCGGGACGCGATGCTGGAATCGCTGGCGGCCAGCCTGCCGGCTGGCTGCCGGTGGACGACGCCGGGCGGCGGGTTCTACGTCTGGCTGGGGCTGCCACCCGGGATGGACGCCAAGGCCATGCTGCCTCGGGCCATCGCGGCCCGGGTCGCGTACGTGCCTGGTACCGGCTTCTACGCGGACGGCACCGGCGCGGATCACCTGCGGCTGTCCTACTGCTTCCCCGAGCCGTCCCGGATCCGGGAGGGTGTGCGTCGGCTGGCCGGTGTGATCGACGCGGAGCTCGAACTGCACGCGACGTTTGGGACCCCGTGAGGTTTGAAGCAGCGTGAGCGATCTGGGTCATGTGCTGGTGCTGGCGGGCGGCCTGTCCGCGGAGCGGGCCGTGTCGCTCCGCTCCGGCGAGCGGGTGCTGGATGCGCTGTGGGACGCCGGGGTGGAGGCCGGCCTGGCCGACGCGGACGCCGCGCTGATCCCGGCGATCATCGCTGACCCACCCGCGGCCGTGTTCCCGGCCATCCACGGCGCCTGCGGCGAGGACGGCTCGATCCGTGAGGTACTGGGCCTGCTCTCGGTCCCATACGTCGGCTCGACCGCGGCCGCGAGCCGGTCCGCCTTCGACAAGCCCACGGCCAAGACGGTGGCGGCCGCGGCCGGGCTGCGCACCCCGGCTTCCGTCACGCTCCCACGGGAGACGTTCCACGATCTGGGTGGGAGCGCGGTCCTGGAGCGCGTGGTGGCCCGGCTCGGGCTGCCGCTGTTCGTCAAGCCCGCCCGGGGCGGATCGGCGCTCGGCGCGACCCGGGTGCAGACCGAGGCAGAACTGCCGAACGCCATGATGGCCTGCTTCGGGTATGGCGACACGGCGCTGGTCGAGCAGTTCGTGCCGGGCACCGAGGTGGCGGTGGGGGTGCTGGATCTCGGTGACGGCCCGCGCGCGCTGCCTCCGGTGGAGATCCACCCACTGGGCGGCAGCTACGACTACGCGGCCCGGTACACCGCGGGGCAGACCGAGTTCTTCGTCCCGGCCCGGCTGCCGGCCGACCTGCTGGCGATGGCCTCGGACGCCGCCGTGACCGCGCATCAGGCCCTCGGCTTGCGCGACCTGTCCCGCACCGACCTCATCGTGTCCGGGCACGAGGTCTTCTTCCTGGAAGTGAACGTGGCCCCCGGGATGACCGAGACCAGCACGCTGCCGATGGCGCTGGCCGCGGCGGGCCGCGATCTCGGGGTTACCTGCCGCGAACTGCTCCGTATCGCCGCGACCCGGGGCGATTAAGCTCGGCGGGTGACCAAAAGCTTCGGCAGTGACAACCACGCGGGCGCGCACGAAGCGGTACTGCGCATGCTCGCCACCGCGAACGAGGGCGACACCCATGGGTACGGGGACGACCCGTGGACCGAGCGGGTAAGCCAGGACTTGTGTACCCGGTTCGGCGCCGCGGACGCCTACTTCGTGTTCAACGGGACCGGCGCGAACGTCGTCGGCCTGAGCCTGCTGGTGCGACCGTATGAGGCGGTCATCTGCGCCGAGTCCGCCCACCTGAACACCGACGAGTGCGGCGCACCGGAGCGGCTGCTCGGCAGCAAGCTGCTCACCGTGGCCACGCCGGACGGGAAGCTGACCCCGGACCTGGTGGCCACCCGGCTCGTCGGCCTGGGCGACGAGCACCGCGCCCAGCCGCGGGCCGTGTGCATCACCCAGGCCACCGAACTCGGCACCTGCTACTCCCTGGCCGAACTGCAGGCGCTCGGTGAGTTCTGCCGTGCCCACCAACTGCGGCTGTACCTCGACGGTGCCCGCCTGGCCAACGCGGCCGCGTACCTACGCTGCTCCCTGGCCGAGCTGGCCGCCCAGGCGGACGTGCTCAGCTTCGGCGGAACCAAGAACGGCGCGATGGCCGCCGAAGCCGTCATCGTGATGAACCCGGACCTGACCGGAGCGGTGCCGTTCCAGCGCAAGCAACTGCTTCAGCTCGGCTCGAAGATGCGGTTCTTCGCCGCCCAGTTCGCCGGTCTGCTGGAGAACGAGACCTGGCTCGGCAACGCGACCCAGGCCAACCTGATGGCGCAGCGGCTGTCGGCCGGCCTGCGCGACACGGGCATCACGATCCGGTACCCAGTCGAGTCCAACGGCGTTTTCGCTGTCCTGGACCCGCGCCTCATCGAGCCCTTGCAACGCGAGTGGGGCTTCTACATCTGGGACGAGCCCAACGTGGTCCGCCTCATGACCGCCTTCGACACCACCCCGGATGATGTGGATGCGTTCCTGGCCAGCCTGCGCGAAGCCGCCCTCTCCCACGTGTGACCGCGCCCGCTGACATGGCACTGCGACCTGTTCAGGTGGGCCACGAGTTCTGCGTCCTCGCCCCGTCCTGACGCGGAGCTGTGCAGCCGTCGTTGTTTCACGTGAAACAGCGCCATTACTCATCGGCATTTGGGTGCGATATCAGTTGGCCCGCGCGTCAGCCGGGCCGCGCTCAGGCAGCCCGGCTGGGTGGGCCGTGGCTGTGCAGCGTCCGGGTACGGTCCGGGCTCACGGCGGTGGTGGTGCCGTCCGCGTTGAGCGTGAGGACCCAGCCCCACTGATGCACCACGATCAGGTGGTGGAAGGCGCACAGCAGCACCAGGTTGGACAGCTGAGTCTTGCCGCCCTTCGATTTGGGCCGGATGTGATGCACCTGGCAGGCGCCGGGTGGGGCGTGGCAGCCACCGGGGAACGCGCAGTGCCGGTCGCGGGCGATGACCGCGCGGCGCAGCGCGCCACTGATCACGCTGGTGGGGGTGCCGGTGTCCAGCGGCAGGCTGACCGAGGGGAACTGGTCGCCGGTCAGCCGGGTAGCGCAGGAATGACGCGAGCCCGCCCGGCCCGGACAGCAGCCCGGCAGCATGGCGCAGCAGAGTCTGGTGCAGCCGGGCCAGCGCCGCCGGGGAGGGCGGCTGCCCGGGACCGCTGGTGCGGGTGGTGGCGCGGATCTCGTCGGCCAGCTCAGCCAGTGCCCGCTGGTCCACGGTTCCGGTGACGATCGGGACGATGGCCGCGTCGCACGCGTACGCCTGGGCGGCCCGCCCGGTCAGCCATCCCGGCTGGCCCTCGGCAGCTGCCCGCGCGGCCTGCGCGCCGCGGGCGGCTTCCCCATCGCGGCCCGCCTGCCCGCCACGGCCGACTCCCGCATCGCGGCCCACTTCCCCATCGCGGCCGCAGTGCGCGTCACGGGCGGCTTCCGTGTCACAGGCGCCTTCCCCGTCGCGGCCGGCTCCGCCTCGCGGCCCGCCTCCCCGTCACGGCCGGCCTGCGCGCCGCGGGCGGCCTGGGCGGAGGAAGCGGGTTGGCCACCCAGGCCGGCCTGGGCGGCGGAGGTGGGCTGGCCGGCCGCGGCGCCTGGGCGGCGGAGGTGGCCTGGCCAGTCGCGGCGCCCTGGGCGGCGGAGGTGGCCTGGCCAGTCGCGGCGCCCTGGGCGGCGGAGGTGGCCTGGGCGGCTGCGCCGGACTGGGCCGCCAGCCACGCGGCCTCCGCATCCGCCGCACCCGGCAGGTCACGAAGCTGCTCTAACGTCAGGTGCAGCTGGATGTGGGTCGGCTGCCCGGCCCGGTCCGGCAGGCAGCCCGCCCCGATCAGCCGGCGGCAGGCCTCTTCGAGGGCGTCGTGGCGGCGCTGCGGCGCAGTCCGCACATCCTCCGGCCCCGCCTTCTTCCCCAGCGCCTCCAACACCGCCTGCAACGCCGCCGCGCACGCCGGAGTCAGGTCGCCCTCCAGGACCCCCGCACCGCCGAACGTCAGCCCCAGCCGCAGGCGCCGCTCATCAAAACCGTCATCCCCGTCGGGGCCATCACGGTCAGGGGCGGCCGTGCGGCGGCGCATCTCCTCCGCCAGCGCCGCCAGATCCGGCAGCACCGAACCGCCGGCCGCCGCGGCCAGCAAGATCTCATCCGCGTCATCGCGGCAGTGCTCGGGCAGTTGATCGGTCCACTCGCAGATCTTCCGCGCCCACGACGCCGACACCGCCCCCGCGGCTAACGCGGCCCGGACCGCTGGGTGGGCCTGCAGCCGTTTCATCCAGCCGACGGCCCCGGCGGCCGCGCCGGGGGTGATCTGGGTCTGCCACTTGAGCCACGCCCGCTCGGTCTGCTGCCCATCGTCTTCGTGCGCTCCGCTGGCCGAGAATGCGCCCAGCATCCAGGCATGCGCCGCGGTATACGCCGACTCCACCTTGGCCATCTGGCGCAGGGACTCCGCCTGCACTACGCCGGGCAGGTCGGCCGCCGGGGCCTGGTTGAGGGCGGCCAGCCCGTCTAGGACGGCGGCCAGCGCCTGCGTCACCGTTGCTCGTGATTGCCGCTCGCACATGCTGGCTACCTCCTCCCAGGCCTAGGCCGTATCTCGAAGCTCTATTCGAATACTAGCGGAGGCCACCGACAAAACTGGTTCCGTGCTTTATCCGTGCACTGTCAAGATCACCTGCGTGGGGTGGGGCCGGTCTGGGAGCTTGCCGCGCCGGCCCTGACCTGTTAACTCCAGCCCCACCGAGCGCATCGGTCATGCGTTCCTCCAGGCACTGCCGGGCCCAACGACTGGGAGCGGGTGTAGTCCGCCTCGGTCATGGGGTGGGCAGTTCCGGGGCAGGTTTGGCGGTACCGCGCTGGCGGGTGGCTAGTTTCCCGGCCAGCTGGTAGCCCGACGTAATGAGCGCGTCGAAGGCCCGGTCGGGCAGCAATTGCCGGGCGGTAATTATTGTCCGGGCACCTCGGCCGGCCACGTAGCGGGTTCGCGGCCGGGCCGCGGTGGCGGCCCGGCCGATGGTATCCGCGATGACCGAGGGTGGGGAGGCCAGCGCGGAGAACGACTCCAGCACGGCGGCCATCGTGGCCGCCTGGTTCTGATAGGCGGTGCCCGCCGAGGCCTGGCGTAGCTTCTGCGCGGAGATGGCCCCCCACTCGGTATGGATCGCGCCGGGCTCGATGATGACCACATCGATGCCGAACGGCCGCAGTTCCACCCGGAGGCTGTCGCTCAGTCCTTCCACCGCGAACTTGGCCGCGTGGTACCAGCCGCCGAGCGGCTCGTAGATCTTCCCGCCGATGGACGAGATGTTGATGATCCGCCCGTTACCCTGGCGGCGCATATGCGGCAGCACCAGCTGGATGAGCCGGGCCAGGCCGAACAAGTTGACCTCGAACTGGTAGCGGGCCTCGCTGAGCGGGACATCTTCCACCGCGCCGTACGACCCGTACCCCGCGTTGTTCACCAGGACATCGATCCGGCCCTGCTCGGCCACGATTTGCTCGATGGCGGCCGCGGTCGCCTGCCCGTCGGTCACATCCACGGCCAGGGTCCGTACTCCCAGCTGATCCAGGCCGGCCATCCGGTCCACCCGGCGGGCCAGGCCGTAGACCACGTAGCCGAGCCCGTGCAATCGCTGAGCGGTGGCCTCGCCAATCCCGGAAGAGGCCCCGGTAACCAGGGCAACGTGAGAGGGCATGCCCTGTTCATTCCTCCGGCGCCTTAAGGCTAACCGGAGCAGTTTCACGTGAAACTCGGCTACGCGCTGAGCGCGGCGGCCCATTCCGGGGACATCGTGGTGATGATCCGCTCCAGGTCCTCGATCGAGCCGAATTCGACCACGATTTTGCCCTTGCGCTTGCCCAGTTCCACCTTGACCCGGGTGTCGAACGCATCGGACAGCCGGACGGCCAGCCGGTCCAGCGCGGGCGCTGACGCCTGCCGGGCCGGCGCGCGGCGGGCCTTGGCCGGGCGCACCCCACCCATGGTCACGATCTCCTCGACGGCGCGGACCGACAGGCCCTCGGCCACGATCCGGTGCGCCAGGTGGTCCTGGGCCTCTGCATCATCGAGGGACAGCAGGGCACGTGCGTGCCCCGCGCTCAGCACCCCGGCCGCGACCCGGCGCTGCACCGCCCCCGACAGCTGCAGCAGACGGAGCGTGTTGGAGATGTGCGGCCGGGACCGGCCTACCTTCTTGGCCAGCTCGTCATGCGTGGCGCCAAAGTCATCGAGGAGCTGCTGATAGGCGGCGGCCTCTTCGAGCGGGTTCAGCTGCTCCCGGTGCAGGTTCTCCATCAGGGCGTCGCGCAGCATGTCGTCGTTCCCGGTGGCCCGCACGATGGCCGGGATGTGGGTCAGCCCGGCGTGCTGCGATGCCCGCCAGCGGCGTTCCCCCATAACCAGCTCGTACTGTCCGGGGTCCGCCTCACGGACGACGACGGGCTGCAGCAGGCCTACTTCCTTGATGGAGTCGGCCAGCTCCTCCAGGGCCTCCTCGTCGAACACCTCACGGGGCTGGCGGGGGTTGGGGCTGACCGCCTCGATCGGCAGTTCCTGAAAGTAGGCACCACCGACCGAACCACCATGGTCGGCGGCCGGTGCGTTGGCCCCGGCCGGGCCGGCGACGCCGGAAGCCGGGGTGGCCTGGGCGGAGCCAGCGGACGGGCCCGTGCCGGGCATCGGGCCGGTAGGGATGAGCGCACCGAGCCCTTTACCGAGCCCGCGCTTCTGCTGAGCCATCGCCTCTCCTTGCCGCTGCGACCCTCACCCGAGCATCACTGGGGAACCGGGCCTTGTCCACCGGGCTGATGCACCGCCGCGTGGCTCCCCAGAAGAGCATGCCATCCCGCGGCAGCAGATGCGCCGCTGACGGGTGGCCAACCGCAGCGATGCGCCGGATTCGGGCCGGACCGGCCGGCCGGGCTGCCCCGGCTGGAGTGGACCGGCTAGAAGTTCAGAAGCTCAGCCGGTCTGCGAGCGGAAGGCCATCTCCCGGGCCGCCGCCAGGTACGCGACCGCGCCGCTCGAAGCGGGATCGTAGGTCATCACCGACTGCCCGTAGCTGGGCGCTTCGGAGACCCGCACGCTCCGCGGGATGATGGACTCCAGCACCACGTCGCCGAAGTGGCTGCGGACTTCCTCGGCCACCTGCGACGCCAGCCGGGTCCGGCCGTCGTACATGGTAAGCAGGATGGTGGAGATGGTCAGCCCCGGGTTGAGATGGCTCTTCACCAGGTCCACGGTGCGCAGCAACTGCTCAAGACCTTCCAGCGCGTAGTACTCGCACTGGATGGGGATGAGCACCTCGGCCGCGGCGACCAGGGCATTGACGGTGAGCAGGCCTAGCGACGGCGGGCAGTCGATCAGGATGTAGTCAAGCTGTGACTCATCGTAGGCTCCAAGTGCGCGGGACAGCCGGCCTTCCCTGGCCACCATCGGGACCAGTTCGATCTCGGCGCCGGCCAGGTCGATGGTGGCCGGCGCGCAGTAGAGCAGCGGGATGTCGTCGACCGCGCGGATGATCCCGACCAGCGGCTGGTCGTCCACCAGCACGTGGTAGATCGACGTGGTGCCGGCCCGGTGCTCCACATCGAGCGCGGTAGACGCGTTGCCCTGCGGGTCCAGGTCGATGACCAGTACCCGGGAACCGTGCTGGGCCAGCGCGGCGGCCAGGTTGACCGCCGTGGTGGTCTTGCCCACGCCGCCCTTCTGGTTGGCGATCGTCATCACCCGGCAGGCGGCTGGCCGGGGCCAGGCCCGCTCCCGGGCACTGCCCGCGCCAGGGGTGCGGGCCGGATCGGAACCGGGCGGGCCGTCCGGCTGGCGCGCCGCAGGAATCGCCATCTCCGGGTAGCCGCCGCCTACGGCGACGTTCCCCGCCATGCTGCTGCCCTCACTCACCACGTCTCCCTGCTCGCCAGTGTCCCGAGCGGCCGGTCCCCGGCGCCGTCCCATATCCCCCCCGATTCCGTTGGCATGCGCACCGTCCTCCGGCAGCGCGGGCCATCCCGTTTCGTCCGGGATCGCCGGCGGTGGTGGCTGGATAACCGGCCCGGCCGGCGCTTCGTCCACAACCGGGGCGGCCCCGTCCACCGGCCAGCCGAGACCGGGTGCGGGCTCTGCGGGCTGGCCTGACCGGGCCGGCGGCGGCGCGTCGGAGCCAGCCGCGGCTTCGTCTGGCCAACCCAGGCCGCCTGCGGAAGCCATCGCCGCGCTCCTCCCTGCTCCACGCAGTCCGGTCCGCTAGCGGCCAGCGATCAGCCGCACGACTGTCGCAGCGCGATCGACCTTACCGTCCCCGGCCCGCACTACGGCCACCTCTCGCATACCCAGCCGGCGCAGCACCGGCCGGGCCTCGGCGACCTCCTTGTCCGCGGCCGCTCCCTTGATAGCTAGTATCAGGCCGCCGGGCCGCACCAGGCCCGCCGCCAGGCCGGCCAGCCGGTCCAGTGGCGCTACCGCGCGGGCCGTCACCACGTCCGCGCCCAGCTGGCCAGCCACTTCCTCGGCAGAGGCCCGCAGGACCCGGGTGTTGCCCAGGTTCAGTTCGGCCACGCACTGAGTGAGGAATTTCGCGCGCCGCTCCATCCGCTCCAGCAAAGTGACCTGGATGTCTGGCATCAGCAGCGCCAGCACGATGCCCGGCAGCCCGGCGCCGGAGCCCAGATCCACCAGGGTGGCTGGGCTGGGCACCAGATCGGTGAGGGCCGCGCAGTTCAGCACGTGCCGGGTCCACAGCCGGGGCACCTCGCGGGGGCCGAGCAATCCCCAGTCCACCCCGGGCCCGGCCAGCATCCGCACGTACTGCTCGGCGGCAGGCAACGCGGATCCGAACACCGCGACCGCCTCGGCCGGCGGAGCCGGCACCCCGGCGGCAGTAAGCCCGTCCATCAGCTCAGCTGACGGGGAACACGACCACTCTGCGGTTCGGCTCCTCGCCCTCGGACTCGCTGCGTAGGCCGGCGGCCGCGACCGCATCATGCACGACCTTCCGCTCGAACGGGGTCATCGCCTCGAGACGCCGTGGCACCCCGCTGGCCCGGACCTCGTCCGCGGCATCCGTGCCCAGCTCGGTCAGTTCGGTCCGGCGATGGGCCCGGTAGCCGCCCACGTCGAGCATGATCCGCGTGCGGTTGCCGGTCTGCCGGTGCACGGCCAGCCGGGTCAGCTCCTGCAGCGCCTCGAGGACCTCGCCGCGCGGGCCGATGAGCTCATCCAGCGTCGCGCCGACCACGGAGACCAGGGCCCGGTCGCCTTCCACATCCATGTCGATGTCGCCATCGAGGTCGGCCACGTCGAGCAGGCCTTCCACGTAGTCGGCGGCGATCTCGCTCTCCTGCTCCAGGTCGGCCGGGTTCACCGCCGGCTCGGACAGGGCCTCGTCGCCGCCCGCTTCGTCCTCGGACCCGTCCTCGTCCTCGTCCTCGTCTTCGGCTTCGTCCACGGCCTCGTCAGCCTCGTCCGCGAGCCCGTCAGCATCGTGATCCGGACCCGGGTCTACCCGGGCAGCATCGTCCGCCTCGTCCCCCGCCAATGCCTGGCCTGCGATATCACCGCTGGTAACGGTGCCCGCATTGTCCGCTTGGCTCACGACCGGGTCCCTCCTCGTTCCGGGTCGGTGCATCCTGGCACGGGACGTGCCAGGATCTCACCGGCCTACGCTCTACCGCTTGCCCGAACGCCGACTGCGCGACTGGCGGGCCGGCTGCCGCCTGACGATCTTAGTCTCGGGCTCGGGCGCAGGCGCCTGCTCCGGCTCAGCCTTGCTGCCCTTGACGAACCGGAGCAGGCCACCGCCGCCGGTATTGCCGTTCGAGCCGGACTCCTTGGCCGCGGCCGACCCGGACGCCGCTTTGGCTGGCTTGGCTGGCGCGGGCTTGGCCGACCCGCTGGACGGCTGCTTGGCGGGCTTGCGCAGCTGGTTGATCGGCTGCTTGGCCGCCTGCCCGGACGGCGCCGAGGCCGGCGTCTTGGCGGACTGGCCACCAGTTGGCGTTCGGCTGGATTGTCCTGCGGTCTTGGCGGACTGGCCGGACGCGGCCGGCGCGGCCTTAGCCGAGGCGCCGCCCTTGGCCGTCTGCTGACGGGCCGCCGCCCGGCCCGCAGCGGTCACGCTGCTGCCCGCCTTGGCCGCGGGCGCGGCACCGGACTGCTTCCCACCCGGCTTGCCGCCCGCCACGGCCGCGGCGCCGACCGGAACCGGCGGCGGGAACCGCTTGAACAGCACGTACTGCTGGCCCAGCGTCCACAGGTTGGTGGTCACCCAGTACATGACCAGCCCGTACTCCCAGTACAGGCCGGACAGCGCGAACACCGGCACGATGTACTGCATCATCTTCTGCGACGACGCCATCGGGTTGTCCGGGTCCATCTGCGGGGTCATGCCGCGCTTCATGCTCTGCCGGACGGTCATGAACGTGGTGGTCGCGCTGACCACCACGGTGAGCAGGATGACGATGCGCTGCGCCGTGTCGAGCGGGAAGAAGGTGAGCGGGATCAGCTTGGACAGCAGCCGGTCGGCCACGGTCACGCCGAGGATGTGCGCGGTCTGCGCGCTGTGCACCACGGCCGGGGTGAGGCCGTACTTGGGCTCATCCAGGGAGATGGCGCGCAGCACGCCGAACAGCGCGAAGAACACCGGGAGCTGGGCCACCACCGGGAGGCACCCGGCCAGCGGGTTGGCCCCGTTCTCCTTGTACAGCTTCATCGTTTCTTCGTTGAGCTTCTGCCGGTCGTTCTTGTACTTCTTCTTCAGCTCTGAGACCTGCGGCGCGAGCGCGGTCATCTTCCTGGTCGCGTGCATCTGCTTGATGAACAGCGGCACCAGGATCAGCCGCATGATGACCACAAGGAAGATGATCGTCAGGGCCCAGGTCCAGCCGCTGGACGGGCCGAAGGCCGCGCCGAACAACGAGTGCAGGCGCATGATCACCCAGGCGACCGCTTCATAGAGCGGATCAAGCAGCGGGATACTCACGAACTAGCTCCTTGCGATGGGGGCGTCAGCGCTCGGCGTGGCGGCACCGGGTCGTACCCGCCGGGGTGGAACGGATGACAGCGGCCGATCCGGCGAACCGCCAGCCAGGCGCCGCGTAGCGCGCCGTGCTCGCGCACTGCCTCCAGGGCGTAGGCGCTGCAGGACGGCGCGAACCGGCACCGGGCGCCCAGTAGTGGGCTGATGAACCGGCGGTACCCGCCGATCAGCCCAAGCAGGACCGCCGCGGCCGGCGACGGTGCCCGCCGCCCGGCTGCGCTCATCCCGGCTGAGCTGGTCATCGGCTCAGTGCCCCCGCCTGCCGCCGGAGCAACGTATCGATCACCAAGTCGAGTTCGGCGGCGAGTTCCGACTGGCGCGCGGTCGCGGCCCGCGGATTCGCACGGACCACAAGAAGGCTACCTGCCGGCAGCGAGTTGAGCCGACTTCGGACCAGTTCGCGCAGCCGCCTGCGCACCTTGTTCCGTACCACCGCGCCGCCCACCGCGCGGCTGACCACGAAGCCCACCCGGGGCGGGGCAGCGCCCGGCTCGATCAGCAGGTGCCCGGTCAGCAGGGTGCGGCCGGTTCGGCTGCCACCCCGGATGGCGGCGGAGAAATCGTCGCGCCGCCGGATCCGGGCCGCTGCGGGAAGCAAGGCTGACCTCGCGTCGGCACGGGCTAGTCAGACACTCAACCGAGCGCGGCCCTTGCGCCGCCGCGCGGCCAGGACGGCGCGGCCAGCCCGGGTCCGCATGCGCAGCCGGAACCCGTGCGTCTTGGCCCGCCGTCGGTTGTTCGGCTGAAACGTACGCTTACTCACGAGAACTCCAGGTACCGGTCTGGGCTTGGCTGCGCTCGCTCAACTGTACGAAGACGGGGCGAGCGATAAGCACGCATGCGGGCGTGACCACTGCACGAGTGGCTAGGTCTGTTCACGTTACGCGCACCGCCGGGCACGGGTCAAACCAGCGGTCACCCGGAACGGACGTTTGCCGAACGGCGGCAGGCCGAGGAGCCTAGGCTGTGGAAAACTAATCCGGCAGGGGGAAGCCGGCACGCGGGAGACCGCCCCTTCGGGGGGCGCCAGGTTCCGCGCGATCCGTGCACACCGCGATATCCGGCGTGCACAAGCTGTGGACAAAGCTGTTGATCAGATGTGGGGGGCGCGAGGGGTGAACAACAAGTGAGCGAAACAGACCTCGCGGAGGTATGGGCCCGGTCGCTGGAAGAACTGGCCACCATGCAGATCGAGCCGCATCAGCGGGCCTGGCTCAAGCTGACCCGGCCGCTCGGGCTGGTGGAGAACACGGCGCTGATCGCCACGCCTAACGAGTTCGTCAAGGAACAGCTGGAGACCCGGCTGCGCGCGCTGATCACGCACGCGCTCTCCCGGGAGCTGGGCCGCAGCATCCAGCTGGCGGTGACGGTCGATCCAACCGCGATTTCGGCGGCGACCGCGTTCCCGGCGGCGCCACCGGCGGGCGGGATGCCCGCGCCTGGCCAGGGCCCGGACGGCCAGGGCGAGCCGCATCCGCCTGCCCCCGGCGCGAGGCAGGCCACGGCCTGGCCGGCACGCTCGGCGCCGGTCCGGGCGCGGGCCTGCACGGTGGCGGCCCGTTCGACGCTGGCCCTTTCGACGCTGGCCCTTTCGACCCATTGGCCGACCGCCGGCACCACACCGGCCCGAT
>CAVVGF010000057.1:0-22451 GCA_963747705.1 uncultured Actinomycetes bacterium | reverse complement strand
GGCCCTGGATGCCGTGCCCCGGCAACCACGAGATCGAGTTCGACAACGGCCCGCAGGGCTTCACCTCCTACCTGACCCTGTACCAGCTGCCAGACAACGGCGTGCCCGGGTTCCGCGGCTCTGGTACTCGTTCCGGGTCGGCTCGGCCGTGTTCGTCTCGCTGGAGGCGGACGACGTGGTCTACCAGGACGCCTCGCCGAGGTATCCGGCCCGGCCGCGCTGACCCCGGTGGCCTGCACCGGCAACCCGGCCATCCCGGTGAGCTCGTCTACATCCGCGGCTACAGCCAGGGCGCGCAGACGGCCTGGCTGCGGCGCACCCTGGCGGCCGCCCGGGCCGACCGCACCGTGGACTGGATCATCGTGCAGATGCATCAGGACTCGTGCTCGTCCTCGGCCACCGGCAACGGGTCCGACCTGGGCATCCGCGAGGAATGGCTGCCGCTGTTCGACCGGTACCAGGTGGACCTGGTGCTGTGCGGGCACGACCACGACTATGAGCGGTCCTTCCCGGTCCGCGGCTACGACAGCATGGCCGGCCACGAGGTCGCCACCGGCGCACCGGTGCAGACCCGGCGCCCGCATCCGGTGACCACCACCCCGGCGGACCGGTTCGACACCTCGCAGGGCACGGTGCACCTCATCCTGGGCGGCGGCGGTACCAGCGCGCCGCTGGACGAGTACGGGGTGGACACCAGCGACGGGCTGCGCCAGGCCAAGGTGTTCACCCAGCCGAACCGCCCCATCCCCGGCCCGGCCGCGGGCACGTTCACCCGGGCCGCGGCCGACGCGGTCGAGGACGCCACCTGGTCCGCCATGCGCGACCCGGCCACCGGCTACGGGATCGCCGTGTTCGACCTCGACCCGGGCGAGCGCGGCGGTGAGACCAGCATCACCGTCAGCTACTACCACGCGGTCGGCGCCGACCCGACCAACCCGAACACCGGGGTGGCCGGGACGCCCAACCCGAACTACACGAAATTCGAAACTTTCACTCTGTTCCGGCCCCGTTCCGACCGTTCCGGCGGTCACCCCCATCCCACCTCGAATGCTTAACGCTGGCGAGGCCGCTGATCCCGGCACCTGCGCGGACCCATGGCGCTGGTCCGATAGGGTCGGGACCGAGCGAAGAGAGATAGCAACGAGGAGACGGGCCGCCGTGACTATTCGCGTGGGTATCAACGGTTTCGGGCGCATCGGGCGTAACTTCTGGCGCGCGTGAACGCGGGCGGCGCCGAGGGTATCGAGATCGTCGCCGCGAACGACCTGACCGACACGAAGACCCTGGCGCACCTGCTGAAGTACGACAGCGTGCTGGGCACGCTCAGCGAGGACGTGGCCGTGGACGACGACAGTATCCGGATCGGCGACCAGGCCATCCGGGTGCTGGCCGAGCGCGACCCGGCCGCGCTGCCGTGGAAGGACCTGGGCGTCGACGTCGTGATCGAGTCCACCGGGCGGTTCACCAAGGCCGCCGACGCGCGCAAGCACCTGGACGCCGGCGCGAAGAAGGTGATCATCTCGGCGCCCGCGTCCGGCGAGGACATCACCGTGGTGATGGGCGTGAACGACGCCGCCTATGACTCGGCCAGCCACCACATCATCTCGAACGCCTCGTGCACCACGAACTGCGTGGCGCCGATGGCCAAGGTGCTGCAGGACAACTTCGGCATCGTCAAGGGCCTGATGACCACCATCCACGCCTACACCAACGACCAGGTCATCCTGGACTTCCCGCACAAGGACCTGCGCCGGGCCCGGGCCGCCGCGCAGAACATCATCCCGACCACCACCGGCGCGGCCAAGGCCACGGCGCTGGTGCTGCCCGAGCTCAAGGGCAAGCTGGACGGCATCGCCATGCGGGTCCCGGTGCTGGACGGCTCGGTGACCGACCTGGTCGTGCAGCTGGCCCGGGACGTGACCAAGGACGAGGTCAACGCGGCCTACAAGGCGGCCGCCGAGGGCCCGCTCAAGGGCTTCCTGCACTACACCGAGGACCCGATCGTGTCCTCCGACATCGTCGGCACCCCGGGTCGTGCACGTTCGACTCCGCGCTGACCATGACGTTCGGCGACCAGGTCAAGGTCATCGGCTGGTACGACAACGAGTGGGGCTACTCCAACCGGCTCGCCGACCTGACCGCGCTCGTCGGCGCGCAGCTCGGATGAAGCGCATCGACGATCTCGAGGTGGCCGGGCAGCGGGTGCTGCTGCGTGCCGACCTGAACGTGCCGCTGGACGGCGAGCGGATCACCGACGAGGGCCGGATCACGGCCAGCCTGCCGACGATCAGCAAGCTGACCAGCCGGGGTGCGCGCGTCATCATCTGCGCGCACCTGGGCCGGCCCAAGGGTGACGGGTACGCGGCGCGGGCCGCGGGCGGCCCGTCGCTGCGCCCGGTGGCCACCCGGCTCGGCGAGCTGCTCGGCCAGCCGGTGGCGTTCGCCACCGACGTGGCCGGCGAGTCCGCCGCCGCCACCGCCGCCGGGCTGGCCGACGGCGAGGTGGCGCTGCTGGAGAACGTCCGCTTCGAGCCCGCCGAGACCAGCAAGGACGACGCGGATCGGGCCGAGCTGGCGGGCCGGCTGGCCGGGCTGGCCACGCTGTACGTGGGCGACGGGTTCGGCGCGCTGCACCGCAAGCACGCCAGCGTGTACGACGTGCCCGGGCTGCTGCCGCACGCCGCCGGCGACCTGGTCATCGCCGAGATCGCGGTGCTGCGCCGGCTCACCACGACCCGCCGCGGCCGTACGTGGTCGTGCTCGGCGGGGCCAAGCCGTCGGACAAGCTCGCGGTCATCGGCAACCTGCTGGGCAAGGCGGACCGGCTGATCATCGGCGGCGGAATGTCGTACACGTTCCTGGCCGCGCAGGGCTACGAGGTCGGCAAGTCGCTGCTCGAGGCGGACCAGATCCCGCAGGTCTCCGAGGTGCTCGCCGAGGCGGAGAAGCGCGGCGTGGAAGTGGTGCTGCCGGTCGACCTGGTGGCCGCCGACCGGTTCGCCCCGGACGCCGACCACCGGGTGGTCCGGGTCGGCGAGTTCCCGCCGGACCGGGAGAGCCTGGACATGGGCCCGGCCACCCGGGCGCTGTTCGCCCAGAAGCTGGCCGACGCCAAGACCGTGTTCTGGAACGGGCCGGCCGGGGTGTTCGAGTTCCCGGCGTTCGCGGCCGGCACCCGGGCGCTGGCCGAGGCGATCAGCGCGGTCAACGGGCTGACCGTGGTCGGCGGCGGCGACTCGGCCGCAGCCGTCCGGCAGCTCGGTTTCCCGGCGGATGCGTTCACCCACATCTCGACCGGGGGCGGGGCCAGCCTGGAGTATCTGGAAGGCCGCCCGCTGCCCGGGCTGACCGCGCTGGAGGCGGGCTGATGGCGTGCGCAAGCCGCTGATCGCCGGCAACTGGAAGATGCACAACACGCACTTCGAGGCGATGACCCTGGTCCAGAAGCTGGCCTTCACGCTCAGCAACGAGGACTTCGACGCGGCCGAGGTGGTGGTGCTGCCGCCGTTCACCGCGCTGCGCAGCGTGCAGACGCTGGTGGACGGGGACAAGCTGCGCATCGGTTACGGCGCCCAGGATCTGTCCCAGCATGACAAGGGCGCGTACACCGGCGACGTGTCCGGGCCGATGCTGGCCAAGCTCGGCTGCGGCTATGTGCTGGCCGGGCACTCCGAGCGCCGCCAGTATCACAACGAGGACGACGCCCTGGTCAACGCCAAGGTGAAGGCGGCGCTGCGCAACGGCCTGACACCGATCATGTGCGTCGGCGAGCACCTGGACGCCCGGCAGGCCGGGAGTGCCTGCCGGTGGTCATCGGCCAGCTCGATGGTGGGCTGGCCGGGGTGACCAAGGAACAGCTGGCCGGACTGGTGATCGCTTATGAGCCGATATGGGCTATCGGGACCGGTGAGGTGGCATCGCCGGAAGACGCGCAGGAGGTATGCTCGGCGATCCGGGGCAGGATTTCCGAGGGTCGTGGCGACGAAGTGGCCGCAAGTATGCGTATTCTGTATGGCGGGTCGGTGAAGGCCAACAACATCGCTGCGATAATGTCGCAGCCCGATATTGACGGCGCGCTGGTCGGCGGTGCGAGCCTGGATGCAGGCGAGTTCGCCACAATATGCCGGTACCGGAAACTGGCCGTGGGTGCCTGATCCGGTACTGGGCCAGGTCCGCAGGGGCATCCCGGAGGGTTAAGGCACAGCAGTGGTTATCGGTATTTCGGTCGTCCTCATCATCACCAGCTTGCTGATGGTGCTGCTGGTGCTGCTGCACAAGGGCAAGGGCGGTGGCCTGTCTGACCTGTTCGGCGGCGGGGTGTCCTCGACGCTGGGCTCGTCCTCGGTGGTCGAGCGGAACCTGGACCGGCTGACCATCTTCACCGGCATCGTCTGGTTCCTGTGCATCATCGGGCTCAATCTGCTGCTGAATCGCTGATCTGACTGCCCATTCAGCAGACCACCATGCCATTGTGCGCACACAGCAAGGGGTGAGCAGTGAGTAGTGGCAATGCCATCAGGGGCAGCCGTGTCGGCGCCGGCCCGATGGGCGAGGCTGAGCGTGGCGAGGCCGCGCCCCGGATCCGGATCTCCTTCTGGTGCTCGAACAAGCACGAGACCCGGCCGAGCTTTGCCAGCGACGCGGCGGTCCCGGAGACCTGGGATTGCCCCCGGTGTGGCTTCCCCGCCGGGCGGGACGAGAACAACCCCCCTGGGCCGCCGCACAGCGAGCCGTACAAGACTCACCTGGCTTACGTGAAGGAGCGGCGCACCGACACGGACGGCGCCGCGATCCTGGCCGAGGCGCTGGAGCGGCTGCGTAAGACAGCTATCCGGGGCACGACCCGCCCCTGACCCTGCCGAGCGCCGCTGCGCGCCGGCCGACGAGTTGATCAGTGGGCGAAGGAGCACGCTTGCCCTTGGGGGCCAGCGGGATGTGCCCGCCCGGATGCATGCTCAGCGCCTTGACATGGTGCTGCATGTCGGACACCAGCACGTCGGCCATGTCCCGGCTGAACCCGTTCCGGACCACGATCCGTAGCACCGCCATGTCCTGCAGGTTGGCCGGGAACGTGTACGCCGGGACCAGCCAGCCGCGGCTGCGCAGCCGCTCGGACAGGTCGAACACCGTGAAGCCGGCCTGCGGATCGCTCACCCGGAACGCGAACACCGGCAGGTCGCTGCCCTCGGTCAGCAGCTCGAACGGGCCCATCTGGGCGATCTTCCCGGACAGGTAGAGGGCCACGTCCTGGCAGGCCTGCTGGACCTCCCGGTAGCCCTGAAGCCCAGGCGCAGGAAGTTGTAGTACTGCGCGACCACGTTGGCGCCGGACCGGGAGAAGTTCAGCGCGAACGTGGGCATCTCCCCGCCCAGGTAGTTGACCTTGAACACCAGTTCCTCCGGCAGTGCGCTGGCATCCCGCCACACCACCCAGCCCACGCCCGGGTACACCAGCCCGTACTTGTGCCCGGAGGCTGTTGATCGAGGTCACCCGCGACACCCGGAAATCCCAGGACAGCGCGGGCTGCATGAACGGTGCCACGAACCCGCCCGACGCCCCGTCCACGTGGATCGGCACGTCCGGCCCGCCGCCCGCGGCCAGCTGGTCCAGCTCGGCGCTGATCTCGTCCACCGGCTCGTAGCTGCCGTCCATGGTCGAGCCGAGGATGGCCACCACGCCGATCGTGTTCTCGTCGCAGGCCGCCGCGGCCTGCGGGCCGCGCAGATGCAGCCGGCCTTTCTCCATCGGGACCTGCCGCGCCTCGACCTCCCAGTACCGGCAGAACTTGTCCCAGCAGACCTGGACGTTGCCGCCCATCACCAGGTTCGGCCGGGTGGTGTCCAGGCCGGCCGCCCCCGGCGCTGCCGCCAGCGCCACAGCAGGGCCATGCCGCCCAGCATGCAGGCCTCGCTCGACCCGGTGGTCGAGCAGCCGGTCGCGGTCTGCCCCGCCGGGGCGTGCCACAGGTCGGCCAGGATGCTCACGCAACGCGACTCGATCTCCGCGGTCTGCGGGTACTCGTCCTTGTCGATCATGTTCTTGGGCAGGCACTCCGTCATCAGCTGGGTGGCCTCGGCTCCATCCAGGTGGTCACGAACGTGGCCAGGTTGAGCCGGGCGTTGCCGTCCAGCACCAGTTCGTCCCGCACCGTCTGCAGCGCGGTGTCCGGCAGCAGGCCGTGCTCGCCCAGCCGGTGCCGCGGCACCGTGAGGTGCGCGGCGCGCACATAGACCGGGTTGATCTCCAGTTCTTCCTCGTCGCCTTCGTCGCGAATTCCCCGGCTGATCGGCACGTCTGCTCCCCTGGCTGCGGATGGCTGCCTGGCCAGGCTATCCACCTGCCCCGGGTGGGCCGAAGAAGTGGCCAGCGCATTACCGGAGTTTGGGCATGTATCGGCTAGCTTGGCCGCCGTGTCCTCCCCGGACCTTGATGTGCCCGCCATGCACGGGACCGCACCGGGCCCCGTGACCGGTCGCACCCGGGCGCTCGGCCTGGCCTCGGTGGTGTGCCTCGGGCTGGCCATCGTGATCATGATTGCGGTGGCGCCTGGCCGTGCTGGCCACCCACCGGGACGCCACCAACGACACCCTGTACCGGCTGTTCGCCCACGCCCTGCTGCATCCCACCCCGGCCGAGATCGGGCTGGTCATCGTCCCGGTCCTGGTCGTGACCGCGGCCGCGGTACTGTGCCGGCTGCCGGACGGCTACCCGGCGCGGCCCGCGATCCACCCGGCGTTCGCGGTCAGCCTGGCCTGGATGCTGGCCTGGCCCTACCAGCGCCCCTGGTACGACGCGATGGTGCTGGCCCTGTTCGCGCTGTACCCGGCGACCCGGCTGGACTGGCCGGTGCTCCTCCAGCTCGCGGTGACCACGGTGTTCTACCTGCCCGGTGTGCCCGGGCCGTTTCCGCACTGGACCCGCGGGCTGCACACCGCCGAGGTGATGGGGCTGGTCCCCGGGATCCGGCTGGCGGCGCTGCTGGCGGTACTGGCGTTGTGTATGACGGGTGCCTGGCAGGCGCGGCGGGTCAGCGGCCCAGCCCGGCCCAGCGTGGCACCCTAGCTGCGCGTTCGTGCAGGATAGGGGCATGCACCTCCCGGTCAACCCGCCGGTCGCGCCGATGCTGGCCAAACCGGTACCCAAGATCCCTGACGGCCCCTACAGCTTCGAGCCCAAGTGGGACGGCTTCCGGTCGATCATCTTCCGGGATGGGGACGAGGTGGAGATCGGCAGCCGGAACGAGCGGCCGATGACCCGCTACTTCCCGGAACTGGCCCAGGCGGTGCTGGACCAGTTCCCGGACCGCTGTGTGATCGACGGCGAGATCGTGATCCCGGACGCGGCGGGCCGCCGGCTCGACTTCGAGGCGCTGCTGCAGCGGATCCACCCGGCGGCCAGCCGGGTGAACCTGCTGGCCGAGCAGACCCCGGCCCACTTCATCGCGTTCGACCTGCTCGCGCTGGACGACGCCGACCTGTGCGAGGCGCCGTTCGGGCAGCGCCGGGCCGCGCTGGAGCGGGTCCTGGCCACGGTCCGGCCGCCGCTGCACCTGACCCCGGCGACCGAGGACCGGGAGCTGGCCACGCGGTGGTTCGGCCAGTTCGAGGGGGCCGGTCTTGACGGGCTGATCGCCAAGCCGCTGGACGGCACGTACCAGCCGGACAAGCGGACCATGTTCAAGGTCAAGCACGAGCGGACCGCGGACTGCGTGGTGGCCGGCTACCGGGTGCACAAGAGCGGCCCGGACGCGATCGGCTCGCTGCTGCTCGGGCTGTACACCGCCGAGGGCCGGCTGGCCAGCGTCGGCGTGGTGGGCGCGTTCCCGATGGCCATGCGCCGCGAGCTGTTCACCGAGCTGCAGCCCCTGGTCACCACGTTCGAGGGGCACCCGTGGAACTGGGCCGCGGCGTCCGGGGCGCCCGAGAGCGGCGGGGTGCGCAACCCGCGTTCCTCGGAGCACAGCCGGTGGAACGCGAACAAGGACCTGTCGTTCGTGCCGCTCCGCCCGGAACGGGTGCTGGAGGTGCGCTACGACCACATGGAGGGGACCAGGTTCCGGCACACCACCCAGTTCGCCCGGTGGCGCCCGGACCGCGAGCCCGCGTCCTGCACGTACGCGCAGCTGGAGGAGCCGGTCAACTTCGACCTGGCCGAGATCCTGGCCCGCTAGCCTGGTCAGCCGCGCTGGACCAGGTACCGGCAGAACAGGTAGCTGTCGCCGGCCAGCACGTGGGCCAGGTCCAGCCGGGCCCGGCCATCGCCGCCCGCCGGGCCCTGGATGATCCGGCCGGCCGGGCCGCCGGCCAGCACCGGGCTGACCGTGACGCACAGCTCGTCGATCAGGCCGTCCGCGGCCAGCTGGCCGAGCAGGCGCGGGCCGCCCTCGGCCAGGATCCGCCGGTGGCCGCGCTGGGCCAGGGCGGCCACGGCGGCGGCCAGGTCCACCTGCCGCTCGCCCGCCACGATCACGTCGGCGTGTGCCGCGGCCGCCGCCCGGCGGTCGGCGGCGCACGTCCCACAGGTGATCACGATGGTGCGGGCATCCGGCGCCGGCCCGTCAACCGCAGAGCTCAGCAGCGGGCCGGCCAGGTCCAGGTCCAGCTGGCGGCTGAGCACCGCGATCGGCGGGGCGGCCGGGCGGCCGGCCCGCAGCCCGGCCCAGGCCGGCCGGACCCGGGCGGGCCGGTACTGCTCGTCGCGGGCGGTGCCCGCGCCGACCAGGATCACGTCGGCCAGCGCCCGCAGCACGCCGAACACGTCCCGGTCGCCGGGACCGGACAGGCCGCCGGACAGCCCGTCCACCTCGGCCGCGCCGTCGGCGCTCTCGATCATGTTGGCCCGTACCCAGGCCCGGTCCAGCCCGGCCGGGTAGGCGTACAGGGCGGCCAGGTCAGGCTGCTGCCCGGCCGGGAGAAGCTGGCGCATAGGCTCAGTGCCCGGCCGGCTCGCTGCTGCGGCGCAGCACGACCATGGCCCGCGGCACCACGATGACCTCGGCCCCGGCGCCGTACTCCACTCCCTCGGCGGGGGAGTCAGCGCCAGTGTCCAGCACCACGGCCCAGCTGCCGCCGAACTGCGGGCCGGGCAGGGTGAACCGGCACGGCTGGCTGTCCGCGCTGAACAGCAGCAGGAACGAGTCGTCGCGCACCCGCTCGCCCCGCGGGTCGGGCTCGGTGATCCGGTCCCCGTTGAGGAACACCCCGAGCGCCTTGGCGTAGCCGGTCTTCCAGTCCGCGTCCTTCATCTCCCGGCCGGAGGGAGTGAACCAGGCGATGTCCCCGACCCCGTCCCGGGCGCCGGCGTCCGGCCCGAGGAAGAACCGGCGCCGCCGGAACACCGGGTGGGCGCGGCGCAGCTCGGCCACGTTATGCGCGAACTCGAGCAGGCCGGCCTGGTCGTCCAGCACCGACCAGTCCACCCAGGACATCTCGTTGTCCTGGCAGTAGGCGTTGTTGTTGCCGCGCTGGGTGCGGCCCAGCTCGTCTCCGGCCAGCAGCATCGGCACGCCCTGCGAGCAGAGCAGGGTGGCCAGGAAGTTGCGCCGCTGCCGGGCGCGCAGCTCGGTGATGCCCGGATCGGAGCTGGGCCCCTCGGTGCCGCAGTTCCAGGACCGGTTGTCGTTGCTGCCGTCGGCGTTGTCCTCGCCGTTGGCCTCGTTGTGCTTGCGGTTGTAGGACACCAGGTCGGTCAGCGTGAACCCGTCGTGGCAGGTGGCGAAGTTGACCGAGGCGACGGGCCGGCGGCCGCTGGTCTCGTACAGGTCGCTGGACCCGGTCAGCCGGGAGGCGAACTCGGGCAGCGTGTCCGGCTGGCCGCGCCAGAAGTCGCGGACCGAGTCCCGGTACTTCCCGTTCCACTCCGACCACAACGGCGGGAACTGCCCCACCTGGTAGCCGCCCTCGCCGACGTCCCAGGGCTCGGCGATGAGCTTGACCTGCGAGACCACCGGGTCCTGCTGGACCAGGTCGAAGAACGCGGACAGCCGGTCCACGTCGTGCAGCTCACGGGCCAGCGCCGAGGCCAGGTCGAAGCGGAACCCGTCGACGTGCATCTCCAGGATCCAGTACCGCAGCGAGTCCAGGATCAGCTGCAGCGCGTGCGGGTGCCGCACGTTCAGGCTGTTGCCGCAGCCGGTGTAGTCCACGTAATAGCGCTGGTCATCGTCGCGCAGCCGGTAGTAGGACGCGTTGTCGATGCCGCGGAACGACAGCGTCGGGCCGCGGTGGTCGGCTTCGGCGGTGTGGTTGTAGACCACGTCGAGGATCACCTCGATGCCCGCGATGTGCAGGTCCCTGACCATCGCCTTGAACTCGCCGACCTGCCCGCCGAGCTGGCTGGACGACGCGTAGCCGCGGTGCGGGGCGAGGAACCCGATCGTGTTGTAGCCCCAGTAGTTGGTCAGCCCGCGGGCCTGCAGGCTGTGCTCGGTCACGAACTGGTGCACCGGCATCAGCTCCACCGCGGTCACCCCGAGCCGGGTCAGGTGCTCGATGACCGCCGGGTGGGCCAGCCCGGCGTACGTGCCGCGCTGGTCGGCGGGCACCTCGGGGTGGCGCAGGGTGAGCCCGCGGACGTGCGCCTCGTAGATCACCGTCTCGTGGTACGGGGTCCGCGGCGCCCGGTCGTCGCCCCAGTCGAAGAACGGGTTGACGACCACGTTCTTCGGCATGTACGGCGCGCTGTCCGCGGTGTTCACCAGGGTCGGGTCGGTGAACCGGTAGCCGAACAGGGACTCGTGCCAGCGCACCTGCCCGTCGATCGCCTTCCCGTACGGGTCGAGCAGCAGCTTGGCCGGGTTGCAGCGCTGCCCGCGGCCCGGGTCGTAGGGCCCGTGCACCCGGTAGCCGTAGCGCTGGCCGGGGCCCACGTCGGGCAGGTAGCCGTGCCAGACGAAGCCGTCCACCTCGGTCAGTGCGATCCGGGTCTCGCTGAGCTGCGCGTCCTCCTCGCCAGCGAGCAGGCATAGCTCAACCTGCTCGGCGACCTCGGAGAACAACGCGAAGTTGGTCCCCGTGCCGTCCCATGTTGCGCCCAGCGGATAGGGCGCTCCTGGCCACACACGCACCATGCGACCTTACCTGGGCACCAGCCGGGCCCGGTCCAGAATCTCGCCCACCGCCGTCCCGTCGGGCAGCGTGCCGAACGGGACCCCGGGCCCGCCGGGCGCGGCCCCGTCCCCGTCCCCGGCGCCGAGGCGGGAGGCGCAGAATGCGTCCGCCACCGCGGCCGGGGCGTGCCGGACCAGCAGCGCGGCCTGCAGCGCCAGGGTGATCTGCCCGGCCAGCCGCCGGGCCGCGTACTCGGCGTCCGGGCCCGCCGCGCCGGCCAGCCCGGCCAGGCTGGTTTCCAGCCGGCGGGCCGCGGCGTCCAGCCGCCGGTCGGCGCCGGCCGCCAGGGCCAGCTCGGCGGCCAGCGCGTCCGTGCTGGCCGGATGGCGCCGCAGCGCACGGAGCAGGTCCAGCGCAGTCACGTTGCCCGAGCCCTCCCAGATGGAGTTCAGCGGGCTGTCACGGTACAGCCGCGGCATCCCGGACTCCTCGACGTACCCGTTGCCGCCCAGGCACTCCAGCGCCTCGGCCGCGTGCAGCGGGGCGCGCTTGCACACCCAGTGCTTGGCCGCGGGCAGCGCGACCCGCAGCAGCGCCGCCTCGGCCGCGTCCCCGCGCGCGGCCCGGCCGGCCGCGCCCGCCAGCCGGATGGCCAGCGTCGTGGCCGCCTCGGATTCCAGGCTGAGGTCGGCGAGCACCGATCCCATCAGCGGCCAGGCAATCAGATCTTTTCCGAACGCCTGCCGGTGGGCGGTGTAGTACGCCGCTGCGACGGCGCCGCGGCGCATACCCGCTGCGCTGCCCAGCACACAGTCCAGCCGGGTGGCGCTGACCATCTCGATGATGGTCGGCACGCCGCGCCCGGCCGCCCCGACCGGCCAGGCCAGCGCGCCGTCGAACTCCACCTCGGCCGACGCGTTGGACCGGTTGCCCAGCTTGTCCTTCAGCCGCTGCAGGCGCATCGCGTTGCGGCTGCCGTCGGGCAGCACCCGGGGGAGCAGGAAGCAGGTCAGCCCGTCCGGGGCCTGGGCCAGGACGAGGAACAGGTCGCTCATCGGCGCCGAGCAGAACCATTTGTGCCCGGTGATCAGGTGCGGGCCGCCGGCGTCGGGGCCAGCCGGCTCGGCCCGGGTGGTGCCGGCCCGGACGTCCGAGCCGCCCTGCTTCTCGGTCATGGCCATGCCCGCGAGCAGCCCGGTCTTGCCGGCCGGCGGCCGCAGCCCCGGGTCGTAGGCCGCCGCGGTGAGCAGCGGCTCGAACTGCCGGGCCAGGTCCGGGGCGTGCCGCAGCGCCGGGACCACGGCGTAGGTCATGGAGACCGGGCAGCCGTGCCCGGCCTCGGCCTGCGACCAGACGTAGAACGCCGCGGCCCGGGCCACGTGTGCGCCCAGCCGGGTATCGGCCCACGGCGCGGCGTGCAGGCCGTGGCCGACCGCCGTACCCAGCAGCACGTGCCAGGACGGGTGGAACTCGACCTCGTCGATCTGGTGGCCGCGGGCATCATGCGTGCGCAGCACCGGCGGGTGCTCGTTGGCCAGCCGGGCGTGCTCCTGGGTGTCCGCCGCCCCGGCCAGCCGGCCCAGCTCGTGCAGCCGTCCGGCGTCCCAGTCCGCGCCCTCACGGGCGGCCGCGGCCAGCAGCGCCGGGTCGTCCGCCACGTCGTAGCCGGCCAGCGGCGGGACCTGGTTGAGCACCTCGTGGGTGGCATGCGGCCGGGCCGCCGGGGCAGTCGTCATACCGCGACGATATCCCGCAAGTTACCGGGCGGAAACTTGCCGCTCACGCAGCTCCAGGGGGATCTGGGCCAGAGCCTCCCGGTACCGGTCCAGCAGCACGTCAGCCACGTCCGGGGCGGCGCCGAGCGGGGCCGATACGGCCGCCGCCCCGGCGGCCAGTGACCGCTCACGGACCCGGTCCGTGAACCGCCCCGGCGCGAGCAGGTAGCTGGCCACCACGACGCGGCGCGCGCCGTCCTGGATCAGCCCGGCCACGGCCTGCTCCGGGGTGGGGGAGGCGGCGGACGCGAAGGCCGGCCGTACCGCCTGCCAGCCGCGGGCGGCCTGCCAGTCCGCGGCCAGCTGGCCGATCACCGCGTTGGCCGCGGGGTGGCTGGAGCCCGCCGAGGCCAGCACCACCGCGGTCTGCCCGGCCTGGGCCAGGTCCTGGCCCGCCTCGGCCAGCCGCCGGTCCAGCGCGCGGAGCAGGCCCGGGTGCGGGCCCAGCGGCGCGCCGTACCGTATGCGCAGCCCGGGCTGGGCCGCCAGGGCCTCGTCCAGCAGCCCGGGGATGTCCGTGCCGCTGTGGTACGCCGCCGTCAGCAGCAACGGCAGCACGACGACGGGCGCGGTGCGGTCAGTCTCCCCGGCCAGGGCGTTCAGCACCTGGAGGGGCGCGGGTGGGGCATGGTCGAGGAAGGCGGTCCGGATGTCCAGCCCGGCCAGCCCGCGTGCCGCCGCCCGCTCGCGCGCCACGCCAAGCAGCTCGGTGACGGTGGCCCCGGCGCGGGGGTCACGGCTGCCATGCGCGATCGCGACGAGCGGGGGATGGGTCAGGTGTGGATACCGCATTCGGTCTTGCCCGAGCCGGTCCACCGGCCGCTGCGCGGGTCGGCCCCGGCCTCGACCTTCATCGTGCAGGTGCTGCAGCCGATCGACGGGTAGCCGTCGAAGACCAGCGGGTTGACCAGCACGCCGTTGTCCGCGATGTACTGATCCACCTGCTCCTGGGTCCAGGCCACGATCGGGTTGACCTTGACCATCTGGCGCCGGGGGTCCCACTGCACGGCCCTGGTGTCGCTGCGCGCGGCGGTCTCCTCCCGGCGCACCCCGGTGATCCACGCGTCATACGGGTCCAGGGCCCGCTCCAGCGGCACCACCTTGCGCAGGTAGCAGCACAGGTCCGGGTTGCGCCCATAGAGCCGGGGGCCGAGCGCGGCCTCCTGCTCCTCGACCGTACGGGACGGGGTGACGTTGATCACGTTCACCGGGTAGATGGCCTGCACCGCGTCCCGGGTGCCGATGGTCTCCGGGAAGTGGTACCCGGTGTCCAGGAAGATCACGTCCAGGCCTTCATGCACCTGCGAGGCGAGGTGCACGATGACCGCGTCGGTCATCGAGGACGTGATGCACAGCCGGTCGCCGAACGTCTGCACCGCCCACCGGATGATCTCTTCAGCCGGTGCGCCGTCCAGATCGTCCGCTGCCTGGGCAGCCAACCTCTCCAGTTCTGCTTCCTGTGCTGGGAGCCTCTCCATAAGGGACGTGTCCTCCATGGGTTGCGGCGCATTGGGGGGTGGGCTCACGCGTCGGGTCACAGTGCTGCTCACGGGTTGACTCCCGATCCAGCAAATCGTAGCTGGAAGGCCCGTGCACAGCTACGGCAGTGCCACGCGCCGTCCTGTTCCTGGGGAACTAGGTCTTCTTCCCCACAATAGGGGCAATAAAACGGAATTGCCCGCTGTGTCGGGAATGCCGGGATCGTCATAGGAAGTCCTCCTCGCTGGCCCGGCTGGCCCAGGTGGCGAACGTCTCGTCCGGGCCCCGGCCGGCCTGGAACCGGCGCAGCACCCGCTCCAGGTAGTCGGGCAACTCGTCGGCCGTGGTCTTCAGCCCGCGGATCTTGCGGCCAAACCCGGAGCTGGACCCGTCGCCGCCGCCCAGGCTGCCGCCCAGGTGGATCTGGAAGCCCTCGGTCTGCTCCCCGTCCGGCCCGGTGACCAGCGAGCCCTTGAGGCCGATGTCGGCGGTCTGGATCCGGGCGCAGGAGTTCGGGCAGCCGTTCACGTTGATCGTGACCGGCTCGGCGAAGTCGGGCAGCCGGCGTTCCAGCTCGGCGATGACCTGGCCGGCCCGCGCCTTGGTCTCCACGATGGCCAGCTTGCAGAACTCGATGCCGGTGCAGGCCATCGTGTGCCGCCGGAACACGCTGGGGGAGGCGGGCAGGTCGGCCGCGTCCAGCGCCGCGGTCAGCCCGGCCACGTTGCCCTCGGGCACGTCGAGGATGACCAGCTTCTGCTCGGTGGTGGTGCGCACCCGGCCGCTGCCGTACCGGGCGGCCAGGTCGGCCACCTGGCCGAGCGCGGCGCCGGACATCCGGCCGACCCGGGGCGCGAAGCCGACGTAGTACCGGCCGTCGCGCTGCGGGTGCACGCCCACGTGGTCGCGCCGGCCGTCCCGGGGCGGGGGCGGCGGCGGGCCGTCGGGCAGCGCATAGCCCAGGTAGTCCTTCTCGAGCACCTCGAGGAACTTCTCCGGGCCCCAGTCCGCGATGAGGAACTTGAGCCGGGCCCGGTGCCGGAGCCGCCGGTAGCCGTAGTCGCGGAACACCGAGGCGACCCCGGCCCACACCTCGGGCACCTGGCCCGGCTGGACGAACACGCCGAGCCGCTTGGCGATCATGGGGTTGGTGGACAGCCCGCCGCCGACCCACAGGTCATAGCCGGGCTCGCCATACGGGCCGGTGACGCCGACGAACGCGATGTCGTTGATCTCGTGCACGGTGCACTGCGCGGCGCAGCCGCTCATCGCCGACTTGAACTTGCGCGGCAGGTTGGAGAACGCCGGGTCGCCGACCCAGCGCGCCGTGGTCGCGTCGATCTGCGGGCTGGCGTCGATCACCTCGCCCGCGTCGATGCCGGCCAGCGGGCAGCCCAGCATGACCCGGGGCGTGTCGCCGCAGGCCTCGGTGCTGGACAGGCCGACCGCCTCCAGGGTGTCCCAGATGGCGGGCACGTCCTCGATGCGGATCCAGTGATACTGGACGTTCTGCCGGTCGGTGATGTCGGCGGTGCCCCGGGCGTACCGGTCCGAGATGGTCGCCAGCGCCCGCAGCTGCTCGTTGCTGAGCTGGCCGCCGTCGATCCGCACCCGCAGCATGAAGTACCGGTCGTCGAGCTCCTCCGGCTCCAGGGATCCGGTCTTCCCGCCGTCGATGCCCGGGCGGCGCTGCGTGTACAGGCCGTACCAGCGGAACCGGCCGCGCAGGTCGGCCGGGTCGATCGAGTCGAAGCCCTGCTTGGCGTAGACGTCGATGATCCGCTGGCGGACGTTCAGCCCGTCATCGTTCTTCTTGTTTTCCTCGTTCTTGTTCAGTGGCTCGCGATACCCAAGGGCCCACTGGCCCTGGCCTTTACGGCCCTGCCCGCGCAATCGGGGGGCTGGCGGCATCTGGCGCGTCCCTTCTCGGTCCGGGGGCGCGTGCCGCAGGAACAGCAGCCGTCACCGGCTGCACCGGAAGTCCTGCTGGCTCGCGGCACACTGGGGCTGCCGCCAGGCATCAGGCACCGGCCGCGGCACGCGCCCGAAATACGGGCGGTGGTCAGCGGCCGTGCCGACAGATGGCGCTGCGCACCCGGAGCAGGTCAACGTGCCTGCGGGCGACGAGGAGGGGATCTGCAGCGCTCACGTATCGAGGATCACACGAGATGGCGCTTGCTGTCGAGACAGGTTCGCGTACCGAAGCAAATTTCCGCGTCCGGCCGCTGGTCCACGCCAGGCTGACAGTACCCACGACTGGAGCCAACCGGCCCCGCAGAGCGTCTATTCCGTGCCTCACCGTGAAAACTCCACTCGCCGAGCCGCAGTCAGCCCTGCCGGACCCAGCTCAGCGATTCGTGGCCGGGTGGCTGCGGGAGGGCGGACAAGGGGAGGTGCTGGCAGTCGCACCACGTGCCACCCGGGCACTCGGTGTGCTCTTGCCGACGGCAGTGCGGGCAGATCATCTGCCCATTCTGCCCGGCATAGCACGCTGGGTGCCCGGGTTGGCGGGGTTATCCGTAGGGATGGGGAGGCTGCGGGGTGAGCGGGGGTGGCAGTAGGCGTGATCAGGCGGCGTTGGCGCGGCGCATCCGGCGGCGCCGCTCGGAGGCGCGCTCGTCCTCGTTCAGGCCGCCCCAGGTGCCGTACTTCTCCGGCCGGGAAATGGCGTAGTCCAGGCACTCTGAGCGGACCGGGCAGCTGGCGCACATCGCCTTGGCCTTCCGCTCACGAATGTCCCGCTCCGGCTGCCGCTCCCCGTCCGGGCCGAAGAAGAGCACGACATCCGTGCCGCGGCACGCGGCGGCATCTTGCCAGCCCCAGTTCGGCCGGGGAGGCAGGGTAACCTGCCGCCGTACCTCAGACATGACTAGATCTCCTCAACAAGCTCAGTGGTGATACGTTCCGTCCAGCCGACCCTCTGGTTGTGTCGGACTTCTGGTTTCGCGCGATGCGGCTTTTGCCCCGTCGTAGGTATGCAACGTCCTGCGGCACCTGCGTGTTCCCGGAGCAATGGGCAGCCGCGAGGCACCCGTAACCGCCTTGCCAGGCAGCGAGATGGTGCACGGGTGGAGCAACCCTGCCGGATGGGTGGCCAGCCGAGCGCCAGCCGCCCCGTCGAAACCAGTCCTGTCCAGCGGACCGATGATCAATGATGCCATCAGCGAGGCCGGTTCCGCAGGCCGGATTGCGAATCCGGGGCATAGATGTTCGGTGCCCGTTGCCTGCCCGCACCGCCCCTGGTCACAGGCTGGTCACAGCGTTAATTGGACAAACCCATTAGTTCAGCGCCACCATGGCATGCATGTCAGCGTCGGACGCAGCCCCGTTGCCCCGGCTCGGTGAGGTGTTCTTCGACGTACGAGGCGACTCCCGAAGCATGCGGCTGAGCTGGTACGCCGACACCGGCGTGGCGGTGTTCAGCATCTGGCAGGGAGGCACCTGTACCGGGACATTCCGGCTGCCCATGGATGACCTCGCCCGGATGATCGAGGCGCTGCGCCGCGGCCCGCAGGACAAGGGCTCGCGGGGCGGCCGTGATGCCCAGCCGGGCCGTGAGGCGGCGCCGGGCGGTGGCAGCCCGGATCAGGGCCAGGCCACCCAGGCCATGCGGATGCCGGACCGGGCCGGGCGGGATCAGGCCGGACGGGATCAGGCCGGACGGGATCAGGACAGTACCCGCGGCTACCGGCGCGATTCCGCCGGCTACCCGGACCCGCTGAGCCCGGACTTCCCGGCCGAGCAGCTGGAGGACTACCGCACCGGCGCGGGCACCGGCGATTTCCGGGCCGCGTCCGACGCCGGGTACCCGGACGTGCCGGTCACCGGGGACTACCGGCGGGCCGAGCCGGACGGCTACCCCGAGGAGGCCGGCGGCGGGTACCGCGGCAGCGGCCGGTCTGGCGGTTACCCGGCTGACCCCGGCTACCCGGCGGGCGCGGACTACCCGGAGGACTACCGCGGCGGGCCGTCCGGCAGTCACCGGCGCGACGCGGGCCGGGATGCCGCCCGCGACGCCGGCGGTTACCCCGCGGCGCCCGCGGATTACCGCGGTGGATCGTCGGGCAGCCACCGGCGGGACGCCCCCGGTTACCCGGCCGATCCGGCTTACCCGGCCGATCCGGGCTACCCTGACTATTCCCGTCAGCCGGACATTGCGGATTATCCTGGCGAGCCGCCGGCTGGCGCCTCAGGCGCATATCCGGCCGACCCCGATTATGGCCAGCACGAGGGCGACTGGGGCGAAGACACCGCCGACCAGTCGCTGGGTAGCTACGGCAGCGAGCCGCCAGCGGAATCGTTCCCCTATGGCCGCCGTGGCGGCAATCGCGAGCCCCGGGAACGGGGACGCTATCCCGGCCGTCATTGACGATAGCCGCCGCTCGTTTTTGGGTGTCGTTATGGTTGGGCCGCCCCTGGGAGGATATATTTGCCTCCAGAGGAAGGGGGGCCTCAAGTGGCACAGAAGGTGTCCGTCACATTTGCCTGTGACTACGACCAGAAAGCGATTCCTGAGGGCCAGCATGAGACCCGGCGCTTCAGCCTGGATGGCCGGGACTATGAGATCGACCTGTGCGCCAAGCACAGCCAAAAGTTTGACGACGTGGTCGGGCGGTACGCCGGCTACGCCCGGCGGGCAGCGTACCGGGCCGGGCGGACCAAACGGCGCACCACCGCGCACCGCCAGCACAGCGCGGCCATCCGCAGCTGGGCCAAGGAAACCGGGATAGCGGTCAGCGACCGCGGCCGCATTCCGGCCGACGTGGTGGCCCGGTACGAGGCCAAGCACGCCTGATTCAGCTCAGGCTGGCCCATGCTCCCGTTCCGCGTCGGGCGCCGCGGCCTGGTCCGGTGGTGACTGGTCCGGCGGCGCCTGGGCGGGCAGGGCCTGGGCCGGGGCGCCCTGGTCGGCCGCCGCCTCCGGCGGCGCACCCCCCGGCGCACCTCCCGGCCGGGGAATGGGCCCGGTCGCGGCGGCCAGCACCTGTGAGTTGGGCAGGTTCACCGGGCCGTCGTCGGTGTCCAGCCTCAGGTAGGTGATGCCGATCTCGGTGACCAGGCCCTCGATCACCCCGCCAAGCGCGCCGGATTTGACCCGGATGTAGTCGCCGACCACGAACGGCCGGGACAGCAGCAGCACCAGGCCCGCGAAGATGTTGGCCAGTGACTGCTGCCCGGCGATGCCGAGCAGGATCGTGGTGACCGCGCCGCCGACCAGCAGCTGCCCGATCGGCACCTTGCACAGGCTGATCACGATGACCAGCACGGCCACCCCGCCGACCAGCAGGATGGCGTAGCGGACCACGGCCGCGTGCGACGTGCCTACCGCGGGGGTCAGCACCTCCCGCGTCTTGGCCGCCAGCCCGACCACCGCGCTCGCCCCGAACACCAGGAACGCGGCGATGCACACCGCGGTGATGAGCTTGGGGGTGTAATTGCCGGGCCCGGTCCAGTACTTGAACTGAGTGTTCGCCACCGCGGCCACCGAGCCGGCCGCGACCGCCAGCACCAGCGAGATGATGGACCGCCACGGCCGGGTGTGCGCCTTGGCCTTGGCCACGTGCTGGTTCAGCCGCGCCATGTGCTCGGCCAGGTCGAGCTGGCGCTTCTCGTGCAGATCCACTCGCCCATCCTGCCCGGCCCAGATAACGCATGATCCCGGGGGGCCAGGAACGGCCCCCCGGGATCAGAACGGTCAGCTCAGACGCGCGGCCCGAGCAGGGCCTTGCCGACCGGCACCCGGAGCCGGCCGCCCATTCCGTTGGCCACTCCGGCCGCCGACGTGTACCAGGCCACCAGTGCGGTGAGCACCCCGACGTAGCCGCCGAACTTGACGGTGCCGGTGCTGCCCGAGAAGTTCCCGATGAACAGGATGATCTCGGTCAGCTCCAGGGTCAGGAAGACCCCGAACACGGCCATGTTCACCTGGGTGCTCCAGATCAGCATGTACGTATTGAAGATGGCGAAGGCGAGCAGGATCCAGCCGACGTCCTTGGCGAACAGGCCGGCCGTGAGCGGGTGGGTGGCCAGCTTGGCCCCGTAAAGCTGGAAGTAGAAGAAGAGGCCGATCCAGAAGCCGCCGTAGCTGGCGAACGCGGTCGCGCCGAACACGTTCCGGTTGCGGAATTCCCACATGCCGGCCAGCAGCTGGCACAGGCCGCCATAGGCGAACGCGTAGCCGACCCAGGCCAGGCCGCTGGAGCGGGTCATCCACCCGGCGTTAAACGCCGAGAGCAGGAATGTGGTCAGCGCGAAGGCGGCCAGCCCGAGTGGCGCTGGGTCGGCTATCCCGGAGACCGGTGCGGCCACCGGTGTGGTGTGTGTGTCCTCGTTGACGCTCAAGTGCTTCCTCCTGATGAGGCGTGCGCTGCCCGGCCGTGGGATCCACCGATGACCGGGTCGGCGTGCGGGCTAATTGAAGGCCCTCTTCACAGGCGGCTCAGCAGAACCACATGGAAGATACGCCCTGAGCGTAACGCCGGATACCTCCTGGCGGGAGACCCAGGTTTGCCCTGACTGACATGCATATCAGGAACCGGTGGTCTGGCTGCGGGCCAGCACTTCGCTCAGCCCGGTCTGGGTGGCCAGCACGTAGATCCGGTCCTGCGGGCTGATCCGGTAGCCCGGGTCTGGCGCCCAGTCCACCCCGTTGGCGGCGGCCCGGCGCACCGCGATCACCCGGACCGACCCGGGGTGGTGCACGTCCCGCACCGGCTGCCCGGCCAGCTCCGACCCGGCGCTCACCCCGACATCGCCGATCAGCAGCACGTGCCGGCCGACCGGGATCGTGCGCAGTACCTGGTGTTCCAGCATGGCCGCGGCGAACGCGGGCGCGGCCAGGTAGGGCACGCTGCGCGAGATCGTGTTGCCCACCGTCTTCTGCACCCGCTCGGCCAGGTCGTCGTCGGACAGCCGGAGCACCAGGCGCAGGTCCGGGGCGAGCGCCCGGGCGTGCAGCGCGGTTTCCAGGTTCACGATGTCACTGTCGGTAACCGAGACCAGGGCCTGGCTGGTGCTGATGCCCGCCGCCCGCAGGGTCTCCTCCCGGTGCGTTTCGCCGATCACCACCCGCAGGCCCAGCCGCCGGGCCAGCCGGACGCCCGCCGCGTGCTCGTTCTTGTCCACGCAGACCACGTCCACGCCCAGATCGTGCAGCTGGCCGAAGATCGTGGTCCCCACGTTGCCCAGGCCCGCCACGATCACGTGATCGCTGAGCGGGCGGTCGTGGCCGCGCACCGAGCCGGTGAGCCGGGCGCCGACCACGGCCGCCGTCACCACCGGCAGGAAGGCCAGCCCGGTGAACGTGAGCAGGAACTGGGCCACCTTCTCCGGGGTGCCCAGCTGTGCGCTGGCGACCGCGGCGCCCGCCGCGTCCAGCGCGGTCAGGTACAGCGCGTTCGGCAGAGAGTACCGGCCCGACGTGGCCAGCAGCAGGAAACCGCAGAGCACCAGCACGAACAGGCCGGTGAAGACGAGGCCGAGCTTGCTGCGCAGCAGCAGACGGGTCAGGTCGGCCAGAAACCGGAGCGGCCGGCGGCGCGGCCGGGTCAGCGGGTTGCGCGGGGTGCCGTCCGCCACCGCGAGGACCAGGTCGGCGGTGGCCGGGGTGGGCGGCAGCAGCCCGGGGGCGGTGCGGGGGCCGGGGCTGGACAGGCCGCAGAGCACCTGGGTGGCGTCGGCCTGCCCGGTGCGGGCCACGTACAGGGTGCGGCCAGCCAGCCGGACATGGCTGGGCGTGGGCTCGCCTAATGCGGCGGCCACGAACGACGGGCCCGCCATCGCCGAGCTGGACAGCACCGCGCAGTCGGGAAAGAACGCGCGCATCCGCTCGCCCAGACCGGTGTTGAAGATCCGCATCACCATGCGCAGATCCGGGTTGAGGTCCTGGGCCCGCAGCCCGGCGTGGAAGTTGCCCAGGTCATCGCGGCCCAGCATGGCGATCGCCCGGGCCGAGTGCACCTGGGCCGCGGCGAATGCGGCGCTGTCCAGGTCCAGCCGCTCGATGACCCGGACGCCGGGCAGCTGGGCGATCCGCGGCCCGTGGCCGCGGCTGGCCGAGCCGAGCAGCACGGTGACCCGCTCGCCGTAGTTGGTGGCCAGTTCCTCGACGACGCGGAAGGCCAGCGCGTCGTCCCCGCACACGATGAGG
>CAVVGF010000056.1:0-136698 GCA_963747705.1 uncultured Actinomycetes bacterium | reverse complement strand
GCCAACCGCGCCCGCCTCGTGCCGCCCGGTGCTGACTGGCCTAGCCGGGTGCCGTGCCGCTGCTGCCTGCCGCCCGGCCGCCGCATCCTCCCCCGCCTGGTTCCGGGCCACGGAGCTGTCCCCGGCCGTCCGGTGCCGGGCCGCCGTGCCCTCCCCCGCCCCTTGGCGCCGGGCCGACGTGTCCGCCGCGGCCGCCGGGTGCCCGGACGTTGCGCTATCCCCGGCCGCCCGGCGCCCGGAAGCGTCAGACCGGGCCGTCGCATCGTCGCCGGTACGGTGCCCCCCGGCGCCGGGCTGGGCCTGCTGGCCCGCGGGCGCCTGGCTGGCCTGCCCGCTGGCTGCGCCGGGGCCAGCCGGGGCGGCCGCTCGGTGCCCGGCTGGGCCGGCGCGGTGACCACCTCGATCCCCGGGCCGCGGGCGTCCCGGGGCATGTGCAGCACCCAGCCCGGCCGGATCAGGCTGGCGCTGGTGAGCTTGGTGCCGTCCGGCTGGATCTGGCCCGCGTTCAGCTCGAAGATCTCCCGGTACCGGCGGCCGTCACCGAGGAACTTCTGCGCGATCTCCCACAGGCTCTCGTGGAACCGGCCAGGCGGCTGCACCACGTAGATCTTCTCCATCCGGAGGGGATGGGCGGTGTGCGGGATGTGAGTCTCGCGCGGCACATGGTTCTCCCGAGGCACGTGCGTTCCTTGTGGCTGGTGTGCTCCGGGGCTGGGCGGCCGGTGGTGCTGAGGGTGCCCACCGAACGGCGAATGGGCGACTTGCGGCGGCCCGGCCAGTACCGGCGGGCTGGCCAGCGCCGGCGCGCTGGCCGCGTGCCGGCCGGTGGCGGTGGCGGCGTGGTGGCCCTGGCCCGATCGCGGCTGATGCAGTGCCTGGTGGGCGGCCTGGGGTACGGCGGGCTGGCTGAACGCCGGTGAGAGCGCGGCCGTCGCGGCGAACGTCAGCAACGCGGCGGCGACCAGCCGGTGCACCAGGGCCTGGGTGCCCCCGGCCAGCGGCACCCGGGCCGGCCTCCCGGCGTTCCGCACCGCCGCCCTGACCTCGGCGATGACACACCAGACCAGCTGCAGCCAGGCCAGCCAGACGGCTACCGACAGCAGCCGCAGGATGCTCAGCACGTCCAGCTGGTGGGTGAGCACGGACAGCGAGTGCGGCACGGGCAGGCCGAACACGGCTACCAGGGCCAGTGGCACCCCGGCGGTGAGCGCGAGCAGGGCGGCCGTGGCCAGCAGCCCGATGAGCAGGTCCATCGGCGTGCGGCGGCGGGCGTACGGAATTGGTGCTGACATCAGCAGAGTGCTCCCTGATTGATCCCGCATTGCGCGGTGGCGCTCTCCTGCGCGGTCTCGGTGAAGTCGCCCAGCACCCCGGGGATCAGGGGCCGGGTAGTGATGGTGACCTGGACGGTGGCCGTGTCCGCGCCCACCGTGCAGCCGTCCATGGCGGCGCTGGTCACCGCGTCTACGCCGGTGCCAGAACCGGCCGCGTACTGCTGCACTAGCTGGCCGGCCAGGATGCACGCGCCGGGCCCGATGGTGGCGGTCCCGGTGCTGCGCAGCGCGGCCACGTCGATGTCGCCGGCCGCGGCCCGGGCCGCCTGCTCGGCGATGTCCGCGGCCCGTTCCCTGGCGTTCATGGCCACGCCGCCGTCCACGATCAGCGCGGTGAGCACGACCACCGCGATCGCGAAGATCACGGTGAACACCGCCACCGAGCCGTGTTGACCCGGGGGGACGCCGCCCCGGGACCCCGGAACCCCCCGATCGCCGCTCCGCGCCGAGGCCGGCGGAGCCGGCCGTGCGGGCTGAGGCCCCGATCGGTGCTCCGCACCGAGCGGCACGCCGCCGCGGCTAGAACCCGGCGGGGCGACCCCCCGCTCAACATCCCGGCGCCCGGCAGGTGAACACGTCCAGCGGCGCTACCGCCTGGCTGCTAAAGACCGTGGTGGGGTGGAAGCCGAGCAGGCCGAACGGGCTCATGTTCACGTCGCAGGTCACCGTCACGGTCACCGCCGCGCCCGGCTGGACCGGCTGGCCGGCCGCGGGAAACCCGGCCACCTGAGCCTGCACGCTGCCGGCCGCGCACCAGCTGGTGCTGCCCAGGTCGGCCTGGGCGGCCTGCAGCGCGGCCTGGCCGGCCTGCGGCAGGGACTGGGCCAGGGACGCGGCCCGGGCCGCGTCCCGGGCCGCGCCGTCCAGGTGCCCCTGGGCCTCCACCACCCGGCCCGCCGCGCCGACCAGCAGGAGCAGCAGGATCAGACCGGGCGTGACGATGACCAGCTCGACCGACATGGAGCCACGCTGCCCGCGCATCATCCGCAGCCGCTCTGCCCCGGCGGGCGGAAGCATTCCACCGGGCCGCCGGCGGTGGCCGAAATGGTCAGGTGCAGCCCGAAGAAGCCGAACACCGAATAACCCAGCGGGCCGCTGACCGTGACGAATACCGCGGTCCGTGGGTTCCCGGAGGTGTGCGCGGTGAGCCGGCCCAGCAGGCTGGTATGCAGGCCGTCGTAGTAGCGCGCCGCGGCGCCCTGCGCCAGGCCGGCCCAGTCCGGGTTGGTGGCCGCCTGTTCCCGTGCTACCAGCGCGCCGGCCTGGGCCGCGGCCAGCGCGGCCTGGCGGGCATTGAACCACAGCCCGAACTGCAGGATCAGCATGCAGATCAGCATCAGCGCCGGGGCCAGCACAGCCAGTTCGACCGCGCTGGAGCCGCGCTCTGCTGTCCGGGGGGACGACCCGGCGGGGGGGCCGCGGGAGGCGCCTCAGGACCCCTCGGTCGCCGCGGCGCATCGAGGCGCGGCAAGCGGCGGCGGACGCTGGTCGCCATCATCCGCCGCTGATCTTGGCGCTCTCGTTGGTGACGAAGATATTGATGGCGGCCAGCACGATTCCGGCGATGCCGATGATGACGGCGGTGATGATGGCCAGCTCAACCGCGGATGCGCCGCGGTCCTGCTGCTGCCGGGCCGCGCGCAGCCGGGCGAGGTGAGTGCCCAGGAATGCGCACAGGAAATCGAGCCTGGCGTGCATGCTTCCCATCTGCGTCCTCCAATCTCAGGTGCCGAGCAGTACTCCCACCACGGGGTAGGTGAGGAAGATCAGGAATCCGGCGCACAGCAGCATCTGCGCGACCAGCATCGACTGGGATTTCTCGCCCGCCTGGCCGGCCAGATCGGCGAGCTCACGGCGGCGGAGGCTGGCCGCGCGGGCGGTCAGCGATTCGCGTACTTTGGCGCCGTCGTCGGCCACCAGGCTGAGCGCGGCGGCCAGGTCGCGCAGTTCGTCCACCCGGACCTCCTCGCCCAGCGCGCCCAGCGCCTGCCAGGGCGTCTGGCCGGTGATCCGGGCGTTGGCCAGCGCGTCGCGCAGCCGCCACAGCGCCCAGCCGGAGCCGATCTCGCTGGCCGCCATCAGCGCCTCGGGCACACCCCGGCCGCCGGACAGGTTCATCGAGACCAGGTCGAGGAAGGCGCCGATCGCGTGCCGGAAGTCGCGGCGCCTGGCGTCGGCCTGCTGCTTGACCTCCAGGTCGGGCAGGAAGAAGAAGGCGCCGCCGACGGCCAGGCCGAGCCAGACCGGGATGACCACCGGGATGCGCACCCCGGCCAGCCCGAACAGCGCCAGCAGCAGCGGGCCGAGCAGCAGCCCGAACAGGCCCAGCAGCACCTTGGTGGCCAGGAAGTTCTCGAACGACCGGCCGACGATGGACAGGTTGGCCCGCAGCGACGGGAACTCCCAGCCCTGCTCGGCGCAGAACGCGGCCAGCGCCCGGCCGAGCCGCCGGCTGACCCGCCCGTCCCGCTGTCCCGCCCCCGCCCGTAGGGGCGGCAGGCGCGGCCCGTCGAATGTGGCCACCTGGCGGGCCAGGCTGGCCCGCCTGGGCACCAGCGCCAGCAGGAACAGGAACAGCCCGGCCCCGGCCAGCGCCCCGGCCAGCAAGGCCCGGGTCATGACCGCGCTCCCGGGCTGGCGGCGGCGCGCCCGGCGCCGTCCGGCGGGAGGGGGCCGGGGCCGAGCAGCAGCCGCTGCGGGGCCTCGAACGTGGCCAGCCGGCGCATCCAGACGAAGCCGGCCGCGTACAGGGCCACCACCACGGCCAGCACCAGCTGGCCCAGCGGGCTGTCGTAGGTCTGCACGTAGCTCCGGTTGAACAGGGCCAGCCCGAGGGCCAGGCCCACCGACACGCCGACCACGATCTGCGCGCTGCGCCGGGTGGACCGGCGTTCCGCGTTGACCTTGCGCCGCATGTCCAGCTCCTCGCGGACCGAGGCGGACAGCGCGCCGAGCAGGTCACGGAGGCCGGGCCCGCGCAGCCGGGCGTTGATGATCAGCGCCGCTATGATCAGGTCGGCGCCGGGGTCGTCCAGGTCGTCGGCGAACCGGCGCAGCGCGTCGGGCATCGGCAGCCGGGTATGCAGCCGGTCCACCAGCCGGGCCAGCGGGTCGCGCAGCGACGGCCCGGCCACCCGCAGCGAGGCCGGAATCGCCTGTTCAAGACCGGCCGCGCCGGCGATCGTGTCGCGCAGCGACTCGGTCCAGGTGGCCAGCGCTTCCAGCCGGGCCATGCTGCGCCGCTCCCCAGCGGCCCCGCCGAGCGTCCGCCAGGCCACGATGAGCAGCGCCACCCCGATCGCGCCGACCACCCACCGGGTGAGCAGCAGCACCAGCACCGCGGCCAGCAGGGCCAGCGCGCCGCGCGGGCCGGCCAGACCGCGCAGCTGGCGGTCGAGCTTCCCGGCCCGGCTGCCGCCCCGCCGGGCCGGCCCGCCGCGCAGCGCGGCCAGCAGCAGGAACAGGCCGCCGCCCACCACCGCACCGAGCATGACCGCGAGCAGCGGTCCCGCCGCGAACAGGCTGTTCACCACCCACCTCCGGCTGGTTCGTAACCGTGCTCGGTCAGTTCGGCCAGGCAGGACACCGGGGCGTGCGGCACCGCGCGGCCATCCGGGCCCGGCGCTGAACGTCTCGTTGGACAGCACCCGGCCGTCCACGCCGGTGACCTCCCGGATGCTGCTGACGAACCGGCGCAGCCGGCCGCCACGTTCGTACTCGTTGCGCTTCTCGAGGAACACCACGAAGTCGATTGCGCCCGCGATCAGCATGTGGGTCGCCTCCACCGGTAGGCGCTCGGCGGACTGGATGGCGTAGGTGGCGATGCGGTTGAACACCTCCATCGAGGAGTTCGCGTGGATGGTGGACAGCGAGCCGTCGTTGCCCTGTGACATCGCGTTGAGCATGGTGACGATCTCGTCGCCGAGCACCTCGCCGACGATGACCCGGCTGGGGTTCATCCGCAGCGAGCGGCGGACCAGGTCGGCCATGGTGATGGCGCCCTGGCCCTCGGAGTTCGGCAGCCGTTCCTCGCACGCGACCACGTTCGGGTGCAGGTCAGGGACGTGATCGATGCCCAGCTCCAGGGCGCGCTCGACGGTGATCAGCCGCTCCCCCGGCGGGATCTGGTTGACGATCGCGCGGAGCAGGGTGGTCTTACCGGCGTTGGTGGCCCCCGCGATCATGATGTTCTTCCGTGCGGCGGTGGCGGCGGCCAGGAACGTGGCCGCCTGGGGCAGCAGCGTGCCGTTGCCGACCAGGTCGGCCAGGAACACCTTGCCCATCCGGGCCCGGCGGATGGACACCGCCGGGCGCTGCGTCACGTCCATGACCGCGGACAGCCGGGCCCCGTCGGGCAGCCGCAGGTCGAGCTCCGGGTTGGCGGTGTCGAACGGGCGGCTGGACAGCCCGGCGTAGGCGGCCAGCACCTGGATCAGCTCGACCAGTTCGTCGTCGGTCTCGGCCACCGGCTCGGCCAGCACCTCGCGCCCGTCGGCGTAGCTCAGGAAGACCCGGTCACAGCCGTTGATGTCGATGTTCTCCAGGTGCGGGTCGTCCAGCAGCGGCTGCAGCCGCCCCACGCCGAACAGGGCCGCGTGCACCGCCGCGGCCAGGTCTTCTTCTTCCGGCGCGGTGGGCGGCGCCCGGCCCGCGGTTATCTCGTTGCGCGCGTGGTCTTCCAGCACCTGGGTGATGAGCGCGCGGGCGAACTGCCGCTCGTCCTCGCCGGACATCGGGGCCAGGCCGGCCGCCGCGTCCTGCCGCCGCTGCGCGGCCAGCCGGTCGCCGACCTCGCTGCGCAGCCGCTTGACCAGGGTGTGGTCCACGCCGTCACCAGCCGCGCGGCCGGGCCCGGCCGGTGCTGGGCCCGGTTGCGTCGGGATCGGCGGCAGGCTGTGCGGGCCGGCCCGCGTGGCGGCCCCGGCCCGTGCCGCGCCGCCCGGGCCGCCCGGCGGCCGGCCGGGCGCCCGGCGCCTGGGCCGCGGTGAGCCGGGCCGCCGCGGCCTGGGCCGCGGTCAGCTCGGCCGCGGCCAGCTGGTCCGCGGCCACCTGGGCGGCGGTCACCCGGGCCGCGGTCAGCTCGGCCGCGGACGGGTAGCCGTTCCGCTGCTGGCCGGCCGGCGGCCGTCCCGGCGCGGAACCGGGCCAGGCCGGGTCGGGCCAGGGTGGCCCGGGCCGGCCGCTTCCTCGTGATGCTGCTGCCGGTCCCAGGTGCGCGGGCCAGCGGCTGATGCGGCCTGGGTAGCGGTCCAGTCCGCGGTGGGCGGCCCGGCTGAGGCCACGGTGGGCGGCCCGGCTGAGGCCGCGACAGCCGGCCGCCCGTTGGCCCGGGCGGCCGGGCTCCCGGGCGCCGGGTGCCCAGGCCCTCGTCTCCTGGGTCCCGGCGGCTGTGTGCAGCCCATGGCCGTTGACCTGCGCCGCGGCCGCGGGCTGGGCCAGGCCCGCAGGCTGGCCGGGCCCGCGGACCGCGCGGCACCAGCTGGCCGCGGTCCGGACCCCGGCGCGGCGTGGGCCGGCCGCGGCGCGCCCGCCAGCCCGGCGCCCGTGGGCAGGCCAGCACCCGCCAGGCCCGGGCCGGCCCGGCACCGCCCAGCCCCGCACCGCCCAGCCACCGGCACCGGCCAGCCCGCGCACCGGCCAGCCGGGCGCGTACTGGCCCCGTACTGGACGGCCGGGCGCTGGGCACCCAATCCCCAGCCAGCTGGCCCGCGACGTCCCGGGCCGTCCGGATCAGCAGGGACTTGTCCAGCCGGCCACCCCACTCGCCGCGCAGCCGCTGGGCGCTCTTCGGCTCGTAGGCGATCCCGGCGACCAGGCCAACCGGGCTGTTCGCGCCGCCTACCGCGTGGCTCACCTCGGCCAGCGCGTGGCGGTAACCACGGCGCTCGGCGACCACCAGGACGCCGATCCTTGGCTCGCGGCCGCCGCGGCGGCCGGCCGCCAGCGCCACGGCCGCCACCCGGTCCCGCAGGCGCAGCACCTCACCGAGGCTGGGCCGGATAATCAGGACCACGATGGCGGCCGCGGCGAGCAGTTCGTAGTGCGGGCCATCCGGGCCGAGCCGGCCGCAGTCCGCGATGACGTCGGCGCCGGGCAGCGCGGCCAGCAGGCCGCCGACCGGGCCCCAGAGCGGCTCGATTCCGCTGCCCTGCTCCGCGTTGGTCACCCCGGCCAGGACGTCGAGCCCGCCGCGCAGCCGCTGCGCGTGCTCCCAGACCTGCCCCGGCTCGAGCCCGTGCCGCGCGGCCACGGCCAGGCTGAGCAGCCCGCGCCGCGGGTCGAGCCGCCTGCCGTGCGCGCCGGGCAGCCGGTAGACGATGTCCCCGCCGGCCGGATCGCACTCGGCCAGCACGACCGGCCGGGGCCAGACCGTGGCCAGCGCGGTAGCCGTCGTGGTCACGCCGGGTGCGCCTTTGTCCGCGGCCACCGCGATCAGCGCCATCTCAGCCGGTCCCGGCACCGGGTGACGCCGATGCAGAACCGGCCCCGCCGCCCGGTGCCGTGGACCCGGCGCCGCTGTTTGGAGTGGTCGTGGTGCCTGACGTGGGGCCGAGTCCCACCGCGCCCCCGGCGGGCAGCACCGCGATGCCCACGACGCCGTTGGCCGCGTTGCAGGCCACCGCGCCGGCGTTGGCCGGGTTGACCGCGACCTCCACGTCGGCCTGGGCCTGGCTGCCGGACGTGGCCGCCGGGGCGCCGATGGCCAGCACCAGCGCGTTGGCGGTGAGCAGCCCGCCCGATCCGCCCGGGCAGGTCTCCTGTGCGTCGCTGACCTGGTAGATGGCCACGTGATCGCCGTCTTGCAGGCCGCGGGGCAGCTGCCCGTCCTTGAGCGCCAGCCCGACCACGGCCTTCCCGGTCACCGAGGCCCCGGTCGCGGCGACCATGGCCCGGGTCAGCAGCGTGCCGGCCGGGATGGCGCTGACGGTGAAGAACCGGCTGACCTGGCCGGCCTCGGCCCAGGGCACGTAGTCCAGCCCGCTGTCCGCGGCGATCTGCACCTGCTGCATCGCGCCCGGCGGTATGCGCTGGCCCGCACCGACCGGCGCCGAGATCTCGATCGCGGCGACCCGCTTGCCACTCTGCAGCACCAGAAAGCCGGCCGCCAGGGCGCCACCCAGGATGAGCAGCACGGCCAGTGCGGCCAGCGCGGGCCTGCGCTCGCGTGGCCGGCGGCGGCCGGCGCGCGCCGGGCGCGGTCGGCTCCGCCCAGATCGGCTGCTGGTCCGAGCTGCGCGGCAGGGTCCCACGGTCGTGTGGTGGCATTCCTCAGCGGTCTCCTTGCGGTAAGCCTGCCTTCCGTGCTTCACCATAAAGCCACATGACGCTATCCATAGGGCAGATAAGGAGGAAACTCACTTTGCCGTGAGCCAGCGCTATCTTCAATATTGGTTAGCAACTTAGTACTAACGTCGTTAAACAATTGCGGGATGCTTACCACCCGGCTAACGAGCCTTGCCGGAACAATCGTTATTGGTAGAGTTCGCGCCATCATCCGGGGAAACGGAGGCAACGCATGCGGCGAGAACGGCCGATGGCCGGACTCAGCGTGGCCGTGCTGGCCGCCGCCAGCGTGCTGGCGGCGGGCTGCGGGCCCGCGCCCGGCATGTTCCGCCCGGCCGGTGCGACCGCGCCAGGGGCGGCCCACAGTGCGGGCGGCAGTGCGGGCGGCAGCGCCCACGGGACAGCCCATCGATCCGGCCCGGACCTGCTCACCTGGCCGCCGTTCGGCCCGGATGTGCACATCGTGATGCCGGGCTGGCTGCCCCGCGCCCGCGGCCAGATCCGGGCGGTCATCGCGGCCAAGGATTTCCTGCTGGCCTGGCTCTACGCGGAATATCGCGGAAATCAGGACGACCGCTGGACCAATTATGTCTACGGGCCTGTGCGCGGCGCGCTCGAATCGAATCTGGCCGAGCCGGACGTGACCACCGAATCGTTCACCGGAACGATCACCTTCTCGCACCTGAGCGCGTTCCCCGACCCCACCGAGCCGGGCGCGATCGATGTGTCGGAATGCTTCGACAACGCGCGGTCGGCGAACACCAGCCTGGCCACCGGAAAGATCGTCCCTGACCACGCCCCGGCCAATCAGCATTACTACCTGAACACCGACGTTCTGGCCCTCCGGAATGGGCAGTGGCGGGTTATCTCCGTCAACCCGGTCATTTATTATCCGCAGGCCAGGGAGTGCAGGCCATGACCCGGCGGGCCGCCGCGGGCCTGCTGCTGGCCGCGCTGCTCGCCCCGCTGGCCGTGCCCGCCCCGGCCAGCGCGGGCTCCGGCGTCGGCTGCACCGGCAGCACCTGCTCGGTGCTGCTGAGCAACCTGATCGCGCTGAAGGGCGACTTCGGCGCCACCGGCACCGCCCAGGTCCCGCTGCCGGTCCCGCCGCCACCCTGCCTGTGGCAGTCCATCGGCGACACCGCCACCGGCAGCCGGTACATCATCCAGAACTTCGGCTTCGCCGCCCCCGGCACCCCGTTCGGCGTGTTCAAGTCGGTGCAGCAGGCCCGGGGGTTCCTCAAAGATCATCCGGTGCCGGCCGGCTTCTGGTGGCAGCTGCCGGTCAACCCGGCCGCGTCCGCCGCGGCCCAGCAGGTCTGCAAGACGTTCCCGCTGTTCGCCTGGGCCGCACCGGGCATAACGCCCGCTGAGCCGCCGGTGCCGCTGGCCACGCTGGCCGCCTACGCCTACAACCACATGCGGATCCCGGCGCCTGCGCTGACCGTCAACCCGGCCGCTAAGGGCTATGTGAACCTGGCCAGCTACGTCTGGGCGCAGACCCGGCCGGTCAGCGCGGTGACCGGGCGGCCGGACGCCTACGAGGTGACCGCCACGCTGGGCAACGAGACGGTCAGCGTGTGGGCCCAGCTGGCTACGCGCGGGGCGCTGCGCGTAACCGTGCGCAGCGGGCAGGGTGCCCCCTATTCGGCGGGCTGCGGGGCGGGTGGCTCGCACTTCCGGACCGGCCGGGCCCCGGCGAACGCCGGAGCGGGCACCCCGCCGGACTGCGGCGTGCTGTGGCAGGCCCCGGCCCAGGGCGCGGTGGTGGGCGCGACCATGCGCTGGTCAGTCACCTGGGGCCCGGGCGTGCTCAACGGCCCCGGGCCAAACCGGATGCCGGCCATCCTGACCAGCGGGCAGACGGCGCCGTTCCCGGTGGTGGAGATCCAGAGCATCAACGGCGGCGGCTGACGTGGACGGCGGCACCCGTACTGGCCGGCCCCGGACGGCCGGGGTGCGGGCGATTGCGGCTGACGTGGCGGCGGCCGTGGCGCCCGCCTGGACCGGCCCCGGACGGCTGCGGCCGGGGCGATCGCGGCTGGCGCGGCACTGGCGTTGGGCATGATGATCTGGCGTTTCGGGCTGAGCCCGGAGCTGCCCGCCTACGGTTACCTGGCCGTGGCCGGGGCCGCGCTGGCCGTGATCGACGCACGGGAGCGGCGGCTGCCGGACCGGCTCACGCTGCCGTCCTACCCGGCCGCGCTGGCCCTGCTCGGCCTGGCCGCGCTGCTGCTGCCGGGCGGCGGCCGGCACCTGCTCGGCGCGCTGGCCGGCCTGGGCCTCGCGCTGGCGCTGTTCCTGGTTCAGGCCATCATCTACCCGGCCGGCCTGGGCTGGGGGGACGTGAAGCTGGCCGGGATTCTCGGCCTCTACCTGGGCTGGCTCGGGCTGGCCGAGGTGGCCGCCGGGCTGTTCCTGGGCTACCTGCTGGCCGCCGTGGCCGGGCTCGGGCTGATCGCGGCCGGCCGGGCCAGCCGGAAGACCCAGCTCCCGTTCGGCCCGTTCCTGCTGGCCGGCACGCTGGCCGTGATCGCGCTCAGCGGGCTGGTCAGAGGCTGAGGCCGACCAGGACGGGCTCGCAGGTCAGTTCCACCCCGAGCTCGTCCCGGACCTGATCGCGGATCTCGCGGGCCAGGCCGGCGATATCGGCCGCGGTGGCATCACCCGGGTTGACCAGGGCCAGCGTGTGCTTGCTGGAAATGCGCGCGCGGCCCGCCCGGCCCGGGTAGCCCCTGCCGAAGCCGGCCTGGCCGATCAGCCACGCGGCAGGCACCTTGACCTGGCCCGGGCCGGCCGGGAACCGCGGGATCGGCACGTCCTCGCCGACCAGCTTCTGCAGCGCGGCGAACTGCGCGTCGTCCAGGACCGGGTTGGTGAAGAACGAGCCCGCGCTGCGGCTGTCCGGGTCGGCCGGGTCGGCCACCATGCCCTTGCCCCGGCGCAGCGTGAGCACGGCCTCGCGCACCGCCGCCAGCGGGGCCCGGCCGCCTTCCGGCACGCCCAGTGAGCGGGCCAGCTCGGCGTACCGGACCGGCCCGGACCAGTCGTCGGGCCGCAGCCGGAACGTGACTCCCAGCACGACCCGCCGGCCGCTGCCGTCCCGCTTGAACATGCTGGTCCGGTAGCCGAACCCGCAGTCCCGGGCGGCCAGCTCGGTCACCTCGCCGTGGTCCCGGTCATAGACCCGGACCGTGGTGATGACCTCGGCCACCTCCTGGCCGTAGGCGCCGACGTTCTGGATCGGGGTGGCCCCGGTCAGGCCGGGGATGCCGGACAGGCATTCCAGGCCGGCCAGGCCGGTCCCGGCGCAGGACGCGACCACGCCGTCCCAGTCCTGGCCGGCCGCGACGGTCAGCCGGACCGCGTCGGCTACCGTCCGGTTCCTGGTGGATGCCGCGGGTGGCCACCTGGACGACGGTGCCGGGAAAGCCCGCGTCCGCGATCACCAGGTTGCTGCCGCCGCCCAGGATGAGCAGCGGTTCCCCGCGGCCGTCCGCGTCACGGACCGCCGCGATCAGCTCCGCTTCGGTGCCGGCCCGCAGGAAACGCCGGGCCGGCCCACCCACTCCGAGCGTGGTGAGGCCAGCCAGCAGCACCTGGTCACGGACGGATGGCATCGGCAGTCATAGTAGCGACGGCGGCCGCGTCACGGCCGGTCAGTCAGGGCAGCCGGACGACGGCCCGGGCCCGGGTGAGCACCTTGGCCCCGGCCGAGCGGGCGGTCAGCGCCACCGCGACCCGGTTCCCGTCCAGTTTCTCCTCGACGGTGCCGGTCACCTCGATGGTCGCGCCGGTGTCGTCGTCGGGCACCACCACCGGGGCAGAGAACCGGACGCCGAACTCGGTCATCGACGCCCGGGTCGCCGGCCCAGTCGGTGATGTACCGGCCCGCCTGGGCCATGGTGAACATGCCGTGCGCGATGACATCGGGCAGGCCGACCGACTTGGCGATGCGCTCGTTCCAGTGGATCACGTTGAAGTCGCCGGACGCGCCGCAGTACTTGACCAGGCTGAGCCGTGAGACCGGGAAGCTGGCCGCGGGCAGTTCGCTGCCCACCTCGACGTCGGCGTACTTGACCTGGGCCGTCATCCCGTGGCCCCGCGTTCCACGATGATCGAGAAGGCCGTGCACACGTGCTCCCCGGCCACCGTCCGCAGGTCGGTGCGGGTGTTCAGCAGCGTGTTGCTGCCGACCGACCGGATGCTCTCGATGGTGGACTGCGCGGTCACCACGTCGCCGGCGCGCAGCGGCCGGGTGTACTCGAAGCGCTGCTCGCCGTGCACCACCATGGCGTAGTTCAGGCCGAGCGCCGGGGTCGGCCGCCGCCGCGCCGGAGGAAGCCATGGTCACCACGATGGGGAACGTGGGCGGCGCGATCACATCCGGGTACCCGGCGGCCACCGCCGCGTCCTTATCACGGTAGACCGGGCTCGGGTCGCCAATGGCGTCCGCGAACTCGGCGATCTTTACCCGGCTGACCTCATAAGGCTTCGTGGCCGGATACGTCCGGCCGACGAAATCCTGGTTGACGGGCATCCCCGCGGGATTAGCGGGTCTCGCGGTGCGGCCGGTGGCACCGGCAGTTGGGGCAGTACTTCTTCAGCTCCAGCCGGTCCGGGTCGTTGCGCCGGTTCTTCTTGGTGATGTAGTTACGGTGCTTGCACTCCTGGCAGGCCAGGGTGATCTTGGGCCTGACGTCGGTGGCAGCCACGATGGAGTGCCTTTCTCTGGTGGGCGGTTACTTTCCTGGGTAGCGGAGGCCGGACTTGAACCGGCGACACAGCGATTATGAGCCGCTTGCTCTGCCTGACTGAGCTACTCCGCCGCTGAGCTGGAAGCCCACATAGCTTACAGTGCCCGGCGGCCGGTCCGGGAATCGATAACGCAGCTCACGCCGGGCGCATTCCTGGCCCGGGCTCAGCCCGGCTGGTCAGCCACGTCGAGGACCACCTTGAGCTGGCCGGGCTCGGCGCACGCGGCCAGCGCGCGGGCGGCCTGCTCGACCGGGAACCGCGCGGTGACCAGCGGGGCCAGGTCCACCCGGCGGTCCGCGTACAGCCGGATGGCCAGGTCGCAGTCCCGTGGGCGGGCCGCCCGGGTGTTGCGGATGGTCAGCTCCTTGACGTACCAGTCGTAGGTGGGCAGGCCGTCCGCGCTGGGCACCGTGGTCCCGTACACCAGCACGGTCCCGCCCGGTGCGGCCAGCCGCATGGCCTGTCCCAGCGCGTGCTGGTTGCCCGCGGTCTCGATGGCCAGGTCCGCGCCCTGGCCGCCGGTCTGGGCGGCGACCGCTTCCGCCGCGTCCTCGGGCCCGGCCGTTGCGGTGGCGCCGAATTGCCGGGCCAGCTCGCGCTTGGCCGCCGATCGGGTTACCCCGACGATGACCGGGACGCCGCGGTCGCGCAGCAGCTGCACGTGCAGCAGCCCGCTGACGCCGAGGCCCACCACCACCGCACTGTCGTCCGGCCGGACGGTGAGCAGCGACTGCGCGTGCACGCAGGTGGACAGCACCTGGAGCAGCGCCGCCCCGGCGCTCGGTAAGCCGGGCGGCAGCGGGTGCAGGCGGCCTCGTCCACCGCCACCAGGTCGGCGAACACCCCGTCGGTGTCACGGCCGAGCAGCCCGCCGCGGCGGCACAGCTGGGGCAGGTCGCGGCGGCACAGCCCGCAGTGCCCGCAGAACAGGGCCGGGTTGACCAGCACCGGTGTGCCCGCCGGGACCAGGCCGCGGCGCCGGCCCGGTCCACCCAGCCGGTCATCTCGTGGCCCAGCACCCGGGGCAGCGCGACCGGGATCTCCCCAGCGGCGATCTTGAGGTCAGTGCCGCACAGGCCGGCCTGTGCTACCCGTATCAGCGCGCGCTCCCCCGGCACCGGGGGATCAATATGCCGAACGCTTACCTGACCAGGCCGGTCGAGCACGGCTGCCCGCATGCAGTGGAGTGTCTCGGTGCCCGCTGGGCGCGTCAAGGCCGCGGCTGCCACCTGACGGGCCGGGCGGGATGTGCTGCAATGTGCGCGGGGCGGACGTCGGCAGGGAGGTTTGCCGTGACGCAGCCCGCAGGGGTTACCGGGCCGGTGGGGTTCGTCGGCCTGGGCGTGATGGGCTCGGCCATGAGCTCCCATCTGATCGAGGCAGGTCACCAGGTCATCGGGTACGACCTGGCCGCCGGCGGCGCGGGACGCGCACGCCGCGCGCGGCGGGATCGTGGCCGGGTCGCCGGCCGAAGTGGCCGCGTCCGCCGGGCTGGTCGTGACGTCGCTGCCCAGCGCGGCCGCGCTGGCCCAGGTGCTGGGCGGCCCGGACGGCCTGGCCGCCGGGGCCGCGGACCGCCTGCCGGACGGGCTGGCCGGCTGATCGTGCTGGAGACCAGCACGCTGACGCTGGCCGACAAGACGGCCGGGCGGCAGGCGCTGGCCGGGTCCGGCGGGACGATGCTGGACTGCCCGCTGAGCGGGACCGGCGCCCAGGCCCAGCGCAAGGACCTGGTCGCCTACCTGAGCGGGGACGCGGCGGCCAAGGCCCGGGCCCGCCCGGTGCTGGCCGCGATGACCCGCCAGGTCTACGACGTGGGCGCGTTCGGCAACGGGATGAAACTCAAGATCGTTGCGAACCTGCTGGTCACGGTGCACAACCTGGCCGCGGCCGAGGCCCTGGTGCTGGCCGAGCAGGCGGGCCTGGACCTGGGCATGGTGCTGACCGCGATCGGCGACGGGGCGGGTACGTCCCGGATGTTCGAGGTGCGCGGGCCCGCCATGGCGGCCCGGGACTACGCCCGGCCGGGCATCCGGGCCCAGGTCTACGACAAGGACATCGCGATCATCGCCGGGTTCGCCGCCGAGCTGCGCAGCCCGACCCCGCTGTTCAGCCTGGCGGCCGCGTACTACCAGGCCGCGCTGGCCCAGGGCCACGGCGACGACGACACCTCCAGCGTGCACGCGGTCCTCCGCCAGCTCGCCCCGGGCACGCAGCCGGGCACGGCCAGCTGACCAGTCGCGTTAGCCACCGTTGCCGAAGGAGTAGTCCGCCAGGCAGTAGGTCTTGCTGGCTGGGTCGTCTTCGAAGGTGGTCAGCCCTAGGTCACACTGGCCATTCGAACCGTTCTGCACGGATTCGACCTTTTGCACCATCAGCCCGGATCCGGGGCTCGAATTGCAGGCGACCTTCTTGATATCCCAGCCCGTCAGCGGATTGGGGTTGGTCACCACGCAGTCGCCCGCCGAGATGGAGTCACTGCTGGCGATCGCGTGCCCGATGACTGCGGCGATGATGACCAGGATCGCGATGACACCGCCGATGACGAGATTCCGCGGCGGATGCGTCGCCGGGCGGGTTGGCGGGCTATTCGGTCGTGCTAGGCATGCCGCTGCCCTCACCAGATGATGAAGAATAGGAGTCGCCTGGCGCGCCAGGTCCAGATCCGGTAGTCGTAGCGGCCCGCGAATGCCGCCAGCACGAGCGCGAGCAGGCCGCTGAGGATCTGGTCGCTGAACAGGCCCGTGAAGCCAGCGATGGTAAGCAGTGCGGTCCACGCGGCCCACAGGAGACCGTAACTGGCGCGCTTGCCGTGGCTATAGGGCAGCCTCCTGGGCGTGCCGCTACGAATCTGCGGTGCATTTGATGCTGGTGTAGCCGTCTGCGGAACGGCATGGATGTCATCAGCCATGTGAGTATCCCCCTGGTAATCGCGCTGCCCGTAAAGGCCTGTTGTTCAGACGCCGGGCAGGCGGTCGCGGTTTACCTCATCAGTCGCTAACAATGTCCGCGATATGGCGGAAATTTAGGTTGATATGGCCGCCATTTGTGGTTTAGTGCGATACACCCCGAATTGGGCGGCGGCCCGGCTGGCACGGGCCGTCGTATTACCTTCGGGGTCAGGGTTACTTTATCTGTCTGGATAGTAGGTTTGGCCGTTGAGGTGATCTCACGGTTGGTGTGATGATCAATCCGGTGGCGCTGTTGATCACGGCGCCATGATCCACCCAGGTAGTGCGCAGCTTGCCCGTTCCCCACGAGGAGGCCATGCATGTCGATTGAGGATGAGCCGGCGTCAGTTAATGGCGTCAGCCGGAGGCGCGATCCTCGCCTCCTTCGCCCTTCCGCCCAGCCTGCGGAAGATCCTCGACGGGCCGCTCCCCCTCGCGTCGCGCAGCCCAGCGTGCGCACGCGGCCGCTGTCCGAGATCCAGCACGTCGTCGTGCTGATGCAGGAAAACCGCTCGTTCGATCACTACTTCGGCACGATGCCCGGGGTCCGCGGGTTCGCCGACCCGAGCCGTGCCGAAGAGCCTGTTCTACCAGGCCGACCCGATCAACCCCGACAACTACCTGCTGCCCTTCCATACCGACACCACAGCACCAGCGCCCAGGCGCATGCCCTCCAACAGCCATAGCTGGGGACCGCAGCACCGAGCTGGAACAACGGGGCCAATGAACGGCTTCGTGACCGCGCACCTGGCCGCCGACGGGGCGGCCGGGCCGTACACGATGGCCTACTTCAAGCGCAACGACATCCCGTTCCACTGGGCGCTGGCCGACGCGTTCACCATCTGCGACGGCTACCACTGCTCGATGCTGGGCCCGACCTGGCCCAACCGGCTGTTCCTGATGACCGGCACGGTGGACCCGCAGGGCGACAGCGGCGGCCCGGTGTACTCGAACTACGTGCCGTCCGAGGGCTACTCCTGGACAGACCTACCCGGAGCGGCTGTCCGGCCGGGCGTGTCCTGGAGGGTCTACCAGGAGAACGACAACTACGGGCTGAACGTGCTGGAGTACTTCGACCAGTACCAGGCGGCCACGACAGTCTCGCCGCTGTACCACAACGCGATGCGCTTCTACCAGGCCGGCCAGTTCGAATACGACGCGCTGCCATGACCAGCTGCCCACGGTGTCCTGGATCATCCCGACGTCCTACCAGTCCGAGCACCCGGACTACATGCCCGCCGCGGGCGCCGACTACGTGGCCAGCAAGGTGAACGCCATCGCGGCCAACCCGAACGTCTGGGCCAAGACCGTGTTCATCCTCATCTACGACGAGAACGACGGGCTGTTCGATCACGTCGGCCCGCCCACCGCCGGCAGGCACCGCCGGACGAGTACATCACGGTGGATGGCGTGAGCGCTCCCGATCGGGCTGGGCTTCCGGGTGCCGTGCATCATCGTCTCGCCGTGGACGGTGGGCGGCTTCGTCTGCCACGACACGTTCGACCACACGTCGGTGCTCCAGTTGCTGGAGAAGGTGACCGGGGTGGTAACCCCAACATCAGTGCCTGGCGGCGGCAGACCACCGGCGACCTGACCTCGGCGCTGGGTGCCTTCCCGGGCCGCCGGTTCCCGCGGCTGCCCGGCACCACCGCAGAACTGGAACTGGCTGAGCAGCAGGTGCAGAAGTTCCCGCTGCCCGCCATCCCGGGTGCCAGCGCAGTCGTTCCCGGTGGTGCCGCCGGGCAGCAAACCGGTGATCAGTACACCAGCCCGGGCGACCGCGGTGAAGGGAGCGTGAGCGACATGGCAGAACGTGCAGCGTTCATCCCCGGCCCGTTGCGGGCGCACCCGGCCCGGACGGCGGTAGCGGCGGGCGGGGCAGCGGTCGTGCTGGCCATCGCCGTCATAGTGACGGTCAGCGGCGTCAGCCACTCTGGCGCCAGCCACCGTGGCGGCACGCGCCCGGCTGGCCGCCTCGACGTGCAGCGGCCCAACCGGCGCCGCCTACGTGTCCGACTCGGGCTGGGACGGGTTCAGCGCGATCGACACCGCCACCTGCCAGGTCATCCAGACCTACAACGTGGGCGACACCCAGGTGCCCGGCGATCCGGGGGATTACAACTACTCCTCCACCAACGAGGGCATCGCCGTGTCCGGCGGCAACCTCTACTTCGCCGACACCGGCACGTCGAACGTGGCCGTCATCGCCACCAGCAGCCTGGACCCGAGCAACTACAACCCGCCCGAGAAGCTGATCAACGTCGGCCTGTTCCCGCAGGATGTGGCGGTTACCCCGGATGGCAAGCAGGTCTGGGTGGCGGAGACCGGGCCGCAGACCTCGCCGTCGTCGCCGTCCGGGGTCAGCGTGATCTCCACGGCCAGCGACAAGGTCACCGCGCACCTGGCGGTCGGTGGCCAGCCCAGCCAGGTCGCGTTCTCGCCGTCCGGCGCGATCGCGTACGTGGTCACCGCCGACGGGCTGTGGCTGCTGCGCACCGCGACCGGGAAGCCGGTCGGGGTGATCCACGGTCTCGGCGATCCGCGCGGCATCGTGGTGTCCCCGGATGGCAGCACGCTGTACGTGACCGACACCCAGGCCCGCACCGTGGCTGTGATCAACGCGGCTACCCGGGCCGTCACGCACACCATCAAGGTCGGCCAGCTGCCGTGGCAGATGGCCATCTCGTCGAACGGCCAGACGCTCTACGTGGCCAACCCGGACTCGGACAGCGTCTCGGTGATCGACACCGCGGCGAACCGGGTCACCCACACGTCCCCGTCACCGGGGATCCGGACACGCTGGGGCTGACGCCGAACGGCCAGCAGCTGTGGATCGGCCAGAGCACGGCCGCGTTCGTCACCGTGCTGGACACCGCCACCGACACCACGGTCGGCTCCATCAACCTGGGCGGCCCCACCCCGCAGTCGGGTGACGGGTACGAGCCCACCGGCATCGCCCTGGTCAGCACACCAACCGCCGGGTCGTAGCCGGCGGCGAGCGCGGGGAGCCCCGGTGGTGATGTCCGCCGCCGGGGCTCCGCGCGCCCATTCAGCCGGTACACAGATGTTTCGATACCGCTACGACGCTGGCCGGCGGAACGCCAATACCCGGGGATTTCGGCTGGCGCGCTTACTGTACGACCAGAAACTGGGCTGTAATCATGGCGGCTACGATCGCCAGGCATGCGCCGAGCACGATTGCGGTCAGCAAAGCCTTCACGCTTGTTCTCTTTCCTATCGGAACCTGCCTGTCCGCTTCCATGCTGGCCACGGCGCAGGCCGATGTCGTCCGCCCTGAGCAGCGCAATTTGCTCTGGCCGTGGCATTAACGATGCGCAGCAGCTACAACTGGGGACTGAGGTCACAGCACAGCTAAGGAGGAGAACATGAAGAGCCGCATAACGCTCATTGCGTTTGCGCTGGCATCAGCCGCTCTCAGCATTCTCGTCATGGTTCCGCTGGGGCGCGCCTGGAACTAGAGCCCGGGGAGCCCGCTCCCTGGGCTGGGTACTACGCCCGGACAGCAGGCCGCGAGCCGCGGCCGTCGATGAGCTGCTCGACGGCCTGCAGATCCTGCGGCTCGACGAGACCGAGCGAGACGATCCGGCGTTCACCGGCCCAAAGCACTGGCACACTTTCGGCATCCTGGCGCGGAAGCCAGTCGGCGCGCCCCGGCCGGGGTGAGCCGCCGGGCGGCGAGAATCAGGCCGGCCGAGGTAAGCGTTTGCCGCCGCGGGCGGGTTAACGGGTGTGAGCCATGACGAGGTGCACGGCCGCGCCCAGCCAGCGCGGCTGACCCACTCCCGGCGTGCCTACCTGCCCGCCGCCGCACTGCTGCTGAGTGGAGTCCTGGTAGCAGGATGCACGGGAAGCTCGGGCCACCCGGCCGCGAAGGCAAAGACCGGCGCCCGCGCTGTCGGCCGCGGGTTCCAGCTGCCTGACTCCCCCGGCCTCCTCCTGCTACGCGCCGCACCAGTTCCGGGTGGCGTATGGCATCCAGCCCCTGCTGGACAGCGGGACCGACGGCCGTGGCGAAACCGTGACCGTCCTTGGCCCTCCGCAGCAACCCAACCAGGGGGGCGCCGGTGCCCCCGCCGCTACGGCCGTCCCGTCCACGGGTGCGCCTCCGGTGGCCGGCTACCACCGACATCCGCCAGGATCTGGCGGCATTCGACCGCATGTTCCGGCTGCCCGCCGCGCGGATCCAGGCCGTGAGCACCCTGGCCGGGGCGGCCTCGGCCTGGCAGGCGACCGCCCAGGAGGTCCAGGACGTCGAGGTCGTGCACGCGGTCGCCCCTGGCGCCACCCTGCGGGTGGTCCCGCTGCCCGCCAACGTCCTGGACAGCGGCGCGACCGCGACCGCGGATCTGATCGCCGGGGTGCGGCTCGCCGTCTCAAACACCGACGTGGCCGCGATCGGCTGGAGCCTGGGCGAGCACTTGTTCAGCCAGGCTCAGGTGGCCCAGTTGCACGCCATCCTGCGCCGGGCGGCCGCGCACCACGTCACGGTGGTGGGCGCTTCCGGTGACAACGGCGCGGTCAGCGAGACTTACGGCGGCTCGCCGGTCAAGGAAGTCAGCCTGCCCGCCTCCGACCCGCTCGTGCTGGCCGCTGGCGGCACCAAGCTCACCGCGAATCCCTCGACTGGCAGCTACGTCAGCGAGACCACCTGGAATGGCGCGGTGGGCAGCGCCTCGGTGACGCCTGGCGCCTCGGGGGGCGGCTTCAGCCACCTGTACTCCCGTCCGGCCTACCAGGATGGCGCCCACGGGATCGCCAAGATGAGGGGCGTGCCCGACGTGGCCGGTGACGCCAGCGACCAGGGCGGCCTGCCCATCGTCATGGCCAGCGGCAACCAGTCATCGGTCAACACGGCCCCCAGCACCGGCGCCGCCGCGGCGCTGTGGGCGGGACTCATGGCCCTGGCCGACCAGCAGGCCGGCCGTAGCCTCGGCCTGGTCAACCCGGCCATCTACCGCATCGCCCGCGCCTACCGCTACCACCAGGCTTTCCACGACATCACGACCGGCAACAACCTGACGCTCGGCCCGGTCAACGACGTGTACCACGCCGGTCCCGGCTGGGACCCGGTGACGGGCTGGGGCAGCCCCAACGCGCAGGTGCTCATTCCCCTGCTCAGCGCGCGGCGAAGTCCGTGATCGCGGGCAGCGCCGTGTTCGAGTAGTTCCACATGGCCTGGTTCTCCCAGCCATCACCCGAGGACGGATTGGCCGGGTCCCACCCGTTGCCCGGCACCACAGTCCAGGTCGGTTCCCAGTAAAAGGCACCCAGTCCCAGACCGTTGGGCACCGCCTGGACCACCGACAGCACGTCAGCAAAGTTCGCCGCCTGCCCGGCCGGGGTCGCCGGGTACCCCGGGTCGAGCTCGGATGAGGTGTCGAACGACAGTGCGGTAGACGAGTCGTTGCTGGCCAGAGTGAACGGGTAAGCGGTCTCCGCGACCAGCACCGGCTTGCCGAACTTCGCCGCCAGGTCATCCAGATCCGTCTGGAGCACGTCCAGGCGGCCGTCCCAGTAGTCGTAATAGGACAGCCCGATGATGTCGAACGACACCCCGTCGGAGACAGCCGTGGAGTACCACGAGGCGAGCGTCGAACTCCGAGTCGGACCCGGCCAGGTGCAGCACGATCTTGACCGAGGAGTCGGCCGCGCGCACGCCTGCGATCCCCTCCTTGAGCAGCGCGGCCAGCTGCGGCCAGTTGGACGTCGATCCGTCCGGCCAGAGCATGCCGGCGTTGATCTCGTTGCCGACCTGCACCATCGCGGGCGGGGTGCCCTGCGCGACCAGGTCGGCGACTACCTGCTTGGAGTAGGTGTAGACCTGGGTCTCAAGCTCGGAGAGGGTGTCAGAGGCCCATGCGGCCGGGATCGCCTGGTGGCCAGGGTCGGCCCAGGTGTCGCTGTAGTGGAAGTCGAGAAGCAGCTTCTGGCCGTAGCCCGCCGCCTGCTTGGCCATGGCGAGCAGCTGGGCCTCGTTGTCGAAGCCGTCCTCGGGGTTCACCCACACCCGCAGCCGGACATAGTTCATCCCGGCCGCCGACAGCTGCTGCACCGCGTTCTCCGCGGTGCCGGACGAGGTGTGGTAGGTCCCACCGTCCAGCTCACTGCGGTAGAGGCTGGAGATGTCGGCGCCCCGGACGGCCAGCGGCGCCGACCCCGAGGAAAATGTGACCCCGTCGTAGTTGGTCCAATCGCCGGCGTTCCCAGTCTGTGACGAAGTTGATCGTGCACTGGCCGTTGGTCACGTCCACGTAGGTCACGATGTGCAGCCAGTTTCCGTCCGAGTCGGCGGGCACGCTGGTCGGGGTGTTCACGCCCCCGCAGTTCGTGAGCGCGATGTAGTTGGACACATCGCCGCCGTTGGAGCGGATCCAGACGCCGAGCGTGTAGTAACCATCGGTCAGCCCGGACAGGTACTGGTAGGTGTTCACGTCGTAGGCGGCCGACGACCAGTGCGTGAGCTGGTATCCGTCACCGCTGTAGCCGCTGGATGTCGCCTCTGAGTAGGACGCGCTCGCGGTGGAGTTGGGGGAATAGGTCAACCAGCCGGTCGGGGTGGTGGTGGCGCCGTTGCCGCTGAAGCCCGGATTGACCACGGTGCTGCTCGCGTATGCGCTGGCCGCGGGCATGGCGAGCAGTCCTGCCGTGACCAGCACGGCGGACAAGCCGGTTAATAACGCGCGTCTCATGGAAACCGTCCCTCAGGCCCGCCGCGTGACGTTGTTAGCGCGAACATCTGGCTGCGCCCGCCGCGCTGTCAATAGGACGCCACTGACGATTCGCGCCGCCCGGCCTAAGCCCAGCTAGCGGGGGTCGGTGAGCTGAGTCCGGTAGGCGCTGCGGCTTAGTTTCATGGCCCGGTATTTCAGAATGAGGACGGCGGCCTAGCGGTGCGCCGGCGCAGCCGTCGGCACCGGCCCGTCGGCCGGGCAGTCGTACATGATGACGGTCACCGCGCGGGCCTCGGCGTGGCCCGGGTTGGCGTACCGGTGCGGCAGCGAGGACGGGAACTCCATGCTGTCGCCAGGCGCCAGCCGGTAGGTCTCGAAGCCGACCGAGATGCCCAGGCTGCCGCTCAGCATCAGCACCATCTCGGTGCCGGGATGGGAGTAGAGCGTCGGGTTGGACTCCGCGCCCGGGCCGTAGACCAGCTCGAAGAAGTCGAGGTGCGGCATGGTCTCCGGGGTGAGCCGCTCCCAGCGCACGCCGCCTTCGATGTCGATCGTGGCCCGGTTCCCCTGGCGCACCACATAGCGGGCTTCGGCCAGGTGCCGGCCCACCCCAGCCGACGGCTCCACCTGAGCCGCGGCGGCGGGGACGACCGCGCCGGCCGCATTGGGCGGGCTGACGGCGGCGGGCTCGCGGAAGAACGCGTCCACCGGGACGTCCAGCGCCTGCGCCAGGGCGAACAGGGTGGACACCGACGGGCGGGACTGGCCGCGCTCGATCTGGCTGATCAGGCTGGGGGTCACGCCGATCTCACGGGCTAGCCCGGCGACCCGCAGGCCGCGCTCCGCCCGGTGGGCAGCCACGCGCCGGCCGATGTCCCCGGCCAGGGCCGCGGCCGCCGAGTCGGTACCAGCGCTGGTGTGAGTCATGGTGATTTAAATGCTACTGCACGGGTTCCCAGCTTCCGATAGCGCTGCTATCGTCCGCGGCAGGAGCACCCACCTGGAGTTAACTGTCACTTAACCAAAGCTCACCCGGCCACCCGCAACCAGGGAGCACGCCGTTGACCTCGAACGTCAGCACGACCCGCGACCAGGCGGCCGGGGCCACCGGCATGGTGATCGAGCGGGACGTGCCGGTGCCGATGGACGACGGCCTCGTGCTGCGGGCCGATGTGTTCCGGCCGCCCGGCCCGGGCCGCCACCCGGTGCTGCTCAGCTACGGCCCGTACGCCAAGGGCCTGGCCTTCCAGGACGGGTACGCCGACCAGTGGCGGCTGATGGTCAGCCAGCACCCGGACGTGGCCCGCGGCACCAGCACCGCGCAGCAGAACTGGGAAGTGGCCGACCCCGAGAAGTGGGTACCGCACGGCTACGCCTGCGTGCGGGTGGACTCGCGGGGCGCGGGCCGGTCCCCCGGGGTGCTGGCCCCGTTCGCGCCGCGCGAGACCCGTGACCTCTACGAGTGCATCGAGTGGGCCGGGGAGCAGCCGTGGAGCACCGGCAAGGTCGGGCTGGCCGGCATCTCCTACTACGCGATGAACCAGTGGCACGTGGCCGCGCTGCACCCACCGCACCTGGCCGCCATCTGCGTCTGGGAAGGCGCCGCGGACTTCTACCGCGACGCCACCCATCACGGCGGCATCCTGTGCACGTTCTGGCGCAACTGGTACGGCAAGCAGGTCACCGTGGTCCAGCACGGGGTGGGCGAGCGCGGGCCGCGCAGCCAGGTGACGGGTGAGCCGGTGGCCGGCCCGGAGACGCTGAGCGAGACGGAGCTGGCCGCCGCGCGGGTGCCGTTCGGCGAGCAGATCAGCGACCGGCCGCTGGACGGCGAGTTCTACCGGCAGCGGTCCGCCGACTATGCCGCGATCACCGTCCCGCTGCTGTCCACGGCCAACTGGGGTGGCCAGGGCCTGCATACCCGGGGCAACTTCGAGGGCTTCAGCCGGGCCGCGTCGGCGCAGAAATGGCTGGAAGTGCACGGCCTGGAACACTGGACGCACTTCTACACCGACTACGGAACCGACCTGCAGAAGCGGTTCTTCGCCTGTTTCCTGCACGGCGACGACCGTGGCTGGCGGCACCAGCCACCGGTCCAGTTGCAGGTCCGCACGCTGGACGGGTTCATCCAGCGCGGCGAGCAGGAGTGGCCGCTGGCCCGCACCCAGTGGCAGCGGCTCTACCTGCGCCCGGCCCAGCACGCCCTGGACACCGCGCCGCCGCCCACCGACGAGCGGGCGAGCTACCCGGCCGCCGGGGACGGCATCACCTGCCTCGCGCCGCCATTGCCCGCCGACACGGAGATCACCGGGCCGGTGGCGGCCCGGCTGTACGTCTCCTCATCCACCACCGACGCCGACCTGTTCCTGGTGCTGCGGGTGTTCGCGCCCGGCGGCGAGGAAGTCACCTTCCCCGGCGCGATCGACCCGCACACCCCGGTCGCCCAGGGCTGGCTGCGGATGTCGCACCGCAAGCTCGACCCGGGCCTGAGCACCCCGTACCGCCCGTATCACGCCCACGACGAGGTCCAGCCGCTGACCCCGGACGCGGTCTACCAGGCCGATGTGGAGATCTGGCCGACCAGCCTGGTCATCCCGGCCGGTTACCAGGTCGCGCTGACCATCCGGGGCCGGGACTACGAGCGCCACCACCCCGGCGCGCCCCGGCTGGGCTCGTTCAAGAACGAAATGACCGGCTGCGGCCCATTCCTGCACGACGACCCGGCGGACCGGCCCCCGGAACTGGCCACCAGCACGCAAACCCTGTGGACCGGCGGCACCCGGGCGGCGTACCTGCTGCTGCCGGTCATCCCGCCAGGCTGACCTGTCGAGAGCGCCAGCCTGCGCTGCCAGCCGGGGGGCCTTCGCGGCACGCGAAGGGTAACACCACCGGAAAGGACGGCACGGATGAAGGAAGCGTTCGGCGGCCTGAGCACCGACTGGAAAGAAGGCATCAACTGGGCCGCGGTCCGGCAGTGGCGGTTAAGCCGGGCCCGGGAGGCCATGTCCCGGCACGGCCTGGGCGCGCTGCTGCTCATGTACGACGAGAACATGCGCTACGTCTCGTCCACCTACACGCCCGGCTGGAACCGGCTCAAGCCGGGCCTGCGCTACGTGGTGCTGTGCGAGGGCCGCGAGCCGATCGTCTACGAGCAGGGCGACATCGGCATCCACCTGAAGGTGCACAATCCCTGGATCCCGCCGCAGAACGTGCGGCATTCCTACAGCTGGATCAAGGGCGCGGCCGGCCCGGCATCGCAGAGCCAGGTGGCCAAGTTCGCCACCGCCCTGGTCAATGACCTGGAGGAGGCGAACGTGCTGGACAAGCCGCTGGGCGTGGACTTCATCGACATCAACATGATCCAGGCGTTCCAGCACGCCGGAGTGACCTGGACCGACGGGATGACGCCGATGATGGAGGCCCGGTCGGTGAAGAGCCCGGACGAGCAGAAGGCGTCCCGCATCGTCGGCGCGATCTGCGACGCGCTGCACTACGAGTTCACCCAGTTCCTGCGGCCCGGGCTGACCGAGAACGAGGTCGCCGCGTTCGGCTTCGAGTACCTGTACAACATCCCCGGGATGGAGGACGTTGAGGACATCATCGTGTCGTCCGGGCCGAACGCCTGGCCCAACTGGCGCAACTTCTCCGACCGGATCATCCGGCCCGGCGAACTCGTGATCATCGACCTGGCCGCGCTGACCTGGAACGGGTTCAAGTCCTGTGTGTACCGGACGTACTGCGTGGGCGGCACGCCCACCGACGAGATGAAGCAGTACTACGACACCGCGCACACCTGGCTGTGGGACGCGATCGAGGTGGTCAAGCCGGGCGTGAGCACCCGCGATATCGCCAGCAAATGGCCGTCGGCCCAGGAGGCCTGGGGGTATGCGGAAGAGGATCAGGCCGCGGCCAACCTGTGGGGGCACGGGCTGGGCCTGGCCCAGTACGACCGGCCGGTCATCTCCCGGATCTGGTCGCTGGACTACCCGGAGGAGATCAAGCCGGGCATGGTTTTCGCGCTGGAGACGCAGCACGGGAAGGTGCACGACTTCGGCGTCCGGCTGGAGGAGATGCTGCTGGTCACCGACGACGGCCACGAGCTGCTGTCGTCGTACAAGTCCGACGAGATCATCGAGGCCGGATGAGTGCACGGCTCCGCCGGCTGCTGCCGCTGGGCGAGCTCACCGCTCCCGCTGACCCACTTTACTGACGCCAGCTGGGTCGAGGCGGCCATGGCTGGCGGCGCGGGGGCCCCGGTGGCGGTGGCTGACGCCACCGGAGCCCAGGCGGCGGTGGCCAGCATCGCCGGGGCCAAGGCGGCCCGGCTGGCCGCGGCGCGGGCGGCCGGGTTCCCGGTGCTGCCGGGCTGGGTGCTGCCCGCCGCCGAGAGCCGCCCGGCGATCCGGGCCGGCGCGGCGGCGGTCCGTAGCGGGCGGCCGCACGCGGCCCGCCGGGCCGCGCTGTCCTGCCCGCCGGACCCGGCGCTGGCCGGGGAACTGCGCGCCGCGGTGCACTCCCTCGGCGGACGGGTCATCGTCCGCTCGTCCAGCCCGCTGGAGCATGACCCGCGGTGGGCGGGCGCGTTCACCTCGGTCGCCGAGGTCGGCCCGGACGACGTGGTCACCGCGGTCCGCAGCTGCTGGGCGGCCGCGTTCGCGGTGGACCCGCTGGCCCGGCTGGACGCGTGCGGCCTGCCACTGGACGCGCTCGAGCTGGGCATCCTGATCCAGCCGGAGCTGCGGCCGACAGCGGGTGGCACGGCGCGGGTGACGCCGGCGGCGGGTGGCACGGCCCCGGTGCGGCTGGCTGCGGATGGCATGGACCGGGTGCGGCCGGCCGCCGGTGGCATGGACCGGGTGCGGCCGGCCGCCGGTGATTCAGCCCGGGCCGGGCTGACCGCGGCTAGCACAGCCGGTGCACGGCCGGGCATTGCGTCCGCCCCGCCCGGCCCGGTTGACGTGCTGGTTGACGGCGTGCGCGGGCATCCCGGCGCGCTGCTGGCCGGCTGGGCCGAGGGCCAGTCCGCGGTCGTCCGGCTGGCCGACCCGGGCGCGCCCGACTGGCCCGAGCCCAGCACCAACGGGCCACTGACCGGGCTGCTCGGCGCGGACCTGGTGGCGGCGGTGGCCCGGCTAGCCGCCGGCGTGGCCTGGGCCCTGGGCGACACCAGTATCGAGTGGGCTACCGACAACGGGACGGTATGGCTGCTCCAGGCCATGCCCGCCCGGCCCGAGCCAGTCCCAGCGCCACCCGGACCCGGACCCGGCCACGGCAGCCGCGCACGGCCGCTGGCCGCCGGCGCTGGCCGGGCCGCCCGGGCGGGTCTATGCCGCCCGGGAGATGATGCCGCTACTGGCCGCGGCCGTGCAGGCGGCGGGCCGCCACCTGGCCGCCCGGCCGGCCGCGGCGGGCCAGGCGGCCGGGCGGCTGGTGCCGTGCCGTCCGCACGAGCGCCCGGCGGCCGGCTGCCGGGACGCCATCCTGCTGATCGACCAGCCGGTGCCCGCGCTGGCCCCACTGCTGTTCGCCGCCCGCGGTGTGATCGCGCGCGGCGGGACGGCCGGCGCGCACCTGGCCGAGGTGGCCCGCAGCCTGGCCGTGCCCATGGTGACCGGGTGCCGGCCTGAGCTGGTCACCGGCCCGGCGCCAGCCACTGGCGGCTGGCTCGCGGCGATCGACGGCAGCACCGGAGAGGTGGCGCTGCTCCCGGCCTGACCGGGAGGTGGCGCTGCTCCCGGCCTGACCGGAAGGAGGTTCGGCATGAACAGGCTCACCACGGGCCGGCCGGCCCCGCAGGCGGGCACGCCGTTAGCCCTGCCGGCGCGCAGCCGGGTCAAGCTGGTCCTGCACCGGGGCATCGTGACCGGGACCATCCCGGGCGGCACCCGGCTGGTCCAGTCGTGCATCGCGGAAGAACTCGCGGTGGGCACCCGCCCAGTCCGTGACGCGCTCCGCGAGCTGGCCGCGGAGGGCTTCGTCCGGCTGGACGGCCGGGGGGCGGCCGTGGTCCGCGAGCTGGGCCGCGGCGACCTGGAAGACATCTACGAGATCCGGATGATGCTGGAGCCGGTGGCCGCGGCCCGGGCCGCCCGGCTGGCCAGCGCGGCCAGCCTGATCCGGGCGGGCGAGCTGCTCACGGTCATGCAGGCCACCGCCGACAGCGCCCAGTGGGCCGAGCACAACGCCCGCTTCCACCAGGTCATCGACGAAGCGGGCAGCAGCCCGCGGCTGGTGGCCATCCTGGGCAACCTGCGTGAGCTGTCGGCCCGGTACATCACCCACTCGGTACGCACCGTGCCCGGCCGGGCCAGCCAGGCCAACGCCGAGCACGCGGAGATCCTGCGGGCCATCATGGCGCGGGACCCTGAGGCGGCGGCGGACGCGGCGATCCAGCATCTCGACGGCACGCCGTCCGCGCTCAGCATGCACCCGGTCGGTGCCCCGGACACCCGGTTAGCCCCAGTACCCGCGCCCGGCGCGGGGCGGCCCGGCCTGCTGCCGGTCACCGAGCTCAATGACGTGAAGCGCAGCATTAGTGATTGAGTGCCTTAATCACGTTCCGGTCACTAAATCACTACGCGGCTGGCCACCTACCGGGCTACATGATTGCATGTGGGCACAACAGGTAATTGCGGCAACGTCTACCGCCGGGCCCGCTGGGCCGGAGGGTGGTGGGTCATGGGCAACGCCGAAATCGTGACCAGCGGCAGCTTAGGCGGGGGCCGGGCCCGGCGCGGGCGGAGCTGGCCGACCAGGTTCGCGCTGGCCGCCTGCGCAGTTTTGCTGGCCGCCTGCGGCAGCAGCGGCGGCGGGGATCGGGTAACTCCGGCAGCTCTTCGCACACGCCGGTCAAGGTCGGCTACCTGCTCCCGCTGACCGGCGTGTACACCAAGAACGGGCTCAGCGAGCAGAACGGGTTCAAGCTCGGCCTCAAGCACTTCGGCACGTCGGTGGACGGTCACCCGATCCAGGTCAACTACGCCAACGACCAGGGTGAGCCCGCGGTCAGCCTGTCCCAGGCCCGGCAGCTGGTCACCGCCGACCATGTCCAGGTCGTCGAGGGCCCGCTGCTGTCCAGCTCGATCGCGGTGGTCGCACCGTACGTGCTGGGCCAGGGCATCCCCGAGGACGACCTGTACCTGGCCAGCCCGGAGCAGGCCCAGGCGTACACCAAGTACGGTGCCGGGTTCACCTCCGGCTGGGACGGGTTCGCGCCGACTACCGTGGGCGGCCGCTGGGCCTACGACACCATGCACTGGCGGCACGTGACCACGGTCGGGCTGGGCATCTCGTTCGGCTGGCAGGGCGTGGCCGGATTCGCATCGCAGTTCACCAAGCTCGGCGGCAGGATCGACAAGGAGATCTGGGTGCCGACCAACACGGTGGACCTGTCGTCCTACGTGTCGGCCATCCCGGCCAGCACCCAGGCGGTGTTCGTGGTGCTGTCCGGCTCGCAGGCGGCCAACTTCGTAAACGACTACGCCTCGTTCGGGCTGAAGAAGAAGATCCCGCTGATGGGCATCACCACGCTCACCGACCAGGCCGCACTGCCCGCCGAGAACACCCCGGCCGCGCTGGGCGTGTACACCGACGCGCAGTACTGCGACGGCAACCCGTCGGCGGTGAACCAGGCGTTCGCGAACTCCTACCACGCCGCGTATGGCGTCTACCCGTCCTACTACTCCGAGGCGGGCTACACCAAGGCGCAGATCCTGGTGGCCGCGCTCAAGTCGCTGCACGGCGTGGTCAGCAGCGAGAAGGCGCTGTCCGCGGCGATGCGCGCGGTGCACATCACCGCGCCGCGCGGGCCGGTCTCGTTCGACCACAGCACCTGGTCGCCGGTGCAGGACGAGTACATCTGCAAGGTAGAGAGCGTGCACGGCACGCTGCGCAACGTGCCGATCCTCACGTTCTCCGCGGTGCCCCCGTGGGGCACGCTGACCCGGGCGGAGTGGGAGCCGATCTTCGCCAAGACCGCGGTCGGCCCGCCGAGCTACTAGGACGTGCTGCTGAGCCCATGCTGATCGACATCCATAACCACGTGATGCCCGTGGAGGCGCTCGACCACCTGCGGGCCGATCCGGGCTACGGGGTGACGATTGAGGGCGACCAGTGGACCGGCGGGCAGCACGTGCCGTTCACCATCACGGCGCCGTTCCACGACCCGGCGGCCAAGATCGCCGAGATGGACCGCAACGGCATCGACTCGGCCGTGGTCTCCTGCCCGCCGCCGATGCTGCGCTACGACGTCAGCAGCGACCGCGGGGCCAGCTTCTGCGCCGCGGCCAACGACGGGATGGCCAAGCTGTGCGGCAGCTACCCGGACCGGCTGCGCTGGCTGGCCAACCTGCCCATGCAGGACCCGCCGCAGGCGGTGCAGGCGTACCGGGCCGCGCTGCGGCAGGGCTGCGTGGGCGCAGCCATCGGCACCTCGATCGCCGGCCGGCGGCTGGACGAGCCCATGTTCGCCGAGTTCTGGGCGGCCGCCGACGAGCTGGGCCGGCCGGTGCTGGTGCACCCGGCCTTCAACCAGCCACACCCCGGCCTGGACCCGTATTACCTGCAGAACGTCATCGGCAACCCGCTGGAGACCACCCTCACGGCGGAGCGGCTGATCTGCGCCGGGGTGTTCCAGCGGCATCCGGCGCTGCGGCTCGTGCTGCTGCATGGCGGCGGCTTCCTGCCGTACCAGGCGGGCCGCTGGCCCACGCCAGCGGGGTACGCCCCGAGATCCCGGTGACGGCGACCGATGTGGCACGGGCGTTCAATCAAATGTATTTCGATACGATCACCCACGACCTGGCCGCACTGTGGTACCTGGTGCAGCGGGTGGGCGCGGATCACGTGCTGCTGGGCACGGACCTGCCGTTCGACATGGCGCTGCGGGAGCCGGACGTGGTGCTGGCGGATGCGTTCGACGAGCCGCTCCGCGGGCAGATCGGCGCGGCCAACGCGGCCCGGCTGTTCGGCCTGGACGGCCTGCGCGGGGCCCCAGGGTGAGCCCGGCGGTTACCCTCGGCCAGGCCTCGGTGCTGGTCGATGCCGCGCTAGCACGGGGCGCCGAGCTGGGCCTGGCCCCGCTGACCGTGGCCGTGCTCGATCCGGGCGGGCACCTGGTCGCGCTGAAGCGGCAGGACGGCTCCGGCATCCTGCGCGCGGAGATCGCCATGGCCAAGGCGTGGGGGGTGCTGGGCATGGGGCTGCCGGCCCGGGCGCTGGCCGACCGGGCACAGCGCGCGCCGCAGTTCTTCGCCGCGCTGTCGGTGCTGTCCGGCGGGCGGATGATGCCGGTGCCCGGCGGCGTGCCGCTCACCGTGGACGGCCAGGTGGTCGGGGCGGCCGGCATCTCCGGCGACACCTCGGACAACGACGAGGCCTGCGCCATTCACGGCGCGCAGGCGGCCGGCCTCGTGGCTTGGCTGGAATAACGCCCTGGCTCGAGTAAGCCCGCCGCCGCGATGATTCTGGCCGCGGGCCGCCGTCTCAATGGGCAGAGCCTGGCTGGAACCGGTCCGGCGCGGGCGATACCGATGGAGGCACCGGATGCGGCCGGTCATGCTGTCGTTCTGGATCTCGCTCGATGGCTTCAGCGTTCAACGAGGGCACCGAGCTCCACGAGCTGATGGAGGCGATCGAGGATCCGGAACAGCAGGAGTACTTCGTCCCCTGGCTGGGCCGGGCGGGCGTGCACATCATGGGCCGGAACACGTACCAGGCGATGGCCGAGTTCTGGCCCAAGTCCGAGCATCCGATCGCCGGGCCGATGAACGACATCCCCAAGGTCGTGTTCTCCCGGACCCTGGACTCGGCCGGCTGGCCCGAATCCCGGATCGCCCGGGGCGACACCACGGCCGAGATCGCCCGGCTGAAGCAGGAGCCGGGCGGCCCGGTCCTCGCGCACGGCGGCACCCAGTTCGTCCGCTCGCTGATCCGGCTCGGCCTGATCGACGAGTATCACCTCTGGGTGCTGCCCGCCGCCACCGGGTCCGGCGCGGCGCTGTTCGCCGGCCTGGATCACCTGCTGCCGCTCCGGCTGGTTACCAGCCGGGCGTTCCCGTCCGGCATCCTGGAGCTGGTGTACGCGCCGCGGCGCTAGATCTCGCCGGCCGGCGAGCCGTTGTAGCGGTGCTGGGCGGACAGGCCACGGAACGACGCGAACACCACGCAGCCCTCCGGGTACTCGTACGGGCCGTGCGGCTCCGGCCCGGCCGCCCAGACATAGTCGCCCGGGCGCAGGTGCACGCCGCCCACGATCTGCACGCCTTCGAGCACCACGATGGAGTGGCTGCTCTCGTGGGCGTGTTCCGGCTCGACGTAGCCGGGCGGGAACTTGATCAGCATGTCCGCGACGCCCAGCTCCGGGTCGGAGTGGAACACCTTGACTTTGACCCCGTTGCCCAGCGACAGCACGTCAATGTCGTCCTGCCAGTCGAGATCCCAGCGGTGTGCGGTGTGGAACGCCTTCACCATGGCTGCCTTTCCTGATTGCGGGCCGCGGTCAGATGCCCAGGTGCTCCTCCCGCACCTCGGCCGTCCGGTCGAGTTCGCTGGCCGTGCCCTGCCAGACCACCCGGCCGTTGGACAGGATGTGGATCAGGTCGGCCGAGTCGATGGCCAGGCCGTAGTTCTGCTCGACCAGGAAGATGGACAGGCCATCCCGGCGCAGGCCGGCGATGATCTCGCCGATCTGCTCCACGATCACCGGGGCCAGCCCCTCGGACGGCTCGTCCATCAGCAGCAGGCTGGGGTTGGTCAGCAGGGCCCGGCCGATGGCCAGCATCTGCTGCTCGCCGCCGGACAGCTGGCCGCCCCGGTTCCGCCGCCGCTGCTTCAGGTTGCCGAACAGGTCATAGACCCGGTCCACGGTCCAGGCGCCGCCGCGGGCGCCGAGCGTGAGGTTCTCCTCCACGGTCAGCGACGGGAAGATCCGCCGCCCCTGCGGGATCAGCGCGATACCGCGCTGCGCGATCTGGAACGGCGGCCGGCCGGCCAAATTCTCGGTACCCCGCGCTTCACTGGTCAGCGTGATCGTGCCGGACCGGGGCCGGAGCAGGCCCATGATCGTGTGCACCAGGGTGGTCTTGCCCATCCCATTGCGGCCGAGCAGCACGGTGCAGGCACCGTCCGCGATGGTCAGGCTCACCCCCTGCAGCACGTAGTTGATGCCGCGGTAGGTGTGCAGGTCACGGACCTCGATCACGGCGCCTCCCCCGCGCCCTCCGCGGCTTCCCCGCCGCCCCCGGTCTCGGCACCGCCCGGGGCGGCCCGGCGGGCCGCGCCGCGGCCCAGGTACAGCTCGCGGACCCGCTCGTCGTCCTGGATCTCCCGGATCGGGCCCTGCACCACCAGCGCGCCCAGGTGCAGCACCGCCGCCGAGTCCACCACGGTGCGCAGCAGGTCGATGTCGTGCTCGATCATGATCAGGGTCAGCTCGGGCGGCAGCGCGGTGAGCAGCGCCTGGATGTCCACCCGCTCGGCCGGGGACAGCCCGGCGGCGGGCTCGTCCAGCAGCAGCACCCGCGGCTTCAGCGCCAGGGCCAGCAGCACCTCCAGCTCACGCACCTCGCCGTGGGACAGCTCGGCGGCCACCGCGGTCAGCCGGCCGGCCAGCCCGAACCGGCCCGCGAACTCCGCCGCCTCGGCGGTCAGCCCGCGGTAACTGCGCCACGGCCGTAGCAGCGACAGCTTGGACCGGTGCAGCCCATGCAGCGCCAGGGTGAGGTTCTCCAGCACGGTGAGGTCGCTGAACACCCGGGTGACCTGGAACGTCCGGCCCAGGCCCAGCGCGGCCCGGTGGTAGGGCCGCAGCCGGGTCACGTCCCGGCCGAACAGCGCCACCTGCCCGGCGCTCGGCCGCAGCTCCCCGGACAGCAGGTTGAACAGCGTGGTCTTGCCGGCCCCGTTCGGCCCGATGATGCCGAACCGGGCCCCGGCGGGCACCTGCAGCGACACGTCCGCGACCGCGGTCAGGCCGCGGAACCGGCGGGACAGGTGCGTGGCCACCAGCGCGGGCTCGGCGGTCATGGAACCGTCTCCAGGTCCCGCTGCCGCCGCGCGATGACCGCGTCCCAGCGGCAGCCGGCCGCCCGCAGCAGCCCCCAGAACCCGCCCGGGCTGAGCAGCACGACCGCGATCAGCGTGAGGCCCATCAGCGTCTGCCACCGGGACACGTAGATGCTCAGCTCCTGCTGGAACAGCACGATCACCACCGCGCCCAGGGCCGGCCCCCAGATGCTGCCCAGGCCGCCCAGCACCGCCATGATCACGAACAGGCCGTTCGCGCTGAAATCCATGGTGGTCGGGCTGATCAGCTGGTTGACGAAGACGTACAGCACCCCGGCCACGCCGGTGAAGAACACCGCGATGACCCAGGCCAGGTACCGGTGCAGGCCCGTACGGTAGCCGAGGGCCGCGAGCCGGGCCTCATTTGATCTAACGCCACGTAGGGACAGCCCGAACGGCGACCGGGTGAAGGTGACCAGGAGCAGGGCCACCACGGCGAACACCACGAGCACGGTCATCCGCAAGGTGAGCGGGTCGTTCAGGTCGAACGGCCCGATCGTGGGCAGCACCGACACGGTGATGCCGTTGTCGCCCTCGCTCAGCCCGACCCACTGGTAGGACAGGCCCCAGAGCACCTGGCCCATGGCCAGCGTGATGATCACGAAGCTGACGCCCTTGACCCGGACGGCGACGATGCCCAGGGCCAGGCCGAGGGCCAGGGTCACGCCCAGCGCGATGCCCACCGCCGCCCAGGGCGGGTAGAAGTGCGCCTCGGCGATGGCCACCCCGTAGGCGCCCACGCCGAGGAAGCCGGCCTGGCCGAGTGAGATCAGGCCCGCGTAGCCGCCCAGGAAGTCCAGCGACATGGCCACGATCGCGTACACCAGCATGTCCACCACCAGGGTGGAGACGAACCCGTTGCCCTGCAGTAACAGGACCAGCAGCAGGGCGACGAGCAGGCCCGCGGCCGGCCCGGCGAACTGCCGGGACCGGCGCATCAGCCTGCAGGGTGAGCAGATCCCGGTGGTGATGCGGTGGCTCGGCCCGATCTGCGGCGCCGGGCCGCGGGCGGGCGGGCCGGTCATCGCGCTCGCCCTTCCGAACAGGCCGTGCGGGCGGACCAGGAGGATCGCGATGACCGGGATGAACAGCACCGAGTAGGCGACCGCCGGGAAGTACGCGGTGCCGTAGTTGTCGATCAGGCCGATGACGATGCTGCCCACGATGGCGCCCTCGTAGCTGCCCAGGCCGCCCACGATCACCACGGCCAGTGCGAACAGCAGGATGTCGCTGTCACCGCCGGTGTACAGGCCAAGCACGGTGCCGCCGAGCACCCCGGCGAAGCCGGCCAGCAGCGCGCCCAGGCTGAAGACGAGGGCGAACACCCGGCGCACGTTGATGCCCAGCGCGCTGACCATGTCCCGGTCGTCCACCCCGGCCCGGACGATGGCGCCGATCCGGGTCCGGCGGAGCAGGTAGTACAGGCCGACCGCGACCAGGATGGCGACGATCAGGATGAAGACGCGGCCGTTCGGGTAGACGATCCCACCCGGGAGCGTGCTCGACTGGCCCAGGAATCCGGGCAGGTTGATGGTCACCGGGCTGCCGCCCCAGATGGCCAGCGCGAGGTCGTCGAGGACGTAGATGAGTCCCAGCGTGGCCAGCAGCTCGGCCATCTCGGACCGGCCCAGCCAGGTGATCAGCGTGCGCTCCAGCAGGAAGCCGAGCGCCGCCATGGCCAGCGCCCCGGCCGCCAGCCCTAAGAAGAAGTTGTGCGTGGCGTTGATCACCGAGTAGCCGATGTACCCGCCGACCAGGTAGACCGCGCCGTGCGACAGGTTGGTGACCCGCATCACCCCGAAGACCAGGGTGAAACCGCTGGACACCAGGAAGATGATCCCGGCCAGGGTCAGCCCGTTCAGGGTCTGGGCGATGAACTCCGGCACCGTTCCGGCCTCCCCTCAGCGCCGCGGACTCACCCGGGCTCAGCCGCCAACCGGAACCACCCGGCGCTGCTCGATGGCCTGCGCGATGGCGGCGGTGAGTTCCACGCTGCGCAGCCCGTCCTCGCCGGATGGGCTCGGGTCGCGGCCGGCCAGCACGGCGGCGGCGAACGCCGCCACCGTGTCCCGGTAGGCGTCCCGGGTGCTGGCCGCCAGCTCCCGGGTCCCGTCCGCGGTGATGATGCTGAGCGTGCCGTCCCGGCCGGGCCGGGACAGATTGCGGCCCAGCACCCGGCCCGTGGTGCCGTACAGCACGATGTCGTCGCGGGCGTTGGGCACCGACTGGTTCGCGTTGACGTAGGCCAGCGTGCCGGTGCTGAACCGGAGTAGGACCAGCGCGGTCGTGTCCACCTGGAACCCGGGCTCGGCGTCAACCAGCGCGGCCACCTCGGTGACCTCCGCACCGAGCAGGTAGCGCAGCACGTCGAACGCGTGCACGCCGATGTTGTTGATGGTGCCCAGGCCGGCCAGGGCCGGGTCGGTGCGCCAGCCGCCGGGCAGGTTGCGCCCCGCGCTCATCTGCACTTCGGCCACCACGACCTGGCCGATGGCGCCGGAGCGCACCAGGCTGGCCGCTTCGGCCAGCCCGTCGTGCCGGCGGGTCTGGAACGTGACGCCGAGCCGTACCCCGGCCGCCCGGCATTCCGCGACGCAGCGCCGGGCGTCCGGCACGGTCACCGCGAGTGGCTTGTCGCACAGCACGTGCTTGCCCGCCTCGGCCGCCGCTATCACCTGCCCGGCGTGCAGCGCATTAGGCGTGGCGATGTACACCGCCTGCACGGCTGGGTCAGCCAGCATGGCCGGGTAGCTGTCCAGCGCCTGGGCCGCGCCGTGCTCCTTGGCGAACTCGGTGGCCCGGCCCAGATCCCGGCTGACCACGCTGATCAGCGTGCTGTTCGGCGCGGCCGCAATGGCCGGCGCGATCTGCGCCGCGGCGATACGGCCGGGCCCGACGAGGCCCCATCCAAGCTGCTGCGAGTCCACCAGCGTCCCTCCTACGGCCCGGCCGCCCCAGCGTCACATGATTAGACATTATCATTTGGGACTGTCGGGCAGCAGGGACGAAATCCGCTCAGACCGGCGCAAGAGGCCGGTGCGGCAGGGACTGGGTAGTGCGGCGGATGCGGCGTGTGAGCGCCAATCATTCCGGCTCAGCCGGCGTCGGCCTCCGTGGCCCGGCGGCGCGCCTCCCGCAGCGGCGACAGCAGCCGCTCCAGCAGCAGCACCTCGGCGCTGTCGAACCGGCCCGCCAGCACCTCGGCGGCGGCCCGGTCCTGCGCCTCGGCCAGGCTGTGCTCGGCCGCGCGGAGCTGCTCGCGCAGGCGGCTGTTCTCCTCGGCCAGGCGGCGCTGCCGGGTCGTGGCGCTGGCCAGCTTCCGCTCCAGGCTGGCCACGGTTTCCTGCAGGACTGTTTCGTGCAACCCGGGCTGGCCCGGCTGGGCTGACCCCGTCGCGGCGCTCCGGTCAGCGGCGCCCGGCGCCGCGCCGGGTCGGCGGCGTCCCGGTCGCCGGGGGCCGGGCCAGCGTCCGGCCCGGCCAGCCGCCGCACCACCTGGACCAGCAGCCGCCGGGCCAGTTCGTCGTAGTCGAGTCCACCCGGGCCGCCCGGCAGGTTCAGGCCGGCCCCGGCCGGACCGGCCTCGGCCGGCGCGCCAGTCCCTGGCGCCTCAGCCGTAGCCGGATCAGCCCGTTGTGCAGTCCCCGCAGGCGCACCAGGCCCTGGCACCTCAGCCATAACTGCATCAGTCCGTTGCGCAGTCCCCCGGGCGCACCGGCGGGTCCGGGCGCCGAGTGCGTGGGCGCGGCCGCGGGCCAGGTCCGCCCCCGGTCCGGCCGGGTTCCGCCACCCGGGGCCGGGGCCGCTCCGGGGCTGGCGCCGGGAGCCGGGCCGGCTGGGTGAGCGCGTCCAGCGGCGGGGCGGCCGGGCCGGGGATGATCCGGTAGGTCCGCTTGCCGCGGATCTCCCGCTGGATCAGGCCGGCCCGCTCCATGCCCGTGAGCAACTGCGCGAACGCGACGCTGGAACCTGGGTACCCGATCGTCGCGGCCAGCATCGTGCTGGCCTTGCCGGTGTGATCGCTCACCTCACCGACGCGGGCCAGGTGCGCCATGATGCGGTCCCGGGTGCCGACGGCCCGCTTCCTGCTCCCACCCTGCACATCCCCCACGCCAGCGCACCCCTCTCGCAGCAATCATGCGGGTCAACGCTCTTGCATGGCAATCATGCCTGACCGTTGGCTGACGCAAGTCATCATAATGCGCCAGTTCGCCATCAGATCGCCCATCGATGCACACCGATTGGCCATCACGGCAGCCGCGCCGTGATCGTGACAAGCCGGCCCGCAGCGCTGCAGCGGTCACGCAGGTGGGCGGCCGGTGGAGTCGGCGGTGAATTCCTGCAGCCAGGTGTGGTACGGCAGGGTGCCCCACGGCTCGACGTCCGGGTACGTCTTGATCGGCACGTCCTCCAGGGTGCCGTGCACGTTCTCCACCTTGCAGATGTAGATGTTCTGGATCGGCGCGTCGATCAGCGTGTTCAGCCGCACCGGACCGCGCGGCGCAGTGATCGGCGTGGTCCTCAGCGCGCGCGCCACCGCGGTCGCGTCGCTGGCGTTGCCATGCAGCCGTTTCAGCGCGGCCACGGCCAGCTCGGCGTGCACGTAGCCAGCCTCGGCGTAGTAGCCCGGGAAGACGTGATAGGTCTTCTGGAACAGGCTGGTGAACGTGTTGTTGGCCGGGGTGTTGATGCCGTCGCAGTACTGCGCCGCCATCTGGTCCCCGAGCACGTCGGACGGCACCTCGCCGGGCAGCACCGAGTAGTCGAACATCGTGGTGTTACCGAACAGCGGAATCTTCCCGCGCAGGCCGAACTGGGCATACGCCTTGGTGAAGTCGATCGCGCCGGCGCCGAGCGTCTCGGCGAACACCGCCTGGGTGGTCTTCGGGATCGCGGACACGTACGGGCCGTAGTCGGTCGCGGTCAGCGGGGGCCATAGCTCCTTGTCGATCTTCCCGCCGAGCATGGTGAACTGCTTGATGAACCCGCCGGCCGACAGCCAGCCGAACGCGTAGTCGGTGGCCAGCACGGTCACGTGCCGGTAACCGAGATCCTGGTAGAGGTAGTCGGCCGCCATCACGTCGGGCTGGTCGCACAGCCACCCGGAACTCAGCGCGTTGCCATAGTGGGCATCCGAGGTGAGCTGCGAGGACGAGCACAGGGCCAGGTTGTCCAGCGGGATGTGCTGTGCACCGAGATACGGAGCCACCGCGGCGTCCTCGCTGGCCAGCAGCGGGCCCTCCATGATCTGGATGTGCTTCTGCTGCACCAGCGAGCGGGCGTCGGACAGCGCGACCGCCGGGTTGCCGCCGGTGTCCTCGAAGTAGGTGACGATGCGGTGCCCGTCGACGCTCTGCCCGAACTGCTTGAGCCCGAGGTTCCAGCCCTCCTGCTCCTGCTTTCCTGGCAGCGCCACGGTGCCGGTGAGCGGCAGCTCGTAGCCGATCGCGATCGGGCTGGTGGCACTCGGCGTATTCGTTCCGCTGCCGCCGCAGCCGGCCAGCACAGCCAGCGGCGCTGCCGCCATCGAGATGATTAACGTGCGGGATCGGGCTTTCATAGTGATTAAGAGTAATCACCTAGGACGGCGGTGCAAGAGATGATTGCAGATCGGCTACGCTGCCTGAGCCGGCACGACCTGGGCGGCCAGGGCCGCTGCGGTGAGGGCACCGCGGTGCTGGAACGCGGCGGCCGCCGGTACCTCTACCTGGCTCACGAACAGCCCCCGGCCAACTTCAGCGTGCTCAACGTCACCGACCCGCGGGCGCCCCGGCTGCTCACCCAGACCCGGCTGCCGCACGACGCGGTCCGGTCCAACTCGCTGGCCGTCGGCGACGACCTGCTGCTGGTGGCCTACCAGGTGCAGACCCCCGGCCAGCGGCCAGCCGGAATCGAGGTGTTCGACCTCGCCCAGGCCGAGCCGCGCCCGGCCGGCCGGCTCGACCTGTGCGGACCACGGTCCCGCGGCACGCACTGGGTCGGCTACACCGGCGGCCGGTACGCCTACCTGAGCACCGGCACTCCCAACTCCCAGCCCCGCCACCCGCGCGACGACCAGTTCCCGGTCATCGTGGACCTGACCCACCCGGACCGGCCCATCGAGGCCGGCCGGTGGTGGCTGCCCGGCACCCAGCACGGCGACAGCGCGCCCCGGCCAGCCCGGCACCAGCGGTTCGACACCGGGTTCCGGGTGCACAACATCAACCTGCATCCGGAGCGCCCGCACCGGGCTTACCTGGGTTACCTCGACGCGGGCGCGATCATCCTGGACATCAGCGACGTGGCCGCGCCGCGGCCGGTGGCCCAGCTGGACTACCACCCGCCGATGCCCGGGTTCACCCACACCGTGCTGCCGCTGCCCGGCCGGGACCTGCTGGTGATCAGTGACGAGAGCGTGCTGGACGGCGCGGCCGACCACCCCAAGCGGGTCTGGCTGGCCGATGCCAGCGACGAGCGGGCGCCGCTGATCATCGGCAGCGTGCCACTGCCGCCGGTGGCTGAGTACGCCGCCCGGGGTGGCCGGTTCGGCCCGCACAACCTGCACGAGAACGAGCCGTTCCCGTGGTCGTGGCAGAGCGAGGAGATCATCTTTGGCTCGTTCTTCAGCGCCGGGGTACGCGCCTTCGATATCCGCGACCCGTTCCAGCCGGAGCAGGTGGCCGCGTTCGAACCGGACGGGCCGGTGCAGATCAACGACGTATACGTCACCGCGGACGGAATCGGGTACGCCGTCAACCGCAGCGGCGGCGGCCTCTACATCCTGGAGTACTCAGGCCCAGGATGAGCGGCCGCCGCCGGCAGGTTCAGCTGACCAGGATCACCTGACCAGGATCAGCCGAGCGGGACCGTGGGACCCGCTTCGTCCCAGGTCACCGGGAAGGCGTTGCTGGCGACCTTGCCGACCGTGTCCAGCGGTGTGCTGTCGGTCTGCGAGGCGACCATCGTGATGTTGTAGTTCCGGAAGTTGGGGATGCCCTGGGCGGCGCTCACGCCGGCCACCCGCACCTTGGCGCTCAGCGAGGTGGTGCCGAAGTTGGCCAGATGAGTGATGAAGCAGTTCGTGGCCGAAGTGCACAGCTCAGGCCGCTCGACGATCCATTCCGCGGAGGCCCGCTTGCAGCTCGCGCACTTCGCGGTGTGCTTAGCGCTCTTGCCCGTGGTGATGTCGGCGATGGTCAGCGTGAACTTGCTGTTGGCGAAGCTGACCGAGACGTTGATGGTGTCACCGGGGCTCACGGTGAACACGTTGACCGAGCCCGCCGGGTACATCTCGTACCACGCCTTGTAGACCGGCGTGGTGTTGTTCGGCCCGCCGCAGTGCGCGGCCGTCCCGGTCTGCTCGACCGTCGCGGTGCTGAACCCGTCAAAGCCGACCCAGTTCGAGGACCATTCGTTGGCGTGGTCCCCGGTGCAGGTGAGGGTGGGCTCCACGAACCGGCTCTGCGCGTAGGTGAACTTCTTTGACGAGGTGACCGCGAAGCCCGACCAGTTCAGGCTCTCCTCCGCGACCGAGAACTTCTGGCCTTCGGCCTGGGCGGCCGGCGTCGCGGTGTCCCGGGTCACCTTGCCCACGATCGGGCCGCCGGGCGACGCGACGTTCGCCGCTGCCACTGAGTGGACCGCGGTCTGCTCGCTGGCCGCCAACTGCGCGCCCGTACCGGCCGCGCCGGGCAGCACGGCCAGGCCGACTGCGCCGATCAGCGTGGCCCCGCCGAACGCGGCGGCCAGAATACGTCTCGACAGCATCTACTCTCCCCGTTGCTGGTTTGTGGTATCCACCAGCTTGCCCGGATTTTCGGTCGGCGTCATGCAAAGCAGAGACCAATTGCTTACAGGTAAGCAACATTGGTCTGAAGCGTGGCTGCCTTCCTTAGGCTGCATCACGGCGTGCGGGCCGCCCAGTGCGGTCGGTCAGTGCGCTCGGTCAGGTAGTCGGCGGTGGCCACGGCCAGCACGACCAGCGCGGTGCAGATGCTCAGCACCAGCGCGGTGACGTGCGGTGCTGCCAAGCCGAGCAGGCCCAACGCGGCCACCCCCGCGATCCGGGCCCGGGAGACCGTGCCCCACACCACCGCCTTGAACAGCGCGTGGCCGGTCAGGAACAGCGCCGCGCCGCCGAGCAGCATGGCCGATACCGGTGCCGACCCCACCACGCCGGGCCGGTCCAGCACGAGCTGGTCGCCCGCGGCGACCACGATGATGCCGGCCACCATGACCGGGTGGATCAGGTGGTAGGCGGACCGGCCCATCCGCCCCGGATCGGCCGATTCGGCGATGACCTGCGCGCCCGCGTCGGCGCTGCGGTGGAAGTACAGCCACCACAGGCCCACGCTGCCCACGAACGCGGCCAGGAACGCGGCTGCCTCCTGGCCGGTGACAGCGCGCAGCCGGGACAGCGTGGCCCCGATCACCACGAGCGACTCGCCCAGCGCGATCAGGATGAACGCCTGGCAGCGTTCGGCGAAGTGGCTGCCCTCGATGGTCCAGTCCTGGGTGCTGGACCGGCCCAGTCCTGGCGTCCAGAACCCGGCCAGCCCGCCCAGGACGTCCACCGCGACGGTGGCCAGCCAGAGCAGCTCCCGTGCGTGGCCGGCGGCCAGGCCGCCGGCCACCGCCAGCCCGCCGCTGACCAGGCACCAGGCCAGGATGCGCTCGAAGTTGCGCTGCAGCGGGTCGCCGCGCAGCCCGGCCACCGCGAACACGCTGCGGCCGATCTGCATGACCGCGTAGGCCACGCCCACGGCCAGCCCGCGGCCGCCGAACGCGCCGGGCAGCGCGGCCGACATGACCAGGCTGCCCAGGGTCAGCCCGAGCAGCATCAGCCGGACCGGGATCAGCTCCGGGTCCAGCCAGTTGGTCACCCAGGTGGTGTAGGCCCAGACCAGCCAGACCATGCTGAGCAGCAGCAGCGCCTGCAGCGCGCCGCCGGCCGTCTGGTGGTCGATCAGGTAGTGCGACAGCTGGGTGACCGCGAACACGTACACCAGGTCGAAGAACAGCTCGACGTTGGTGACCCGGGCGGTCCCGCCCGCCTGCCGCCGCAGGTTACCCGGCCGCTCGCCGGTCACGGCGCCTGGTAGTCGGTGTTCCGGTCCACGCCCAGGTAGATATCCATGCCGACCGGCCGCCACCGCTCCTCGGCCAGGTGGCCGAGCAGCCCGGCCGTGCGGGCCAGCAGCGCGAAGCCGCGCAGCAGCTCGACCGGCAGGCCCAGGTCGGCCAGGGCCGCGCCGCAGGTGCCCGCGCCGTTCAGCGGCAGCGTCCGGCCGAGCACCTCCGGGTGCACCCGGCCTACCGCGGCCCACAGCCGCAGGTACGGGCCGCGCAGCCCTTCCTCGTCAGCGATCCGGAACAGCACCGGGGTGCGCGGGTCGGTGACCTTGTGCACCGGGTGGCCAAGCCCGGGCACGAACGTCCCGGCCGCCCGGGCCTGCTGCACGGCCCGCCGGGCGATCTCGTCCCAGCCCGCGTCGTCATCGTCGGCGGGCAGCGGGTCACCCGCTTCGGCCAGCGCGGCGGCCAGGAACGCGCCGCAGTCCTCGGTCACGCCGAGGAACCGGGATCCGCCGCCGAGCAGCCCGGCGGCCAGCGCCCCCTGCACCGAGTCGGGCGCGCTCAGGTAGGTGAGCCGGGCCGCGATCGCGGTCGGCGTGAACCCGTGCTCGGCCAGCGCCACCAGCACCGCCTCGAACACCCGGACCTGCTGCCGGCTCGGCCGGCGCTGCAGTCACCAGCCAGAACGCCAGTTCCCCGAACGACACCTGGCCCATCAGGTCGGCCGCCAGATCATGGCCGAGCACGGTGATCGAGTCGGCATCCGAGTCACCGAGCGAGGTGGGATAAGCCGGGCGCTGGCGTTCGGTCATCTGGTCTCTCCTGGTGTCGGAAGGGATCGCCGCGGTGGCCCGGCCAGCCAGGCACGGACCTGCTCGCCGTGCTCATCGAGCGCGGGAGGCGGCAGCGGGTAGTCGGGCGGGGTGGCGGACAGCGTGATCGGGTTGCGGATGCCGGGGATGCCGCCCGGGCCGTCCCCCGCGGTCACGATGGGCACCAGGCCCAGCTCGGCCGCGGTGGCCACCCCGCCGTCCACCGTGTTGATCGGGCCGCACGGGATGCCGGCCTCGGCCAGCAGCGCGGACCACTCGGCCGAGGTGCGCGCGGCCAGCCGCTTGGCCAGCTCGGCGCGCAGCTCGGCCCGGTGGCTGGTGCGGTCGGCGTTCTGCGCGAACCGCGGGTCGCTGGCCAGCCCGGGCGCGCCGAGCACCTCGCACAGCCGGCCGAACTGGCGGTCGTTGCCGACCGCGATGACCAGGTCGCCGTCGCCGGTGGGCAGCGGCTCGTACGGGGTCAGGCTGGGGTGCAGGTTGCCCATCCGCATCGGCACCACGCCGCCCGCGACGTACGCGCTGGACTGGTTGGCCATCCCGGACAGCGCCGAGGACAGCAGGTTGACCTCGACGTGCTGGCCGTCCCCGGTCTGCGCCCGGTGCTGCAGCGCGGCCAGGATGCCGACCGTGGCGTGCAGCCCGGCCAGGATGTCAACCAGCGAGATGCCCGCGCGGTACGGCGGCCCATCCGGGTCGCCGGTCAGGCTCATCAGCCCGGACATGGCCTGGACCAGGACGTCGTAGCCGGGCAGGGCCTGGCCGGCGCCGGCCCCGAAGCCGCTGATCGAGGCGTAGATGATGCTGGGGTTCCTGGCCTGTACCGCCTCGTAGCCGAGGCCGAAGCGCTCGAGGCCACCGGGCTTGAAGTTCTGCACCATGATGTCCGCGCGGCGGGTCAGCTCGTGCGCCGCGGCCAGGCCCTCCTCGGTGCTGAGGTCCAGCACCACGGACCGCTTGTTCCGGTTGATGGCCAGGTAGTAGGTGGCCACCCCGTCCCGGGTGGGCGGCACCCAGCGGCGGGTGTCGTCGCCGGCCGGGCTCTCCACCTTGATCACGTCGGCGCCCAGGTCGGCCAGCAGCATGGTGCAGTACGGGCCGGCCAGCACCCGGGCGAAATCCGCGACGAGCAGTCCGGACAGCGGGCCGGGCCGGGCCGGCCCGGTGATCTGGGAAACCATGTCGGCCATTTTGGCATCCGGCCGGGCGGGCGGCCGGTGGGCGGCCTGCGCTTGGTCCCCGGGGTCAGCTCCGGGTGGCGCGGATCTGCAAGCGGACGTAGTCCACGACGGGCTCGGCCAGCCGGGCGGCTACCGCGCGGACGAACGGGGCGCGCTCTGGGGGCGGCAGCTCGCGCAGGTGCGCGCCGAGCACCACAGTGGCCAGGTACGCCTCGAACTGGTGGCCCGGGTCCAGCCGGGCCGGGTCGGGAACCAGGTTGACCTCGATCTCCTCGAAGCCCGCGGCGGCCAGCTTTTCCGTGGTCTCCGGAACGTTCGCGAAGTTCCAGATGCCGGTTCCGTCGCCTGCGCCCAGCTGGCTGAGCACGGCCACGATGCTGGCGATGTTCCCCTGGCCGCCCCCCTCAGCGGCGAACTGGCCGCCCGGTTTCAGCAGCCCGGCCACGGTGCGGAACAGCTGCGCGTGGTCCGGCAGCCAGTGCAGCGTGGCCACGCTCACCACCGCGTCTACCGGCGGGTGGCCGGCCAGCCCGGCCGGCCGGCCGGCTGGTCGTCGCGCAGGTCGGCCTGGATGATCTCCACCCGGTCCGCCTGGCCGGTCCCGGCCAGTCGGCTGCGGGTCTGCGCGAGCATCTGCTGCGACCCGTCGATGGCCAGCACCCGGCCCCGGGGCAGCACCTGGAGCAGGTGCTCCGCGTCGCGCCCGGTCCCGCAGCCAACGTCCGCGACCGTCTCGTCGCCGGCCAGCCGTAGGCGCTCGATGGTCCGCGGTCCCCACCGCTTGTGCGGCAGCGGCAGCGCGTCGTAGCTCTGCGCATCCCATTCCAGCAGCTGCATGCCCCGACCCTAACATCCGTCTCACATCTCCAGCTATTTCATCTCGTATAATGAGATGATCTGAGCGGCAGGCGGTTGCGGGCCCCGGCCCAACCACGCAGAAGTTTCATTCATCACCACCCGCGGGCATCAGGCCCCGCGTGAATGATTCATTCACGCGCACCAGACCGCATGGATGAATCACTCATGCGGTTGGACGTTGGGCTGGGTCAAGATCAACACGCCGGTGGTCTCGGCGCGGCGTGCCGCTCGATGATCAACTAAGGTCGGCGGCGGGCGAGCAGGCGGCGGCGGTCGCCGTGGTCCGGGCTGGGGACGTCTTGCTGGGCCAGCACGGTGAAGCCGCTGGGCAGCAGGGCGGCGGGCTCGCCGGGGCCGAGGCACCAGGCCGGGTTGAGCGTGGGCCGGGCCTGCCGGGCGGCCACGGTGAACGCCTCCCAGCCGAGCAGCCCACCGGGTTTAGTGGCCCGGACCGCCACGGCGAACACGGCCGGGTCCCAGAAACCGGTGCACAGCACCAGCGCGTAACCCGCCGGGTCCGGGCGCCAGCTGGCCAGGTCCGCGTGCACCAGGGTGATCCGGCCGGCCAGCCCGCGCCGCCGCGCCTCCCGGCCCAGCAGGCCCAGCGCGACGGCGGACACGTTAACCGCGGTCACCTGCCGCCCACGGGCGGCCGCCAGCAGCGCGCTACCCGACGGCCCGCACGCCAGGTCGGCCACCGGGCCATCAGGCACCGGGCCCCCCAGCAGGTCCGGGCCGCCCGGCACTGCGCCGCCGGGCACCGGGCCGACAGGCACAGCGCCGGCAGGCACCGGGTCACCGGGAACGGCACCGGCGGGAACGGGGCCGGCGGGCACCGGGCCGGCGGGAACGGGCCGGCGGGCACCGGGCCGGCGGGAACGGGCCGGCGGGGAAGGGGCCGACGGGAACGGGGCCGAGTACCTGTTCGGCCAGCGGGTGCGGCCGGAACGTCGGCGTGGACCCGGCGTACCGGGCATTCCACCGCTCCTGATCCGGGTGCCCAGCCAGTTCGCCCCGCTCCTCCACCATCCCCGCAGGCTAACCCCCAGCCAGCCAGCGGTACCCCATCGTGATCAACCGATCGCTGTTGGCAGGACGACAGTAATCAGCTGATCAACGATTGGCTGGTGTCGCTGGGCGGGGCGGGGAGTCTCGCGCGAGCGGGGTCGCGGGTGGGGCCGGGGAGGCGCGGGCCGGGCGCGGGGACTTGCGGGGGGGCAGGCGCGGGCTGGGCGCGGGGAGTTGCGGGCGGGGCCGGGGGGGTGCGGGCTGGGCGCGGGGAGTTGCGGGAGTTGCGGGAGGCGCGGGCTGGGCGCGGGGAGGCGCGGGGCGGGCGGGCGTGGCGTTTCGGGGTGGCGTTTCAGAGGGTGTTTTCAGCGGGGTAAAGTGTTATTCAGCGGGCGATTGTGATCGCGTTTTCATGGAGATTACCCGCGGGCTTACTTTTTGGTTAGGGCGCCATAACTTCTGGCCGATCAGGCTGTGGCTTTTATCCCTTATCTGCCCGGATGACCGTATTACTGTACGGTCCGGTAACCGGCACCCTTGGTCAAGAATGCTTAAAAAATAGTGTATTAGTGCGAAGTACCTAAGTGTTCACAACGACGGATGTACCGTGCTGCTCGGAAAGGAACGCGGCATGTCCGTCACGCAATCCCGTGGCACGGCAAGCGGCTACGAGGCCGTTCACCGCAGCCGGGAGTTCAGGACGCTGCGGCGGCGCTTTGCCTCGGTCGTGGTCCCGGTGACGGTCCTGTTCATCGGCTGGTACTTCCTCTACGTGCTGGTGGCCGTGTTCGCGCCGGGGTTCATGCGGATCAGCGTGGTCGGCGCGGTGAACGTGGGGCTGTGTTTCGGCGTGCTGGAGTTCGTGTCCACGTTCGCCATCGCCGTGGGCTACAACCGCTGGGCGCGGCGCAGACTCGACCCGCTGGCCGGACGGCTACGGCAACGGCTGGACGCAGGCCGAGGACGGTGACGGGGGTGGCGGCGCGGGGGGTGCTGGCGGCTGAGGTCATTGGCAGGCCAGCGCTCAACCTGGTTATCTTCGCGTTCTTCGTCCTGGTCACCCTGGTCATCGCGCTCCGCGCGGCCGGGAAGAACCGGACCACCACCGACTACTACGCAGGTGGCCGCGCCTTCACCGGGCCGCAGAACGGCATCGCGATCGGCGGTGACTACCTGTCGGCCGCGTCATTCCTGGGCATCGCCGGGGCCATTGCCCTGGAGGGCTACGACGGTTTCCTGTACTCCATCGGCTTCCTGGTGTCCTGGCTGGTCGTCCTGCTGCTGGTGGCCGGGCCGCTGCGGAACACCGGCCGGTACACCACGGGCGACGTGCTCGACCTGCGACTGCACGCCGTGCCGGTGCGCGCGGCCGCGGCCGTGTCGGCGCTGACGATCAGCCTGTTCTACCTGCTGGCCCAGATGGCCGGGGCGGGCGCGCTGGTCAGCTTGCTGCTGGGGGTGAACAGCACCCGGGGCCAGGACATCACGATCGCCGCAGTCGGGCTATTGATGATCTTCTACGTGCTGGTCGGCGGGATGAAGGGCACCACCTGGGTGCAGATCGTCAAGGCGATCCTGCTGGCCATCGGGGCCGCGCTGATCACCGCATGGGTGCTGGACCGGGCCGGGTTCAGCCTGTCCGCCCTGCTGCACGACGCGGCCGCGTCCAGCCCGGCCGGGAACGCGGTGCTCGGCCCGGGCCTGGAGTACGGGGTGAGCACCGCGGCCAAGTTCAACTTCATCTCGCTGGCGCTGGCGCTGGTCCTGGGCACGGCCGGGCTGCCGCATGTGCTGATGCGGCTGTACACGGTGCCGGACGCCCAGGAAGCCCGGCGCAGCATCGTCTGGACGGTGTGGCTGGTCGGGCTGTTCTACCTGTCCACCCTGGTACTCGGCTTCGGCGCGATGTGGCTGGTGGGGGCCGGGCAGATCGAGGCCGCCCCGGGCAAGGCCGACTCGGCCGTGCCGCTGCTGGCCTTCAAGCTGGGCGGGACCCTGCTGCTGGCCACGGTGGCGGCGGTCGCCTTCGCCACCATCCTGGCCGTGGTGGCGGGCCTGACCATCACGGCCAGCGCGGCGTTCGCGCATGACGTGTTCGCCAGCGTGATCCGCCGCGGGGAGGCCGAGCCCCGCGAGGAGGTCCGGGTGGCCCGGATGACCGCGGTGGTGATCGGCATCCTCGCGGTGATCGGCGGCATGTACGCCAAGAACCTGGACGTGGCGTTCCTGGTCGCGCTGGCGTTCGCGGTCGCGGCGTCGGCCAACCTGCCGTCGATCATTTACTCGCTGTTCTGGCCGCGGTTCACCGCGCGCGGCGCGCTGTGGAGCATCTATGGCGGGCTGATCACCTCGGTTGGCCTGATCATTTTCTCCCCGGTCGTCTCCGGCCAGGTGGACCCGGCTACCGGCGCCAGCCTGTCGCTGATCGCCGACACCCACATCAACTTCGCGTTCTTCCCGCTGGATAATCCGGGCATTGTCTCCATCCCGCTGGCTTTCTTCCTAGGCTGGCTAGGGTCGGTGACCGACCGGCAGCCCAGCGACCCGGCCAGGTTCGCGCGGATCCAGGTGCGCGCCCTGACTGGGGTGGGTGCGGAACGGGGCAGCCACAGCTAAGGCAGGATAGGACGGACTCCAGCACGGGCGGCGGCCGTGGCGCAGAGGTAGCCGGAAGGGGAATTGGCCATGATGGGCGACCTGAACCAGGGCATATCGTTCCCCCCGCCCGACGCGGGGGTGCTGCGCGTGATCCGCCCGACGGCGGCCCGGCTGACCCGGCAGGAGGACGTGTTCGCCGAGCAGCTGCACTACGAGGTCAGCAGCCTGATCCCGGATCTGCCCGGCGACCTTTCTGAGGACGACTGGTCGTTCTGCCAGCGGACGGTGCAGGCCCTGCTGTGGGCGGCGCTGACCGACGAGCCGGCCCATGTGGTGGCCGGCGCGCTGCGCCGGCTGGGCGCGGTCAATGAGCTGGCGGGCTTCCCCGAGACGCAGTACCTGAGCCTGGCGCACGCGCTGCTGCGCGCGGTGCGCGAACTGGCCGACGACGAGTGGTCCACCACGCTCGGCTCGGCCTGGATCAGCTACTTCCAGTGGATCCAGGGGCACCTGGTGACCGGCGCCCAGCAGGCCCCGCGGCCGACGCCGCGCCCGGCCCCACCGCCGCCCCGGCCCGGCGGCCCGCCGCCGGGCCGGCTGGCCCAGCCGGAGGACGGTGACGGCCGAGCTGGAGCCGGCAGCAGGCCAGCTCGACGACGAGGACGATGAGGACACCGGCTTCGGCCAGATCATGGTCTCGATGACCCGGCCACGACGGGACCCGCCGCCGTACCCGGAGTGAGCCGGGCCCAGCCCGGGCCGGCCACGCCGGGCGGGCGCGAAGCTTTCACGCGTGCGGCCCGCATGGCGTGCCGCTGACCAGCACTGCGGTCGGCCGGCGCCGGGCGTGTCTTGCCCGCCGGGTGGCAGTGGAGGGACCGTGCGGCCATGTTCACATCGGCCCGGAAGGCACGGCACCGCCGGATCTGGCGCGCCCCCGTCATCACGGTCATGTTCCTGGGCGGCGCCGCCCTGCTGCTGGCCGCGCAACTGCCGGCCAGCGCGATCGACGTGTCCGGCACGCCCTCGCCGGTGACCGGGAACGCGACCTGGTTCACCGGCCTTGGCTCGCCCTACGGCGGCTGCGGGCTGCCGCAGGCCGACCTGGACAGCCAGAACTTCCTCGCGCTCAACGTGCAGAACTCCCCCGGCGTGTACACCAACCTGCCGCGGCCGATCCCGGCCGCCGACGCCAGCGAGATCGGCATGTTCGACAACGGGCTGAACTGCGGGCGCTGGGTCCAGGTGACCATCGGCAACTACTGCACCGGCGTCAACGACGGCGCGCCGAACGAGCCGTTCTGCCGGAACGGGTCCTGGGTCAGCCGACCAGTACAACGGCGCGACGCTGGACTTCGTCGTCGCGGACAGCTGCGACGACGGCAACGCGTGGTGCAAGGACGACCCGTACCACGTCGACCTGGCCCAGGCGTCGCTGAACCAGTTCGTGCTGAACGGCCAGCCGGTCGGCAACATGTACCCCGATCACTGGAACAACCGCCAGGTGACCTGGCAGTTCATCAGCGCGCCCAACTACACCGGTGATATCGACATCGGCGCCATCCAGGGCGCGCAGCCGTACTGGCCGGCCATCGCCATCTCGCACCTGCCGAACGGGATCCACGGCGTGGAGTACTACGCCAACGGCGCCTGGTCGGACGCGCAGATGGACTCGGACATGGGCGACGACTACATCATCGCGCCCGACCACCGGGGCCGGGACCGCGGGCAGCCAGTACCAGATCCAGGTGACCGACGCGTCGGGCAACCTGGTCAACAACGGTGAGGTGTACAACTTCACGCTGCCCGCGGGCTGCACCGACGGCTGCGCCGCGGCCTACACGCCGATCAGCTACACCACGTCGGGGGGTGGCACCGCCACCGGCTCGCCCAGCCCCAGCCCGACCAGCCCCAGCCCGACCAGCAGCCCGAGCCCGTCCCCTACCCCGAGCCCGACGAGCACGTCGCAGCCGGCCAGCGGGTGCACGCTGACCTCGTCGGTGACGAATTCGTGGCCCGGTGGCTACCAGCTCCAGCTCACGGTCAGCAACCAGGGCACCGTCAACTCAAGCACGGGCCCAAGCAGCAACTGGACCGCGGGCTTCTCGTTCGCGGACACCGCCGAGTCGGTCACCAGCTCGTGGAACGCCGCGGTCAGCCAGTCCGGGCAGCAGGTCACCGCGAGCAGCGAGAGCTACAACGGCGCCATCCCGGTGGGCGGATCGACCACCTGGGGCATGGTGGTCACCGGCAGCAACCCGGTGCTATCCGGGCTGACCTGCTCACTTAGCTGACGCGGAGTAGTACAGGGCGTTGGCGTTCTCGTCGGTGGCGACGCAGGAGTTCACCGCGACGCAGTCGATCCGGCTCAGCCCGGCGGTGTCCACCGCCGCCGGGGCGGTCCAGTGGTCGCCGCCGTAGGTGGCGACTCCGGCGCCGCCGACCGCCAGGCAGGTGCCGACGGCCGGGCAGGACACGGCGGCCGCGGTGAAGCCGAGCGGCTGCGCCGCCCAGTGCCCGGCGGAGAACTGGACCGCGTGCCCGACCGCGTCCACCGCCATGCAGAACCCGGCGCTGGGGCAGGACACCGCGACCAGGTCGTGCCCGCTGTCCACGGTGGCCGGCCCGGCCCAGGAGGCGCCGTTGAAGGTGTACACCTCACCGCCCGCGCCGACCGCGACGCAGTCGGTCCGGGTGGCGCAGGACACCGCGTTCAGCGCCTGGCCGCTGGCGGCGACGGTGCGCTGTGACCAGCCAGCCGAGGGGCCCGCGTAGGTGAAGGCCTGGCCGATGGTGTCCACGGCCAGGCAGAAACCGGGGCTGGCACAGGACGCACTGGTCACCGTGCCGGATCCGGTGCCGATCGGCGCCGGGCTGCTCCAGGTGCCGTGCCGGAGGACCATGGACAGCCCCTGGGTGTCGATGGTCAGGCAGGATCCGGCGGCCGGGCAGGACAGCGCGACCAGGCCACCGTTCGGGTCGGTGGCCGCGACCGGCCAGTTCCCGGCCGAGTGCAGGGCGAGCACCATGCCCGCGCTGTCGGCCGCGTAGCACCCGCCGCGCGGCGTGCAGGACAGGCCGGTGATGGCGGTGCTGCTGGCCAGGGTCTGCGGGTCGATCGCGACCGGGGTGGTCCACTGGGCCACGTTCTGGGTGGCCGCGCCGGTCTCGGCGGGCGACGGCGAGGCCGAACTGGCCTGGCCGGGCCGGCTGACCCAGCCTGCGACCCGTTGTGCGAGTGGATGACGGCGAGCGTGCCGGTCACGCCGGCGATACCCAGGATGGCCACCGCGGCCAGCCCGATCAGCATCCGGGTCCGGCTCGGCCTCCGGTAGCGCAGCTCGTCCAGCGCGCCGGGACTGAGCGCCGGGCCGGGCTTGGTGGCCGGGCCGTCGTCATACCAGCCGTGGCCAGCGGCGGCAGGTCCGGGCCGGTGTCCGCGGATTGGCCGGGGCCGTCGGGCCAGTCCGGGTCGTTCAGGTACCGGGTAGCGGCGGACGGGCTGCGGCGGGGCGTCCACCGGGGCCGATGGCGGCGCGCTGAGCATGGCCGGGAAGCCGGTCCCCGGGGTCCGCCACGGATCGTCGGGCGGCGCCCGGTCCAGCGGCGCCCGGTCCAGCGGCGCCGGGGTCGGCGGCGCCGGGGCTGTCGGCGCCCGGGCTGGCGGCGCCGGGACTGGCGGCTGCTCAGCCGGGAATGATTCGGCGGCGAAATCCGGAATGCTGGTGTCGCCGTCCAGCGCGTCGATGTATTCGATGAAAGATCCACTGGCGTAGTCGGCGGCGTATTCGGTCCCGGCCGAGCCGCCGTACAGGTGGTCAGCGGGCATGCCAGGCTGCACCTCGGCACCGCACGTCGTGCAGTACTCAGCCCCCGGGGAATTGGCATGCCCGTTAACGCAACTCCACACCGGTCCCCGCCTTCATCGGCCGCTTAGCCCGCCCTGCCAGCTTGCCGAATATTAGGGCACTTGCGTCCCGGTTGGAGACGGCTTGCCCAAGGCGATATTTAGCTGTTCGAACCGAGCTGCCACATCTGCGGATCGGCCCACCGGCCGGTGATCACCGTGTCCGGGTCCGAGCCGCGCAGCGCGGCGAAACGCCCGGCCAGCAACTGGACCCGCACGGTCATCGGAAACTGGGCCAGCACCGGGGAAAGGCCGCCCGCCGGGGCGGACAAGGTGGCGACCGGGATCCCCTCGGCGGCGGCCGCGGCACCGACCGCGCCGGTCAGCCCGTCCGGGTCGGCATCGGGTTCCAGCAGCAGCACCCCGTCGGCCGCGGTCAACGGCACGGCGTTGCCGTGCAGAAACATCTCGGTGTCGAAACCCTCGGCCAGCATCCGGGCGCCCTCGCGGAGCTTGAGTGCGCCCTCACGGGCGGTGATCCCCCACGGACCGCAGCCGACGATGGCCAGGCTGCGCGCGGGCACCGGGACGGCGTCGATGCCGGGATCGGCCAGCACGTCGCCGACCTGGGCGGCGGCCCGGCGCAGCGCCTCGGGTGAGCCCTCGGCGGCGCCCGCGTGGCCGGCCAGCCGGGCCAGCACGGCGACCGCGGCGGTGTAGCTGACCGTGTAGGTCTCGGCTTCCTCCTTGGGCACGGTGTGGATGGCCTCGGGCCAGTCCACGTGGGTTCCGGTGATGGACAGCACCGGGACCCCGGCGGCCAGCGCGGCGGCCCGGGCCGAGATCGCGTAGGCCGTCTCCCCGGTGTGCGTGATGACGATCAGCGCGTCGCCTGGCCGCGGGCCTGGGCTCCACCGGGCCCAGGTGGAAGCCGGGTACCACCGGGCATCCAGGCCCGCCTGCTGCAGGAGGAGCGTGCCCAGCTCGGCAGCGTGCTGGCTGGTGCCGGTCCCGGTCAGGATGACCCGGCGGGCCGCGGTCAGCGTGGCGGCCGGTCCAGCCAGGTCGAGCCCGGCGATCCGGTCCAGCACGTCAGCCTGCTGGCCGATCATGCGGTGCAGTGCGTTGTGCGGCATGGTCTCCCCCCGGCGGAGTAATGTGCGGGCGGTGGTCTTAAACCCGCCCAGCTACAGCTGTCCCGATGACCACAGCGACCTTACCGGGCTGGTCACGCAGGCGCTCAGCGGCGACGGCCTGGCCGTGGCCCGGTTCGCCGGGCCGGCCTTCGAGTTAGGGTCACGGCGGCACACCCCGTCGCCGCCGCAGCCGTTCGAAGTGATCGTGACCTGTCCCGGGCCGGCCGACCAGCCCCGGCCACACCAGCTCACCTGCACCGGGACGTACCAGCCATGACCACCGAGACGGCCAGCCCGGCGGACACAACGGCGCCAGTCCGGCCGGTCAGCGACGCGGACCGGACCTGGGCCACTCTGGCCAGGGAACTGACCCCGGCGCAGTCGCTGCAGCGGATGGACACCGCGACCGACCGGGTGGTCCGCACGGTGACCATCATCGGCACGCTGCTCGGCGGGTTCGGCGTGTTCGGCGCGACCAAGCCGACGGTCAGCGGCCCAGCCCGGTGGATCACGGTCGCCGCGGTGGTGTGCGCGGCGGCCGCGGTGGCCTGCGCGCTGGCCGCGCAGATCCTGACCATCAGCAAGCACGTCAACCCGGAGAACCTGGCCCAGGTCCGGGCGTGGTACAAGCGGCGGCTTGAGACCCGCGGCTACCCGACCCGGGCGGCCACGTTCCTGCTGCTGGTGGCGGCGGTACTGGCTGGCGCGGCGGCGGTGGTGGCGCTGGCCACGGCCACGCCGAACGAGCCGACGATCGCGGTCACCCGGGCCCTCACACGCCGCCCCGGCCCGATCCGGCCCGGCCACTCAGGTCATCGCCACCGCCACGGTCACCGCGGAGGTCACGTTCCGCGGGCTGACCAGCGGGCAGACGGCCAGCGTGACGGTCACCGCCACCTCTACCGGCCAGGTGCTGGCCACCGCGACGGTCACCCCGGCCACCGACGGGACCGCGACCCGGACGCTGACCGTCACGGGGGTGCCGCCGACCGAGGCGATCACCGTGCTGGGCACGCGGCGGCACCGAGCAGTGCCGGTCCAGCCTGGGCACCGGCTCCGCGCCGCCCACGCTGACCTGCGGCCAGTGAGCCACTGAGCTCTGCCCGCCAGCCAGCTGGCCGGCCCCGGTTAGCCGAGCGTGAACGGGTCCCGGGTGCCGCCAGTCAGCTCGACCCAGACCGCCTTGGTCTGGGTGTACTCGTGCACCGCGGCGATGCCGTTCTCCCGGCCCAGCCCGCTCATCCCGAAGCCGCCGAACGGGACGTCCGGCCCGACCACCCGGTAGGCGTTGATCCACACCGTGCCGGTGCGCAGCGCGTGCGCCACCCGGTGGCCGCGGTGGATGTCCTTGGTCCACACCGCCCCGGCCAGCCCGTACCGGGTGTCGTTGGCCAGCCGGACCGCCTCCTCCTCGGTGCCGAACGGCAGCACCGCGAGCACCGGGCCGAACACTTCCTCACAGGCCACGGTCATCCGCGGGGTCACCCCGGTGAGCACGGTGGGCTGCACGAAGTAGCCACCGAGCCGTTCCTCGGGCTGCCCGCCGGCCGCCACCGTCGCGCCTTCGCTGGCCGCCGAGTCGAAGAACGAGAGCACCTTCCGGTACTGCGGCTCGGTGGCCAGCGGCCCCATCTCGGTGGTCCCGTCCCCGGGGTCGCCGAGCTTGATGGCCCGGGCCCGGGCGACGATCTTCTCCACCAGGGCGTCGTGCACGCTGCGCTGCACCAGCAGCCGGGACCCGGCCATGCAGGTCTGCCCGGTGGCCGCGAACACCCCGGCCACCACCCCGTTGCACACCGCGTCCAGGTCGGCATCCTCGAACACGACGTGCGCCGACTTGCCGCCGAGTTCGAGCAGCACGCCGGTGATGTTACCGGCCGCCGCCTTGGCCACCTCGGCGCCGACCGCGGTGGACCCGGTGAACGCGATCTTGTCCACCCCGGGGTGGGCGGCCAGCGCCTGGCCCACGGCCGGGCCAAAACCGGTGACCACGTTGAACACACCGGGCGGGAAGCCGGCCTCGGCCATCAGGCCGGCCAGCGCCACGGCCGAGGCAGGCGAGTGGTCGCTGGGCTTGGCCACCATCGTGCAGCCCGCGGCCAGCGCGGGCGCCAGCTTCCAGCACAGCAGCAGCAGCGGCGAGTTCCACGGCACGATCGCGGCCACCACCCCGGCCGGCTCGCGCCGGGTGTAGACGAGGAAGTTCGGCTTGTCCACCGGGATGGTCGAGCCCTCGAGCTTGTCGGCCAGCCCGGCGAAGTAATAGAACCAGTCCGGGATGGTGCCGAGCTGACCGCGCATCTCGCGCAGGAGCTTGCCGGTGTCCCGGGTCTCGATCGCGGCCAGCTGATCGGCGTCCCGGGTGATCAGCTCGGCCAGGCGGCGCATCAGCCGGGCCCGGCCGAACCCGGTGAGCTGGCCCCACGGCCCATCCAGCGCGCGGCGCGCGGCCGCGACGGCCAGGTCCACGTCGGCGCCGTCGCCATCGGCGGCGGTGGCCCACGGCGCGCCGCGGAACGGGTCGATGCTCTGGTAGCTGCGCCCGGACACCGCCTCGGCCGGCTGGCCGTCGATGACCAGCGAGAAGTGCGGCAGGCCCTTCGCGGGGCGGGAATCGGCGGTCATTGTCACGGTTGTGCTCCCTCCTGAGCTGGGATACCGAGTTCGGCCCGGATGGCCGCGGTGTGCTGGCCGAGCGCGGGCACCGCGCCCACCGCCGCCTCCCGGCCCGGCGTGATCACCGGGGGCAGCAGGGCGCGCACCGGGCCGCCCGGCGTGCCCGCGTCCCGCCACCGCTCACGGGCCGCGAGCTGCGGGTGGGCGGCGAACTCGGCCGGGGTGCGCATCCGGGCGCTGGCGATGCCGGCCGCCTCCAGCCGGGCCTCGACCTCGTCCGCGGGCAGCTCCGCCAGCACGGCGGAGATGATCCCGGTGAGCTCGGCGCGGTGCGCGACGCGGTCCGAGTTGGTGGCGAACCGCTCGTCATCGATCAGCTCCGGGCGGCCGAGCACCTGGTCGCATAGGAGCGACCACTCGCGAGCGTTCTGTACGCCCAGGAATACCTGGCTCCCGCCGGCCGCGGCGTACGGACCGTACGGTTCGATGATGGCGTGCCGGGCACCGGTGCGCTCGGCGGGCCGGTCACCGTAGACGCTGTAGTAGTACGGCTGGCTCATCCACTCGCCCAGCGCGTCCAGCATGGCGACCTGGAAGCTGCCGCCGCGGCCGGTCCGCTCCCGCTCGTACAGCGCGGTCAGCACGCCGGTGTAGGCGTACATGCCGGCCGCGATGTCGGCCACCGAGATGCCCGGCCTTGGCCGGCTCGTCCGGGGTGCCGGTCACCGACAGCAGCCCGGCCTCGCACTGCACCAGCAGGTCATAGGCCTTCTTCTGGCGGTACGGGCCATCCGGGCCGTAGCCGCTGATCGAGCCGTAGATCAGCCGGGGGTGCCGCTCGGCCAGCGCGGCGGCGGTGAGCCCGAGGCGCTCGGCCGCGCCGGGGGCCAGGTTCTGCACCAGCACGTCGGCGCGGCCGATGAGGGCGGCCAGCACGGCCTGGCCGTCCGGGGTCTTGAGGTCCAGCTCGATGGATTCCTTGCCCCGGTTCAGCCAGACGAAGTAGCTCGACTGGCCGCGGGTGGCCTGGTCGTAGTGCCGGGCGAAGTCGCCGCTGCCGGGCCGCTCCACCTTGATCACCCGGGCACCGAGGTCGGCCAGCTGGCGGGTGGCGAACGGCGCGGCCACCGCCTGCTCCAGCGCGACGACGGTCAGGCCGGTCAGCGGCAGCTCGGCGTGCGGGCTCGTCATGGGGCAACCGAGCCGCGCTTGATGAGCTGGCGGGCGATGACGTTGCGCTGGATCTCGTTGGTGCCCTCGCCGACGATCATCAATGGCGCATCCCGGAAGTAGCGTTCCACGTCGAACTCGGTGGAGTAGCCATACCCACCGTGGATGCGGATCGAGTTCAGCGCCAGCTCCATGGCTGTCTCAGAAGCGAACAGCTTGGCCATGCCCGCCTCCATGTCCGCGCGCTGGCCGGCCTCGTACCGGCGCGCGGCGTACAGCACGAGCTGGCGGGCGGCGGTCAGCTTGGTGGCCATGTCGGCCAGGTAGTTGCCGACCGACTGGTGCTGCCAGATCGGCTGGCCGAAGCTCTCCCGCTGCTGCGCGTAGCGCAGCGCGTCCTCCAGCGCGGCCCGGCCCACCCCGACCGCACGCGCGGCCACCTGGATCCGGCCGATCTCCAGGCCGTGCATCATCTGCGCGAAGCCCTGGCCTTCCTGGCCGCCGAGCAGGGCCGCGCGCGGCACCCGGAAGTCGTCGAAGGCCAGCTCGCAGCTCTCCACGCCCTTGTAGCCCAGCTTGGGCAGGTCCCGTGAGACGGTGAAGCCCGGGCCGTGCTCGGCCAGCAGGATGCTGATCCCCCGGTGCGCGGGCTGGGCCTGCGGGTCGGTCTTGCACAACAGCGCGATCAGCTGCGAGCGGCGCGCGTTGGTGATCCACGTCTTCGACCCGTTGACCACGTATGATCGCCGTCGGCGCGCGCGGTGGTGCGCATGGCCTGCAGGTCGGAGCCGCCGCCGGGCTCGGTCAGCGCCATCGTGGCCCGGATCTCGCCGGTGGCCATGCCCGGCAGGTAGCGCTGCTGCTGCTCGGCGGTGCCGTAGTCGAGCAGGAGCTTGGCCACCACGGTGTGCCCGCCCATCGCGCCGGCCAGGCTCATCCAGCCGCGGGCCAGCTCCTCGGTCACCAGCGCATAACACGGCACGCTGACCCGGGCCGCGCCCCATGGCTCCGGGATGGCCAGGCCGAAGATGCCCAGCTGCTTCATCTGCCCGATGAGCTGATCCGGGTAGACGTTGCCATGTTCCAGATCGCGGACGGCCGGCTTAACGTCGCGGTCCACGAACTCCCGGACCAGGTGCACGATCGCGCGCTCGTCCTCGGTCAGCTCATCCATGCGGCCCCATCCTCAGCAGTACTTGCGTAGCAGGCCGGCCGCCTGCGTCCAGGTCAGCCCGGCGGGATCCACCGGCAGCCCGGCCAGGCAGTCGGTGAGCTTGGCTTGGAGCTGAGCCGCGGACGGCGGGCGCTGCGGCGAGCCCGGCGGATACTGCAGGCTGACCTGTTCGACGTGGCCACCGTCGGCCAGCACTTCCGCGGTGAACGTGCCGTCGAGCAGCCCGGTCCCGCCGGGCTCCAGCCTGGTGTCCACCAGCTCCACCAGCCGCCGGGCTTCCGGCCGCCGCACGGCCGCGTCGGTGAAGCTGTCCCGGCCCGGGTAGCCGTCCAGCAGCGCCGCGGCCAGCCCGTACTCCAGGCTGAACTTGCCCTGCAGGCCGGTCTCCGGCCGGTGATGGATCAGCGGCGTCACCGTGCCAGCCAGGGTGCCGACCGTAATGCGCCGCACGTCGTGCGCGGGCAGGCCGCCGGCGGCCAGCCCGGCCAGGGCGCTGATCGGGCGCTGCAGCGCGTAGCAGCACGGGTAGATCTTGATGGCCAGCCCGCCCGGCACCGCGGGCCCCGCCAGGTCCAGCCGGGCGGGGTCCCCACCGACCAGGCCGAGCCAGTCGTCCAGCGCGGCTGGGTCGGCCCGGGCACCGTCCGCGGCCAGTTCCGCGGCCCGCAGCCCAGCCTGCACCGCGAACCCGACTTGCAAGCTTTTGTTATCTGTGCCGAACGCCTTTTGCACGCCACCGGCGCCGGGCACGGCGAGGGTGAGCGCGGTGGCGGTCTGCCCCGCCGTCAGGCCCAGTGCCGTCGCTGCGGCGGCGGCGCTCGCCGGGGCGCCGGCCGTGCAGGTGGCGTGCCAGCCAGCCGAGTAGTGCGGCCAGCCCAGCGCGGTGCCGAGCCGGGCCATCACCCCGGCGCCCGCCAGGTAAGCGCGGGCATCGCCGCCCGCGGCCAGCGCAGCCGGTACGCAGACCGCGCTGATGTGCGTGGTGGACGGCATGTGCAGGTCGTCGAAGTCCAGCACGTGCGCGGCCACCGCCCAGCGCGCGCCGTCCGGCAGGCTGGCCGCCAGCCGGGTCACCCGGTGCTCCCGGGCGGCCAGCGCCACGGCCAGCGTGTCGGCCAGCGAGCGGCCGGCCAGGCGCAGGTCGTCCCGGGCTGGTTTCAGGTCAGCGGCCCACTGTGCGAGCTGCTCCGCCACCGAGCCCGCTGCTGAAGCCACCCGCCGCCTCCGTACGCCGTCCTGTGCTGAATCTAGACCTACCCAGCCGGCTCGCCCGATGAGCTAGCACGGCGAGCTAACACGCGCAGCAGTGAGGCCAGCAGGCCCGGGGCGGAGGGTAGGCCTGCTGGCCTCTGGCTTCTTCTGGGTGCGGGGCCGTCAGGCCAGGCCCTCCAGCCTGCCGCAGAACGCCCGGTACCGCTGCAGGGCGGTACGCAGCTGCTCGGTGTCCGCGTTCTGCTGCCAGCCGGCCCGCAGGTCGGCCTGCTCCCGCTCCAGGCGGGCGACCAGGGACGCGGCGACTTCAGTGGCCGCCGCGGCGGCCCGCTCCACGGCGCCGCGCGGGTCGTCCACGAACAGCGACTGGATGGACGGCCACTGCTGCTCGGCCAGCGCGGCCGCCGGGATGGTGTCCGGGGTGTCGGCCATCGCCGGGCTGGGGGTGGGTACCTGGCTGGTCGCCGGCACCTCGCCGGGCACCTCGTCCGGCACCTCGCCGGTCACCAGGGGCGGGGCGTCCGCAGGCTCGTGGTCGGTGACCAGCGGCGCGACGTCCTCGGGCTCGCCGTCGGTCATCAGCGGCGGGGCATCGTCGGGCCCGCGGTCGGTCACGGTCTCGCTGTCCACGGCCGACTCGCCGTTCTCGGCCGGGCCAAGGTCGCCGGTCAGCTCGCGGTCCTCCGCCAGCTCGCGGTCGCCGGCTGGCTCGCGGTCGTCGGCCTGGACCGGGTCGTCCAGCACGACCCGGTCGGGGTCCGCGGCCGGGTCGTCCGGGCTGGCCGCATCGGTGGGCCGGTCCGGCTCGGATGCCATCCGGGGCGGTGGGACGATCTGTCCCTGATCGGCTCGGGTGTGTACCTCCTGGCCCGATGCCGGGTCAGCGGGGCCGGGGCCGGCCATGTCGTCGCGCTGTGTCGTCATGGCTCACCTCTCCTTCGGGCGTGAGGGCACCGGGCTGCCGGACACCGTGCTGCCCTCGATCGGCTCGCCGGTGACCTCGTCATCCGGGTCCGCCGCCGCGTACGGGCGGCGGCTGCATCACTGGCCGTCGCGGTCTGGCCGTTAGCGGGCTGCGCAGCCGCAGGCTCCGCACCCACGGGCTGCGCAGCTATCGCGTTCGGCGGCGGCGGCCGCATTGCTGGCCGAGTTGCCGGGCTGGCCGAGCAGCTCGGTGAACAGCGCCCGGTAATGGATCATCGCCTGGCGCAGTTCCTCGGTGGATGCGGTGCCCGCGGTGGCCCGCTGGCTGATGTCGTGAGCGGCCCGGAAATGGTCCAGCGTGGCCGCGTGCTCCACCGACAGGTCGGCGACGGTCTGGTCGAAGGCTTCTGTGGGGTAGCCCCGGTCCTTCATGACCGCCGTGACCAGGGTCTGCGCCCCGGTGACCGCGGCCTGCGGGGCGTCTACGAACTGTTCCTGCACCACGCTCCACTCCGACGCGTACTGCGCACGCGCCGTGGGGGTGAGCGGCTTGATGTCGAGCTGGCGGACGCGGCGTTCCCGTTCGGTCAGCTCCGCCTCAGCCTCTCGTTTGCCGTGTTCGCTGACTGCGCGGTCGTATTCCGGCCCGAACCGGTCACGCAGCCGGCGCCGGCGCCTGACGGCTGACAGGCTGATCAAAAGCGCAGCGACGATCAGAATCACCACGATAATTGCGATAATGGCCCCGGTTGACATGTGGGAACCTCCCTATTTCCGGACAGCGCAAAAGGACTACCCGGCAGCAGAAGGCCAAACACGACGGGGCTTGGGTAACGTCAGGGAGCGGGGCGGGCCAGGCCGCCGGCCACCTTGTCCGCGATCAGCTCGAAGGAGTGGATCCGGTCCTGGATGTCGTACACCATCGTGGTCAGCATCAGCTCGTCGGCCTGGGTGCGCTCGATCAGGCTGGTGAGCTGCTGGCGGACGGTTTCCGGCGCGCCCACCGCCTGGGCGGTGAACCGGTCACGGGCGAACTCACGCTCCTGATCCGTATACGGGTAGGCCGCCGCTTCCTCCGGGCTGGCCAGCGGCTCCGGCATGCCGGCCCGCAACCGGAGGAAGGACAGCGCCGCCGGGCCGGACAGCCACTGCGCGCGCTCGTCGGTGTCCGCACAGATCGCGCTGACCGCGACCATCGCGTAGGGCTGCGACAGCCACGCCGAGGGGCGGAAGTACTGCCGGTACAGGGCCAGCGCGGGCACCGTGTTGGCCGCGCTGAAGTGGTGTGCGAAAGAGAACGGCAGGCCAAGCAGGCCGGCCAGCTGCGCGCTGAACCCGCTGGAGCCGAGCAGCCAGATGGCCGGCATGTCACCCTGGCCCGGGGTGGCGGTGATGGGCGGCCGCGCGCCCGCCTGCCCGGCGAACAGCCCGTCCCCGGTGAACACCTCGCCGCTGAACAGCCCGATCAGGTCGGCCAGCTCCTGCGGGAAGTCCTCGGCTGACAGGCCCTCCATGGTGCGCCGCAGGGCCAGCGCGGTGCGCTGGTCGGTGCCCGGCGCCCGGCCGATGCCGAGGTCGATCCGGCCCGGGTGCAGCGCCTGCAGCGTGCCGAACTGTTCCGCCACCACCAGCGGCGCGTGGTTGGGCAGCATCACCCCGCCGGAGCCCACCCGGATGGTGGACGTGGCCGCGGCCAGGTGCGCGATCAGCACGGCGGGCGCGGAGCTGGCGATGGCCGGCATGTTGTGGTGCTCAGCCACCCAGAACCGGTGATAGCCGAGTTCCTCGGTGCGCCGGGCCAGGTCGGTGGTGTGCTGCAGCGCCTGGCTGGCGGTGGTGCCGGCGGCGACTGGGGACAGGTCAAGCACGGACAGCGGTACGTCGATCACATAGCCGGCAACCCGTCCGCGGCCCGGTTTCTTCCGTACCCGCCCGCTACCCGGGCTACAGCGGCGCCTTCCTGGTCAGCCAGTCAGCCTGCAGGATCTGCACCCCGGCGGTGCTGACGCCGAGCCGGGTAACCCGGCCCGGTGCGGTCATCGACCAGATGCCCAGCGCCCGGGCCGACTGCATGAGCAGCTCGGTGCCGGCCGGGTTCCAGGTCAGCGGCTGCCAGCCGGGCGGCAGCAGCTGGCGGCGCCCGTCCGGGAAGAGCAGTTCGGCGACGTGCGCCGGGTAGGCCAGGGCCAGGGCGGGCGCGTGCTGGCCCCAGGCCACCAGGGACGGGATGGCGTTGATCCCGGTGAGCAGCTGCCGCGCGCCGCCGTCGCGGTAGATGAGCACGCTCGGCTTGTGCTGGCCCGGGCCGCCCCAGCTCTCGACGGCGATCTGGCCGTGCGGCCCGAACACCGGGCCCGCCAGCGGGTGGCGCTGCTGTAGCAGCACGCTGCCACGACCGGAGTAGGAACGCCGGGTCCAGATCTCCCAGTAACCGCCGGTGCGGCCGCCCGGGTCGGTGGGCGGCGTCACGTAGCCGATCATCCCGTCGTTCCTGATGTCCGGCGAGCTGCCGCGCAGCAGGGCCAGCTGGCCGCCGGTCTTGCGCAGCAGCGACGGTCCATGCGGGGTCAGCCGGGCCAGGTCGTCGCCGCTGCTGGTGCCGTCGGCGAGGACGATCCCGGCCGTGGACGCGTCGAACGCGTCGATGCCGAAGCCGCGCCGATTGTGCGTGAGCTGCCGTTCCCGGCCCCCCGCGGTCACCTGCCACAGGTTCAGGCTGGTCAGCCCACGGCCCGCCAGCAGGTAAAAAACGCCGGGCGGCAGGTTACGGCGGGTGCCGGCGGGTAGTGGCTGCGACACGGCCAGGGTGGACCGGGTCGGCGCGGGTGAGGTGGCCGGGCTGGGCGAGCTGGACGAGCCTCCGGAGCGGGACGGGGAGGGAGTGGCCGCGGGCGACTGGACGCTCACCGACGCAACGCCGCTGGAGCAGCCCGCAGCCAGTGCGGCCAGCAAACAGCCCCCCAGCAGGACGCTTCTCCGTCTACCCACTACAGACCCGCGATCGATTCGTGAGGTGGACATTCCGGCGGCGCAGGCATAGCACAACGCGCTTTGCCGAGGCAGAAACGGCGGGCTGATTCCGGCCAGCCGCTCCGGGCCATTTAATTTACTTTCGCAACATTTCCCTTCATGACGGCCAGAACGGGCGGCAGGCAGGCGCTCCTGGCATTTCATTCTGGGTGGCCTGCCGGCCCTTTACTGGGCCACTCACCCCGTGCCCGTTGTGGCTGCTGGACTGGATGCGGACGACAACCAGGACGACAACTAGACTGTACCCTCGCTTGACCCTCAGGTTACCGCCACCATGCCAGCCCTACCGGCTAGTCGGTGGCGCACTATTTCGCCGGGCGCGGTCACTGGCTGTGGCGGCGCGGCCCGGCCGAGCATTCTCTTTCCCAGCAACGAACCAGGGCCGGGTCAAGTGCCAGCCGACCGTAGGCAACCGGAGCCGGCCTCGGGCCAGGCCAGCGAGCCGGTGCTGCTAGGCCGCGGCGGCGCTGCCCGGCGTCGCGGTCTGCAGCGGGTACGACGCTGTGGAGGCCGGCACCGAGGACGGGCTGACGAACCGGCTGCCGTCCGGCCCGGCCTGCACCGCCTCGTCCAGCGCGCTGCCCTTGACCAGCTTCCGGAAGGACAGGAACCACACGGTCCAGCCGTTGTCCCAGGTGCCCGCCAGCGGGCTGCCGGTGATCATGACCGGGTCGCCCGGGTTCTCCATCTCGTAATAAGTCTGCGCGTCCGCGGGCGACATGTTCACGCAGCCGTGGCTGACGTTGGTGAAGCCCTGCTCGCCCACTGACCAGTACGCGTCGTGCAGGTAGTCGCCGGTCCAGGTGAACCGGACCGACCAGGGCACCTCCAGGCTGTAGCCGGGGCCGGTCATCAGCACCGGGTTGCCCTTGTCGATGGTCAGGTAGGTGCCGTCCGGGGTGTCGTCGCCGGGCCGGCCGGTGCTGATCGGCCAGGTGTAGAGCAGGTGCCCGTTCCGGTAGACGTGCAGGTGGTGTGAGGCCGCGCTGGCCGTGACGATCAGCGAGCCGCCGATACGGAAGGTCTGGGTCAGGTCGGCGGCGCCGTACATGCCCTTGGCCCCGGCCAACCCGTCCAGGTGCCCGTCCAGGCTGACCGTGGTGTGGGCGGGCCAGTAGTTCTCCGGGCGGAAGTACAGCGTCTTGTCGCCGTCCCAGTACCACGCGCCGTACACCGGCTTCGAGGTGGTCACCTGGAGCGCCCGCTCCACCGCGGCGCGCCGGGTGATGGGCTGGCTGAAGTACAGGATGATCGGCATGCCGACGCCGAACGTCTGCCGGTAGCCCTCATAGATCTCGGCGTGGAACGTGTCAGCCGGGGTGATGGTGCTGAACGTGCTGGTCGTGCTGACCGTCTTTCCGCCCGTCCCGGCCGCCGTCGCGGTGACCGTGTACCGCTGCGCCGTGTGCAGCGCCCAGGTGCTGTGCCAGATGGCTCGCCGGCCGCCGCCGGTGGTGCTCAGGTGGCCGCTGACCGGCGCCTGGCGGTGGCCCGCGGTGACCTGGACACTCCGGATCGGGCCGCTGGCCGAGGTGACCGTGATGGCCGCCGACGTGCTGACGTGCTCGCTGCCACTGGCTGGTGCGATGACCGGCCCGGCCGCCGCCCGGCTCGGCCCGGCCGAGCCGTGATCACCGGCCGGCTGGCCACTCCCGGTGCACGCCGCCAGCAGCAGCCCGGCCGCCGCCGCGAGCACTGCCAACCAGCGCCCCCGGCGCTGGGCTGATCCCCCGATTACCCGCACGATTGAGCCTCGCGTAACTCGTCTGGATGCTCCCTGCCCCCGGCAGGCCCGGCGCCGAGCGGTTCCCCGTACCGCTAACCAGAGCCCTGAGCAGGCAAAACGCGCGCTTACTCTAGCGGAGGCCAGGCCCTCGATGGCCGTTCTTTACGGCGGGATTGTGCCCCTGTGGCCAGCCGGTGAAACGGCGCCGGGCGCCGGGCCGGTACGGTGAGCCGGTGACCCGGTGGGCCGAGATCCGCGCCGGCGCCGTCTGCTACGAGGACGACGCCGCGCTGGTGCTGAACAAGCCGGCCGGGCTCGCGGTGATGGGCGAGCGGCACGAGACCGACCTGGTCCGGCTGGCCGCCGAGGCGGGCGAGACGCTGTACCCGGCACACCGGATCGACAAGGTGACCTCCGGCGCCGTGCTGCTGGCCAAGGACCTGCGGCTGCATGGTGACCTGACCCGGCAGTTCAGCAAGCGCACGGTGGACAAGATGTACCTGGCCATCACCCGGTCCGACGGGCTGCCCGGCCGGGGCACCATCGAGCTGCCGCTCAGCGTGGGCCGGAAGAACCGGGTCCGGATCGCGGCCAGCCGGGACGCGATCACGTTCGACCCGGCCCGCGGCTACTGGTCGGTCCCGCCGGAAGCGGCGTTCCAGCACGTCCGCAGCTACCCGTCGGTGACCACGTTCCTGCGGATCTGCGGCGACGAGCAGCACACGCTGCTGGCGGCGCACCCGGTCACCGGGCGGCGGCACCAGATCCGGGTGCACCTGGCCTGGACCGGCCACCCCATCGACGGCGACCCGCTGTTCAGCAAGACCAGCGCGGATGGCCCCGGGCGGGCGCTGCTGCACTCCTGGCGGCTTGGCTTCACCGCCGCCTGGGCGGGCGGCGCGCGCATACGGGCCGAGGCGCCGCCGGGCGCCGACTTCTGGGCACCTCTGGGCGGCGCGCCGCCGGCCCTGCCGGACTGGGACACGGCCAGCGCGGCCCTGGCCGCCAGCCCGCCCGCGCTGCGCTAGCGGCCGAGCACCACGCCCCCGTTCGGGGACAGCACCTGGCCGGTCACCCAGCCGCCGTCCGGGCCGAGCAGCCAGGCGATCAGCGAGGCCACCTCGGCCGGCGTCCCTTCCCGGCCGACCAGGGTCTGCGCGCCCCGCTCGCGCCGGGACTCCGCAGTCAGCCGCCCGGCCCAGAACCCGGTGTCCGGCACGAAGCCGGGCGCCACCACGTTGGCCGTGCCGCCGCCCGGCCCGAGCTCACGGGCCAGATCGTAGGCCCAGGCGTGCAGCGCGGCCTTCATCGCGCCGTACGGGCCGCCGCCGCTGCCGCGCAGCGCGGCCACCGAGGACACCAGCACGATCCGGCCGCCATCCTGCAGGCCGGACCACAGCGCCTCGGCCAGCAGCACCGCGGTCAGCACGTTGGACTCGAACGAGGCCTGCCAGGTCCGGCGGGCCTGCTCCAGCGGGCTGGCGGCAGGCTGGTCCGGGGTCAGCCCGCCCGCGGCCGCCACCAGGCCGGCGCACGCCTGCCCGGCCGCCGCCAGGTCCGCGGCGACGGCGGCCGCGCCCGCTTCCGTGCCCACGTCGGCGGCCACCGGCCGGACGGCCTTGCCCAGCTCATCGGCGAGCTGCTGCAGCGGCTCCGGGCGCCGGCCCACCGCGGTCACCTGGCCGCCGTCCGCCACCAGCCGCTGGGTGACCGCCCGGCCGATGCCGGAACCGGCTCCGCTCACCACGATCGTCTGTTCAGGGCTCATCCGTTCACCCTAGGCGGACGGTCATCCCGTCGTAGGCCGCGGTCAGCTCCGGGTCGGCTAGCTCCGCGTCGGCCAGCCGGTCCAGCATGCTGGCCGACATGTGGGTGAGCACGATCCGGCCGGCGTCCAGCTCGGCCAGGTGACCGCGCAGCGTCTGGTAGTCCAGGTGGTAGCGGACCGGCCGGTCGTAGGTGTACGCCTCCACCGCGAACAGGCTGGTGCGGTGGGCCGCCTCGGCCAGCGCCGGGGTCCACTGGGTGTCGCCGGAATAGCCGAAGCTCACCCCGTCCAGCTCGACCCGCAGCGCCAGCGGCGGGGCGCCGCAGGCGTGCTCGACCTGCCAGCCGCGCACGGTCGCCCCGGCCAGCCGGGCCGGCGTCCCGTCGGTGGCCAGTTCGGTCACCTCGACCGGGAACCGCCGCTGCACCTGGCTGGACCCGGGGAACAGCACCTCCATGGCCGCGGTCAGCCGGGCCGCGGTCCCGGGCGGGCCGGCCACCGCCAGCGGCGCGGTGCGGCGGGAGAACTGGCCGTCCAGGATCAGGAACGGCAGGCCGCCGAAGTGGTCGCCGTGCAGGTGGGTGACCGCGACCCCGGCCACCTCGCCCGGGTCAAGCCCCTGGGCTTTGAGCGCGGCCAGGCTGGTGGTACCGCAGTTGACCAGCAGCACCTGACCCGCCGCGGCCAGCCGGATGCAGGTCTGCGCCCGCCCGCCGCTGCCGAACGCGTCTCCGCTCCCGACGAACCGCACTTCCATACTTAACGCCGGCTGGTGGCCGGTGCCGCCGGGCCTGGCTCCGGGCCGTCCGGGGGGAAGGCGTCGAACAGGCGCAGCCGGTGCGCGGTGGCGGCGGCCTCGCCGCGGCTGCTCACGCCGAGTTTGCCCAGGATGTTGGACACGTGCACGCTGGCGGTCTTGGCCGAGATGAACAGCTCGCTGGCGATATCCCGGTTGCTCTGCCCCGCGGCGACCAGCCGTAGGACCTCGAACTCCCGCGCCGTGAGCCCGAGCCGGTCCGGCTGGCCGGCCGGGCCCGCCGCCTGGCCGTCGCCGAGCGGGATCCTGGCCCGCCGGGCGAGCAGCGCGATGCTGTCGCTGAGCAGCTGGGCTCCCAGGTCATGGGCCAGCGTGGCGGCCTGGCGCAGCCAGGCGGCGCCGCCGTCGCGGTCGCCCGCGGCCAGCGCGGCCCCGGCCGCCTGGTCCAGCGCGAGGGCCAGCGGATAGGGCTGGCCCACCGTCTCCCACGCCCGCACCGCGTCGTCCCAGGCGGACCGGATGTCGCTGGGCGCGGGCCCGCCGCGCATCAGCTCGGCCGCGAGCGTCAGCTGGTGGGCCGGCTGGGCCAGCCCGACCGCGCCCAGCGTGGCCGCCTCGGCGGGCAGCCGGCCGCGCAGCGCGCTGGCCTGACTGGCCAGCGCCGGGTCGCGGTCCGCGGCGACGGCGGCCCGGGCCGCGGCGACCAGCAACGGCCAGACGTACCGGGCGCTGCGGGCCACCAGGATGTTGTCCAGCGCCGCGGCGGCCGCGGCCAGCGCCTCGGCGGGCCGGTCCTGGGCCGTCCGCACCTCGGTCTCCAGCCGGGCCAGCGCGAGCTGATGCTCGTCCTTGTACCGGGTGCCGTGCAGCGCGGCCTTGACCGTGGCCACGCACTCGTCCGCCAGGGCCAGGTCACCGCGGGCCACCGCCATGTCGCCGGACAGCCGCCACAGCGACGACCCGGCCAGCACCGGCGGCATCAGCTGCTGTGCCCGCTCGATGACCTCACCGGCCTCGTCCCACCGGCCCAGCGAGACCAGCGGCTCGGCCAGGTTGACGGCCAGCGTCACGCCCGACGTGCGGGCCAGCCCGTACTCGGCCGCGGCCCGGACCCCGTCCCGGGCCACCGCGGCGGCCTGCTCGTGCTGGCCCAGCCCTTCCAGCAGGTCCGACTCGGTGATGACGACCCGTAGGAGCGGCTGGTAGGCCCGGACCCGGGTGGCCACCGCGCGCGCCTCGGCCAGCAGCTCACGGGCTGGCCGCGCGTCATCGCTGAGCGGCTGGGCGCAGGCCAGGGTGACCAGCGCGGCCGCTTCGGTGGCCGGGTCGCCGGCCAGCCGGGCCACCGCCACCGCCTCCTGTGCGCCGGCCAGGAATTCGGCGTCGTCCCAGTGCACCCGGTGATGGATGTCGTGCGCCACGGCCTCAAGCACCCGGGCCCGGGCCGCGGTGGGCGGGTCTGCGGGCACCAGCCGGGCCGCCTCGCGCAGGTCCTCGGTCGAGCCGGGGCGGCCGAGCAGGTAGTTCAGGTGGCCGCGGGCCTGCAGCAGCAGCGCGGCCCGGACCGGCTCGGCGTCGATGTCGATCTCCCGCAGCGCCGCCTTGGCCAGCATGACCCCGCGGTCGAACTCACCGGCCAGCTCGGCCACCCGGACGGCCGCTTCGAGCACGGCCAGCCGGCTGAGGCCGATGCGCTGATCCGCCCCGTGGGACCTGGTCCCACAGTTCCAGCACCCGGGACAGCATGGCCAGCTGCTCGGCGTGGGCCAGCGCGTGGCCGAACTCCGCGGCCGCGGCCCAGGCGCTGGCCAGCGCGCGCGCCGTGTCGTGCGCGGCGTACCAGTGATACGCCTGCTCGACCGCGGCCCGGCCGGGCGGCACCAGCGCCGGATCGGCGGCGATGGCCTCGGCGAAGCGGCTGTGCAGCTGGCTGCTCTCGCCGGGCAGCAGTTCCTCGTTCATCGCCTCGCGGATCAGCGCGTGCCGGAACACGAACCCGTCCTCGTCGACCAGCAGCACGTTGGCGGCCACGGCCGGGCGCAGCACCCGGGCCAGCCCGGCCAGGTCCAGACCGGTGACCGCGGCCAGCAGCGCGTGACCGGTCCGCTCACCGGCCGCGCTGGCTACCCGGACCACGTCCTGGGTGTCCTCCGGCAGCCGCCGCACGCTGGCCACCAGCAGGTCGCGCAGCGACTCGGGCAGCCCCGAGCCCAGCTCCCCCTGGCCGAGCAGCGCCTCGACGAACAGCGGGTTGCCCTCGGTGCGCCGGTACACCGCCGCCAGCAGGTCCGCGCCGGGCTGGTGGCCGAGCAGCCGGGTGGCCAGCTCGCCGGTGTCCGGGCGGGACAGCAGGCCCAGCTCCATCCGGTGGACCCAGCTGACCCGGTCCAGCTCGGCCAGCAGCGGGCGCAGCGGGTGGGTACGGTGCAGCTCGTCGGACCGGTAGCTGACCACGATGAGCAGCCCGTCCAGCGCCTGCTGGTTGCGGATCAGGAAGGCCAGCAGGTCCCGGGTGGACCGGTCGGCCCAGTGCGCGTCCTCGATGACCAGCAGCACCGGGCTGCGATCGGCCAGCTGTTCCAGCAGGATGAGGACCTGCTCGAACAGCCGGGCCCGGGCCTCACCGGCGTCCTCGGCCACGGCCGGCTCGCCGAACTCGGGCAGCAGCCGGGCCAGTTCCCGGGTCGCGCCGCCGGGCAGCAGGTCGGCGACACCGGCGGCGCCCAGGTCCCGGACCAGTTCCCGTAGTACCGCCGTGAACGGCGCGAACGGCAGGCCGTCCGCGCCCAGCTCCAGGCACCCGCCGGTCAGCACCCGGGTGCCGGCACCGCGGGACTGGGTGGCGAACTCGGCCAGCAGCCGGGATTTGCCGACCCCCGCCTCGCCGCCGACCAGCACCGTCGCCGGGCGGCCGCGGCCCGCCTCGGCCAGCGCGGTGCCCAGCACGGACAGCTGGCCGGACCGGCCGACCAGGACGGGGCTCGACATGCTCATCATCACCAGCATGCCAGCTCTCACGGCACAATCCGGGCCGACCGCTTAGCCGTCCGCCACCGGTGAGCCGAACCGGATCAGGTTCCCGTCCGGGTCGATGTGCGACCCTTCGCGCAGCCGGTACTCCATCAGGCCGACCGGGCGGGTCTCGCCACCGATGCCGGGGCGGGTCCATTCCGCGTACAGTGCGTCGGCGTCCCGGACGTACAGGTACGTCTCGGCGCTGTGCTGGTGCCCGTGGTCAGGATGGGCGGCCAGGTGCAGCCCGGTACCGTCGCGGTTGGCGAAGCCGTAGTCGGCGCCGTCCGCGTAGGCCAGCGTTTCGAAGCCGAGCGCCGTGTAGTGGGCCAGCGCGGCAGCCAGGTCGCGCACCGGGAAGATGGGGCTGAACTGGCGGAACTGGCGCGCGGGCCGGCGCAGGCCGGTGCCGGTCTCCAGCCCGCTGACCTTGATCTCGGCCAGCGTGGCCAGCACCACTCGCATCGCCTCGACCTGATCGGCCGAGACCCGCTCCAGCAGGCGCTGATCCACGTCCTCGACCCCGTGTAGCGCCGCGTCAACGACCTCCTGCCCACGCCCGGTCAGCTCCAGGCTGATCCGGCGGCGGTCGCCGGGATCGGGATTCCGGGTCAGGTAGCCCCGGTTGACCAGCACGTCGATGACCTGGCTTACCGCCTGCTTGCTGACCCCGAGGCCGGTGGGCAGGTCCTGCCGCGGGCCCCCGGTGGGGTCGATCCCGGCCAGCACGAACACGCCGTTCCTGGGCAGGTCGTCCACGCCGATGGCGTGCAGCCGGGCCCGGATCGACTGGGCGTAGGCGCCCCGGGCGGCGCGCATCAGGGTGGGTGTGGCGTAGTTCAGCCGGTCTGCGTCGTCCATACCGTAGACGATATAGACAAGCCTCTTGATAGTCAATAAGCTTTACTATCTGGTGGGGTTGGGCCGGGCGGCGGGTGGCTGCTGGCCGTGGCGGGCGGAGTGGGCCTAGGCCGACCATGGATGTGGAGGCCGCCCCATCGCGCGCCCGGCGCGGGCGGATCAGGCTGTGTTCCATGAGAGTGGTGGATCCCCTGGTCTCGGTCAGCCAGGTGACCAAGCGCTATCCGGGCGGCCAAGCGGCGCTGGCCGAGCTGAACCTGGACGTCCGGCACGGCGAGGCGGTCGCCGTGATGGGCCCGTCGGGCAGCGGCAAGTCCACGCTGCTGAACCTGATCGCCGGGCTGGACAAGCCGACCAGTGGCACGGTCACCGTGGCCGGCCAGCGGGTGGACGCGCTGAGCGAGACCGGGGTGGCCCGGTTCCGCCGCCGCCGGGTCGGGATGATCTTCCAGTTCTTCAACCTGCTGAACGACCTGACCGTGGCGGACAATGTGCTGCTGCCCGCCCAGCTGGCCGGGATGTCGCGCAGCCAGGCCCGGGCCAAGATGGCCGGGCTGCTGGCCCAGCTGGGCATCGCGCAGTACCGGAACACCTATCCGGGGCGGCTGTCCGGCGGGGAGCGGCAGCGGGTGGCCATCGCCCGGGCGCTGGTCAACTCCCCGGCGCTGCTGCTGGCCGATGAGCCGACCGGGGCGCTGGACACCGCCAGCGGTGAGGCCATCGGCCGGCTGCTGCTCGACCTGAACACCGCCGGCCAGACCCTGATCCTGGTCACGCACAGCCCGGAGCTGGCCGCGCGCTACGCGGGGCGGGTGGTCCGGCTGGTCAACGGGCGGATCACCAGCGACGCGGCCACCGGCGCGGCCGCGGTCGCCCGCCCATGACCGGCGCGCCGGTGCTACGCGCGGCGGCCGGCGGATCAGCCGGCGCCTGGCCCAGACCACGGTGGTGTTCGTGGTGCTGGCCGCGTCCACCGCGGCCGCCCTGCTCGGCGTGACCCTGCTCACCAGCGCCAACGAGCTGTTCTACCACGCGGTCGCGAAGCAGCATGGCGCCGACCTGGCCGTGACCATCGACACGGCCCGGGTGCACACCGGGCAGCTGGCCGCGACCCGCCGGGCCGCCGGCGTGACCCGGGCCGCCGGGCCGTATCCGGAGACCACCGTCACCCTCAGCGCTGGCCCGGCGGCCGGCGGCGGGCTGTCCCTGGACGGGCTGACCGTGGTGGGCCGGGCGTCACGGTCCGGCCCGCTCGATGACCTGACCCTGAACCAGGGCCAGTGGGCGACCCTCCCCGGCGAGATCGACCTGGCCATCTACCAGCCGCTGCACGTCCCGATCGGCAGCACGGTGACGGTGGCCAGCGCACCGGGGAAGCCGATGCTGACCGTGGTCGGGTACGCCGGCTCGGTGGTACGGGACGAGGACGCCTGGGTAGCGCCGGGCCAGGTGGCCGCGCTCCGGCCGCGGGCCGCGCCCGGCTCAGTGCAGATGCTGTACACGTTCCGCCGGGCCGGCACCGGCGCGCAGCTCGGCGCGGACCTGGCCGCGGTGCGCCGGGTGCTGCCGGCCGGGGCGGTCACCGGCACGGTGTCCTGGCTGCTCTCGGCGGGCCAGACCAGCGCGGAGCAGTCGGTCAACACGTCGTTCGTGGTCGCGTTCGCGCTGATCGGGCTGGCGCTGGCGGTGCTGATCGTCGCCACCGTGGTCAGCGGCGCGGTGCTGGCCGGCCAGCACCGGATCGGCGTGCTGAAGAGCATCGGGTTCACCCCGGCCCAGGTGGCCGCGGCCTACCTGGTTCAGCTCGGCATCCCGGCCGTGACCGGCTGCGTGGCCGGGGTGGCGCTGGGCAACTACTGGGTGCTGCCGGAGCTGAACAACGCGGCAGGCGCGTTCCGCATCGGGCACCAGACCGTGCCGCTGTGGATCAACGTGGCCGTACCGCTGGGCATGTGCCTGCTGGCCGGGCTGGCCGCGCTGGGTCCCGCGCTGCGGGCCGCCCGGCTGCCCGCGACGGCGGCCATGGCCGCCGGGCAGGCCCCGGGGGCGGGCCACGGATATGCCGCGTACCGGCTGGCCAGCAGGCTGGCGCAGGCCTGCCCACGGGCCCGCGCGGTCAGCATCGGCCTGGCCGCGCCGTTCGCCCGCCCGGCCCGGTCGGCGGCCACGCTGGCCGCGATCACGTTCGGCCTGGCCGCGGTGGTCCTGGCCGTGGGCCTGGACGGCTCGCTGGCCAAGGTGAACGGCAGCTCGGCCGCGGGCGCGGGGCAGGTGCAGATCGACCCGGCGGGTCGTCAGGCGGCCTTCACCGCCAGCCAGGCCCAGGCCATCACGGCCACGCTGCGGGCCCAGCCGGGAACGCGGCGCTACGTGGCCGAGGCGGACCTGGTCCCCTACCCCGGCGCGCGCCGCACGGTCAGCGTGCCCGGGATGGGCGTGGTCCCGGTCACCGCCTACGGCGGCCCGTCCGGCTGGCTGGGCTGGCCGCTGGTCAGCGGCCGCTGGTACCAGCGGCCCGGCGAGGTGGATGCCGGCTCGGCGTTCCTCTCCCAGTCCGGCCTGGCCGTGGGCGACCGGATCACCCTGCACCTGGGCGGCCGGGTCATCCCGGCCCGGATCGTCGGGGAGGTGTTCGGCCTGGCCGGGGCGGGCCTGCTCACCGGCTGGCCGACCCTCGGCGGCGCGGCGGCTGGCCTGGCGGCCGGGCAGTACGACATCGGCCTACGGCCGGGCACCAGCCCGCAGGCGTATGCCACGGCGCTGGCCCGGGCGCTGGGCCGCGGTGTGCGCGTCGGCGTACCGCGCCCGGGCGCGCCCGGCTTCGGCCTGGTGGACACCGGATACATCCGGCTGCTGACCGTGCTGCTGGCCGTGCTGGCCGGGCTGGGCGTGCTGAACTCAGTGCTGCTGCTGGCCCGGGAGCGGGTACACGACCTGGGGGTGTTCAAAGCGGTCGGGATGACGCCGCGGCAGACCCTGGCCATGGTCGGCTGCTGGGTGGTGGTCCCGGCCATCGGCGCCGCGGCGCTCGCGCTGCCCGGCGGGATGCTCATACAGAACGTCACCGTCCGGGCCCTGGCCGGCGACATCGGCCTGCCGCTGCCCGGGCAGTTCATCCACGTCTATGGCGCGGTGCAACTGCTGCTGCTGGCCCTGGCCGGGCTGGGCATCGCCGTGGCCGGCGCGCTGCTGCCGGCCGGCTGGGCCGCCGCCGCGCAGCTGTCGGCTGGCCGGACGGCCGCCGCGCTGCGCGCCGAATAGCGCCCGTGGCACCGCGTCCCCGTGCACCATGGGCCGATGACGGCGACGCCAGGCTGGGACGACGCGTACGCGGGCGGCGGGCTGCCCGCCCCCTGGGACATCGGCCGGCCGCAGCCCGAATTCGCCCGGCTGGCTGAGGCCGGGCTGCTCACTGGCCAGCTGCTGGACGCGGGCTGCGGGACCGGTGAGCAGACGCTGCTGGCCGCCCAGCACGGCGCGGACGCGCTCGGCGTGGACATCGCACCGCGGGCCATCGAGCAGGCCCGGGCCAAGGCGGCCGAGCGGGATGTCCAGGCCCAGTTCGAGGTGGCCAACGCGCTGTACCTGGCCGAGCTGGGCCGGGCCTTCGACACCATCATCGACTGCGGGGTGTTTCACACCTTCGACGACGCCGATCGCGCCAAGTACGTGATCAGCCTGGCCGGGGTCCTCCGGCCGGGCGGGCACTGCTACCTGATGTGCTTCAGCGAGCACCAGCCGGGCACGTTCGGCCCGCGCCGGGTCCGTCAGGACGAGCTGCGGGCCGCGTTCGCCGGCGGCTGGGTGGTGGAGAGCATCGCCGCCGCGACGTTCGACGTCACCCGCGGCTTCGATGGCACGACGGTGCAGGCCTGGCTGGCCAACCTGCGCCGGGCCTGACCGGGCCGGTCACAGCCCATTCGGGAAGGTGATCTTCTCCGGGGCGACCAGCGGCGAGCCGACCTCGAGCTGGATCTGGGCGTGCTTGGTGAGCGGGATGTCGGCCGGGCTGCCCAGGTAGACGTGGCCGTTGTACAGCGCGGTCACCTTCCCGGTGGCGGGCCCGACCCGGTTCGCGCTGAGCGGCTGGCCCCATTCGTTGAAGAATTCGCCCAGCGTGTAGGTGCGCTGCACCGGTGACTCGATGTGGATGACCCCGTCGGCCGCGTGCGTGTGCAGCCAGTAGAAGCAGGTGCCGCTGCCGATGAACGTGCCGGTCGGCGTGCTCTGGCCCTGCGCGCCCGGGATGCCGATGCCCGCGGGCACTTGGCGGGCCGAGCCGTTCACGAAGATGGTCAGGTGGGCGTGAATGTGGAACAGCGTCTGCTCGGAGGTGTCACAGCCGATCCCGTCCACCTGCTGCCCGGTCGCCTTGGTGGCGGTGCCGGTCAGCGGGGGCGCCGCGGGGATCGGCACCCCCTCGGGGCCGGCCCCGAGGCGGGCGCCGCCCGCAGCGTGCCCAGCGTGCTCAGCGCGGCCAGCCTGAGCTTGGGCGAGCCGCCCGCGGTGGTGGCCGTGCTGCCGCCGCTGAGCGTCACGGCCAGCGTGATGCCCACCGCGACCAGGATGACGGCCACCGCCGCTCCGATGCCGACCAGCCAGTTGCGGCGCCGCTTGCGCTGGGCCTCCTGGGCCCGCATCTCGGCCACCCGGGCCCGGGCCGCGGCGGTGCGGGCGGCTTTGCCCCCGCTGCGTGCCTTCCCGGCTGAGCTGCCGCCGGTACCCTTGGCGCCGGTGCCCTTGCCCCCGGTGCGCTGATTCCCGTTCGCCTTGGGCACCTGTTCGTCTCCTCGGTCCGGCGGTCCCCTCACCGGTCAGGGTATGCGCTCAGTCGCCGCCGTTCCCCCCGCCACCGTGGCCGCCGTGGCCGTTCTTTCCGTTCCCGCCGCCGTGCTGGTGGCGCTCTCCGGCGGGCCGCCGCGCCACCAGCACGGTGACCGCGCTGCCCACCGTGACCGGACCGCTGGGCTGCACGGACAGCACCGTGCCGGGTGGCTGCCGGAGCGTGACCTGACTGACCAGGCGCGGGAGCAGGCCGAGCCGGGCCAGCCGCTCCCTGACCACCCGGACCGGCAGCCCGGCCAGCGCGGCCGCGTTGACGTCGACCATGCGGACCGCCGGGGTACTGGCCCCGGTAGCCGGGTGCGTGGCGGTGGGCGCCGCCGCCGGGGTGCCGCTGCCGCTGCTGAGCACGAGCCAGCCGGTGGCGGCCACCAGCACGGCCAGCGCGGCGGCCAGCGCCACCCCCCACCACGGCCAGCGGCGCCGCGGCCCGGCCGGGCCGGGTCCGTCCTGGCCCGGGTCCGGCGGCCAGCCAGTATCCGGCTCGGCCGCCCAGCCAGTGCCCGGCTCGGCCGCCCAGCCGGTGGCCAGGCTGGCGGGCAGCGGCGCGGCGATGGTGGCGGTGGCACTCGCCGGGAATGCGGCCGGCGGCGGCCCGGCAGGCGGCAGCCCGGCAGAAGGCAGCCTGGCAGAAGGCAGCCCAGCAGGCGGCAGCCCAGCGGGCGGCAGAACCGGCCCGGCGGACGGCGGCACCGCGGCCCGGGTGGTGGCCCGGCTATCGCGCAGCGTGTCCCGCAGCCGGGTGGCCCGGGTGGCGACCTGGGTGGCGCTGGCCGGCCGGGCCGCCGGGTCCTTGGCGGTCAGCTCCATGACCAGCGCGGCCACCTCGGCGGGCACGGTGGCGGGCAGCGGCGGCATGGGGGCGCGCTGGCAGGCCGCCACCACCTCCATCGGGGTGCCCTGGAACGGCGGCTGCCCGGCCAGGCATTCATAGGCCACCACGCCGAGCGAGTACAGGTCGCTGGCCGCGGTGGCGCTGGCCCCGCCGGCCCGCTCGGGGGCCAGGTAGGACGGCGTGCCGACCATGGTCCCGGTCCGGGTGAGCTGGGCCGAGCCGGCCGCGTGCGCGATGCCGAAATCGGTGATCTTCACCTGGCCGTCCGGCGCGACCAGCAGGTTGGCCAGCTTGATATCCCGGTGCACCAGGCCGGCCGCGTGCGCGGCGGCCAGCCCCGCCGCTACCTGCGCCAGCACGTCCATCGCGTCGGCCGGGTCCAGCGGCCCGCCGTCCAGCAGCCCGGCCAGTGAGGGGCCGTCGACGAACTCCATGACCAGGAACGGCGGGCTGGGCGGTTCCGCCTCGCCGTAGTCGTAGACCTGGGCGATGCCCGGGTGGGACAGCGCCCCGGCGTGCCGCGCCTCGGCGCGGAACCGTTCCATCGCCTCCGGCTGGCCGGCGTAGCCGTCGCGCAGCCGCTTGACCGCGACGGGCGCTCAGCACCAGGTCGGTGGCCCGCCACACCTCACCAGCCGCGCCAGCCGCGATCCGGCCGTCCAGCTGGTAGCGGCCGCCCAGCAGGATTCCAGGAGTGGACATAGCGGGCACAGGCTACCGCTCAGGCCGCGCGCCAACGGGTCATCTAGGCAGAACGCCGGCCCGGTGGTGCTGATACGGGCCGAGCCCGTCGGCGTCCACCGGCGGGCACGTGACCTCGCCGCGCAGCCAGCGCACCGCGGCCTGCAGGCCCTCGCCGTACTGGGGCGGGGGGTAACGGCCCGGGTCCACCCGTCGCCCGCCCGGGCGGCCCTGCAGCACGACCGCGTCGGCGGCGGCGGCCTCGCAGGTCAGCTCGTACCGGCTGGGCGGCCCGGGGATCGGGCGGCCGAGCGGCGATCGCGCACTGTCGCCCAGCACCCAGTCCAGCAGGCCGGCCACCCCGCGCAGCCAGGCGGCGTTCATCCAGTCCTGGCTCCAGCGCCAGGGGTGCCGGGCCGCCGCGGCCGTCAGCGGCTCGGGCAGGTCGAAGGCCTTGAGCCCGAGCCGGGCCTGCTCGCGCAGGCGGCGGATGTCCTCGTCGGTGCGCGCGTACCCGTCGCGGGCGCCGACGAGCTGGCCGCGGCCTTCGTCGTCGACCGGGATCTCGTCGCTGGCGCCGGCCAGCCAGCTGAGCACGGCGCGGGTCTCACGGAGCTGGTCACGGAAATCGGCGGGCACCCCGGGCGGGGCGGTCGAGCCCTCCGGCTCGGCGGCCGCCTCGGCCAGCATCTCAGCCCGGGACGGCGGGCAGCCCGGGGCCAGCGACAGCGTGATCGGGGACGGCCGGGAGCCGGTCAGCGCCCAGGCCCAGGCCAGCGCGGCCCGGCCGGCCGGGCCCACCTCGCGCAGGCTCTGCGCCAGCACCGCCTCCACATGCGCGCGGGGCCGGGTGATGGCCGGGCTGAGCTGCGCCGGGACATGAAGGGCCACGGCACAACGGTACGGGGGCGGCCGGGCCGCGTCAGCCGCGGGCCGCAAGCTGGCTCACCGGCCGGGCGGGCCGCCCGGCTCGCGGATCACCTCGGCTGGGTCCTTGTCCGGGCGCAGGCCCTTGTACGAAGCGGCGCGCATCCGGCAGGCTGACGTCCAGCCGGCGAACTCCACCTCGGCCACCAGCCGGGGCTGGACCCAGGTCACGTTCCTGGCGTGCTCGGCCGGGATCGCGGTGCGGAACGGCGGGCTGGCGGTGCGCAGCGGGCCGAGCAGCTGGCCCAGCTGGCGCAGCGTGATGGCGGTGAACCCGGTGCCCACATGCCCGGCGTAGGCCAGCTCCCCCGCGGCCCCGTACACCCCGATGAGCAGCGAGCCGATCTGGCCGCTGCGATTACCCTCGCCCGGCTTCCAGCCGCCGATGACCACCTCCTGCCGGTAGGTGTTCTTCACCTTCCGCCACGCCGCCGAGCGGCTGCCCGGCTCGTACCGGGAGTCCAGCCGCTTGGCCACGATGCCCTCCAGGCCGTGCTCCCCGGACGCGGCCAGCACATCGCCGGCCCGGTAGCCGGTGAAGGCCGGCGGCACCTGCCAGTACGGGCCGGGCAGCCCCAGCCCCTCCAAGGCCGAACGCCGGCAGGCATACCCGGCCGTCAGCAGCGCCCGGCTGTCCAGGCTGAGCAGGTCGAAGGCCAGGTACGTGACGGGCACGGCGGCGGCCAGCCGGGCCGCCCGGATCGGCGCGGTCACGTGCATCCGCTGCTGCAGCAGCTCGAAGCTGGGCCGGCCAGCCGGGTCGAACGCGACGACCTCGCCGTCCAGCACCGCCTGCGACCAGGTGTGCGGGCCGGAGATCTGGTGCAGTTCCGGGTACGCCCGGGTCATGTCCCGGCCCAGCCGGGAGACCAGCCGCACCTGGCCGTCCTGGACATAGGCCAGCGCCCGGATGCCGTCCCACTTCAGCTCGTAGGCCCAGCCCGGCTCGTCATCACCGGGCAGCTTCCCGGTGCTGGCCAGCATCGGCCGCAGGCCGGCCGGCAGCCCCCCGGTCGCGTCGCTCACGGTGCAGGCATACCCCCGGGCCCGTCCGCATGATCATGGCTGGCCGCCGCGGCCGCATTCAGAAGCACGGCGCAGCAGCACCGTGCGCTCCCTGGTGTTGCGGGTCAGCGCGGCCGCCCGCTCGAACTCGGCCCGCGCTTCGTCGTCGCGGCCCAACTTGGCCAGCAGGTCGCCGCGCACGCTGGGCAGCAGGTGATAACCCCGTAGCCGGGGCCCAGCAGCGACCCGGTCGGCCAGTTCCAGCCCGCGGGCCGGCCCGTAGGCCATGCCCACCGCGACCGCGCGGTTGAGCTCGGCCACCGGGGTGGGCGCGATCAGGATAAGCGTCTGGTACAGCGCGGCGATGCGCGCCCAGTCGGTGGCGGCCGCGGTGGCGGCCTGGGCGTGGCAGGCCGCGATCGCCGCCTGCACGACGTACGGACCAGGTGGGCGGCCGAGCCGCTCGGCACGCAGCAGCGCGGCGAAGCCACGCCGGATGAGCAGCTGATCCCAGCGGCCGCGGTCCTGCTCCAGCAGTGGGATGGGCTCGCCGCCCGGACCGGCCCGCGCCCGCAGCCGGGACGACTGGATCTCCATCAGCGCGGCCAGCCCGTGCACTTCCGGCTCGTCCGGGCTCAGCTCGGCCAGCATGCGGCCGAGCCGGAGCGCCTCATAACACAGTTCCGGCCGGGCCCAGTCCTCCCCCGCGGTCGCGGTGTACCCCTCGTTGAAGATCAGGTAGATGGCCTCAAGCACGGAGGCCACCCGGCCAGCCCGCTCGGCGGCCGCCGGCACCTCGAACGGCACCCGCTTGCGGGCCAGCGTCCGTTTGGCCCGGACGATGCGCTGCGCGATGGTCGGCTCGGCGGCCAGGAACGCCCGGGCGATCTCGTCGGTGGTCAGCCCGCCGAGCAGGCGCAGGGTCAGCGCCACCCGCGCCTCGGTGGACAGCACCGGGTGACAGGTCACGAACATCAGCCGGAGCAGGTCGTCCTGCACCTCGCCGGCGTCCAGCCCGTCCAGTGCGGCCTGCTCGGCCGGCCCCTCGAAGACCGCCGTCTGCTGCCTGGTCTGGAGCTCGTGCCCGAGGTGGCCGAGGTTGCGGCGCAGCCGCTCGCTACGGCGCAGCCGGTCGATGGCGCGGTGCCGGGCCGTGCTCATCAGCCACGCCCCTGGGTTGGGCGGGATGCCGGCCTGCGGCCACTGGCTGAGCGCGGCCACCAGCGCGTCCTGGGCCAGGTCCTCGGCCAGGCTGAGGTCGCCGGTCAGCCGGGCCAGGCCGGCGATGATCCGGGCCGATTCGAGCCGCCAGACCGCCTCCACGGCGCACTGGGTTTTGGTGCGGTCGGTTTCGGCAGCGGTCACCCGCCGATCAGATCACCGCGGGCCCGGGCCCGGCAAACACCGGTCACTCCGGGCCGTACACCTGCTGGATATAGCCCGCGCCGTTGCCGATGATCCGCCAGAACCGCTGGCTCAGCTCGATCGCCTCGTCCTTGGACCGCACGTTAACCAGGGCGAAGCTGATGACCGCCTCCTTGGCCTCGGCGAACGGCCCGTCGGTCACGGTGATCTGCCCGTCCTTGGCCGTCACCCGGCTGCCCTGGTCGAGCCCGCCGGTGGCCAGCAGCACACCGGCCTGGCTCAGTTCGGTCACGAACTTGTCCATCTCGGCCATCATCTGCTGGTCCGGCTGGTCACCGGCCGTGGTCGTCATCAGGAACCGCATCTGCCTGTCTCCTTGTCTGGCCCGGGCCGGGACGCTGCTGTCCCGCCCTCACCTGATGCTTCGAACGGCCGGCCGCCAGATCGACGCGGGGCAGAGACTTTTTTGGGCCGCTAGCCGGCCAGCCTGGCCAGGGCGGCAACCAGCTGGGACGCGACGCTGCGCACGGCCCGGGCCGGGGAGCGACCGGGGGTGGCCGGGGCGTCCACGTCGCCAATGTAGCTGCCCACCCGGGCCACCAGCAGGTAGTCGCCCGGGTAGTAGCTGCCGTCCGGCAGCGGGCCGTTGGTCTGCACGATCCTGATCAGCAGCGCCTGGTCGCCCAGCCCGGCCACGGCGGCCACGCTGGGTTTCATCCGTACTCGCGCGCCGGTGATCTCGTCCCGTTCGGCGAATGGGCCGCACCGGTGGTAGGCCAGCGACTCGATCAGGGTGAACTGCCGTGCGGCCCAGCCCGGGTAGTAGCCGGCCAGCCCGACGCTGCCCAGCGCGGTGCTGGCGCCGTGCCCGACGCTGACGCTGAGCTGTGCGTATGAGGCCTGATCGCCGGCCAGCAGGAACTGCGCGTCCACGCCCTTCCAGCGCGCGCAGGACAGCCGGGGCAGCGCGGGCAGGTAGGGCGGACCGGTCAGGGCCGGGCCGCTGTCCGTTTCCTGCCCGCCGCCCGCGGTCAGCGACCAGCCGGACGGCAGCGTGGCCCGGCCTGGCAGCAGCCTGCTCAGCTGGCTGCCGGTAGCGGGCCGCGCGGGCCCCGGCGACCCGGCTGGCCCGGCACTGGCGGCCGGCGGGCTGGACCGGCCGGCCGGGCTGGCCGCAGCACTGCAGCCCGCCACGGCGGCCAGCGCGGCGGCGCCGAGTGCGCGGAAGAAGAACCGGGGCCGTCCGGGCACCTGCGGCTGGTCAGCCCCCGATCACGGGTGGGCTGGCCGGGCCGCCGACGCCCCAGAAGTCGTCGTCCTCGCCGAGCCAGGCCAGCCGGGACCGGTCCCGCTGCTGGCCGCGACCCGCGCTGCCGCCGCCCGGCAGCCAGCCCAGGCCGCCGTCACCGTCCCCACCCAGCGCGCCTGGAGTCATGTCCGGGCCCCAGGTGGCTTCGTCTTCGCTGGTCCAGTACTGGCTGTCGCGGCCGGCCTCGGCCTGGCCTGCCGCACCGGCGCCGGTCATCGGGAACGAGCCCGGCGTCCGGAACCCGTCGGCCACACCCGCGTCGCCCTGCGCGGCCAGCGATTCCGGTCCCACCCCGTCCTCGGCCGGGCCGCCCGGCTCGCCGAACAGGTTGCGTGGCAGGCCGCTGCCGGACTCGGTCGGCGGTGGGTCCTCGCTGAACCCGCCCGGCGCCGGATCGCGCAGGCTGGGGCCGGGACCGGTGCTGACCACCGGCGGCGGCAGTGTGCCTGGCCCGGCTGGGCCGGGCGCACCGGGGGCCGGGCCGGAGGCCACCGGCCCGGAACCGGCCGGGCTGGGGCTGCCGGTTGCGGTGGGGGTCACCCCGGCCAGCCGGGTGGTGCCAGGCGCGGCGCCGGCCAGCCCGGCGCCGGTGCTGCCCGGTACCGGGCCCAGGTTGACCGGCGCGGCGCCGGCCGGGCCGTGGCCCGGCCCACCCGAGCCGCCCGGGGCACCGCCGCCCGCGCCACTGCCACCGGCGGCGCTGCCGCCGGATCCGGCCGTGCCGCCGGTGCCGCCGGCCAGCGCCGGCGGCAGGTTCTTGTTCACCACCGCGGGCATCTGGTAGTACGCCGTCTCGATGTGGCTGTTCAGCGCGGCCATCCGCTGCTGCGCGGCCTGGTTGGCCGCCTGCACGTCGGCGGGGTGGCTGGTGGCCGGCTGCGGCAGGCTGCCGCGGAACGTCTCCAGCACCGGGCCATACCAGGCCAGTGCCTGCTGCGCCGCCCACGTGTTGGCCTGCAGGTCGGCCGCGGTCTGGTAGAGCTGCTGCACCTGGCTCACCGCGGTGACCGCGGTCGAGCCGCCCCAGTTCGTGGCCAGCGTCTGGCCGTGCCCGGCCAGACGGCTGGAGATGCTGGTCAGCGTGCTGGACAGCTGCCCGTAGGCCACGCCCGCCGCGGAGATCGCCCCAGGATCGGTGCCCGCGAGCAGGCTGCGCACCTGCTGCCAGGTGTAGCCGCCGCTGCCGCCCGGGGCGAAGCCCGCATCCTCGGTGATCGGGTACGTGCCGGTCCAGGCCGGGCCGCTGTTGCCGGGCATGTTCTCGATGTGCTGGATGCGGTAATAGGAGGCGCGCTGCGCCGGCGTTCAGTTCTGCCCGTAGCCGGGCTGCACCGGGGTGTCCCGCCCGCCGCCGCCGACGATCGTCGCCGACGGGTCGGTGGCCGCCTGGATCAGGCTGCTGATCTGCTGCTCGGCGGCGTCATACCGGTCGGCCGAGGTGGTCAGCCGCCGGGCCATGTCCGAGTGCGCCTGGCGGAGCTGGCCGGTGAACTCGGTGACACCGGCGTGCGCCCGGGTCATCGCCGCCCCGAACTGCTGCGCGGCGGGCCAGCTGCCCGCCGCGCCGCCGGCCGTCCCGGCCTGCGCCCCGGCCGCGCTGAGCGTGGCCTGCAGCTCATCAGCCATCTGAGCCAGGTCTGAGGCCACCTGCCGCAGCACGTCCCGGTGCACGATCAGGTCGCGGCCCGACACCGCCGGGCTGGCCCAGTTCTGCGGCTGCTGATAGGACCGCGGGGCCGGCCCGTTCACATGCGGCACCGCCGTCCCCGAGTACGACCCGCCCATTTACCCAGCCTCCCGCACCGTCGGGCCGCCCCGTGCGGGGCGGCCCACTTAACCGCCTGTCAGCCGTTCCAGAGGGCGGCGTTGGCCACCTCGGTGGAGCTGTAGTTGACCTGCGCCTCGCCGATGACCGCGCGCAGGTTGTTCAGTACGGCCGCCATGTTGGCCATGGCCGCGTCCCACTTCGCCTTGGCCGCGTAGTAGGCCGCCTGCGCGTCGCCGTCCCACTGGGCCAGGCTCGACTTCAGCTGCCCGTCGAGCGTGGAGATCGTTCGACTGGAGCTGGGCGTAGGTGCTGGCAAAGTCGGCTTCCCCGGTCTGCAGGGAGCCGAACACGGCCCTGGTGTAATCGCTAGTCATTGCGGCATGCCTCCCGTTCAGCCGTTCAGCAGGCCGCGGACCCGGTTGGCCGCCGCGGTCTGGGTTTCCTCAGTGACCTGGTAACGCGCCCGGGTCGTGCCGAGCTTCTCCTCTATGCCCTGCAGGGCACTGAGCACCTGGCTGAAATCGCTGCTGAACGACTGGTACGCCGCGGTGAACGCGGACGCTGCCTCGCCCTGCCAGCCAGTCATCAGGTCGCCGTGCTGGCCAGCCAGCCGGGACTGCTGTCCACGGATCTGGCCGACCGCATCCTCTACCTGAACGGCCGCCTGGGCCATGGCGGCCCGGTTGACCGCAGACTCTGTCGCCATTCGCCGCACCTCCCCGTTCCGAGTTCGTTTATGCGGGCACCGGATATTCAAGGGGGATCATCGGAGCACTGTCAACCAAAACCACACAACTGCTAAATCAGCCATTTCGCCCCATTCGGCCGCCGGGCCCCGCCGGCCCCGCGCTCACCTGCGGGCCCAGGGCGGCCCAGCGGCCGGGCGTGATGAAATTTTTATCTCAGCCCGCGACCGGCCGCCGGGCCGCGGCCGGGTCGAGCGCGGGCCCAGCCGGGATGAGATCGATGACGCTGGCCGGCACCAGGGTGCGCTGCGCGTCCAGGTGGTAGCCGAGCACGGCCGCCACCCCGGGCGAGGCCAGGCCGTACCGGTGCCCCCCGGTGATCAGGAAGTAACTGGTCACCCGGGCGGCGCCGGCCGCGGCCGCGCTGGCCGGGCCGGGTTCCACCCCGGCCAGGGCGGCTTTGCCGGGCGGCAGGGTGAGCAGGGTGCGCCCGGACGCCCCCGGGATGGCCAGCCCGCCGGTGGGCACAGTCCCACCCACGGTCAGCTGGCCGCCAGCGGCCCGGGCCGAGGCGGTACCGGCATAGACCACGCACAGCGGCGCGGCCGGCTGATAGCCGACCAGCCGGGGCATCTGCGTGGGCAGGCCGCTGGCGGGCAGGCTGCCCGGCGCGCGGTCATCGGCCACCGCCGCGGACGCGGCGGCGCGCGGTGGCACCTGGCCGCGGGCGGCATCGAGCAGCGCGGCCTCGGTCTGGCTGACCGGCAGCAGGCCCGCCCGGACCAGGACGTAGTACTGCCGGGGACCGCCCGCGGCGGGCGAGGTGCTGAACACCTCGCCGATCCGGGCCGGGCCGCCGCCCGGGCCACGCACCCGGCGGCCGAAGCCGGCGACCTGCGGCGGGGCGAAGGCAGCCCCTTGCGGGAACGCGTTCAGCCAGGTGACCGGGACCTGCGCGGGCTGCCCGGTGGCCGCCAGCGCGGTCAGCACGTTCTGCTGCATGCCCCGGGGCACCGGCATCCGCTGGCCCTGCCAGAGCACCCAGTCGGTGCCGCCCGCCGCCACCAGCAGGGCCCGGTTGCCGGTCAGCGGCTGGCCGCCGACGCGCCGGCCGCCGACCACGGTGGTGGTGGTCGTGTGCTGCAAGGTGGCCGGGTTGCTGACCGTCTGCACGCACACCGACCAGGGCTGGCCGGCCAGCTCGTCCGGGTCGGGCAGCGGCTCGGGCAGGCCGGCAATGCCGATCATCGGGCCGCGCGTGAACTGGGCCAGCGACGCCTGGGTCACCGTGCGCTGGTCCGGGGTGGCGGTGCCGAGCGCCAGCCGGGCCGACGCGTAGTTCACCACCGGGCACAGCTTGTGGTGCTCACACCAGATGTACGAGGTGCCGGTCTCGCTGTCGATGATCAGCGTGCCCGGCGCGGTCAGGTCCTGCGCGTGCCCGGGCGCCAGCAGGCCCCACACGCCGAACGCGGCGGCCACGATCACCGCGACCAGGACGCTGGAGATCAGCCCGATGTTGAGCCGGCGCAGCGGCTGGTCCGGCGGATCCGGCTCGGCCTGCAGCAGGGCCAGCGCGGCCCGCTGGGTCATCAGCCGGTGCGCCTGGAGTAGGTCACGGCGGGTCTGCATCGGCCGGCCGCCTCAGCCGACAGCCCGCGAATGAAACCGAACAGGCCGGTGACGCCGAGCGCGAGCGGGATCAGGCTGATCACCAGGGTCATGTCGATGATTTCCGCGGCACGGCCCCAGAATGGTGACGGGCGGTGTGCGGGCAGCCACATTCCCGCGCCGGTAAGAATGGCCGCCGCGGCCACCAGAATTGGCACCATCAGCACCGCGCCGCGTGGCTGGCTGGCCTGCAGCGCGGCGGCCAGGGCCAGCGCGGCCAGCGCGCCGTAGCCCGGCACCAGCAGCCACAGCCGCTGCGCCCGGCCGCGGAACACCCGGGACCGCAGCAGCAGCGCGCAGCCCAGCGCGGCGCAGGTCAGCCGGGGCAGCACGCCGTGGCTGAGGGCGAGCGCGAGGCCGGCCGCCCCGCCGACCAGCCCGATGCCGGACACCGCGCCGGTGACCACCCGGTCGGCCGCGGCGGTACGCCGCAGCACCTGGCTGCCCTGCACGGTCGAGCGTGTCCCGGCGCAGTTCTGTCGGCATCTCGCGGTACCGGCGGCAGGTTCAGCCCGGCCAGCCGGAACGCCACCCCGGGGATCAGTGGGGTCAGCGCCAGCGCGACCGCGGCCACCACCGCGGCCGCGCCCGCCGGGTTGGGCTGCGTTAAGGCCAGGTCGAGGCCGCCCCGGCCGCGCCGAGCAGCGCCGCCCCGGCCGCGCCGAGGAACGCCGGGGTGCCGTCCGCGGTGGCCACCGCGGCGATGACCGCGGCCAGCAGCACGGCGGCCAGCCCGGACAGCAGTTCGAGCGCGGTCAGCTGGGTCAGCGGCACCGACCGGGCCGGGCCGAGCAGCCCGGCCAGCAGGGCGTAGGGCAGCGCCGACCAGCCGAGCAGGGTGGCCGCGCCCGCGTTGCCCGCCGCCCGTGAGGCCGCCATGGCCCCGCCGAGCAGCAGGATCGCGACCAGGCCTGCGGCCAGCGTGGCCATGGTCCAGGGCGGCCCGGACAGCAGCAGGGCCACCACCCCGGCGAGCAGCCCGGCCGCGGCCGCGCCGAACGTGACCCGGCGGGTATCCGCTGGGGTCCACCGGTCCGGCCGGTCCCCGATGCCGACCGCGATCACGTCGGCCACGTCGTCGAAGGCCAGCTCGGGCAGTTGCGCGATGCGCGGGCTCAGGTAGATCAGCTCGCCGTCGCGCAGCCCGGCCTGCTGGGGCGTCGCGTCCAGCGGGAACGGCGGCTGGCCGAGCCGCTGCAGCACCCAGCCGTTGAGCGTCTCGCCGGCGACGCGCGGTCCAGCCCGGCGAACCTGGCCACGGTGGGGAACAACTCGGCGAACGGGACGTAGCCGGGCAGCGCCAGGTCGACTCGCCGACCCGGCCCGACCACAGTCACCCGGCACATGCTCCGCGGCGACTCATGAGGTTCCTTTCCGGGGCCAGGGGGGCGCCCGACCTGGGGCGCCAACGAGGCGAGGCCCGCCGCAGGCGGGTGCTCGCGGAGGCGGCGTTCGGCGCGGAGCGGCGAGCGGGGGTCAGGGGGTCGCCCCGGACGAACGAGTATGCCGAGGAATGTCCGATTCGCCCGTAAAGTCAGAACTCAATGGCTGCGAGCGCGAAGTGAATTAGCATGCGGCCGGTGAGCTCCGTCATTGTGCGGCGCCAGGAACGGCGTGCGGCGCCTGAATTGCCGCCGGGGAGATCGTGCTGCAGCCGCCGCCGGAGATCCCGGAAGTGGTCTCCGACGGCCTGCAGCAGATGATGACCTACCTGCCCATGCTGGCCATGACGTTCGGCATGGTGGCGATGATGTCCGGATCCGGGTCCGGGTCGCTGCGCTGGGTGGGTGGCGGCGCGATGGGCCTGGGCATGGGCGGCATGGCGCTCAGCCAGCTGGCCCGGGGCAAGGGCGACCGCAAGCTCAAGCTGAACGGCCAGCGCCGCGACTATCTGCGTTATCTCGGTCAGGTGCGGCGCAAGGTGCGGCGGGCGGCCAGCGCGCAGCGGGCGGCGCTGGAATGGACCAGCCCGCCGCCCGCCGCGCTGTGGTGGGCGGCCACGGCCAACCAGCGGGCCCGGCTCTGGGAGCGCCGCGCCCAGGACGACGACTTCGCCAGCGTCCGGTTCGGCACCGGGACGCAGCAGCTCGCGGTGCGCCTGGTGCCGCCGCAGACCAAGCCGGCGAGGACCTCGACGCGCTGTGCGCGGGCGCGCTGCGCCGGTTCATCCGTACGCACGCCCAGGTGCCCGAGCTGCCGGTCGGCATGTCGCTGCGCGCGTTCCCCCGGGTCATCGTGACCGGCGACCTGAACACGGCGTACGGCATGGCCCGCGCCGTGCTGGGCCAGCTCGCGGTGTTCCACTCGCCTGAGGACGTGCGGATCTGCGTGTGCGCGCCGCCGGACCGGATCAGGCGCTGGGAATGGGTCAAGTGGCTGCCGCACAACCTGCACCCCACCGAGCAGGACGCGGCCGGGCCGGTCCGGCTGATGGCGCCGACGCTGCCGGGCTGGCCGCGATGCTCGGCCCGGAACTGAAGGACCGGCCCCGGTTCAGCAAGGGCAGGGACGGCTCGCTGCCGTTCCACGTGGTGATCGTGGACGGCGCGGCGGTGGGCTTCGACGACCAGTTCCGGCGGACGGGGTGGACGGGGTCACGCTGATCGAGGTGCTGGGCGGGCCGCCGGGCCCGGCCGACCCGGCCGCGCTGCGGCTGCAGGTGATCCCGGGCGGCTGACATGTCCACCCGGGCCGCGCGGGCGCCGGCGGCTCTCACGGATCGGCGCGCCGGATGCGCTGTCGCCGGCCGAGGCCGAGGCGCTGGCCCGGCAGCTGGCGCCGCTGCGGCCGGCGGGCGGCGGCGCCCGGGGACGACGCGCTCGCGGCTGAACACCACGCTGACCACGCTGCTCGGCGTGCCAGATCCGCGGGCGGTGGACCTGGCCGCGCTCTGGCGGCGCGCCCGGCCCGCAGACCGGCTCCGCGTGCCGATCGGCCTGGACGCCGGGGGCCAGCCGGTGGAGCTGGACATCAAGGAGTCGGCGCAGGGCGGCATGGGGCCGCACGGCCTGGTCATCGGCGCGACCGGCTCCGGGCAAGTCCGAGCTGCTGCGGACGCTGGTGCTGGGCCTGGCGCTGACCCACCCGCCGGAGGACGCTGAACTTCGTGCTGGTCGACTTCAAGGGCGGCGCGACGTTCCTCGGGCTTGAGGCCTGCCGCACGTCTCGGCCGTCATCACCAACCTGGCGCGAGGAGCTGCCGCTGGTCGACCGGATGCAGGACGCGCTGCACGGCGAGCTGGTCCGCCGCCAGGAGCTGCTGCGGGCCGCAGGCAACTACGCGTCGGTCCGCGACTACGAGCGGGCCCGGGAGCGCGGCACCGGGCTGGCCCCGCTGCCCACGCTGTTCGTGGTCATCGACGAGTTCTCCGAGCTGCTGTCGGCCAAGCCGGAGTTCATCGACCTGTTCGTGATGATCGGGCGGCTCGGCCGGTCGCTCGGCGTGCACCTGCTGCTGGCCTCGCAGCGGCTGGAGGAGGGCCAGCTGCGCGGCCTGGACACCCAGCTTTCCTACCGGATCGGGCTGCGCACGTTCTCCGCCGCCGAGTCGCGGATCGTGCTCGGCGTGCCGGATGCCTACGAGCTGCCGTCGGCCCCGGGCAACGGGTTCCTGAAGGTCGCGGCCGACGTGGCCGAGATGACCCGGTTCAAGGCGGCCTACGTGTCCGGCCCGGCCGACCCCGAGACGACCAGCCAGGCTGCGCCGCGCCGGTTCCAGCCGATGATCGTGCCCTACGGCCCGCAGTACATCCGGCCGCGGGAGATCCCCGCCCCGGCGGGCCAGCCCGAGCTGCCCGCCCAGGCGGCCGGGCCGGACGAGCCCGGCCAGCGAGCCGACGTCGGGCCAGCAGGAGACGCTGCTCGACCGCGCTGGTCGGCCAGCTGACCGGGCAGGGCACGGCGGCGCGGCAGATCTGGCTGCCGCCGCTGGCCTGGCGCCCGCGCTGAGCACGCTGCTGCCGCCGCTGTCCATCACCCGGGACGGCTGCACCACCGGGACCCGCGCTGGCGTGGCCGGCTGCAGGCGGTCACCGGGATCGTGGACCGGCCGTTCGAGCAGCGCCGTGATCCGCTGTGGACCGACCTGTCCGGCGCGGCCGGTCACGTCGGGGTGGCCGGCGGTCCGCAGAGCGGGAAGTCCACCCTGCTCCGCACGCTGCTCTGCTCGCTGGCCCTGCTGCACACCCCGGAGGAGATCCAGTTCTACGGCCTGGACTTCGGCGGCGGCACGCTCAGCGCGCTGGCCAGCGCTGCCGCACGTGGGCGGCGTCGCGACCCGGCAGCAGCGCGGACCGGGTCCGGCGTACCGTGGCCGAACTGCGGGCCTGCTGGACCGGCGGGAGCACGAGTTCGCCGCGCGCGGCATCGAGTCGATCGCCGCCTACCGCGAAGCTGCGGGCCAGGGGCGAGATCGCCGGGGACGGGTTCGGCGACGTGTTCCTGGTGGTCGATGGCTGGCTCACGCTGCGCCAGGAGTTCGAGGTACTGGAGACCGCGATCACCGCGCTGGCCGCGCGCGGCCTCGGCTACGGCATCCACGTGATCGTCGCCACCAACAAGTGGTCCGAGTTCCGCCCAGCATCAGGGACCTGCTGGGCACCAAATTCGAGCTGCGTCTGGGTGACCCGTACGAGTCGGAGATGGGCCGGGCGGTGGCCACGAACGTCCCGGAACGCAGCCCCGGCCGCGGGCTGACCCGGGAGGGGCTGCACTTCCTGGCCGCGCTGCCGCGGATCGACGGGCAGCCATCCGCGGACGGGCTGCCGGACGCGGTGCGCAAGCTGGTGGAGACGGTGGACGCGGCCTGGCCCGGCACGCGGGCCCCCGAGGTGCGGATGCTGCCCGACGTCCTGCCCGCGGCCCGGCTGGCCGAGCTGAGCCCGGCCGGCCACGGCCAGGCCGGGACGGAGATCGCGGTCGGCATCGACGAGACCACGCTGTCCCCGGTGGCGCTGGACTTCTCCGCGGCCGACCCGCACTTCCTGGTCTTCGGCGACGTGGAGTGCGGCAAGTCCAACCTGCTGCGGCTGGTGGCGGACGGGATCGCCCAGCGGTACCGGCCGGATCAGGCCCGGCTGATCGTCATCGACTACCGCCGGTCGCTGCTGGACGCGGCGGACACCGAGCACCGGATCGGCTACGCGGCCTCCTCGTCGGCCGCGGCGTCGCTGCTCACCGACGCCCGCGAGGCGCTGCTGGAGCGGCTGCCGACGGCCAGCCTGACCGCGGATGAGCTGCGCGCCCGGTCCTGGTGGAAGGGCTCCGACCTGTTCCTGATCGTGGACGACTATGACCTGGTGGCCGGGGCCACCAACCCGCTGCTGCCGCTGCTCGACCTGCTACCGCAGGCCCGGGACATCGGGCTGCACGTGGTGCTGGCCCGCTCCGCGGGCGGGGCCAGCCGGGCCATGTTCGAGCCGGTGGTGCAGCGGCTGCGCGAGATGGGCTCGCCCACGCTGCTGATGTCGGCCAGCAAGGATGAGGGCCAGCTGTTCGGGGTCAAGCCGCAGCCACTGCCGCCGGGGCGCGGCTACCTGATCGCCCGGCGGTCGGCGGCCCGGCTGGTGCAGACCGCGCTGGCCGCCGACCTGCCGGTCAGCGGCGGCAGGCCGGGCGCCAGTGCCGCCGCCGGCCACGGGTGACCACCGCGGCCACCGCGATGACCAGGGCGGCCAGCGTGGCCGCGCCCCCGGCGATGGACAGCGCCATCGTCCTGGTGACCGGGTTCTGGGCCGGCGGCTGCGGCACCGGCACCGGCTGCCCGGCGGGCTGCGCCGCGGCCGCCGGGAGCACCGCGGTGACCGCCTGTACCGGGTTGACCAGGCCAGGAACCGGTGTGCGCGCCGGTCTGCCCGTCGGCGGTCGCCTCGATCCGGGCCACCACCTGGGCGGCGGGCAGCCGCGGGTAGGCCGCCCGTACCAGGGCCGCTACCCCGGACACGAACGCGGCCGCGAAACTGGTGCCCTGGCTGGCCGGGTTGTACCCGCCGGGCCAGGCACTGGCGATTGTTCGCGCCGGGCGCGGTCACCGACGACCCGGGTCTTCCGGTCGGTGTAGCTGGTCAGCGTCCCGGTCTGGTCAACCGCGCCGACCGACAGCACCCCGGGGTAGGCTGGCCGGGTAGTACGGCCCCACCCCGCCGCCGGGGTTGTCGTTTCCGGCCGCCGCCACCACCACGGCGTTGCCGGCGCAGACGCGAAACGTCACCGCCGCGCGCCAGCGCGGCCGAGCTGCTGGCCGCGGTCTGCACGGACACGTTGATCACCTGGGCGCCGTCGGCCCACCGCGCTCGCGGATGCCCTGGAGCCAGCCAGCCGGGTGCTCCCGGTCTCGCCGAGTATTGTGACCTTGACCGACAGGATCCGGGCGTCCGGCGCGACGCCGTAGAACGGGACGTCCCGGCCCCGGGCATCGCTGGCCGCGATGATGCTGGCCACCGCGGTGCCGTGGCCAACGCAGTCCCTCGGGCCCTGCCCAGTCAGGTCGATCTCGGTGACCCGGCCGGCCAGCTGCGGGCTGTAGTCCACCCCGCTGTCCACCACGGCCACGGTGACGCCGCGGCCGCGGCTGGCCGCCCACGCCCCGGTGATGTCCAGCGCCGACTGTGCCCACGGCTGCCGGGTCAGCCGCCGCTCCCCCAGCTGCGGCGGGCAGCCCGTGGCCGGCCGGGGCAGCAGCGCCACCGGCTGCGGGATGGCGGGCGGCTGCGGCTTCACCGGCGCGGTCGCCTTCGTGGTGCCTTTCGCGGTCGCCTTCGGGGTCGCAGACGGGGTCGCCGATGGGGTGGCCGCGGCCAGGGTCAGCGGCGCCATTAGCAGCACGGGGAGCGCCGCCGCGATCGCTAACGCCCCGCTGGCCGGCCGCCGCATCAGGACTCCAGGCTGATCTCGAAGTACGCGCCCTGGTCGCCGGTGCGGCCGGTGATCCGCTCGGTGGCCACGTACAGCCGGCTGCCTTCGATCAAGGTCACCCCGGCACTCTACGCGGCCCGGGCTCAGGCCTCGTCGAGGTCGAACGATCCGGTCCGCACCGGGCCGTCCGGCAGATAGCTGGCGATAATCACCCCGGTGCCGGTGGCCGACGACTGGATCAGCCGCAGCGCGGCCGCCCTGGTCCCGTCGGGGAACAGCTTCCGGCCGCTGCCCAGGTGCACCGGGATAATCGTCAGCCGGTACTCGTCCACCAGGTCGGCCTCGATCAGCGCCTGGGCGAGTTCGCCGCTGCCGTGCACCTGCAGTTCGTCGCCCGGCCGCTCCTTGAGCTTGCCCACCTCGGTGACCACGTCGCCGCCGAGCAGCTGCGAGTTGTTCCAGTCCACCGCGCTGAGCGTGGCTGACGCCACGTACTTGGGCAGGGCGTTCAGCTTGCTGGCGATCGGGTTGCCCGGATCGGTCACCTGGGGCCAGTACCCGGCGAAGATCTGGTACGTCTTGCGGCCCAGCAGGAACGCGCTGGCGTGCTCGAACCAGCCGGTGATGGCCGCACCGCTGTCCTCGGCGCCGTACGGCGCCGACCAGCCGCCGTACGCGAAGCCGCCGGACGGGTCCTCCTCCGGCCCGCCCGGGGCCTGCATGACGCCGTCGAGGGTAAGGAAGGTGTGCAAGGTCAGTCGCATCGTCGTCTCCTCTAACAGTGTTGTTTGACTTACAGTGGTTGCCTGGATAGACGGAACGGGCCTGGCCAACTCATCGCGAGGGAGCACGCCATGGGGTACGAGCACATCCTGGTCGACCGGTCCGGCGACTTCGCCACCGTGACGATGAACCGGCCGCAGCGGCGCAACTCGCTGTCGCACGCGCACATGCGCGAGCTGATCCAGGCGTTCCGGGAGATCGGGGACAGCACCGTACTGGGCGTGGTGCTGGCCGGGAACGGCCCGGTGTTCAGCTCGGGGCATGACCTGGCCGAGGTGGCCGACGCCGACCTGGCCGCGGTGCGCGCGCTGCTGGCCACCTGCACCGAGCTGATGACGGTCATGCAGCAGATCCCGCAGCCGGTGGTGGCCCGGGTGCACGGCCTGGCCACCGCGGCCGGCTGCCAGCTGGTGGCCAGCGCCGATCTGGCGGTGGCCAGCGAGGACGCCGGGTTCGCCGCGCCCGGCGGCAAGGGCGGCTGGTTCTGCCACACGCCGATGGTGGCGGTGGCCCGCAACGTGGGCCGTAAGCGGGCCATGGAGCTGGCGCTGTCCGGCAACGTCATCGGCGCGCCGACCGCGCTGGACTGGGGGCTGGTCAACGCGGTGGTGCCCGCCGCGCAGCTGGACACCGCGGTCCAGGACCTGCTGGACCGGGTGACCCGCGGCTCGGCCGAGAGCAAGGGCATCGGCAAGCAGGCGCTTTACGCGCAGATCGACCTGGATCAGCCGAAGGCGTACGCGTACGCGGTCGAGGTGATGGCCGCGACCAGCCAGCTGCCGGACGCCCGGGAGTGGACGCACGCGTTCCTGGAGAAGCGCAAGCCGCGCTGGCGGCGTCGCCGGCAGTAAGCGGGTACTAGCCGTTCAGAAAAAATTGGACAGCCAGCTGTGCACTTCCGGGATGCGGTTCTCCAGGAGGGTCAGGTGGCCGTCGTGGTCCAGCAGCCGGGCGGTCACCCCGGGGACGTGCCGGGCCAGCCACTCGCCGTGCCCGAACGGCACGAACTTGTCCTCCCGGCCGTGCAGCAGCAGTACCGGGACGGATATCTGGGCCAGTTCGAAACCCCACGGCCCGGCGTGCGCCTCGGCGTCCTCCCACCAGCCCTCATCCCCCGGGGCCAGGCCCTGTTTCGTGGACCAGACCAGGTACTCGGCCAGCTCGCCGGTGAGCACGGCCGCGTCGGTCGGGGTGAGCAGCGTGGCCAGGCCCTTGGCCACGTTCTCGGGCGTCTCGGCCAGCGCCTCTTCGCGGTCCTTGGCCACCTTCTGCCGGGCCGCTTCCCGGTCGGCGAGGTAGAGCCGGAAGTCGTCCACGTTGTCCTGGCCCATCCCGGCGTACCAGTCCAGTCCGTCCGCGCCGTAGGGCGCCAGCGAGGCCAGCGACGCGGCCGCCACGACCAGGTCGGGCAGCAACGCGGCGCAGGCCAGCACGTGCGGGCCGCCGCCGGAGATGCCCCACATCGCCACCCGGTCCGCGCCGAGCGCGGCGCAGATCGCGCGCGCGTCGGCGGCGGCGTCCCCGGCCGTCCGGCCCGGGTGCGGCGACGAGCCGCCGTAACCCGGCCGGTCGTAGCCGATCAGCCGCAGCCCGTGCGCGGCGCCGTCGGCCACCACGTGCTGGTACAGGTGCCGGGAGTTGGGCGTGCCGTTGTGCACCAGCACCGGCCGGCCGCTGGGGTCGCCATATTCCTCGACGGCTAGCGTCCGGCCATCGGCGGTCTGGATCAGGCGTTCCATAGCTGCCAACCTAATTGCCGGCGGCCTGCTTGCGCACCTCGGATACTGGCCGCATGCCATTGCGACTGCATCACATCGTCATCGACACGCACGACCTGCCGGGGCTGGCCCGGTTCTGGACCCAGGCGCTCGGCTGGCGGGTGCTCTCCGAGCGGGACCAGGAGATCGTCATCGGCACCGACGAGAACGCGCCGGTCGGCATCTGCTTCATGCCGGTCAGCGACGTGAAGACGGTGAAGAACCGGGTCCACCTGGACGTGACCACCAGCGCCGCGGACCGGGACGCGGAGATCGAGCGGCTGCTCGCACTCGGCGCGCGGCGGGTGGATATCGGGCAGACCGGGCAGGAGTCGTGGACCGTGCTGGCCGATCCGGAAGGCAACGAGTTCTGCGTGATCCGGCCGAAGGAGACGCTTATCCGCTGAGCCAGCCGGTGCGCGCCCGGCCAGGACAACAAAGAGTGGCGGCCCTGACGGCTGGCGCGGCCGGGCCAATTGTTCGACGATGGCCAGGGCGGCAGCGGCCTGGACAGTGGATCCTGCCCGGGCCGGGGGGAGGAGAAATGTCATGCTGACCGGCTTTTATGGTGCTTTCTCGCCGGCCTGTTTCGCGCTGCTCGGGCTGTGGCTGGTAGTGGTGCAGATCCGGCTGCGGGAATGGCAGGGCAGCGCCCCGCACCGGCGGCGCTCATACGGGGTGGCGCTGCACTTCGCGCTGCCCGGCATGATGACCCTGCTGGCCCTGGTCAACCCGGCCGACCCAGTGTTCTGGCGGGTGTCCTTCGCGGTCATCGCGCTGGGCGGGGCCGCGGTGCTGACCCTGGTCAGCGGGCTCCCGGCGCGCAGCACGGCGGACCGGGACAGGCGGCCGCCCGATGCGCCGGCCGCCGGCCAGCTCGGCCTGGCCGGATATCTGGCCGCGATCGCGCTGTACCTGCTGATCGGCGCGCTGGCCGTGGTGGGCGGGCTGGACGTGCTGCGCACCGAGGCGGTGCTGCTGACCCTGCTGGTGTTCCTCGGCTTCAACCTGGCCTGGCTGCTGCTGTTCGACAGCCGGTACTCGACCACGGCCGCGGTCCGGTAGCGGCCGGCCGCTACCGGACCTGGGTCAGCCGTCCAGCAGCGCCTGGATGTCCGCGATGGCCTGGCCGGTGCCTTCGAACAGCACGCCGTGCATGCCCGCCTGCCGCGCCGCGGTCACGTTCTCCGGCAGGTCATCGAGGAACACCATGTCCGCCGCGGGCACGCCCAGGCCGTCGCAGGCCAGCTGGTAGATCCGCGGGTCCGGCTTGGACACGCCCACTTCGTGCGAGTACACGATCAGGTCGGTCATGTCGCCGAAGCCGTAGCGCTGCTGCTCACGGTGCCGGGCACCGACGAAGCTGTTGCTGATGATGCCGGTCCGGTAGCGCGGCCGCAGGCCGGCGAAATACGCGGCCAGCTCGGTGTTCAGCGTGCCCAGGTACTCGGTCCACAGATCGGCCAGGAATGCGCGCAGCTGGCTGGCGTCCAGGGCGAGGATTTCCGCGATGCGCTGGGCCGCCTGCTGCTCGGAAATGGCGCCCACCGCCCCGGCCGCGGCCACCCCGGCCAGCAGGGCGCCCATCTCGCCCGGGCCGAGGCCGAGCCGGGGTTCCCAGATCCGGGTCAGGCTGCCCTCATCGGTCAGCTCCAGCACACCACCGATGTCGAAGACGACGGCTCTGATTGGCATGGCTCTACCGTGCGGCTTACCCCCAGGGCAAGGTCAAGCCGGCGGCCCGATTGGTGGCGCCCAGCCGGGCCGCGCAATCAGGCAGAACGGGTGCCCCGCCGGATCGGCGTACACCGGTGACCGGGGGTCGCCGCCGAGCGGCCGCGCGCCCAGGGCCAGCACCTGGGGTCCGGCCGCGGCCACGTCGTCCACCATGACGTCGAAGTGCAGCTGCGCCGGGTGGGCCGGGTCCGGCCACTGCGGTGGGTGGTAGTCCGCCACCCGCTGGAACGCGATGCCGGAGGTGGTGTCGTTCACCGAGACGACCGCGAAGTCGTCCTCCTGCCAGGTCACCGGGAGGCCGAGCAGCGCCGACCAGAACGCGGCCAGCCCGGCCGGATCCGGGCAGTCCATGATCACGTGGTGCAGCCGTCCGATCACCTCCCCATCTTGGCAGCGCGCTGCACGGCACTGGGATGCACCATCGGCTGGTCGCCGGCCGTGAGGACGGCCACCGTGGACGGCGGGGTGAGCACGTCCACCTCCGCTGGCGGCCCGCCGGCGGCGGTGGCCGCGTAGCCCTGGAACGACCACGGCCGCAGCTGGCCACCGAGCAGCAGCCCGGTCGTGCCGCCGGCCCGGATCATCACCCCGTCCGGCAGCTGGCCGGGCGGCGCGCGGTAGGTGCGCTTCCGCCGGGCCGGGTCGAGCCGCTCCTGGTGCAGGACCTGGTCCATGTCCCGGGCGCCAGGCCGGCTGGGCAGCTGCTGGGCTATCTGCCACGCCCCGGCGAAGCGCAGGTAGTCAGCGCGGCGGCAATATGCGCACGGCCGGTGCCCGGCGGCCAGCGCGGTCACCTCGTCCAGGAAGAACAGCGCCGTCCACCGGCCCGGCGGCATCGGGTCACGGCGCCGCCCCCGCCAGTCCAGCACGCAGCAGATCCAGGCGGCCGACCGCCACCGGCTGGCCCCGAGCCGCCGGTCCGGGCCGTGCAGGCAGCCGCGGTTGCCCATGATCAGCCCGCGCGCCGGGTCGGCGACGATCTCACCGGTGGGGGTGACCCGGTTCTGCAGCGGCATAACCTCATCGTGCTTGGCGGGTCTGACACTTCTGGTTGCCGCCCGGGCCTGGCCTGGGTACCGGGTGAACTACCTACCCCCGCAGCCGCTGCTCGGTGACCCAGGCCGCGATCTGGGCCCGGGACCGGACCTGTAGCTTGCGCCGGATGTTCTCCACATGGGCTTCGGCGGTGCGCGGCGCGACCCCGAGCCGGGACGCGATCGCGTGGTTGGTCAGGCCGTCCGCGATCAGCGCGGCCACTTGCAGCTCGCGGCCGGTGAGCGGCGGCCCGGGACTGGCCGCCTCGTCCAGGAAGCCGCGCATCGCGGCCAGCACCTCGGCCCAGTGCCCGTGGTAGTACAGGTGGCTGGCCCCGGGCAGCGGGACGAACGCGGCACCCGGGATGAGCGCGGCCACCTCCTGGCCGAGCTGGAACCGGGTGGCCGGGTCGGCCTCGCGGTGCAGGACGATCGTGCGGGCCCGGATCTGTGGCAGGTCGGCCCGCACGTCAGTGCCGTAGTAAACCTCGAGCATGTCGGCCGCCACCCCCGCCACCGACCAGGACCGCTGCGCCTGGGTGAACGCGGCCACCTCGGCCGCGCTCGGCTCGGCGATGAAGATGCTGGCCAGCACGTTGGAGCCGAGCCCCCAGTGCGCCCGCACCAGCGCGCTGAGCGAGTCACGGACCTCGGCCGGCGCCAGGCCGGCACCGTTCGCGCAGGTGCCGTACAGGACGAGATCCGCGACCCGGTCCGGGTGCCGGGCCGCGATCGCGGCCGCGATCTGGCCGCCCTGGGACGCGCCGAACAGGCTGAACCGGCTGGCCCCAGCCGCGTCGGCGACGGCCATCGCCGCCGCCATCTGGGCCTCGAACGACAGGTCGGCACCGTCCCGCCCGGACAGGCCGCAGCCGGGCTTGTCGTAGCGGATCACGGTGTGCCGCTGGGCCAGCCCGGCCAGGAACGGGGCGAACGCGAACAGCTTCAGCTGCCGGGTCAGATGGGTGACCCAGCCCGCGTCGCACAGCAGCGGCGGTCCGCTGCCGGCCAGCGAGTAGGCGACGCGGCCCGCTGGCGTGGCGCAGTACCTGACCACCGGCGGCATCCGGCCATTATCGCGGTTAGCCGACCGGCGGGCGCGGCGCGGCGGGCAGCGAGTGATCCCAGTCGGACAGCAGGGTCCGGATCGCGGTGACCAGCGCGATGGGCTGGTCCATCATCACGTGGTGGGCCGCCGCCGGGATCTCGATCACCGGGGCGAGCCGGCCGAGCCGGTCGTACATGACCTCGCTCATCTGCGCTGATACCAGGCCATACTCGGCGCGGAACAGCGCCACCCGGCAGTCCAGCCGGGTGAGCAGGTTCGGGACGAGCTGGTGCCGGGCGAAGATGCGCGGGTCGAACTTCCAGCTCCAGCCGCCCGGCACGGCGCGGATGGAGGTAGCGGCGATGTGCTCGGCGATGTACGGCAGCACCGGCTGGTCCGGGATGGGGCGGAACCGGGCCATGGCCGCCTCCCGGCTCGGGTAGACCCGGAGTGGCCCGAACGCGCGCTGGTCCCGGGCGGCGCGTTCCTCCGGGGTGATATCGCGCACCGGCGAGTTGACGACCACCACACCGGCCAGCCGGGCGCCGTAGCGGCTGGCCGCGCGCAACGCCACGAAACCGCCCATGCTGTGCCCGATCACCACCGGCGGGCCGGCGATGCCCACGTCGGCCGCGACGGCCAGCACCTCCTCGGACCAGGCGTCCAGGCTGTAGCTCTCCCGGCGCCCGCTGTCGCCATGCCCGGACAGGTCAAGGGCGGCCACCCGGTGGCCGCCCGCCAGCAGGAGCGGCGCGATGTGGTCCCACCAGCGGGCGTGCGCGGCGCCGCCGTGCACCAGCACGATGCCGGCCTGGCCGCGCTGCCCCCAGGCGCGGTAGGCGATGCTGACCCCGGCGACGCCGGTCGCGCCCTCCTCGGCCGCGGTGCCGAGCGCCGCGGTGAACCAGGACGGGGGCTGGACGGCATCCACCGATGCGAGCGAAGTCATGCCTAGCAGGGAACCAGATCGGGCGGCCAGCTGGCCAACCGGCTAGCTACCAGCTAGCTGAGCCAGCTAGCTGACAAGGCGGTCAGCGGATGCGCGCGAGCAGCAGCGTGAGGTCGTCCTCGCCACGCTGCCGCAGCGCCTGGATGACCTCCTCGCAGGCGCCGTCGAGAGAGGCGCCCGGCTTGGCCAGGGCGGTGCCGAGCACGTCGCGCAGCGCGCTCAGCCCGTCCTCGAGTGGCCGGGTGCGGCTCTCCACCAGGCCGTCGGTGTACAGCGCGAGCACCGCGCCGGGCGGCAGGTCGATCCGCACCGTGTCGAACGACCCGGCGGCCAGGCCGAGCGGCAGCCCGGCGGGCAGCTCGGGCAGCTCGGTGCGGCCGTCCGGCAGGGCCAGCACCGGCGGTGGGTGCCCGGCCTTGGCCACCAGGCAGGAGCTGCTGTCCGGGTCGAGCACCGCGTACAGGCAGGTGGCGTACGGTGTGCCGGACATGGCCGCGGCCATCCGGTCCAGCCTGCGCAGCACCTCCTCCGGCGCCAGTTCCAGGTCGGCCAGGGCGTGGGCCGCGGTGCGCAGCTGGACCATGACCGCCGCCGCTTCCGGCCCGTGGCCCATCGCGTCGCCCACGATCACCGCGGTCCGGCCACCCGGCAGCGCGACGATGTCGTGCCAGTCCCCGCCGACCATGCTGGTGCCCACCGGCAGGTACCGGGCCGCCACCTCCAGCCCTTCCGGGACCCGGGGTTCCTCGGGCACCAGGCCCTGCTGCAGCACGAACGCGACCCGGCGCTCACGGTGGTATAGCCGCGCGTTGTCGATGCACACCGCGGCGTGCGCGGCCAGTTCGGCGGCCACCACGGTGTCCGCTTCGGTGAAGCCATCCCCGCCGACCACCCGGGCGAACGTGACGCAGCCGAGCACGGTGCCGCGGGCGACCAGCGGCACGGACAGGAACGAGGTGTACTTGGCGTCGGGCTCCCGGCCGCCCGGACGGCGGGCCAGCCGGTCCGCGGTCTCCCGGTCGAGGAAGCCGGTGACCACCGGGGTGCCTGAGATCATCGCCCGGTAGCTGGGTGAGCCGTCACCGAACAGGAACGCCTCACCCGGGCGCAGCAGGCTATCGGTGACCGCCGCGGGCTGGCCGGCCAGCCGGGCCGCCAGCCGGCGCACCAGCGCGGACGAGCTCGCCTCGTCCAGCATCGGATCCTCGGCGGTGAGCAGCCGTTCCAGCACGAAGACCGCGGCCGCGTCGGCGAACTGGGGCACCACCACCTCGGTGACCTCGCGCGCGGTCCGGGTCAGGTCCAGGGTGGTTCCGACCCGGATCACCGCCTCGCGGAGCAGGTCCGGCCGGGGCGGCGCGACCCGCTGCGCGATGACCAGGATGCCGTTACCCGGACCGGCCAGCGGCTCACAGGTCACGGCCAGCTGCCCGCCGCCGGAGTCCGGGGTCAGCGTCACCGAGCCAGACCAGGGCCGCCCGGCGGCCACCTCAGCCAGCCCGCGCCGGATCCGGTCCTGGTGCTCGGCCCGCGCCAGCAGCACCGGCCAGATGTCGCGCCCGGCGGCCTCGTCCGCACCGAGGCCGAACAGCTGCTCGGCAGTCACCGACCAGGACGCCACCGCGCCGGACGAATCCAGGGTGAACGCCGCGACGCCGGCCGGGTCGGCCGCCCGGATGGGGCCGTCGTCCCCGGCTATCTGAGACCGCACTGCATTCGCACCAATCCTGACGGCGAGCGCGTAGGCCGCGCAGCCATCTATTCTGGCCTATTGCCGCGGGACATCGGCCCGCGGGCAGCGCGGGTCCAGGCCGCCAATGCCCATACCCTGCGATATCGTGCAACCACGAAATGTACCGTATTTCCGGCCACATCGCGGCGCTGGTTATGGACCGCGTTCCGCTGCCCGCCCGGGGCCTCACCCCATCAGGATAGGAGGCACGATGACTGACCTGCCGGGCTGGGCGCCACCGGGGGTGGACTCCCAGCGGGCCAATACCGCCCGCGTCTATGACTACCTGCTCGGCGGCAGCCACAACTTCCTGGCTGACCAGGACGCGGGCCGGGCCATCACGGCGCTCGACCCGGCCGCCCGGGTGTTCACCCGGGCCAACCGGGCGTTCCTCGGCCGGGCGGTGCGGTTCCTGGCCGCGAACGGCATCACCCAGTTCCTCGACATCGGCTCCGGCATCCCGACCGAGCAGAACGTGCACGAGGTGGCCCAGGTCGCCGCCCCGGGCGCGCGGGTCGCGTACGTGGACGTGGACCCGGTGGCCATCGCGCACAGCAAGGCGATCCTGGCCGGCCAGCCGGACATCGCGGTCTTCGAGGCGGACCTGCGCGACCCGGAGAAGATCCTGGCCAGCCCGGAGGTCGGCCGGGTGATCGACTTCAGCCTGCCGGCCGGGCTACTGCTGGTGGCGGTGCTGCACTTCATCGCCAGCGCCGATGACCCGTGGCGGCTGGTCGCGACGTTGCGGGACGCGCTGGCCCCGGGCAGCTGGCTCATCCTGGGCCAGGCCACCAGCGAGGGCCGCACCGCGCGGAACGAAGCGTTCCAGAAGATGTACAACCGGAGCGTCGCGACGTCCATTCACCTGCGCTCGCGGGCCGAGATCGAGCGCTTCTTCGACGGCTTCCGGGTGGTCGAGCCGGGTGTGGTGTGGGTGCCGCAGTGGCGGCCTGACTCCCAGGCTGATGTCCCCGAGGATTCCAGCCGGTCCGGCAATCTGGTCGGCGTGGCCCGCAAGGACTGACCGTCCGGGCCCATCCCCGGTTCCCGGCCGGCCGGGCGCCGTGAGCAGAATGGGCGCATGACTGACACCACCTCCTCCCCCTCCTCGACCGAGGTTGCCTGGCAGGCATCGGGCACGTATACCGACATCCGTTACGAAACCACCAGCGACGGCATCGCCAAGATCACCATCTGCCGGCCGGAGGTGCACAACGCCTTCCGGCCGCAGACGCTGATCGAGATCTCTGACGCGCTCACCGTGGCCCGGGAGGACGAGTCGGCCGGCGTCATCATCCTCACCGGCGAGGGCGGCAAGGCATTCTGCTCGGGCGGTGACCAGCGGGTCCGCGGCGACACCGGCTACCAGACCGACCCCAACTCCACCGGGCGGTTCCACGTCACCGACCTGCATGTGCAGATGCGCCGCTGCCCCAAGCCGATCGTGGCCATGGTGGCCGGCTGGGCCATCGGCGGCGGGCACGTGCTGCACGTGGTGTGCGACCTGACGATCGCCGCGGACAACGCGGTGTTCGGCCAGGTCGGACCCCGGGTCGGCTCGTTCGACGGCGGCTTCGGGGCCAGCTCGCTGGCCCAGCTGGTGGGCCTGAAGAAGGCCAAGGAGATCTGGTTCCTGTGCCGCCGCTACGACGCCCAGGCCGCGCTGGAAATGGGCCTGGTCAACCGGGTCGTCCCGCTGGCCGACCTGGAGCGGGAGACGGTGGCCTGGTGCCGCGAGATGCTGGCGCTGTCCCCGTTCGCGCTGCGCCTGATGAAGGCCAGCTTCCACGCCGCCGAGGATGGCTACGCGGGCATTCAGCAGCTCGCCCACGACGCCAACCTGATGTTCTACGGCACCGCCGAGGCGCGCGAGGGCCGCGAGGCGTTCAAGGCCAAGCGGCCGCCGGACTTCGGCCAGTTCCCCCGGCGCGCCTGAGCCGGGCTGGCGGGATGGCGGGTCAGGCGGCCGGCACGATCCGGGGCCAGGACTGCCAGACCGGGTCGATAGCCACCGCGGGCAGCGGGGCCACCGCCGCGGCCCGGTCGGCGAACCTGGGCATCACCCGGTCCACCCCGGTGATGGCGAAGATGCGCAGCACGCCGTGGGAACCGGTGACCAGCCGCAGCTCGCCGCCTTCGGCGACCGCGGCGCGGTGCGCCCGGATCAGCGCATGCAGCCCGGCCGAGTCGCAGAACAGGGTGGCGGACAGGTTGACCACGATCGTGGCGTGCCCGCGGGCGGCGGTCTCCGCCAGCGCGGCCCGCAGCGATTCCGCGCTGGCCACGTCGATTTCCGCGGGGGCCGTGATCACCGGCACGCCGCGGAGCGTGGTCACCGGGCAGCTGACGACAGCCATTGTGGTGGACCTCCTCGCCGAGATCCGGATCGCCGAGACGGCTCGCGCGAAGTACCCAGCCGGACGGGACGAAACCTGGCTCGCCGCGCATCCAGCCGCGCACCCGTGAAGCTTGCCGGTTCCCTTCCAGTATCGCCCGTCGTTCTGTGTGCTCGCTGAGAATTACCTGCCGTCTCACTGGCTTACCGGCTGGGCTCAGGGATGTGACACTGGGCGCATGGTGAACCAGACCGACTTCGACGAGCTGCTCGGCCTGCTGCGCGGGTTCGTCCGGCGTGAGGTGCTGCCAGCCGAGGCCGGCATCGATGAGACCGACGAGATCCCGGACCGGCTGATCGCGCAGGCCAAGGAGATGGGCCTGTACGGCTACGCGCTGCCCGCGGAGTACGGCGGGCTCGGCCTGTCCGTCACCCAGCAGGTCCGGGTGGCCATCGAGCTCGGCTACGCCAGCCCCGCGTTCCGCTCCCTGTTCGGCACCAACAACGGGATCGCCGGCCAGGTGCTGGTCTCGGCCGGCACCGCCGAGCAGCGCAAGCAGTGGCTGCCCCAGCTGGCCTCCGGCGAGGTGGTCGCGTCGTTCGCGCTGACCGAGCCGGACGCCGGATCCGACCCCAGCCGGCTACCACCACGGCCCAGGCAGTGAAGGGGGAAGGGGAGGTGGGTGGGGCCGGGTGGGTCATCGACGGGCTCAAGCGGTACATCACCAACGCCCCCGCGGCCGACGTGTTCCTGGTCTTCGCCCGGACCGACCCGGACGCCCCGCCGGGCCAGGGCATCGGGGTGTTCATCGTGCCAGCCCGCACCCCCGGGGTGGCGGTCGCGCCGCGGGATCACAAGATGGGCCAGGCCGGCGCGTGGACCGCCGACGTTGCGTTCACCGCCGTCCGGGTGCCCGCCGACGCCCTGGTGGGCCAGGCCGCCCAAGCCGGTTACGGCACGGCCATGCGCAGCCTGGCGCACGGCAGGCTGACCATCGCCGGGGTCTGCGTGGGCGTAGCGGCCCGGCTGATCGAGGAGAGCGTCAGCTACGCCCGGCAGCGCTCCCAGGGCGGTCACCCGATCGCCGAGTACCAGCTCGTCCAGGCCATGCTGGCCGACTCACAGACCGAGTACATGGCGGCCCGGGCGCTGGTGCTTGACGCCGCTGCCCAGTACGAGGCGGGCACCGACCGGCGGCTGGCCCCGTCGGCGGCGAAGTACTTCGCCAGCGAGGCCGTCGGCCGGATCGCGGACCGCGCCGTGCAGATCCACGGCGGGTCAGGGTACATCCGTGGCGTGCCCGCCGAACGGCTGTACCGCGACGTGCGGCTGTTCCGGATCTACGAGGGCACCAGCCAGATCCAGCAGCTTGTCATCGCCCGTGAGCTGCTCAGGTGACGGCCGGCGGTGGCCCAGGCTGGCGCAGCTTGGCCTCCAGCCGGCCCAGGTCGTCCGGGCCGAAGCCGTGCCCGGCCAGCCACCGGATGGCCCCGCCGTAGCGCGCGGTCAGCTGGTCCAGGAACGCCACCATGGTGCTGGCCTGCGGCTGGTGCGACCCGGCCGGCTTGCTGTTCACGTCGCGGACGTAGGTCGGTGACCGGCGCAGCCGGTCCAGCAGCAGGCCGAGACGCTCCCCGGTGACGGCGTAGTCGGCGGCCACCGCGTCCGGCCGGACGCCGACGGCGCTGAGCGCGAGCGCGACCACCACCCCGGTCCGGTCCTTGCCCGCCGCGCAGTGCACCAGCGCGGCCCCCGGCGCGGTGGCCACGGCGCGCACCGCGGCCGCCACCTGCTCCGGGCGGTCCTCCAGGTAACCCAGATAGTGCCCGGCCCGTGGGTCGTCCGGGTAGCGGGACCGGTCCGTGTCGTCCCGGGTCAGCAGCACGTCGGCGACTACGTCGGTGGCGGTGCCCTGTTCCGGCAGCACTGGGCAGTGCACGTGCCGCACGCCCGGCACCGCGTCCAGCGGAGCTGCCCCTTCGGCCCGCAGCTCGGCCGTGCTGCGCAGATCGACGACGGTGGTCAGGCCGATCCCGCCGACCAGCCGGGTGATGTCAGCCGGCGACAGGTCCTGCAGGTTGTCGCCGCGCAGCAGCCGGCCGGGCCGGGTCTTGCCGCCGTCCTCCGTGGGGAGGTCACCCAGATCGCGTACGTTGACGGCACCATCGAGGTCGATCCAGGCCATGCCGCCATCCTGTCAGGGCTGGCGCAGCAGCCACTGCCACAGGGTCCGCCGCGGCGGCCGCACCTTCACGTTGCCACCAAAGTTCCGGCCGGCCAGCTCCACCCGCAGCAGCACCGGCTGCCTCGGACCGCGGGCGGGCCGCATCTTCACACTGCCGCCGATCACCGCCACCGCGTCGGTGTCGACCGCCAGGCCGGGCCGGGTGATCAGGATGAGGTTCCCGCCGCGCACATTCGCGTCGATGTGCAGCGTCGGCCCGGTGATCACTGCCTCGGTGAAGTCGAGCTTGACGTTGCCGCCGATGGCGCTGATCTCCATCCGCCGCGGCACCACCCAGGCGCCGCGCCGGCCCGCGTTCCCGCCCATGCAGGTGATCTCGACCAGATCCTTGGGCTGCACGGCCGCCGCGCCCGGCACCGCGGGCAGGTCGGCGATCAGCACGGCCAGCTCGCCGGTAGTCCGCGCGGTCAGCGCCTTCTCCAGCCGCTCGTCCAGTTCGTCCGCGGTCAGCCGCCCGTCGCCCGCCGCGATCCGGATGATCTCGGCGGCCGCTTCCCGGTCATCGTGCGAGGCGCGCAGCTCCGGCTGGCGGCCCGGGTCAGGCTCTACCGTCATGGGCACATCTTGTCAGCCCCCGCAGATCGCGCAACACGGGGTAAGCCGGGCCTACGCGGCCCGGCCGGGTGGGCTGTGGCTGTGCCAGACGCGGCGGCCGTCGGGGCTGGTGGCGGTGGTGGTGGCGTCGGGGTTGAGGCGCAGGGTCCAGCCCCAGTCGTGGATCGCGATCAGGTGGTGGAACCGGCACAACGGGACCAGGTTGGGCAAGGCGGTGGCGCCCCCCTGCCGCCCGGGGTACCAGATGGTGCACGTCGCAGACGCTGGCGGGCTGGTGGCAGCCCGGGAAGGCGCAGTGCGGGTGGCGCAGGGTGACCGCGCGGCGCAGGTGGACGGGGATGGCTTCGCTGCCGGCGCCGATGTCCAGCGGCAGGCTGATCGAGGTGAGCGGGGTGGCCAGGGACAGCTCGGTCCGGCCAGGCCGGTGCGCAGCGCGGCGGCCAGCCCGCCGGGCCCGGACACCGCGTCGATGGCCAGGCCGAGCAGTGCCCGGGCCAGCCGCCGCCGGGCGGCCGGTCGCAGCGGCCGCCGGTCAGCGCCGGCGAACGCGCCGGTGAGCTGACCCAGCGCCGTCCAGTCCACGTGGCCGGTGACCACCGGGACGATGGTCGCGTCGCAAGCCGCGGCCTGGGCTTCGGCGCCGGTCAGCCAGCCCGGCCGGCCACCCGCAGCAGCGCGTCGGCCAGCCCGGCCACGGTCGGCGGCACCGGCCCGCGTTTGCTCCCGCATCCACGCTTGTTCGGTGGCCGCCGCGCCGGGCATGTCCCGCAGTTCGGCCAGGCCCAGGTGGACCTGGACCTGGGTGGGCTGCCCGCCGCGGGCGGGCAGCGTGCCCGCCGCGATGAGGCGGCGGCAGGCGTCTTCCAGCGCGTCGTGGCGGCGCTGCGTTGCGGTCCGGGTGTCTTCCGGGCCGGCCTTCTTACCTAACGCGTCGAGCACTGCGCCCAGCGCCGCGGCGCAGCCCGGGCTCAGGTCCCCCTGGGCCCGGCCCGCACCGGAGAACGTGATGCCCAGGTGGAAGTTCCGGTCCCCGAACCCGCCGTCCTGGCTGTCGTCGTCGGGGCCGCGGGTGCGCTGGTAGATGGCCTCCGCCAGGCGGCCTAAGTCGTCCAGGTCCGCGCCGTCGGTGGCGGCCTGGCACAGCAGCCGGTCGGCGTCGTCGCGCACGCCCTCCGGAGCCGGCCGGTCCAGGCGCACAGCTCCCGCGCCCACGACGCGGAGATCTCGCCGCGGGCCAGGGCGTGCTCGATGACCGGGTGGGCGGCCAGCCGCCGCATCCAGGCCACCGCGCTGGCGGCCGCGCCCCGGGTGATCCGGGTCTGCCAGCGCAGCCAGGTCCGGACCACCCCGTGCCCATCGGCTTCCGGGCCGCCGCCGGCGGTGAACGCGGACAGCATGGCGGTCCGGGCGGCGGTCTGTTTAGCCTCGACTCTCTCTAACGACTTCAGCGCGGTGGCCTGGGTGTCGGTGGGCAGGCCAGCGATATCCGCGGCGTTCAGGTAGTCCATCACCTGGTCCAGCATGGCCAGCGCGCTCGTGACGCTTTCCGGCTCGCACACCGCGGATCACCTCCCGCCCGGAAATCGAAGACTAGTTCGACCCTACCCAGACCCACCGACAGTTTCCGCCTGCCGTCGTAGCATCGGGGCATGGAGTTCAGCCCGGAGTTGCGCGACCGCGTGCTGGGGGGCGACATCACGGTGTCGTTCCGGCTGTGGCAGCGGCCCCGGGTCAAGCCGGGTGGCCGGTACCGGGTCGGCCCCGGGCAGATCGAGGTGGACAGCATCGAGTTGGTGCCGTTCGCCGCCGTCACCGCGGCCAACGTCCGCGAGTCCGGCGAGCCGGACCGGGAGACGCTGCGCCGCCGGGCCGCGCACGCCGGCCCGATCGGCGACGACACCCTGGTCTACCGGGTCGAGTTCCACGCGGTAGCGGGGTAATCGCTCAGCGCCGCAGCCGGCCGATCGTGTCCAGCAGCAGCCCGGTCAGCTCGGCGAACCGGGTGTCCGGCTCACCGAAGATCACCTGGCCCGCCTCGACGGCGAGCGGCGCCGTGTCCGGGCCGATCAGCTCGGCCCGCCGTAGGTAGCGGTCGTCGCCGGACGCGGTGACCTGGCGGACCGCCTGCTCTTCGACGCAGAAGCCGATGGTGAAGTTGTTGATCAGCAGCAGGCCACGCACCGCGTCCGGCAGGGTGAAGCCCTGGCTGATCAGGTCCTGCAGCGTGACATCCTGGCGGCGCACCACATCTGGGTCGGTCAGCGTGGTGCCGCTGAACGCCTTGGCCCCGTCCCGGTGGCCGAGTAGCTCGGCCCGGATCGTGACGGCATAGGTCAACATGATCTCGCGCCACGGCGTCGGCCGGCAGCCCGGCCATCACGTCACTGACCCGGCGCCAGATCAGCGTGGCCATCTCGTCCAGCAGCGCCTGCTTGTTGCGCACGTGCCAGTACAGCGCGGGGGCCTGGACGCCCAGCCGGGACGCCAGCGCGCGCACCGTGAGGCCCTCCATGCCCGCCTCGTCTAGCAGGTCGAGCGCGGCCTGCACGATCGCCGCCTTGGTTAGTCCAGCCGCCACGAGTTGACAGTTTAACAGCGTTAAGGAAGACTGAGGCAGTCCTTAACAGTGTTAAAGAAGGCGTGGTTCAGATGAAGGCAGCGATCCTGCACTCGGCGGACGCCGTTCCGGTCTACGGCGACTTCGGCGAGCCCGTGGCCGGCCCGGACAGCGAGATCGTGGAGCTGGTGGCGGCGGGCATCCACCAGCTGACCCGGTCGGTGGCGACCGGCCGTCACTACGGCCGGGACGCGGTCTTCCCGGCCATCCCCGGCCTCAACGCGGTGGCCCGCCGGGCCGACGGCACGCTGGTGTTCACCTCGGCCGGGCCGCCGCCGTACGGCACGTTCGCCGAGCGGTTCGCGTCACCGGCCGCGATGCGCTTCCCGCTGCCGGACGGGGCGCAGCCCGAGGCCATCGCCGCGGGCATCAACCCGGGCATCGCGTCCTGGCTGCCGCTGAACGCACGGCTGGCCGAGACCGGCAAGCTCGGCACCGTGCTGGTCCTCGGCGTCACCGGGATGTCCGGCTTCCTGGCCGCGCAGAACGCCCGGCTGCTCGGCGCGACCCGGGTGGTCGGCGCGGGGCGCAGCCAGCCAGCCCTGGAACGGGCCGCCGCCGCCGGTGCGCAGGCCGTCGCGCTGACCGGCGACCGGGACCAGGACGCGGCCGCGCTGAGCCAGGCCCTGGACGGTGACGCGCCCGGCCTGGTGCTGGACTTCGTCTGGGGCCCGGTGGCCGAGACCGCGTTCAGCGCCCTGGGCCGCCGCGGCTTAGCGAGGACGGCGCGGACATCAAGTACGTCCAGATCGGCGCGCTGGCCGGGGCCGAGGCCGCGGTGCCTTCGCAGTTGCTGCGCAGCCGGAAGCTGACCATCTCCGGCAGCGGGCCGGCTCGGTGCCCGCGGCCGAGATCAAGGCCCAGATCCCGCGCTACCTGCAGCTGATCGCCGACGGCTCGGTCCAGGTGCCGTACCAGACCTTCCCGCTGCCCGACGCGGGCACGGCCTGGGCCGTGTCCACCCAGCCGGGCCCGCGGGTAGTGCTCGTACGGGACTGACCCGCCCTGGCGCTACGGCAGGTTCCTGATCCGCAGCGGCAGCGTGCGCGGCCCGCGGATCTGGCAGGCCGACCAGGTCACGGCGGCCGGGTCGGCCAGGTGGAACGCCGGGATCCGGGCCAGCCAGGCCTGCAGGGCGACCCGGAGCTCCATCCGGGCCAGGTGCGAGCCGAGGCAGCGGTGAATACCGAGGCCGAACGCGGCGTGCCGGTTCTCCTCGCGGTCGATGACGACCTCGCCGGCCCGGTCGAACTGGGCCGGGTCCCGGTTGGCCGCCGGGAACGACAGCAGGATCCAGTCGTCGGCCTTCATGTCCACACCGCCCCAGCGCATGTCCCCGGTGACCAGCCGGGCCATGGTGACCGGCGCGTACGCGCGTAGCAACTCCTCCATCGCGACCGGCAGCAGCCCGGGCTCGGCCACCAGCCGGTCCCGGTCGGCCGGGACCCGGGCCAGGTGCCACAGCGACGAGCCGATCGCGCTCCACGTGGTGTCGATGCCCGCGATGAGCAGCAACGCCATGCTGCCGACGACGTGGTCCGGGTCGAGCTTGTGCCCGTACAGCTCAGCTTGGAGCAGGGTAGCTGGTTAGGTCGTCCCGCGGCCGGGCCAGGTGGTCGTCCACCTGCGCGAGCAGGTACTCGAACAGCCGCCGAACCCGCTCGATGCGCTCGGCCGGCGGCAGGTTGATGCCTTCCAGCAGGTCGGTCACGAACTCGCGGAACTGCGGTCCGTCCTCGGGCGGGAAGCCGAGCATGTCCGCGATGACGCGGACCGGGATGTGCTGCGCGTACTCCCGGGCCGCGTCAACCACGTCCCGGCCGTCGAACGCGTCGATGAGCGAGTCGCAGAACGCCCGGGTGGCTGGTTTCGCCGGCTGACCGCGGACCGGGTGAACGCGGGCAGCATCGGCCGCCATCTCAGGTCTCCTCGAGCAGATCGATGGCCCGCTCCGGGCAGTTGGCCACAGCCAGTCGGGCCGCCTTCTCCTCGCCCGGCGGCACGATGCCGCCGCCGAGCACCTGCCCGTAGCCCTCATCGTCGTCGCCGAATAGGCCAGGGGCCAGGTCGTAGCAGCGGCCGTGCCCCTGGCAGCGCCCGGAGTCGATGTGCACCTTCACTGCACCGCTCCCCTCGCCCAGACCGTAGCCTTTCAGACTTAACGCCAGTGCCCCGCTGATCGCATCCAGACGGCCGGTGTCAGCTGGTCATCTTGCGGAGTTCCCGGGCGATGACCATGCGCTGGATCTGGTTGGTGCCCTCGAAGATCTGCGGCACCTTGGCCTCGCGCATGTACCGCTCGACCGGGAAGTCACGGGTGTACCCGGCGCCGCCGAGCACCTGGACCGCGTCGGTGGTGACCTTCATGGCCATGTCGGTGGCGACCAGCTTGGCGATCGAGGCCTGGCGGCGGAACGGCAGCCCGCGATCACGGCGGCGGGCCGCCTCCAGGTAGGTGGCCCGGGCCGATTCCACTCCGGCGGCCATGTCGGCCAGCAGGAACTCCAGTCCCTGGAATTCGATGATGGGCCGGCCGAACTGGGTCCGCTGCCGGGCGTACCGGACCGACTCGTCCAGCGCGGCCTGGGCCAGCCCGACCGCGCAGGCGGCGATGCCGAGCCGCCCGGAGTTGAGCGCGTCGAGGGCGATCTTCAGCCCGTCGCCCTCGGCGCCCATCCGCCGCCCGACCGGGATGCGCGCACCGTCCAGCCGCAGCTGGGCGGTGGGCGAGCCGGTCAGCCCCATCTTGTGCTCCAGCGGGCCCGGTTCCAGCCCGGGGGTGGCCGCGTCGGCCAGCAGGCAGCTGATCCCCCGGCCGCCGTTATCCTCCTGGCTGGTCCGCACCATCAAGACGTAGAAATCAGCCACACCCGCGTGGGTGATCCACGCCTTGGTCCCGGTGACCGTGTACGCGTCGCCGTCGCGGACCGCGCGGGTGCGCAGCGCGGCCGCGTCCGAGCCCGCGTCCGGCTCGGACAGCGCATAGCCGCCGAGCAGGTCCCCGGCCAGCAGGTCGGGCAGCAGCGCGGCGCGCTGCTCATCGGTGCCGAACGCGGCCAGCGGATAGCAGGACATGGTGTGCACCGACAGCCCGACCGCGACCGTCATCCAGGCAGCGGCCAGTTCCTCCAGCACCTGGAGGTACACCTCGTAGCTGAGCGCGCTGCCACCCCACCGCTCCGGGTAAGGCAGGCCCAGCAGTCCGCTCTTGCCCAGCAGCCGGAACTTGTCCCGCGGGAACCGATTGGCCGCCTCGTACTCGCTGGCGATGGGGGCCAGTTCCGCGCTGGCCAGGTCCCGGGTCAGCGCCAGCAGGTCCGCGGCCTCCGTGCTGGGCAGCATCCGCTCGGCCGGCATGTGGGCCTCCCTCCGCCTGGTTCCAGGCTATGCCGGCGATACCGGATTACCGCTATCGGCGTGCACACCGCCAGCAGCAGCCCGGACCAAGCCAGGGCCAGGGAGCCAACCCCGCAGTTCTCGACCCGGATGACTGGGTCCTGGGCCAGCCTCTGGAAGCCACTCGTTGACGCCTGGTGGACCCGTCTGAAGCCCGCCGACTCCGTGACCTAGACAAGGCCGGCCATGTCCATATACGCGCCGGTGGCATTGTCGCGCAGCTTAAGCGCGTAGCCGGTGTGTTCGGAGCCGATGGGGCCATTGGCGGAGCTGCACGATGATCACAACCGACGGGTCACGGTGGGCGCTGGCCTGGTTCAACATGCTCGAAGAGTCGATTCTCAGCGTAGGCGCACCCCGGACCGGTACTCAGCTTCGGATCAGGGGCACTCGCTGTTTCGTCGCGCCCAGTCGCGTACGCCTCCACCGCCGGCCGGTCATTGATCACGTGACCAGCGACATCGACGGCCTGCAGCCCGCGCACGGCGACGGCGCGTCCCAGCGGTCAGGCGCGACCCCACCGGATAGCGGCGTGCCGCACGGTTCCACCACCGTCACCAGCGTCTGTAACCTTCGCGATTAAGGATCTTTTAGTCAGGGGCCCTCCGGCACTGGGTCTTTCGTCGGCTGCGCTGCCTCGGCCGGCCTGGGCGGGCCCATGCTGCGCACCGGGGGCGGAGGTCCCCAGTTGGGCCGTAGATCAGGCGTTTTGCGCACCGGCGTTAGGGACGTGTGGAGGGGTCACGATGAATCCAGACCTAAGCGAGGGCCAGGCGTTCGGTGCCTACCGCCTGATCGACATGGTGGGCACGGGTGGCATGGGTGTTGTCTACCGAGCCGAGCAGTTGCCGCTGGGACGCATTGTTGCGCTCAAAGTGATTCGCCCTGAGACTTCCGAGTCGGGCGACTACCGGGCGCGCTTCATGCGGGAAGCCAGGCTCGCCGCCGCAGTTGATCATCCCAACATCGTTTCCGTGTTTGATTTCGGTGAGCACGCAGGACGGCTTTACCTAACCATGCAGTGGGTTGATGGCGTGGACCTTCAGCGCCTCATCGACCAACGGCGGCTGGACCCGGGGCGGGCGGTCCGCATCGGGACACAGATAGCCTCAGCCCTGGGTGCCATCCATAGGGTCGGAATGCTGCACAGAGATGTCAAGCCTGCCAACATATTGGTACGCGATATCGGCGGCGAGGTCCACGCCTACCTAACTGATTTCGGCATCGCCAAACTTGCGGAAGCTGAGGGCGGCATTACGCGCACGGGCATGGTGATCGGCACCTCGGGCTACTTGTCGCCAGAGCAGATCCGGGGACAGCAACCGGACGCACGTAGCGACCTTTATGCGCTCGGCTGTGTCATGTTCCAGTCGCTCACCGGCCAGCACCCGTTCACGGGGGAAAACGACCAGGCATTGCTCTGGGCCCATATCAGCCGTCCGCGGCCGGCAGCGGGGGAGATCTGCCCCGGTCTCGGCCGCTATTACGACGAGTTCCTTATCCGGGCACTCGCCATTGACCCGGACGACAGGTTCCAGTCCGGCCCTCAGTTCGGGGCCGCACTGAACGCCACCCACGAGGGCCAGCCGGGAATCCAGACACCGACCCGGGTGGCGGCGCCGGTGAAGCCACCGCCCCTGACGCCGGGTTCCCCGGTACCTGAGACCGCGACCGCGACCCGCACCTGTTGTGGGCAGATCCGGTTCATCGGTGCCGGTGGCAACCGCCCGGCCAGGGCCCGGGCCGGGGGGCCGCACCCTTTCCCCGGACGCACCGCCGCCCCGCCGCCGCGCGCGCAGGCGGGCCGGCGGGTACGTGGGCCGTCTTGCCGCCATTGCCGGTTGCCTGGTGTTCCTGGCATCGGTGACAGTGCTGCATAACTACGTCAACAACGGCGGAGGATGGAAAAGTCTGTGGGAGGCGACCCATGGTGATATCACGTCACCGTTGTACGCCAAAAATTTCTGGATTCCTGTGGCGCTGGCCACGTTTGTGCTTCTCGGCACAGCCGCGACCATCCGGGTGCACAGGCGACTGGCCCTGGGTGCGATGGCAGTGGCCGCGCTCGGGCTAGCCTGTTACACCCTGTACATACCCACCATAGGAGCATCCCCGGGATTCGGCCCGTACGGCGTGGACTATTGGCTATCGCTGGCCGCCGCAACCGTTATGACACTCGGGGCAGCAGCCGCCACCATCCGGTCCGGGCCACGCGGAGAGTGACGTCCCCGAAAGCCGGGGAAAGATCAGGAAACCTCAGCCACCGCCGAAGTCCTGTCCATAGCAGGCGCATCCCAGTCGATCCGGTACCGCTGCTCCCAGCCCATGACCTTCTCGAAGTTCATTACCTTGAAGAAGATCGGCATCAGCGTATACATCGCCTTGCGCGCGACAGGTCCAGGCGTCTTAGCGCTGTTCGTCCGGGCGCCCCGTTTCGTGATCCTCTCCACCCGTTCCCGCCGCAGCCGCTCGTAGGCACTGAACGCCGACGTCGCATCAGGCAGGTCCCGCAGACACCGCGCCAGCTGGATCGAGCTCTCGATCGCCAGCGACGCGCCTTGGCCGGTGCTGTTGGACGGCGCGTGGACGGCGTCGCCGACCAGCACCATGCGGCCGCGGTACCAGTGCGGGACCGGCGGCATGATGTGGATCGCCCCGGTGATGTCGAGGTTTTCCGCGGTGGTGCGGTTCGCCAGCAGCTCACCCGGAAGGTCGCCCGCATATGTTTCGCGCAGCGTCCGCAGCCACTGCCCGGACGGGATCGCCCGGGCCTCGGTGAGGGACATGTACTGCTTCGACGGCAGGTTCGCACCCCAGGTCACGCGGCCGTCCGCCATCTTCCAGAACAGGTAGTAGGCACGCTTGCCGAATGCGAACGTCATGACGCCAGGTTCGGGATCGAGGTCTGGGCCGGCGTCAACGTAGCCCTGGAAGCTGAGCAGTCCGGTGTAGCCCGCGGCGGGGGCTTCCGGGTCGATCAGGGTTCTGACGGTGGAGCGGACGCCGTCGGCGCCGATCAGGACATCGGCAGTCGCAGTGCCGCCGTCGCCGAACTTCGCTGTGACCGAATTCGGGCCTTCGGTGGCCCCGACCAGGCGCTTACCGTACTCGAAGCGGACGCCCGCCTCGACCGCCCGGTCGTGGAGCACCCGGTGCAGGTCGCCGCGGCCGACGATCTGGAGCGGCTCCGCGTCCGCCAGGCTGGGCAGTCTGCGGGTGTTCCCGCCGACCGCCATGACCGTGCCAGTGACCGGTGTGGCGAGAGCCCGGACGGCATCGTCGGCGCCGATGATGCCGAGCGCGGCCAAACCGTTGGGGGCCAGGGCCAGCCCGCCGCCGATTCCTTCGGCCAGGGTGGGGTAGGCCTCGTAGACTGTCGCCTGGATACCGGCCTTGAGCAGGGCGGTCGCGGCGACAGGACCGGCGATTCCGCCGCCGATGACCAGTGCGGTGCGGACCTTGGACGTTGTGGCTGTAGACACGGGTTCTCTCCTGCATGTGGTGTTGCCGGTTGTTTCAGCGCCAACGCCGAAAGCATCAGCGATGCGCTGGTTGACAGTGGCGTCCTGGGCATCCGTCTGCCTTTCCGTCCACCGAGGATAGTACTCAAGCATCTAGTTTCCTGGAGACTATCCCACATGAACTAGTTTCTAGGCAACTAATCGTCAGGCAACGTCTCGGGCCAGGTCGCCGCACCGTCCCCTGCGTGTTTCCTGCGGGTGTTTCCTGCGGCACTAGTGCGGGTGGAACTAGTAGACTGAGCGGCATGGCCGAGACGCCCCGCCCTTCCCCGCTCGCGGTCGCCGTGCTGAGCCTGCTGCACGCCGGGCCGATGCACCCGTACGCGATGCAGCGCCTGATCAAGCTGTGGGGCAAGGACCGGGTGGTGAACGTGGGCCAGCGGGCCAACCTGTACAAGACCATCCGGCGGCTGGAAGAAGCCGGGCTGGTCACCGTGCTGCACACCGAGCGCGATCAGCGCTACCCGGAACGCACCGTCTACCAGCTGACCGACGAAGGCCGGATCGCCGCGCACGACTGGCTGGCCCGCATGGTCGCCCTCCCCCGCAACGAGTTCGCCCAGTTCCCCGCGGCGCTGTCGTTCGTGATGCTGCTCGGCCCAGAGGACGCGCTGGCGGCCATGGAGCAGCGCGCCCAGGCCCTCAGCGACACCCTGGCCGCGATCGACAGCGACCTGGCGCAGTACGCGGGCACGCTGCCCCGGGTGACGCTGATGGACGACGAGTACCAGCGGGCCGTCACCGCCGCCGAGCTGAGCTGGCTGCGTGGCGTCATCGAGGACCTGAAAGCGGGCGCGCTGACCTGGAACTTCGAGATGTTCGCCGAGATCTCGGCCGATCTTCCCGGCGCCGACGCGCTCGGCATGGCGCCCGGCTGACCGGCCCGCCACCCCGGGTCCTCCATCGAATCACCACATCGCCAGCACGATGCCTGCACCGGTGCTGGCTTGGCTGTCGGGTGAGAGGCCCGGCCGGCCCACCACTCGCGGCCCACCACTTGCGGCACGCCAGGAGCGCACATGCCTGTCGATTCAGAGCGCCCAGCCCGGCCACTGGCCGTCCCCCAGCCCGCCGATCCCGCGGACCCGCACTGGCGGGTCCTGCTGGAATCCCGCTGGCGGGCCCGGCTTCTGGAGGTGACCGAGCTGTCCCTGGCCTACCACGACGCGGCGGCCGCGCCGGTGGCCGGCCACGGCACGGACGGCACTGGCCAGGGCAGCGGGCGGCAGCTGCGCCGACTGCTGAACCGGGCGGTGGGCGCCCGGCGGGCCCTGGCCGATACCGAAGAAGCACTGGTCAGGCTGGCCGCTGGGCGCTTCGGGCGCTGCGAGCACTGCACCGGGCCGATCCCGCCCGCCCGGCTGGCGCTGGAACCGGAGGCGCGGTACTGCGCCCGCTGCGCTCCGGTGATCTGAGGAGTACCGCACTAGAAGTGGGCGAAGCCCGCCAGATGGGAGTTGGCGGTGCCCGCCAGCCACGCGACGCGGTCCACCAACCGCGCGGCGCGGCCATCCAGCCGCCCGGTACGCACGCCGACCTCCCCCCAGGCCGGATGGCGGACCGGGCCCCGCGCAGGCGCGGGCACCGCCTAGCCACCTACGGGACAACTGCCCCATCTGCACCCTCAGCACATGCCAGCCATGTGCAGTCGGCGTGCAGAGCACGTGTGCGGCAGGTGGAGGCAGGTCACGGCGTTCTTCATCTGTCCACCACATCAGCTGCATGGCCGCTGCACTGGGTCCGGGTTACCTGGTCGTGTCGCCCTGGTCCGCGCCCCCGATGAGCGGACCAGGGCGGCCCCGCCCCCGCGAGACGTAGGAGACGACATGACCGCCATAACCCAGGACCGGCTGGCCGTGCAGACCCACCGCATCTTCGTCAAGGCCACCGCCGAGGAGATCTGGGACGCGCTCACCAGGCCAGGCTGGACGCAGAAGTACGGCTTCCGCGCGGCGGTCCACTACGACATGCGCCCGGGCGGCATCTTCCTGGCCTTCGCCAGCGCGCCGATGCGGATGCGCGGCGCCAGCGATGTGATCATTGACGGCGAGGTCATCGCCGCCGATCCGCCGTACCGGCTTGTCCAGACCTGGCACGTGCTGTTCGACGACCTGGCCGCGGCCGAAACGGACACCCGCCTGACCTGGGAGATCGAGGAGGCCGACAGCGGGGTGACGGCGGTGACGGTCAGCCACGAACTGGACGGCGCGCCGCGCACCGCGGACCTGGTGGCCGGGCGGGACGGCGGGCTGGCCGGCTGGACCTGGATCCTCAGCGACCTGAAGTCGCTGCTGGAAACGGGTCGGCCGCTGGCCGCCTGACCCGGCCCTGAGCGCGGGCACCAGCCCAGCAGAAGCCGGAGGAGACGCGGTGACCACGGCCGATCTGCTGGTGCTGACACCTTGGCTGATCTTCGGCGCCGGCCTGGGCGCGATCGGCTTCCGCCTGCTCAGCCAGCGCGGCACCACCCGCCGCCACCGCCGCGACACCCGGTTACGGCACCCACCACGGCTGTATCCCGCCATGCGGGATCATGGATGCTGGGCGGCCCCGCCCGGGCGGCGGCCGGACGGCCGGCGGGAAGGCAGGTGAGCGGTGGTGGCGACGACGGTTCTGGTAGTGGAGGACGAACGCAAGCTGCGCGAGCTGGTCCGGTCCTACCTGGAGCGGGCCGGGTTCACGGTGCTGTCCACCGGGTCCGGCGCTGAGGCGCTCACGCTGGCCGGCTCGGCCGCACCTGACCTGGTCATCCTGGACCTCGGGCTGCCGGATGTGGCGGGCGAGACGGTGGCCAGGGAGCTGCGCGCGGCCGGCCCGACACCGATCCTGATGCTGACGGCCAAGGTCACCGAGGAGGACCGGATCGCCGGCCTGCAGCTGGGTGCCGACGACTACGTGACCAAGCCGTTCAGCCCACGGGAGCTGGTCCTGCGGGTGCAGGCCATCCTGCGCCGCGGCGCCCCGGCCGCCGGGCAGGGCGTGACCAGCTACGGCACCGGCGTGCTGGTCATCGATGAGCCGCAGCGCCAGGTCACGGTGCGCGGCGAGCATGCCGATCTCACCCCGACCGAATGGGGCATCCTGGTCGCCCTGGCCACCGTGCCGGGCCGGGTGTACTCCCGGCTCGAGCTGATCAACCGGGTACGTGGCTACGAGTTCGAGGGCTATCAGCGGACCGTCGATTCGCACGTGAAGAACCTGCGCCGGAAGATCGAGGCTGATCCGGGCAATCCCCAGATCGTGCAGACCGTCCTGGGCGGCGGGTACCGGCTGGGGCTGGCCCGCGATGGCTGACGAAGGCGGCCCGCCACCGGGACCGCCGGCCCGGGGTGACGCGATCGGGCTCCGCCTGGCGCTGCTGTTCCTGGGTGTGGCCCTGGCGGCGATCGCCTTGCTGGCCGGGCTGACCGCGGCGTTCGCCGCGGCCGACGTGTCGGCACTGGCCGGGCGGCAGCGCAGCGAGCTGACCGCAGCCGTGGCGGTGGCCGCGGCCGCGGCCTGGGACCGGAACAACAGCTGGACCGGCGCCGACCTGTCCCCGGTTCTGGACCTGGCCTCGCGCACCGGCGCGGACGTGAAGATCCTGGACCAGGCTGGCCAGGTCGTCGCCATCTCCCCCGGGTTCGCCGCGCACGCCGGGGACCCGCAGTTCAGCGCGCCCGCCGCGGTCCGGGGTACGCCGGTCGGGCGGGCCGTGGTCCGGTTCACCGGGCCGGCCTGGGCCAGGCCGACCGCTCCCTGCAGCTGGCCCTGCTGCGGGCCATCGCCGGCACCGCGGGGCTGGCCGCGCTGGCCGCGCTGCTGACCGGCCTGGCCGTGGCCCGGCGGATCACCCGCCCGGTCACCCGGATCATCGCGGTGACCCGGGCCATGGGGCGCGGTGACCGCACCGCCCGGGTCGGCCCGATCAAGGCCCCAGGCGAGCTGCGCGAACTGGCCACCGCGTTCGATCAGATGGCCGACGCCCTCGACCGGCAGGAGCAGCTCCGCCGCGACCTGGTCGCCAACGTCGCACACGAGCTGCGCACCCCGATCGCCATCCTGCAGGCAGGCCACGAGGCGCTGCTCGACGGGGTCGCGGAACCCACCCCGGGGCAGCTGGGCTCGCTCCGCGACGAGGTGCTGCGGCTGGCCCAGATGGTCGGCGACCTGCAGACGCTGGCCGCCGCCGACGCCGCCACGCTGCGCCTGGCCCGGCAGCGCTGCGACCTGGCCGCCATCGCCGCCACCGCCGCGGACAGCCTGGCCGGCCGGTTCGAGGCGGCCGGGATCACCGTGCACCGGCAGCTGGCCGGGGTGGACATCCTGGCCGACCCGCGGTGGCTGCACCAGGCGGTCACCAACCTGCTGACCAACGCGCTGAAGTTCACCCCGGCCGGCGGGCAGGTGACCATCGAGGCCGGCCCGCCTGGCCCGGACGCCGTGCTCCGGATCAGCGATACTGGCCGCGGGATCCCGGCCGACGAGCTGCCGCGGATCTTCGACCGGTTCTGGCGGGGCCGGGACGCGGCGCACATTTCCGGCAGCGGCATCGGCCTGTCCGTGGCCGCCGAGCTGGCTCAGGCCCACGGCGGCCAGCTGACCGGGGCCAGCCAGCCCGGCCAGGGCACCCAGATGACGCTCACCCTGCCCCGCGCCTGACCAGGCACGAGGAGACGAGGAGCCAGCGATGACCGAGCCGGAACTGCCGCGCCAGGACGGCGCGGTTATGGTGATCGGCGGCCCGACCACGGTGGTAGACCTGGGCGGCCTGCGCATCGTCAGCGATCCCACCTTCGACGCCCCGGGCCCGCACGGTTACCTGACCAAGACCGCCGGGCCGGCGGTCACCGAAGGCCAGCTCGGGCCGGTGGACCTGGTGCTGGTCAGTCACGACAACCATCCTGACAACCTGGATGACCGGGGCCGTGCCTTCGCCCTCGCCGCCGGCCTCGTCCTGACCACCACCAGCGGGGCCAGGCGGCTGGGTGGCCCGGCCGCCGGCCTGGCCCCGTGGACCGGGCATACCGTGCGGCGTCCCGGCGGCGGCGGCCTGACGGTGACCGCGGTACCCGCCGTGCACGGCCCGGAAGACGGGGAACGGGATGCCGACGGCTTCATCAACTGCGAAGTCATTGGCTTCGTCCTGTCCGGCGCGGGCCTGCCCACCGTCTACCTCAGCGGTGACAACGCCTCTATCGGCACCTGTGCCCAGATCGCCCAGCGCATCTCCGGCATCGACGCGGCCGTGCTCACCCGGCGCGGCCCGCGTCGCGGACAAGTTCCGCGACCGCCCGCTCAGCATGGACAGCATCCGCGCCGCGGCCGCGGCGGCGATTCTGGGCGCCCCGGTGGTGGTCCCGGCCCACTACGACGGCTGGGCCCACTTCACCGAGGGACGCGACGACCTTGCCCGCGCCTTCGACAAGGCCTGCGAGCGCAGCTCCACCTCGGCGAGCACGGCACCTGGATCCCGCTCCAGCGCTAGGGCCAGCTAGCCGGTGGACATGTCACCGGTGGCCTGGGGCGTAAATCGGAGCGGGCCATTACGGAACGGGAAATCGTCTGGATAACGCCGTTTGAGGATCTGCGCACTGCGGAGGCTGACGATCGTGATCGTGATCGTCCCGCCCCAGGCCAGCAGGACGCCAACGTAGCCGGGTACCCCGACCAGCCCGTTGCTGCCCACGGTGTTCATCATCAGCGCGGTTGTCACGGCCGCGGCCGGCGCGGCGATCAGCGGCAGGAGTGGGTGGCCGTCCGCCGCGCGGAACAGCCCGCTGGCGGCCAGATAGGTCGCCTTGACGATCCAGGTAGTTCGACGATGAGAATGAACAGCACGAGCACCCACGCCAGCGCCTTGATGTCGAAGTTCATCTGCCGGGCAGATCTCTGCAGGTAAGCACTCAGCGCCAGGAATGGCGAGGCGGCGGCAAAGACCCCGAACCAGGCCGCGATGGCCAGGTATGGCCAGCGGAGCTGGGCCAGCGCCGCCCGCCGCGCGCCGCACCTGGTCCACCACACCAGGCAGAGCGATATGAGCGGCAGCATGAAAATGGCGATGACCACACTGATCATCAGGCCGAGGAACCAGCTGCCCTCTGGGGTGTGATTCCCGACAGTCACGTTGGGGACGCCATCCTTGCCCTTGGTGACGGCGGCAAGGTGACTGAGACCAGCGTAGTAGACCGTGGTCCCGACGATGATCGCGATAGCGGCCCAGGAGCGGACCGTGTTGAGCCGGTCAATGGCCTCCACGCGCTCGCCCAGGAAGGCGCCGCTTGGCTCCATGAAGTAATTCGGAACGCGCCATATACTGAAATGCTTTATACGCTGAACTAAGCCAATGGAAATGGTAACTCCCCCTCCGCTGAATTAATCAGCCCGCCGTGAGTATATAGGCAGGCTGCTGGGCAGCATAGACCCAGCAAAGGGGTTGAACGATTTGCCCCGTCTCGCGCACTATAGGTGTTTATGGGCCTGGCTCACCACAGACCAGGGACCAGGCGCTTGGTGCGCAGCCGGTAGTCGGCGTAGGGCTGGCCCAGCACGCTGGTCAGGACGGCTTCCTCGACGTAGATCCGGCGCATGGTGACCGCCGCGGGCAGCAGCACCAGCAGGGCCAGCGAAAGCCAGTTGCCGTAGCTGAGCCCCAGGCCGGTCGTGATCAGCAGGATCCCGGTGTACGACGGGTGCCGCAGCCAGCGGTACGGGCCACGGTCCACGACCTGCTGGCCGGGATCGACCTCGACGGTCATCCGGAACGACTTGCCCAGCACCCGGATGGCCCAGATCCGGACGGCCAGGCCGGTCCACATCAGCAGCAGCCCGGCCACGGCCACCGGCCGGGACCCGAACTGCCAGGCGGCGTTGTGCCGCAGGGTTACGTAGGCGATGTTGGCCGCCACCGCGGCCGCGATGATGACCCCGAAGTTCAGCAGCAGCGTGCCCCGGTCCTGGGCCATGCCGCCGGCGCCGCGGACCCGGTCCCGGATCAGCATGCCGATCTCCAGCACCAGCCAGACCAGCGTCGTCAGGCTGACCAGCATCCCGATCACCTCATTGGGCCGTGTCCTGTGGGAACACGGCCGACGCTAGGCGCGGCGGGCCGGGGCCGCGCCGGCCCGCGGGCTGAACTCCGGCATGAAACCGCGCCCGCCGTCTGGTACCGGTCTCATACCGGCCGGGCGCGGACCGGGAACGATCAGCGGGCCGCGTACCCCGGTGGCCTTCTCGACCACCATGCGGACCACCACGCGCACCGCACCCGGCCGGTCCGGGTCAGGGTCCCGGCCGTCGTACTTCCAGGACAGCTGGGTGTCCAGCTGGCGGCCGGGGTCCGGGGCCAGCGTCACCCGGCCGCGCAGCTCCACGTAGTTCTCCGGGTCGGCCGAGTCGATCACGCTACGCTGACCCGCGGGTCGCGCACCATATTGCGGTGCTTCACCCGGCCCTGCACGGTGGAGAACAGCAGGTCACCGCCGTCCCGGCCAACCCACACCACGGAGGTCTGCGGGCTGCCGTCGGGGTTCACCGTGGCCAGCACGGCGTAGTTCTTCCCATCGAGCAGCCGGATCGTCGCGTCGCTGAGCGGGATTCCCATGCCCGGCACGCTAGCAGCGTGCCCCGGGCGAGCGGCACGCCCCGCTGGCTGGCGGCCCGCCGCGCGAACCTCGCGAGCGTTGTCCCCATATGGGCGAGATACGCCGCTTGTTGAAGATCATGTGGTACTGTCACTTTGCGAGTTTCTGATGATCAACATCAGCCGCGTTCCATACCCCCCGGGAAGGATGAGATCGGCCCATGCCTGGCGGTGATCCGATCAGTCAGCGGCGTAAGCTCAAGGCCGAGTTGCAGCAGGCCAGGAGCGCCGCCCAGCTGACCCAGCGAGACGCGGCCCAGCGCCTCGACTGGTCCGAGTCGAAGCTGATCCGGATCGAGAACGGCGAAGTCGGGCTGGCGGTAACCGATCTGCAGGCCATGCTGCGGCTCTACCAGGTCACCAACAAGCAGACGGTGGCCGAGCTGTCGGAAGCAGCCCGGGGCAGCCGGGGCTCCTTCTGGTGGAGTGGCTACCGGGACGTGGTATCCGCCAAGCTCGCGCTGTACCTGGGCCAGGAAGCGTCAGCCTCGACTATCCGCGTCTTCCATCCGTTCCTCATCCCGGGCCTGCTGCATACCGAGGACTACGCATACGAACTGCTTCGCGCGCGCCGCCCGGACGAGGAGGCGCGCCGTATCGCCGAGATGCGTAAGCTCCGGCAGCAGCACCTGTTCGGGCAGGCCGATTCAGCCAAGGTGGTCTTTGTCTTCGGCGAAGAGGCACTGCATCGCTGGATCGGCGGGCCAGGCGTCATGCAGGAGCAGCTACAGCTGCTGTTGCAGGCCTGCGAACAGGTCGGCGTCACGGTCCAGGTCATCCCGTTCCACGCCGGAGCTCATCCCGGAGCGCTCGGCTCATTCATTCTGCTCGGCTTCACGGACTCGCCGGAGAGCCTGCTGTTCGTCGAGGGTCTCAGCGGCGACCTGGTCAGCCGGGGTGACCAGAAAAAGATTCGCCAGTTCGCCAGGCATTTCGACACCTTGCGCAGCAAGGCCCTTCCGCCAGATCAAACGAAGGCACTCATCGAGCGGCAGCTAGAGAAATTTCGTCAAGCGGCTGCCGGCACCCCGGGCGCGGCATCGAAAGGCAGCTTAGCCGCAGCTGAGACAGCGTCCCAGCCGGCTGATGCGAAAGAGGACCGATGGCGGACCTTAGCAGGCGCGAGTGCCAGCAGCCTGCGCCTGCTCCGGACCCGAACAAATTCTTTGGCCTGCTCGCCTGGATCCTTAGCGAGCAGGACCGCACCGCTCGATGCATCGCCATTCTCGGCGTCATCGTTGTCCCGCTAGCCGTAACCCTCTGCGTTCTTGGCACTTCCACGGGGGGGACTCACAAGAACCTGCTACTCAATCTCCTGACGGTCTACGGCGGGTCATTCGTCATGACGTGCCTCACGAGCGCTGGCGTGCTTCGCTGGGGGAAGCGCCGGCCAGCCAACGGGAAGACACCGCCAGCCACGAACTGACCCGGGCTGAGCGTCGCAGCAGGCCCGCGGCGAGGGATACCGCACCAGTCACCGCACACCACACCGCGACCCGGTAGGCGGTGGTGGCGGCGAGCGAGGCCACTGCCCCCACACAGGTGGCGACCGCGGCGGAGCACGCTGGGTAGAGAAAGGCAACCAGACGCATCGACTGGTCCGCCGACGCGGCACTCGCGTCGGCTAACGACGCTCCGCTCCTAAGCTGCTGCACCTTACCCATACCGATCCTTACCGCCAACGTCACTCCTACACAGCTTACGAGTATCCTGCCTCAGCAGTAACACTGGCTAGCCCCTCCGCCCGATTGCCTCGCGAGAGATCAATGAGGAAAGCCCGCCAGTCGTCCTGGCTGAACGCCAGCACGCCCACGGCGGGCTGCTTGGAATCACGGACCAGCACGTGATTTCCATCGAACGCTACTTCAACACATTCCCCATCAGCGCACGCATGGCTCCGGCGCCATAAGACCCCAGGCTGATCGGCTAAAGACATCTGAACTCCTCACCCCGCTGAACAGTAGGCACAGTCTAAGAACGGGCTGTCCTATATGCCATAGCTCAGCTGCCCGCTTTGTGCGATCTCTGATGAAATGTCCAGGAAAGAGACCAGCTCGGCCGGCGGCGGCCTCATCTGCGCGGCTCCACGACCCACCAGCATCTACCGCACCCGGCTTCGGCACATCCTCAAGGCGGCTAATTACGTACGGATGACGGTAAACCCGGGCCCGCTGCCCGTCGTCATAGTGACGGAGGGGGGCGCCGCACGAGGCGTGCGTGGTCCCATTGGGCAACCCGGGCAACAAGGAGAACGACATACCCATGGCCGCCACGCTGCGTGAGACCTTGCTCGTGCCAGACGTCGAACCCGCGCTGGGCACGGACTGCTACCAGCTGATCGGGCAGGAGCTCAACGACAAGTCCGGGGTCTCCGGCACCGCGCTCAAGCTCGCCTACAAGACGGTGAACGCGTTCATGCCGGGCCACATCGAGTACATGGTGCGCGACCTGCTGCCGGACATGGTGGACCAGCTCGACCCGTTCTGGGCCGACTTCACCGCGTCGGGCGGGGCCGAGTTCGGCGACTACCTGGCCAAGCGGGGCGACGAGGTGGCCGAGGCCCTGCTCACGGTGACCGACGCGCGCTGCGCCGCGTCCGGCCGGCCCACCGTCATCAAGGCCTACAAGAGCGTCCGCGGCAGCGCGGGCAAGCACATCACGGCGGCGCTGCCCCGGGTGGGCGCGCTGGTGCAGAAGTACGCCGGGTTATCCGGACCGCTAGCTGACTTAGTTGCCCCGGAGGGCTACGGTGCACGCCATGGGTAGCCCTCCCCCGACCGCGCGGGTGCTCGACTTAGCCCACGGCGCGGCCCACACGCACATCCTGGGCGCGCTGGCCCGGCTGCGGATCGCCGACCACGTCGCCGGCCAGCCGCGCAGCCTGGCCGACCTGGCCAGCGAGACCGGCGCGGTGCCGGACCGGCTGGACCGGCTGCTGCGCGCGGCCACCGTACTCGGGCTGGTGCAGCGGACCGCGGCCGGGATGATCACGATGACCGAGGTCGGTGCGTGCCTGCGCACCGGTCCCGGCTCGATGCGCGACTTCGCGCTGATGCTGTCCGCGCCGGGCCAGCTCCGGCCGATGGAACGACTCAGCGAGGCGGTCCGCGGCGAGCCGGCCGCCGAGGCCGCGCTGGGCCAGCCGATCTGGGACTACTACCGCGAACACCCCGACGAGGGCGCCGCGTTCGCCGGGGCGATGAGCGGGGTGTCGGCCATGATCGCCGGCCAGGTGGCCGCGGTGGCGGACGTGGCCGGGACCCGGCGCATCGTGGACGTGGGCGGCGGGCACGGCACCCTGCTGCGGGCCCTGCTGGCCACCGCGCCGCAGGCCGAGGGCGTGCTGCTCGACCTGCCCGAGGTGGTCGCGGCCGCCCCGCCCGCCGAGCGCATCCAGTTCACCGGCGGTGACTTCCTGGCCAGCGTGCCCGCGGGCGGCGACGTGTACGTGCTGCAGCACGTGCTGCACGACTGGGACGACCAGGAGGCCGGGCGCATCCTGACCGTCTGCCGCCAGGCGGCCACCCCGGCCAGCCGGCTGCTGATCGTGGAAATGGTGCTGGCCGACGCGCCCGGCCCGGTCATGCCGGAGCTGCTGGACATGCACATGATGGTCATGAGCGGCGGCCGGGAGCGCAGCCGCGGCCAGTACGGCCAGCTGCTGGACGCGGCTGGATGGCAATTGGCCGAGGTGACCGTGCTGCCCAGCGGGCAGAGTTTGCTGAACGCCACCGCCCGCTGACTGGGCCGCCTGCCTGCCCGGCCGTCAGGCTACATATGTCGGTTAACCCAAGCCGACATATGTAGGATACGGCCGTCAGCTCAGCTTCAGTGCCTGGGCCAGCTGGCGGTAGGCGGGCCGCGGATCGGCGTCCGGCTCGGTGAGCGCCTGCACCACGACGTGGTCCGCCCCAGCGTCCAGATGCTTGCTGAGCTGGGCCGCGACCTGGTCCGCGGGGCCGTGCGCGACCAGCGCGTCGATCAGCGCGTCGCTGCCGCCGCCGCTCAGATCGGCGTCGCTCCAGCCGCACCGGCGCAGGTTGCTGGTGTAGTTGACCAGCCCCAGATACGGGGTGCGGACCCGGTCACGGCCCAGCGCCCGGGCGCGGGCGGCGTCGGTGTCGAGCACGGCCTTCTGCTCCGGGGCGAGCAGCGGCGCCGGGCCGAGGATCTCCCGGGCCAGCCGGGTGTGCTCCGGCGGCACCAGATAGGGAATGGCCCCGGCGGTGTGATCACGGGACAGCCGTAGCACCCGCGGGCCCAGCGCGGCCAGCACCAGCGCGTCCCGCGGCACGCCGTCGTCCAGCAGCGTGTCCACGTAGCTGGCCAGGGTCTCGTAGGGCCGCTGGTAGCGCTGAGTCGCCTCCGGGTGCCCGGCGCCCACGCCGAGCACGAACCGGCCCGGATGGCGCTGCTGCACCCGGGCGAACGACCGGGCCACCACGTGCGGGTCGTCCTTCCAGATGTTGATGATGCTGGTCCCGACGGTCAGCCTGCGGGTGGCGTCCAGCAGTCCCTCGACCTGGACCAGGTCCCCGTCGGGTGAGCTGCCGACCCACAGCGCGCCGAAACCGTAGTCCTCCAGGCTGGCCGCCAGGTCGGCAGTGAGCTGGTGTGCGCCCCGCCAGATCCCCCACTGTCCGAGCTGGTCCCGCAGCTGAGCCGTCACGAGCTGCCCCTTCCGTTCGCCGTCACCCACCACTGGGGCAGAACTCCGCGCATCGGCTCAGTGTTCCGCCGCCGGGGCCCGGTTCCGGCGATGCTGGAGGGATGAGCGACGACATCCGCCCGTTCCGCATCGACGTGCCCGAGGCTGATCTGGACGACTTGCGGGACCGGCTGCGCCGGACCCGGTGGCCGGAGCGCGGAACCGGTCGATGACTGGTCGCAGGGCATCCCGCTGGCCTACACGCGTGACCTGTGCGACTACTGGCGCAGTGACTACGACTGGCGCGCGGCCGAGGCCCGGCTGAACGGCTTCCCGCAGTTCCGCACCGAGATCGACGGCGTGGACATCCACTTCCTGCATGTCCGGTCGCCGCACGAGGACGCACTGCCGCTGCTGATGACGCACGGCTGGCCGGGCTCGGTGGTCGAGTTCCGCAAGGTCATCGGGCCGCTGACCGACCCGGCGCGGTACGGCGGCGACCCGGCCGACGCCTTCCACGTGGTCTGCCCGTCGCTGCCCGGCTACGGCTTCAGCGGCAAACCGGCCGGCCCGGCTGGGGCGTCGCAGCGCATCGCGGACGCGTGGGCGGAGCTGATGGCCGCCTTGGCTACCAGCGCTACGGCGGCGCAGGGCGGCGACTGGGGCTCGACGGTCACCACCGCGCTCGGCCATCCGCATCCCGAGCACCTCGCCGGCATTCACCTGAACATGCTGGTCGCGCGCGCCGGACCCGGAGCACGCTGCGACGATCTCACCGCCGCGGGAGCAGGCCGCGCTGGCCTCGCTCGCGCACTACGCCAGGAGGGACTCGGGCTACTCCAAGCAGCAGTCGACCCGGCCGCAGACGCTCGGCTACGGCCTGGTCGATTCCCCCGCCGCGCTGTGCGCCTGGATCGTGGAGAAGTTCTGGTCCTGGACCGACAACGACGGCCACCCGGAGACCGTGCTCACGCGCGACGAGCTGCTGGACAACGTGATGCTGTACTGGCTGCCCGGCACCGGCGCGTCCTCGGCCCGGCTGTACTGGGAGAGCTTCCGCAGCCGCGCCCGGGCCCGGTCAACGTGCCGGTCGGCTGCTCGATCTTCCCGAAGGAGATCTTCCGCTCCTCCCGGCGCTGGGCCGAGCAGCGCTTCACCGACCTCCGCTACTGGAACGAGCTGGACCGCGGCGGCCACTTCGCCGCGTTCGAGCAGCCCGGGCTGTTCACCGGGGAGGTGCGCGCCGCGTTCCGCCCGCTGCGGCAGGATTAGCCGGATGAGCCTGGACGCGGACGCGATCGTGGTCGGGGCCGGGCTGGCCGGGCTGGTAGCGACGGCCGAGCTGGCCGCGGCCGGGCCGCCGGGTGATCGTGGTCGACCAGGAGCCGGAGGCGTCCCTCGGCGGGCAGGCTTTCTGGTCGTTCGGCGGCCTGTTCTTCGTCGGACTCGCCCGAGCAGCGCCGGATGGGCATCCAGGACTCCCACTGACCTGGCCCTGGCAGGACTGGCTGGGCAGTGCCGGGTTCGACCGGCCCGAGGACGAATGGCCGCGGCGCTGGGCCGAGGCCTACGTGGATTTCGCCGCCGGTGAGAAGCGGGCCTGGCTGCACGGCAAGGGCGTGCGGTTCTTCCCGGTCGTCGGCTGGGCCGAGCGCGGCGGCTACGGGCCCGACGGGGCACGGCAACTCCGTGCCCCGGTTCCACATCACCTGGGGCACCGGGCCCGGTGTCGTCGCGCCGTTCGAGCGGGAGGTCGCGCGGCCGCGGCCGAGCCGGCCAGGTCCGGCTGCTGTTCCGGCACCGGGTCGACGGGCTGACCTGGCACCGGCGGCACGGTCGACGGCGTGCGCGGGCAGCGTGCTGGCCGCCGTCCGGCGCGGCCCGCGGCCAGCCCAGCTCGCGCGAGGTGACCGGCGAGTTCGAGCTGCACGCGCAGGCGGTCCTCGTCACCTCCGGCGGCATCGGCGGCAACCACGAGCTGGTCCGCCAGCACTGGCCGGCGCGGATGGGCACCGCCGCCGCGCACCTGCTGTCCGGCGTGCCCGCGCACGTCGACGGGCGGATGCTCGGCATCAGCCGCGGCGGCCGGCGCGTCGGTGATCAACCCGGACCGGATGTGGCACTACACCGAGGGCATCGAGAACTGGGACCCGATCTGGCCGGCGCACGGCATCCGGATCCTGCCCGGGCCCGTCGTCGCTGTGGCTGGACGCGCGCGGCCGGCCGCTGCCCGCCCCGCTGTTCCCCGGCTTCGACACCCTCGGCACGCTCGAGCACATCATGACGCACCGGGTACGACTACACCTGGTTCGTGCTCACCAGAAGATCATCGAGCGCGAGTTCGCGCTGTCCGGGTCCGAGCAGAACCCCGACCTGACCGGCAAGGCATCGCCAAGCTGCTGCAGCGGGTGAAGTCCGGGCCGCCGGGCCCGGTGGCGGCGTTCATGCGGCATGGCGCCGACTTCGTCGTCGAGGACGACCTGCCGGCGCTGGTGGCCGGCATGAACAAGCTGGCGGGCGAGGACCTGGTCGAGCTGGCCGCGGCTGCACCGGACTGATCGAGGCGCGGGACCGCGAGATCGCCAACCCGTTCAGCAAGGACGCGCAGCTCACCGCCGTCCACGGCGCCCGCCGGTACCGCGGCGACAAGCTGATCCGGGTCGCCAAGCCGCACCGCTTCCTCGACCCGGCCGCGCGGCCCGCTGATCGCGGTGCGGCTGCACATCCTGACCCGCAAGAGCCTGGGCGGCCTGGAGACCAACCTGGACGCGCAGGTCCTGCGGCCCGGCGGCGAGCCGGTGCCCGGCCTGTACGCGGCGGGCGAGGTCGCCGGCTTCGGCGGCGGCGGCATGCACGGCTACCGCGCGCTGGAGGGCACGTTCCTCGGCGGCTGCCTGTTCTCCGGCCGTACCGCGGGCCGCCACGCAGCTCAGGCCCTCGCCTAGCCCCCCAGCGCACGAGGTTTCCATCGTGATCATGACTTAGGTGCGACTCTTTTAGCACCAATCTCATGATCATGAGTTGATGATCATGGGGAGGTGGGGCTGGGCTTGGCTGGCGGGACGGGTGGGGTTTCTGGGGCGGGGGCCGGTGCGGAGGCAGGTGCGGGGGCGGGTTCCGGGGCCGGTTCGCGGGGCGGGTTGCGGGGCGATGCGGGCGGTGGGGTGGGGGGTGGCGCGCTCGATGGCGGGCCAGCCGTAGTCCTTGTCCCGTTCGGCCTGTTCCGCCTTCCTGCCGCCGCGCAGCCCGAACAGCCGCTTGGCCAGCAGCAGGTAGATCACGATGGCCAGGTTGATGACCAGCGCGAGCACCTTGAGCCAGGTGATGCTCTTGGTCAGCTCGTAGATCTCGTACGGCACGAACACCACGGTCGCGATGAACGTCAGGTACTCGGCCCAGCGCCGGCCCAGCCACAGCCCGACCGCCTCGCAGCCCTCCAGCGCGGCATAGGCGGCCGCGCCGCGCCGCGACCAGGTACAGGTTGCGGGTGCTGACCGCGAACAGCCGCTGCAGGTCGTGCACGATGCCGTGCTGGCTGTTGTTGACCGGGCCGCCCAGCCCGCCTTGCAGGTCCTTGAGGATCCGGGTGAAGTCCGAATGCAGCATGGTCTTGTTGTTCGCGAACAGGAACAGCCCGGTGGACAGCACCCCGAGCACCAGGAAGTGCAGCGCCCGGTCCAGCGCGATCAGCCGCAGCACGTAGCGGTCGCGGAGCGGGCGGCCGCGCAGCGGCAGCACCACCTCCTGCCGGGGCGGCGGGTATTCGGCCGCCGGGTCAGCGGGCGGGTTCAGCGGGACCCACGAGTCGCAGCGCAGGCAGCGGTACCAGCGCAGGCCGTCGTCCTCGCGGGCGAAGATGGCGTCCTGGGCGCGCAGCCGGGCCGCGTCGGTGCCGAGCAGTTCGTGGCCGTGCAGGCCACAGCCGATCAGCTCGTAGCGCAGCTTCGGCCGGTAGCGGCGGGTGCGTTCGGTGCCCGGCGGGGCGAGCACCCCCTCGGCATCCTGGCCAGCCATTTCCCTAACGTAGCCGGGCGAACAGCCAGAACGTAACACCCACGCCCGCGCCGTAGGCCAGATGCGCGGCCAGGTCGTCACCCAGCACCTTCGCGTCGTACTTCCAGATCGGCTTGTACAGCCCGCCTTCGGGCAGGATGACGTACCCGGTGGCCCAGACCAGCGCGCCGAACGGCACGCCGTACCAGGGATGCGGGCGGCGCAGCGACCCGGCCAGCACGCCGTACACCGCCCCGTTCGCCGCCCCATAACCCCAGTGCATGACCGTACTGACCGGCCAGGCCCAGCGGTCCGGCAGCTTGCGCTGGGTGAAGCCCTCGATGACGCGCCGGCCGACCTGCCCCGGGGCCGGGCCTCCGCCCAGGTATCCACGGCGGCGAATTCCCATTCCGTGGGGCTCTCGGCGCCGCCACCCCGGCGGTACCGGGCATATTGGACCGCGTCCAGGCATACGGTGCCCACGGCGCCGGCCAGGACGCCGCCGACGATGGCCGCGAGCGGGGTAAGCGGCTGCCAGCGAATGCGCATCGCGGCTCCTCAGTGTGGCAAAAATCAGTGTGGCAGAAATTAGTGCCGGGCCAGCCAGGCCAGGGCCGCGGTGACCAGGGCCTCGGTGCCGGTGCGCAGGCAGGGCTGCATGGGTGGCAGGAACTTCGGCGAGTGGTTGGTCGGCAGGTCCTGCAGCTTGCCTTCCTTTTCCGCGGTGCGGTAAACCTTCCGGTCGGTGAAGCCGATCGACCAGTAGCTGTACGGGATGCCCAGCGCGTTCGGGATGTTGGGGAAGTCCTCGCTGACCGTCTGCGGCTCGATGGCCAGTGCGTTGTCACCGAACTGGGGCTGAACGCGGCCGCCACCCGGTCGGTGGTGGCCGGGTCATTGGTCATCACCGGAAAGCTGGCCAGCGTGTCGAAGTCGGGGTC
>CAVVGF010000055.1:0-216583 GCA_963747705.1 uncultured Actinomycetes bacterium | reverse complement strand
GGCCGCTGGAGGCGCTCCTAACACCGACCTGCTACCTCATCTGGTGGTGACATTGGCTGGGGCTGGCCGCTGGCCTCGTGGCGGTCCGGCCCTTCCTGGCGGGCGTGGTTCAGGCTAGTGGTGAGGAGGGTGGGCATGAGCCGCCATGTCAGGAAGGCGAGGGCGCCGAGGGGGATGGAGGGCAGGTAGGTGACGGCCCGGTACAGCAGCACTGCGGCCGTCACCTGGGCGCTGGCTGTGGGGCCGGCGCTGGCAGCCAGGAGGCCTGCCAGGCCCAGCTCGGTGATTCCGAGGCCGCCGGGGGTGATGGGAAGGGCGGTGAGCAGGCGGATGAACGCGAATGCCGCGAGGGAAGTCTGCCAGGGGACCTGGGCCTGGGACAGGCCGGTGCCACGCAGGCATGCCAGCAGGACGAGCCACAGGGTGAGGTAGCTGACCATCGTGGCGGCGGTGATCCGCCATCCGCGGGCGGCGAGCAGGGCGCCGGCCCGATTCCGGAAGCCGGAAAGTGACTCGGCGACACTAGCGGGTGGTGGGCGGCGTGCCAGCCGGCTGGCGATGGCCAGGGGGCGCTGCAGCGCGTGGCCCGCGCGGAGTGCGAAGTCGTGGCTGCGCAGGAGGAGGCCGAGTCCGGTGGCCATGGCGGCGAGCACGGCCAGGCCACCCGATGCGGCGGTGATCAGGACCGCATCGGGCCGGGTAGCTGTGGCCATGACCAGCAGGGCGAGGACGGGCATGCCCAGGAGGGTGAAGACGTTCCAGATCCCGGTCACCAGGGTGTAGAGGACGTAGTCGGCGATGGACAGGCCCCAGCTGGAGAGCATGGCCCAGCTGACGCCCATGGCGAGGGCGCCGCCGGCGGGCAGGGTGTTGGCCACCGCGTTGGAGCCGAGGTTGACCGCGGCTGCCTGGCGCAGCCGTATCCAGGGCAGGACCGCGCGGATCGTGATCCAGTAGGAGGCCACGCTGGCGGCGGCTGTGGTGGCGATGAGCAGGGAATGCGGCCAGTCCATCGCGTGGATGCTGGCCCATACGCTGCGGTAAGAGGCGATATGCGGGATGGCGATCCCGAAGACGGCCGCGATGAGAGCGGCTGACACCGCGGTGCGCAGTATGTTGCGGCCGCGCCGGGGCCGGCCTTCGATGACGGGACCAGATTCAGTGTCGGGGTGCACGGCGATCGTGGGCTCTCTCGCCTGTGGCCCGGTACTCCCGGTCGTTCCAGTAACGGCAACTCCTTGGCCGGGACGCGGCGGACCCGGCTCCGAGCTCATGTAAGGGCGAGGAGGATGGGCCTTCCGGCGGGTTAGGGACGACATCGATCAGCCGGGTAGGCGTCGAGACCCGACCGCGACCACCGCGCGCGCAGTCGCGAGGCTCACGGCATCTGCGACATCAAGCTCCCCAGTCAACGCCACAGCAACGGGACTGCCGCATGGGCGGGTAATCAGATCCCCACTGAACATAGCGGGCGCCTTCCTGCATCAGCAGCAAGGCGGGGGCTTGGCCCAGTTGCTAGCTCATCGATCTTCCATAGACACTACGCGGGATACGCGCCCCTGTCCCGTCTAGTGCGGCAACGGGTGCGAGTCCAGAGAGCAGGAGGTGATCGCGGAAGCGGTGCATCGCTGTCCGCTGTTTCGGTCATGGAGGGGCTCCGATTGTGCTCGTGGAGGTGCTATCGATCCGGTCGATCCCCCGCCAGGTGATCGAAGATTGTGTCCCGGATATCCCGGATGGCCTGGTCCAGCTCGTCCATGGCGTGGCAGATCTTGCTGTTCGCGGGGTGATCGCCCGTCAGTCGCAGCGCTGCCTGGAGGTCCAGGCCCGCGGTGAACAGCTGGCGGACAACGTCGTTCAGGCCCGGGGCGATCGGCTCGTGGTCTTCGACCAGGTCCAGGCGGGCCTTGGCTGGGTCGGCGGCGTTGCCGTCTTCGGGCGCTTGCGGGTTGCCCGGAGGGGGACCTCGGGTCGGCTGTACCCGAGGCACAGCCGGTGCCGGTGTTGCGGTCGCTGCGGAAACAACACCTGGTATCCGGTACATCGCGGCGGCTCCTCGTGCTTGCATGGCCAGGCTGGGCCGTGCCGCCAGGGTCCGGAGCGACGGGCGCACCCGCACCGGCATCGGTCCGGTGCAGGGCGGTATTAGATCTTTGTTCCAGGGGCAGCTTACGGCGCGGCCGAGATCACGTCAGGGTCGGTCATGGGTTTCGCCCCTTTCAGCGCTGGGCTGCTGGCGGCGGGGGAGCGTATGGGGTCTGGACCGATCCAGGCTCGTTAACCGGGCCCTGGCGTGTGTCAGGCGGAGGGCGCGGCTGCGAGGGTGCTGGGGTCGGTGTCGCCGTGGATGACGGCGAGGGCGAGGGCGCCTTTGGCTTGCTCAATGATGACCCGGCTGTTCAGCGCGAGCGGGAGGTGCTCGGCCAGCCTGGCGCTGCGGTGGGCGGAGCGCTGCTGCAAGATGCCGGTGGTGGCGACGTTGCCAGCGCTTGTGCCAGGCGCTGGTCGGACTCCGGCACTGGGCCGAGGCCATCGCGGAACAGGTTCAGCCCGCCGATCGTCTGGTCGCGCAGGCGCAGCGGCAGTGCTGCGGCCGACAGGAATCCGCACCCCGGGACAGCCATGGCCGCCACCCCGCGCAAGCCATCACCGGGTCACCTGCCTCACCGCCGCCCTGACCGGCAGGCCCGGCACCAGCATGCACCCCCCCGCTGCCGGACCGCGAACCGTCCTGATCGTCCGAATATGCATGTTGTGTGCGTCATCGTGCTGCTGGGATGCGCGCTAGGAGGCCTGCTTGGTGACCGCGCTGGATGCCAGGCGCCCCCTGCGCCCTGGCTGGCTGCTCTTTCGCACCGGGGGAACGGTCAGGACCAGAGTGACGGTGTCGTCGCTGGCCTTGCCGCCGCCAAATTCCAGCACAGCTTGCTGGATAGCGTCGGCGGTCCCCGCCGCGGGGATGCCGTGCAGGCCGGCGATGAGATCACGGAGGCGGTTGTCGCCGTAAAGGCCGCGGCTGGCATGGTGGCGGGCTTCGGTGACGCCGTCGGTGAACAGGATCAGGCTGTCACCAGCTCGCAGCAGCACGCGGCGGTCATGCAGTTCGGGGTGGGGCAGGAGGCCGAGCAGGGTTCCCGGCTGCCCGGCCGGCTGCACGCGGCCGTCGCTGCGGCGCACTAGCGCCAGCGGGTGCCCTCCTGAGCTGATGCGCACTGAGGCTCCGGTGGCAGTCGGCCGGATGGTGGCATAGATCGCGGTCAGGAACCGCGGGTCATCGGTCAGCCAGTCCAGCAGGGCCTGGTTCAGGGCCGCCAGGATATAGCTCGGCCGGGTCTGCCTGTGTGCCTCCGCCCGCAGGGTGTAGCGGGCCAGCGCGGTGCTTTTGGCTGCCGGGGCGCCCTTGCCGCACACGTCGCCGACTACCATTCCCCAGCTGCCCCGCACCGAGGGGAACACGTCGTAGAAGTCCCCAAGAACCTCAGCCCCTGTTCCACCGGCCCTATATCGCGCCGCGACCTGCAGGCCTGGTATCTCCGGCAGCCGCGGCGGCAGCAGGCTCTCCTGCAGTGTCCGCGCCAGGGCGGCACGTTCAGCGCCATGCCGCAACGCGACCTGCAACGCGACTTCGCCTGCGGCGATATCGGCCAAGATCTCCAGGACCTCGATGTCCCTGGCGCTCCAGTGGCGCGGTCTCCGGTCAGTCACACAGAGCGCGCCCGCTACCCGGCCGTCCGGGCCGCGAACCGGGAACCCGGCCCACCCGGCCGCGCCGTCCAGGCCCAGCGGGCCGCCGCCGCCCGCCTGCAGGCCCAGCAGGGCGCCATCGCAGACCAGCCTGACCCCGGACTCGATCACATAATCGCACAGTGCCCGCTCAACGGTGCTCCAGTCGCCGCCTGTCTCCGGGGGGGCAAGAGGGGTCTTTCCCGCAGAGGGACGCTCATCGGTGAGCGTGACGGACGCCAATGGCGTGCCCAGGGCCAGCGCGGCCAGCCGCGTCACACGCTTGAAGGGCTCCTCGGCCAAGGTGCTCGGTGTCCCGGCGGCGGGCGCAGGCGGCCGGGAGCTTTCCACCGGGATAGACCGGGGCAAGGCGCTAGTGCTGGCGGGCGCGCCCGCAGGAGTACTGGCGAGAACCTTCATGACTGCCGCTTCCGCCGAGGTAGTGACGCTGCCCACCGGCATCCAGCGGAGCAGGGTCCAGGCTCCGACACTCGATCTAATCACACAAAGTGACTGGTGGCGCCCCTAGCCGGGGGGCGCCGCTGTCTGGTGCAGGCTGGGTCCGGGCCTTCCTGGCTGGGGTGGGCGTGGTGGCGGTGACCATGATCTTCAAGGCGTAGGCCTCGGCATGAGCCTGTCGAGTAGCAGGCGCAGGTCAACGGTGGCGACCCGGACGGTGGAGTCGCTGCAGCCGTAGGGCAGCACGACTGTTTCGCCGTGCAGCATGGAGCCACACGAGTACACCACGTTCGGCACGTAGCCCTCGCGCTCTGACTCGTCGGCCACCAGGAGCGGCTCGGGTAGCGCCGCGATGAGGTGCTGGGGCTCATTCAGGTCGAGCAGAACAGCGCCGATTGCGTACTCGCGCATCGGCCCAACGCCGTGGGTGAAGACCAGCCAGCCAGCCGGGGTTTCGATCGGCGAGCCGCAGTTTCCGAGCTGGATCAGCTCCCAGGGATGTGTGGGCGCCTGCACCGTGATGGCTTCGGGCCAGTGATGACAGTCGTCTGAGTAGCCAATCGCGTTGCTTTCCCGGTCCCAGCGGGAGAGCGCAGCGTACCGGCCGCCGATTCGCCGGGGAAACAGCGCCATGCCTTTGTTGCTCGCTGCGGGGCCCGAGAGCTGGGAGATGGAAAATGTCCGGAAATCGCTTGTCTCCAGCAGGTGCGGCGCGACTTGCGAGCCGTCGAACGCTGTGTATGTCGCGTAGTAGAGAGGGTCTTCGGTGTCGGAAAAGCGGACGAATCTTGCGTCTTCCATGCCATGGCTCTCGGCCGGCCCAGTTGGCCAGAGAACCCGCTCGGATACAGCGTGATGCCGGTCGAAGTCAACCGCGTAGTTGGACGCCGCCATCCACCGCACCCGGTCGGCCAGCACCGCGAAGTCTCCGCGAGTCAGCTGCTCGCTGGAGAGCACTGCGAGCGCGGCATCCAGTTCGGCCGCCGTGAAACGGGACGGCAGCAGGCTCCACAGGTATCGCGCGTTCTCGTCCTCACGGCCAAGTTCGGCGAACTTCTCCTGGAAGAGGCGGCGATCATACAGGACCGGCCCGTGGCTGCCAGTGCCGGGGAAGCGGCCAGGCGGGTCGAAGCTAACCGCGCCATCGCTGCCGATCATGCCGGTCCTGAACTCGATGCTGGACAGGTGGCCTTCCCCCACTGCCCGCAGGCTCATGACGAACCGTATTTCGCCCGGAGCGCACCCCGTCTGGTCGGGATGTGCCACAACCGACGGATTGAACAGGGCCGCGGCCTCAAACGCGTATTCCTGGGTGAAGTACGCTCCGATCAGCTGCCGTCGGGCGCCCCCTATGGTGATCTCGGCGCCGAGTCGATGAGCGATGAGCCTGAAGTTGTGCTCCAGGGTCCCGGACAGGTCGCGACATCTACCGGAGAACCGGTCCTGCGTCCGGGCCAGCGTTCGTTCCACCTCCTCCTCACTCATGTCAAGGACCCGGTCGATGACAGCCATCGCGCGCGACCCGCCCGGGATCAAGGCCTCCTGGCCGGGCACGAACAACTGGCAGAGTGTGCGGGAGGCGTCCGGCTTCAGCCGGTGCTGCGTCCTGGCCACCAGCAGGTCGGCAGAGTCCGGGATCCATCACCGGTCCGCTGCGGCCAGGCGGCGGCCTTGCTGCATCACTGAGATCATCGCCAGCGTCGACTCAGCGCCCTGGTTGCGGCTGCGGCTGACAGGTCCGAGACCATCGCAGCCCCCGCCCGTCCGCTCGTCGAGCAGTGGCACCCCCGTATCATTGTCACCGAGAAACCACGCCACGCTCATCTGCACGCCCGCCAGCCAGCCGGTGTCGCCGGTAACCTCGGCCGCGCGCATGCAGGCATCCGCTAGCGCGGCCACCTCGATCGGCTGCTGGTCAAAAGCAGGACGGATTTCGCCGGGACCCCAGCCCCCGGCCGGCACCACCGACAAATGGCCATCCCGGGTCTCGCCCGCCAGCAGCCACTCCAGCATGCGCAGGCCGTTGCGCAGCACCCGGTCCTGGCCCAGCTTCCAGCCTGCCACGATGACGGCCTCGGCGATCGCGGCGTTCGCGTAGCTCAGCCTGGGCGCTGGCCACGGCCACGCCGGGTCCGCAGGAGGTGCACCTATAACGGCGCTGGCCTTGGCAAGAAGCGCGAGCGCGCCGGAATGGCCGCGCCACCTGTCGAGTATCTCCGCCGCGCCGAGCGCCGCGAACGCCATGGCGTGCGGCCACACGGACGAGGCCTGGGCGCTCAGGCCGAATCGGGCGTACGAGTCCTCGCGGATCCCGGCGGTGGGCCCCCGCGCGGCTGCGGTGCCCAGGGCCCAGAGGGAACGGCCCCAGCAGTCCTCGGTTCCGGGCTGGTCGCGCCACCGGCGGTCGTAGCCGAGACGGTTACGGAATGTTCCATTGGCCGCCTGCGCCTGGGTGAGGAAGTGCAGGTACTGACGCCCGAGGGTGATGAGCTCCTGGGATGGCGACGGCTCACGGCAGACCACCACGAGGCCGCGGGCAACGTCGTCCACGCAGTAGCCGTGCTCGTGCCGGGGCACGATCCCCTCGGCGTGTTCAAGTAGCCCAATGTGATCGGTCAGCCGCTGCAGATGCCGGAACGGGGCGGCCGGGCAACTCATGCCGTAACTCCGACCGGGGCTGTGGTGAGCGTCGAGACAAGTTCCCGGTAGGCACTCGCCACCGCGGGCCACAGTAGCTGCGGCGCGAGGCTCGCCGAATGGCCGCTCATCCGCGCCGACAGGCCGGGCTCAATCAGTACCCGCAGGAGTGCATGGGCGATGCCAGCCGGATCCTGCCGCTCGACCAGGAGCCCCGCGCCACCGCCGAGCAATTCGACAGCATGCGGGAAGCAGGTCGACACCACCGGCCTGCCTGCGGTCACCGCCTCAATCAAGACCCCGGAGGTGACCTGTTCCATCGAGTCATACGGCAGCAGGACCAGGTTCGCGGCGCTGATGACGTGACTCAGGGCAGCCGCCGGAAGGAACCGGGCATCGAAGTGCACCCGGTCCGCGACACCCCGGGTACGTGCCCGCGCTTCCAGTGACCGACGGTAGGCCTCACCCTCGCGCGCCAGCACGCGCGGATGGGTCTGGCCCGCTACCTGATACTCGACTCGGAGCCCGCGATCGCGCAGCAGGGCTATGGCATCGATCGCATACTCGATTCCCTTGCCCGGCCCCAGCAGACCCCAGGTCAGCACCCTGGGCAGGCTGCTCTTCCTGGCCGGTGGCACGGCCACCCGGTGGTCGGCGGCTCCGTGCGGTATGACAGACACCTTCCCGGGGCTCGTGCCGTAGATGTCCAGTAGTCGTGACCGGGCCATCTGTGTCATGGTGACCACCATCGTGGCGGCCGCGATGATCTCGTCGAGGATCTTGCGCTGCCGGGGCGTGGGGCGGGCTAGCACTGTGTGCAGGACGACGATGCTCGGCACCCGCAGGGCCCCGAGCACCGCAGTGATGTCCTGCCCGTCGAGTCCGCCGTAGATCCCGTACTCGTGCTGCACGATTACCACGTCAAAGTCGTTAAGAATGCTGATGGCGATGGCCGTGCTCCCGGCGGATCCGTTCACGAGATCGTGCACCACCTCATCGGTAGCGCAAGGCAGCGGCTCGTCGAGCACGCGCACCACGGCCACCGAGTCGCCCGGCGCGGGCAGATGGCTGAGCAGGGCCGCGCTGAAGGTCGCCAGCCCGCACTGTGTCGGGGGATACGTGCTGAGCAGCGCGTATGAAGTCGGCATTGAAACGGCTCCTTGCCGTCGCTGGCAGCGGCGCAACCTGCGGCGCCAGCGGATGTGCGGGTCGTGCGGAAGACCGCTGCGCCGCCGTGGAATGACGCCCTCTCAAAGGCGCGGCCGACGGGAGCAAGCCGATGACAGCGCTGCCTCACATGGCAGGATCCGCGTCCATCGCCCGGGCCAGATGACGGACGCGGATCACCGAAGCCGGTCAGCCGGCGGCACCCGTGGCTGGGGCGCCGTTCAGTGCTGTGATCGCGGCCGTGCTGGCTGGCTGGGGGGCGGGCAGGGCGGCGGGCGTGGGTGGCGGCAGGGTGGTGGCCTCATCCTCGGCGTCTGCGGGTGCGAGGGCTGGGGTAGTGGGCAGGGCGGTGCGGTCGAAGAAGCGCAGCAGTTCCACCGGGACCGGCATGACCAGGGTGCTGTTCTTCTCGGCGGCGACCTCGACGACGGTCTGCAGCAGCCGCAGTTGCAAGGCGGCCGGGTCGGCGGCCATGACCGAGGCGGCCTGGGCCAGCTTTTTGGAGGCCTGGTATTCGCCGTCGGCGGAGATGATGCGGGCGCGGCGTTCGCGCTCCGCTTCGGCCTGCCGGGACATGGAGCGTTTCATCGATTCGGGCAGGGAGATGTCCTTGACCTCCACGCGCTCTACCCGGATGCCCCACGGGCCCTCGGTGGGGGCGTCGATCACGTCCTTGAGCTCGGCGTTGATGTGTTCCCGCTCGGACAGCAGCGTGTCCATGTTGCTGCGCCCGGTCACCGCCCGCAGCGAGGTCTGGGCGACCTGGGAGACCGCTAGCTGGTAGTTCTGCACGTTGATGAGGGCCTTGAGCGGATCCACGACACGGTAGTACACGACCGCGTCCACCTTCAGGGTGACGTTGTCCCGGGTAATGGTCTCCTGGGCGGGCACGCCCACCACGGCGATCTGCATGTTGACCTTGGTGAGCCGACTGGTGAACGGGTTGATCCAGATTAGGCCCGGCTTGCGCACGCCGGGCAGGGCCCGCCCGAAACGGAACACGATGCCTTGCTCGTACTGACGGATGATTCTGAAGCCGAACATATCGGCCATCCCAACCCCGGGCACGGGCTGCGCCGGGTTACCTGGCCCGCGGACGGCGCCGGCGTGACTGCCGGCGTTCGAAATGCCCAAGGCCTGCTTTCATCATCACACACCACAGCGGTCGGCCAGAACCGGTGGCAGGGCCACCGCTGGCGGCGCGCTGTCGTCATCTGGCCGCACCACATGATGTTCTACTGGGTCATCGCGCGGAGGATGCGGCGGGCGGTGCTTTGGATGTGTACCTCGTCCGGTCCGTCGTAGAGGCGGGCCTCGCGGGCGTGCCGGTACATCCGGGAGAGAGGTGTGTCGTCGGTGAGGCCTGCCGCCCCGTGCACCTGGACGGCGCGGTCGATGACGTTGTGGAGCATTCGGGCGCCGACGACTTTGATCGCGCCGATCTCGATCCGGGCCTGGTCGCCCGCGTCGAGGTGCTCGGCGGCTTGGAGGGTGAGCAGCCGAGCCGCCTGGATTTCGGTGTAGGAATCGAATACGTGCTGCTGCATGAGTTGCTTCGCTGAGAGCGGTTGGCCAAACGCGACGCGGGAGTCCAGGCGGGCGCACATCAGCTCGAACGCTCGCTGGGCCTGGCCCAGCCAGCGCATGCAATGGAAAATCCTTCCGGGGCCGAGGCGATCCTGGGCTATGGCGAAGCCGTGCCCGCGCAGGCCGAGTAGGTTGTCGGCCGGCACGTGGACGTCTTCGTATGCGACCTCGTAGTGGCCGCCGTGCAGGCCGAGGACCGGAGTCTCGCGGACGATCCGGTAGCCGGGCGTGCCCGTCGGCACGATGATCATGCTGAACGCGTGGTGCGGGTCTGCGAAGTCCGGTTCGGTGCGGCACATCACCGTCGTATACGTGGCGTCCGCCGCCCCGGTCGTGAACCACTTGCGGCCGCGGATGACCCAGTGGTCGCCGTCCAGTTCGGCGGTGGTGCGCAGGCCGGTCGGGTCGGATCCGGCGACGTTCGGGCTCGGTCATCGCGAAGCTCGGCGACACCTCGCCCGCGACCATTGGAATCAGGTATCGCTCGCGCCAGCGGGGGCTCGCGTACTTGTGCAGCATCAGCGAGTCCTGCAGTGTGAACGTGCCGAGCGCGAGTTGGCCCCACTCGCTGCGCCCCTGGACCTCGTTGATGTACACGTAATCCAGGAACGGCAGCCCGCCCCCACCGAGTTCGGCGGGGTGGCCGAGCGCCCAGAGCCCGGCCTTCTTGGACTCGCGGCGGAGCCGAAGCAGGGTGTCGCGCGACTCCTGCCCGCCCGCGTTGAGGACGGGCTCGGCCGGCTCGACGCGCTCGGTCATGAAGGCGTGCACCTCGTCCCGGACCCTCCGGGTCCGGTCGGGGACGGGGAAGAGCATCAGCCTTCCCCGGCGAGGTCCGCGGAGATGTCGTGGCTGCCGTAGCCGTCGGGCGCCGCCACCTCCACGACCGCCTCGGGACGGTCGTCGAATTCCAGCCGCAGCGCCTTCGACATCGTTGCATGCATGTCGTACAAGCAGGTGATGTAGGTGAGCTGAAGGATCTCCTGGTCGGGGAGATATTCCTGCAGGACGGTGAAGACCTCGTCGGCCACCCGCCCGCCGTCCAGAACGAGCCCGTCGGTGTAGGCCAGGACGGTGCGTTCCAGCCGCGAGTAGCAGTCAGCCGTCTGCCAGTACGGGATCGCCTGGATCTTCTCCTCTGGCATGCCCAGCGCGCGCATCTGCTTGCAGTGCTGCGAGAAGACGAACTGGCTGCCGCGCGCCCAGCCAGCCCGGCACTGCCCCAGCTCGCGCAGCATCGGGTCCAGGGTCGCGTTCCGGTAGAGGGCAAAGCCGCGGACGGCGTGCCGGAAGACGTCCGGGGCCTGGGCGAACACCGTCCACCAGTCACCGGGGGAGCCGGTAGCTGTGCCGTGGTCCGCGGCCGGGTCCCGGTCAGGGGCGAACAGGTGGTCGTAGAAGTAGAGGATCCGCTCGTCGGTGACCTCGGCGCGGGGAACCTCACGCAGGCGGGGCATCGTTCTCCTTCTCAGCGGCGCGACCCGGCGGGGACCGCCGGGGCGGTGGCGGACGTCGCGGCGCGGTCGGCGGAGGTCTTCGGCTCGTGGGAGACGTCGGCGTCGGTGAAAGTCCGCGTCCAGCAGGCGAACTCCAGCAGGATCCCGTCAGGGTCCTGGAAGTAGAAGGACCGGACGAACACGCCGGCGTACATCTCGCGCGAGACGCCGGACGGACTGTCGTCGTGGTTGAGGATCGGGCTGACCTCGACTCCCTTGTCCTTCAGCCGCTGCCGGTACGCCTCGAATCTTTCGGCGGGAACGTGGAAGGCGACATGGTTCATCGAGCCGACGGCGCTGAGGATCTCGCCCTGCTCGGGACGGGTTCTCGGCGCCGAGATTCCGGGGACGCCATCGGGGGCGTCAGGAAACCAGAAGAACGCCACGCAGTCGCCACCGCCACAGTCGAAGAAGAAGTGCTGGCCCATGCCGCCCGGCAGGCTCAAAGTCTTGATCAGCGGCATGCCGAGCACGCCCGAGTAGAAGTCGATGGTGCGCCGCATGTCGGACGACACGAGCGCGAGATGGTTGATGCCGCCGAGCTCAAACTCGGTGTTCCGGCCGGTCATGGCGGGGTCTCCTCGGAGTTGACTTGACAGTCATATCAACTTGACCGATGCTCGGATCCTGTTCTTGCGAGCATCGGTTTGTCAACCCCGCCGGCACGGGCGGGAGCAGCTTTGGAACAGGAGAGAAAGGACCCGGGACTATGCGGAGCGGGGCGGATCCGAGCGCACGGGACGCCGAGCGGCCGGCGCCGGAAGGCGGGGAGCCGGTGCCGCTCACCGAGCGCGGAGCCCAGACGCGGGAGCGCCTCATCGCCGCCGCGCGGAAGGTGTTCGAGGAACGCGGCTTCATCGACACCCGGGTCGCGCATATCACCGGGCACGCCAGGGTGTCCTACGGGTCCTTCTACACGTACTTCCCGTCCAAAGAGGCGGTCTTCCTGGAAATCGCGGACCGCCTCTTCGAAGACATGACGCGGCAGGCCGTCGTCCCGTCCCCGAGTGCGGAACCCGCTGCGGAGGTCCTTTCGCCTGCCACGCGGATACGCCGCGCCAACGGCGCCTACTACCGGGCGTACCTGCGCAACGCGAAAATGATGGCGATCATCGAGCAGGTCGCGACGTTCAACCAGGAGTTCCAGGAGATGCGGCGCAAGCATCGCGCCGTCTCCGTCGGACGTTCCGCCCAGGCGATCGAGCGGTGGCAGCGTGCCGGGCTCGTCGCGGCGGACCTCGACCCCGAGATGACGGCGCGCGCCCTCGCCGCGATGGTCAACCACTCTCTGTACCTCTGGCTCGTCCAGGGCGAGGACCCGCCGGGCACCGAGCGGCTCCTGGACACCCTGGACACCCTCAGTATCCGCGCCCTCGGACTGCCTCCGAACGCCTGACCTCGGGACGGCCGCATCCAGCGCCGCTTCGAACGAGGAGAACCGCATGCGAGCATTCGCCGCCCAGCGCGTGGCCCGGCTATGAGCGCGCCGGACGAGGCCGCCACCGGGCCGGCCGCCGTACCCTCGGCCGTCGCGCCGGACACTGCAGCGAACGCGGCTTCGGGCGGGGCGCTGGGCGCCGCGATCGCCGCCCGCCTGGCCGACCTGGCCGGGGACGACGCCGCCGTCGAGGTGACCGGGCTGCGGAGGCTGACGGGCGGGGCGAGCCGCGAGACGTGGGCGTTCGACGCTGGTGGCAGGGCCCTCGTCCTGCGGCGCGATCCGTCGGCGTCCCCAGACCCCGCGACCATGGCGCGGGAGGCCGCCCTGCTCACCGTCGCAGCGGACGCGGGCGTGCCCGTCCCCGGGTTGGTGGATCACGGTCCAGAGCTGCTGGGCTCGCCATACCTGATCATGGAGCGGCTGGACGGCGAGACCATCCCGCGCCGGCTCCTCCGCGACGGCCGTTTCACCAAGGTGAGGCCGCGCCTGTCCCGGGAACTCGGCACGATCCTCGCGCGGCTCCACGCGATCCCGCCCCACGCCGTCCCTGGACTGCCGGATGGCGATCCGCTCGACGACATCGCCGGATGCTACGAGGGCTTCGCCGAGGCCCGTCCCACCGTGGAACTGGCCCTGCGTTGGCTGGACCGCCGCCGTCCGGCCGCGTCTGCCAGCCGCTCGGTCGTGCATGGCGACTTTCGCAACGGCAATCTGATGATCGATCCGGCGGGCGTATGCGGTGTCCTGGACTGGGAACTCGCACATGCCGGCGACCCGGCCGAGGATCTTGGCTGGATGTGCGTGAAGGCGTGGCGGTTCGGCGCCCCCGACCCCGTCGGTGGCTTCGGCACGCGGGCGGCGCTGTTGGAGGGGTACGCAGCGGCTGGAGGCACTCCGCCGACATCCGAGGCGCTGCACTGGTGGGAGGTCTACGGCACACTCCGCTGGACGATCCTGTGCCGTCACCAGGCCGAGCGGTACCTCGACGGCTCCGACCCCTCGATCGAGTACGCCGTGCTGGGCCGAAGGGTCTGCGAGCAAGAGCACGACCTGCTGCTCGCCCTGGGGCTGACGTCGCCAGTCACCGTCCCGGACCCGCTCGGCAGTGCCAGCCCAGGTACGCCCTCCGTCCCGCACGACCGTCCCAGCGCGGCCGCGCTGATCGACGCGGTCGGCGTGTTCCTGGACGGGGCGGACCAGCCCGACGAGCGGCTGCGTTTCCACGCCCGCGTCGCCGCCTCCGCGCTGCGTATCGCGAGGCGCGAGTTGCTGCTGGGCGACACGCATTGGGCCGCACACCGCGAACGCCTGCACGACCTAGGCTGCGCGACCGACGCCGACCTCGCCCTCGGCATTCGCACCGGCCAGTTCGACGGCCGGATGGACGAGGTCGTCGCGACCGTGCGCGCGTCCGTCATCGACAAGCTCACGGTCGCCAACCCGGGCTACCTAGCCCTCCCCGCCTGAGGTTCAGCACTCAGGGGCGGTGGGAGCGAGCGGGTGGGCGCTATCACACGGTTATCACCGAAATGTCACGCCTCCATGCGATCTTTCGTAGCGCTGGCACCCTCCGGCGGGGCGCCAGCGCTATCGGAAGGGGAACACCATCATGCTCACTGCACATTGCGCAAGGACAACGGAATGAGAGGCCGACGGCTGTCACCGGCTTTAGCCGTGGCCAGCGGCGTGCTCATCGCGGCGAGTGCGGCGGCCGCCGCTCCGGCGTCGGCATCGTCGCAGATCCGCGAGAACGCCACGATCGCCAACACGGCGGTGAGTGCGCGGACGGCGTCGGCACCCAAGCCGGGTAAGCGGTGGATCGTCCACGATCCGAAGGCCTACGCGGCCGCGGTCAAGTCCAAGGACTGGACGTACACGCCCGAGGGCCTGGCCAACAAGGCCTGCGTGTACCACATACCGGCGGGCGCCATTGTTGACAACGGGGTAATCATCAAGCGTAACGGCACGCGGACGGAATGGCTTGTGCGCATCCCACGCTCGCGTACCCGGCGACGAACTCACCCCGCCCGGTGGTGCGGCTGCCGTTACGCCCGCTGCTGCGAATTGCCCGGCCAGCAACACGAACTGGTGGGCGGAGTCTTGCGCCGCCGCACCCACCTGGCTGGACTACCTCTGGGAACGCTTCTCGGTACCGGACAACCCGACAGATGTTCCGGGGCGCTCATCTTCTTCTACCCGAGCCTCCAGGACACAGCTCAGGACACGATCCTGCAGCCTGTGCTCACCTGGGGTGCGAATACAACAACAGGTGTTTCCAACCCAAACATCTGGTACATCACGAACTGGTATGTGTGGGGCAATAGCTACGCGATCACCAACAACGTCCACGTTGCCCCCGGGGACACCATCGATGGCTCCATCGTGGCGACCAGTTGTAACGGTAGTGGCTTTGACTGCACGTGGACCGTCGAATCCAGCGTCGAAGGCGGGAGTGCCACAACGCCGTTGCAGGTCGTCAGCGGGGTGTCCTTCACCAACGTCGAGGGCGGCGTGATGGAGGTACCGAGGGCTACGACGTGCGCCCAGATGCCGCCTGACGGTCACGAGGCCTACCGGAGCCTCTCCGTCGATACCCATGACGGAAGCTGGGCACCCACCTTCCACGTCTACTATCCCAACAAGCAGTGCAGTGTCACGGAGACTGCTTCCGCGTCCGGTGCCGACATCCTCTGGAATTCCTGATTACCCGCGGCTAGGCCGAGCGTCTGGCGGGCCTGTGAGATTCTTCCGGTGCCCGCCAGACACTGGCCCTAGGTTCTGGGGCGGGCTATCTGCTGCTGGGCTGGTCAAGTATGTCGAGTTGGTGTTGCACGCGATCGCAGTCCTCGGTACGCCCTTGCTGCCGGTACGACTCGAGGGCTTGACGCCAGACTGTGCGGGCCTTTTCGTACTGGCCGAGCGCGGCAGCCGACCGTCAATTGCGGTAGCTGCCATGGCGGAAGTCGTCGGCAAGCGACGGATGGGACGGAGACCAGCCGAGTTCGGCCCGGGCCTTAGCTGCGTCGGTGCCCTGATCGAGCATCAGGACTTCGGCGAAATTGTCGCCTAGGCGGGCCTGGGCCTCCTGTTCGGAGCCGGGGACCGCTCCTGGTGCGCCGACGGCTGCGGCCGCCGCCGTCGTGAGTTCGGCGAGGGTCGAGTGCACTCCGTTGCCGATGACGTAGCGGCCATGGGCCGAGTCATCTTCCAGAACGCGCCGGAAGAAATCGGCCAGGTCCGCGACGTGCACCGTCGACCAGTGCTGTTGGCCGGTGCCGATCATGATCAAGTTCCCGGCGTCGTCGCGGGGGGAGGCGAGAAGCGCTCGGGGAATCGCTCCTCCGCCGTCACCGTAGGCGGTACTGGAGACGATCACGACAGCGCGCATGTCTCTGGTACCGAGGACCCTGCGTTCGATCGGCTCTTTCCACGCCACCAGCGCAGGCGCATGGAAGGCAGACTCCTCGGTGATGGCGGTGTTGTCCCCGTAGACCCACAGGCCGCTGATCTCGATGTAGGGCTTGCCGGTGCCGGCGAACGCATCGATCACCGCATCGGCCACCGCCGAGTCCAGGTCTGCGGTGGTCGCGTCGCCGGGACTGGCCGTGTGGATGGCCCCGTCTGCATCCTCTAGCAGGCTCGCCATCGTCGGCCGGTCGTAGAGGTCAACGATGGCGGCCTTGGCGCCGCGGGCGGCGATGGTGTCCGCGCGGGCCTCATCGCGGACGAGAGCGGTCACTTCGTGGCCATGCTCGTGGAGTTCGGACATTACGTGAGATCCGATGTAGCCGGTCGCACCGGTGAGTGCCACTTTCATAGCTGGACAGCCTCCTGTCTTGTAGCGGCGGTGCGAGCCCCTGGCGATGGATCCAGGCTCGCCCCGGGGCTGGTGAAAAGCCGTCACCAGATCCTGGCGATTCACGCGCGCCGGCCGGTCAGGTTTCCTCGGGGCCGGTCTCGGGGAGTGGGCCGCGCGGCCCCAGGTGGGTACGGGTGCCGTCGTGGTCGAGGATGCAAAGGATCTCCGCGGCTCCCTCCCGCACGCCGAACGCATGCGGCTCCATGGTGGAGAACTCAGCCGCCTCGCCGGCCCGGACGAGGATGGTCCGCTCGCCCAGCCGCAGCACGATGGTGCCGGACAGGACAGTGAACCAGTCCCGGCCCGGGTGGACTCGCAGCCGGTCCGGCACCTTCCTGGTCACCCGCAGTTTCGCGATCGTCATGCCCTGCGGCGCACCGGTCCGCGACAGCAGCCAGGTCGTCATGCCCCGTACCTCGTCCCGGAGCGGCCTGATCACCACGTCGGCGTCGTCGCCGGACTCCACCAGCTGGTCCAGCGTGGTGCCGAGGGCCCTCGCGATCGGCGTGAGCTGATCCAGGGCAATCCGCCGGTGACCGGTCTCGATCCGGCTCAGCGTGGACGGGCTCAGGTAGCTGCGGGCCGCCAGCTCGTCCAGCGACCAGCCCAGTGACGTGCGCAGACCACGGATGCGCTGCCGGACAAGAGCGTCCAGATCGGCGTCTTGCTTCATACGCAAGATGTTATGCCGTAACCGCAAACCGGCGGTAGCGTCGGGGACATGGCTCACGAACACCTTGCTGACCTGCTCGACCTCGACGCGGAGGTCCTCAGCGACTACCACCGGGAGGCAGCCGAATGGGTCTCGGCCAACCTCACGGAACGAGCTCGTGTCATCGACGTGGGTGCCGGCACGGGCACCGGCACCCTGGCGCTGGCCCGGCAGTTGCCGGACGCCGAGGTGATCGCACTGGACGTCGACGGGGAGATGCTGAAGCACATCCAGGACAAGGCCCGCGCGTCCGGGCTCGCCGACCGGATCCGCACCGTCCAAGCCGACCTCGATCAGCCATGGCCTGATGGCCTGAAGGCCGCTGACCTGGTGTGGGCCGCCAACTCGCTGCACCACCTGGGCGATCCCGCACGGGCGGTCGCGCAGATCTACCAGATGCTGCGCCCAGGGGGACTGCTCGCGGTCACCGAGATGGAGTCGTTCCCGCGCTTTCTCACCGACCAGGCGGGAGCGGCGCTCGAGGAGCGGATCCACGCCGCTATGGCGCGGGGCCGTGACGAGGCCGGCCTGCACATGCATGAGGACTGGCCTGCCCGTTTCGCCGAAGCCGGGTTCGCGGTCGAGTCCGAACGCCGCTTCGTTATCGCGCTGCAGACACCGCCGGACTCGCCGATGGCCGCCGCCGTGACCCGCTACGCCATGGTCACCCTCTGCCGCGCCCGGCACGGCCTGGAGGACAAGCTCAGTGCCGGCGACATCGCCGAACTCGATGCCCTGGCCCCGGCCCTGTCCATCCGCGACGACCTGACGGTCCGCACCAGCCGTACGGTCTGGCTGGCCCGCAAGCTCGCCGGATAACCGGGCTGGCGGCAAGACCGCGATCACTCAGCGATGATCACAGCGGGTGCGCGCCGCTGTTCGGTTTTCCGGCTCGATAAGCCAGACTGACATGCAGGACCACCGGCCCCGGCGCTGCGGCCACGCACCAAACTGTGCGTCCTCGCCCGGCTCGTGGGCGACCGGCGCAGAGGGGAGGTGCCATGGAGTTCCTGCAGCCGCAGACATGGGCGGAGGCCCTGCAGCTGAAGGCGGCCTACCCGGACGCGGTACCCATCCAGGGCGGCACCGACGTCATGGTCGAACTGAACTTCGACCGGTACCGGCCGGAGCATCTCATCGACCTGACCAGGGTGCGCGAGCTGGCCGAGTGGGCTCCGGCCGACGGGCGGATCTGGCTCGGCGCCGGGGTGACCTACACGAGAGTCCAGACCGAGCTGGGCGGCTGGCTGCCCGGCCTGGCCATGGCGTCCCGGACGGTCGGGCTCGCCGCAGATCCGCAACCGGGGCACGGTCGGCGGCAACCTGGGGGCCGCGTCCCCAGCGGGGGATTCGCACCCCCCGCTGCTGGCCGCCGGCGCGCAGGTGGAGGTCGAGTCGGGGCGCGGCACCCGGCTGGTCCCGGCGGATGAGTTCTACACCGGGGTGAAACGCAACGCCCTGGCGCCGGACGAGCTGATCAAGGCGGTGGTGGTCACCCCGCCGTCGGGCCCGCAGCAGTTCTGCAAGATCGGTACGCGGAACGCGATGGTGATCGCGGTGGCCGCGTTCAGCCTGGCGCTGCACCCGGACCGGCAGGCGGTCGGCACCGGCATCGGGTCGGCCGGCCCCACCCCGCTGCGCGCCCGGTTGGCCGAGGACTTCCTGGCTCAGGCGCTGGCCGAGGATGGCCTGTGGGAGTCCCGCGGTGACCTGCCCGAGTCCACCAGCCGCCGGTTCGCCGACCTGGTCGCCGACGCGGCCGAGCCGATCGACGATGTGCGGGGCAGCGCGCGGTACCGGGTGCATGCCCTGTCGGTGATGGCCCGGCGGGCGCTGGACTGGGCGTGGCGCGAGTTCCGGAGGACGTGAGGCATGCGGATCACCTGCACCGTCAACGGCGAGCCGCAGCAGGCCGACGACGTCTGGGAAGGCGAGAGCCTGCTCTACGTGCTGCGCGAGCGGCTGGGATTCCCGGGCTCGAAGAACGCGTGTGAGCAGGGCGAGTGCGGCTCGTGCACGGTGTACCTGGACGGCGTGCTGGCCTGTGCCTGCCTGGTCGCGGCGGGCCAGGCCCACGGCCGGGACGTGCGCACGGTCGAGGGCCTGGCCCCGGGCGGCGAGCTGTCCGCGGTGCAGCGGGCGTTCCTCGAGGCGGGCGCGGTGCAGTGCGGCTTCTGCACGCCCGGGCTGCTGATCGCCGCGCACGACCTGATCGAGCGGCAGCCCGCCCCCAGTGATGCCGAAATCCGGGAGGCGCTGGCGGGCAACCTGTGCCGGTGCACCGGGTACGAGAAGATCATGGACGCGGTACGGCTGGCGGCGGCCTGGCGGTCTGGCGCTGGGGAGTGACCCGATGACGGCACCGACCACCCCGACCGGGACAGCGCCCGGTGTGACCACCCCGGTACCCGGCGGGGTGGGCACCAGCGCGAGCCGGCCCGACGGCACGCCCAAGGTCACCGGGGAGTTCGTCTACGGCAGTGACCTATGGCTGGACGGCATGATCTGGGGCGTCACGCTGCGCAGCCCGCACCCCTACGCCCGGATCCGCTCTATCGACACGGCGGAGGCCCTGGCCACGCAGGGTGTCTACGCGGTGCTGACCCATGAGGACGTGCCGGGCAGGAAGTTCTACGGGCTGGAGATCACCGACCAGCCGGTGCTGGCCGTGGACGTCGTGCGTTACCAGGGGGAGCCGGTCGCGCTGGTGGCCGCCGATCATCCGGAGATCGCCCGCCAGGCGGCCAAGCGGATCCGGGTCGACTATGAGGTGTACGAGCCGGTCACCGACGCCCACGAGGCCCTCGGCCACCCGCGGTGGAACCTGGTGCATACCACCCCGGGAAAGGTCAGCGAGTTGTCCCGGGAGAAGGCCAAGCTGCACCCGCAGGGCAACCTGGTGCGGCACCTGAAACTGCGCAAGGGCGACCCGGACCCGGTGGCCGACGTGGTGGTGACCGGTGAGTACCAGGTGGGCATGCAGGACCAGGCGTTTCTTGGCCCGGAGTCGGGGCTGGCCGTGCCGGCCGAGGACGGCGGCGTGGAGCTGTACGTGGCCACCCAGTGGCTGCACGTGGACCAGCGGCAGATCTGCTCGGCGCTTGGCCTGCCGCCGGACATGGTGCGGCTCACGCTGGCCGGCGTGGGCGGCGCGTTCGGCGGCCGTGAGGACCTGTCCATGCACGTGCACGCGTGCCTGCTGGCGCTGCGCACCGGCAAGCCGGTCAAGATGGTCTACAACCGGGAAGAGTCGTTCTTCGGCCATGTGCACCGCCACCCGGCGGTGATGCGGTTCGAGCACGGGGCGGACCGGGATGGCCGGCTGGTCTACGTCAAGGCGCAGATCTACCTGGACGGCGGGGCGTACGCGTCCAGCACCCCGGCGGTGGTCGGGAACGCGGGCACGATGGGCATCGGCCCGTACGTGGTGCCCAACGTGCAGGTTAACGCGTACGGCGCGTACACCAACAACCCGCCGTGCGGGGCCATGCGCGGCTTCGGCTCGGTGCAGGCCGCCTTCGCCCACGAAGCCCAGATGGACAAGCTGGCCGCCACGCTCGGCCTGGACCCGGTGGAGCTGCGCTGCCGTAACGCGATGATCCAGGGCGCGCAGGCGCCGACCGGGCAGGTCATCGACAGCCCGGCGCCGGTCGCGGAACTGCTGCGCCGGGTGCAGGCCATGCCGCTGCCCCCGCCGCGCGCCGCCGGAGGCCAGCCGGACCTGCGTGACCTGCCCGGCGGCGTGGCCAACACGACCCACGGCGAGGGCGTGGTGCGCGGCGTCGGCTACGCGGTGGCCTACAAGAACGTCGGGTTCTCCGAAGGGTTCGACGACTACGCCACGGCCCGGGTCCGGCTGGAAGTGCTGTCCGGGGCCGCGACCGCGACCGTGCACACGGCGTCGGCCGAGGTCGGCCAGGGGCTGGTCACCGTCGAGCAGCAGATCGTGCGCACCGAGCTGGGCGTCGAGCAGGTCATCGCGGCGCCCAAGGACACCCAGGTGGGCAGCGGGGGGTCGTCGTCCGCGTCCCGGCAGACCTACGTCACCGGCGGCGCGGTCAAGGCCGCGTGCGAGCGGGTGCGCGAGCGTGCGCTGGGCGTCGTCCAGCGGCGGCTCGGCCGCACCGTGCCCGGGCTGCGGCTGGAGGGCGGCAAGGTGGTCTCGGCGGCCGAGGGTGTCCTCGGCGACCTGGCCGGCCTGCTCGGCGACGAGGTCATCGAGGAGACCGTCGAATGGCGGCACCGGCCGACCGAGCCGGTCGACCCGGAGACTGGGCAGGGCTTCGCGCACGTGCAGTACGCGTTCGCCGCGCACCGCGCGGTGGTGGACGTGGACACCGAGCTCGGCCTGGTCAAGGTGGTCGCGCTGGACTGTGCGCAGGACGTGGGCAAGGCGATCAACCCGCAGGCGGTGCTCGGGCAGATCCAGGGCGGCTCGGCGCAGGGGCTGGGGCTGGCCGTGATGGAGGAGATCCAGATCTCCGATGGCAAGATCAGGAACCCGTCGTTCACCGACTATCTGATCCCCACCATCCTCGACATGCCCCCGATGCGGATCGAGGTGCTGGAGTACCCCGACCCGAACGCCCCCTACGGGGTGCGCGGGGTCGGCGAGCCGCCCACGATCTCTTCCGGCCCGGCCATTGTGGCCGCCATCCGCGCCGCCACCGGGCTGGCGCTGAACCAGGTGCCGGTGCGGCCGGAACACATCACCGGCACCTGAGCCCAGCTGGCTCAACGCTCAACTCCGGCAAAAACCGGATTACTCCCATATCGAGGTGATCGGCCCGCGCTGAGCTGGGCAGGATGCCTGGGGTGGCGCCGCGTGAACGCGCGCCCGGACGGCGCCACCCGATGCATCGGCAAGATGACCGTCCAGCACGGAAGAGGGTGCCCACCATGGGCAACGACAGCAGGGTCCACCACGAGTACGAGCGCGTCGTGGTCAGCGGTGAAGGCGCAGCCGCCCGGGAGATCCGCATCTACGCCAGCGGGGACCGGCTGATTTTTGAGGGCTGGAAGGTTGCCGACGACACCGGTCAGACGGCCTGGATCAGCGACGCCGCGGCCATAGCGGTCTTCGACCAGCCGATTTCTCCTGGCGAGACGACGGAGGCCGGTTCGCTGTGGCTCTTCGACAACTTTGCCGAAGTCAAAGAGATGGGCTCCTGTTCACCACCGTTCATGGCTGATGTCGCCAGGGCCCTCGGCGAGCGGTACGAGCCCGCCTAGGGCGCACACTGACCGCCGCGCACCAGGACAACCAGGACAGGAGGAGAGGGACATGAAGCTCACAGTCATCGGCGGTACCGGACTGATCGGCTCGCAGGTGGATGTCTTCCCTCTCGACGAACTTGGCCAGGCCACGCTGGCCGTACAGCAGGGCACCCGGTGGTTACGTCTATCGCTGTTCGTTCCAGGATGCCAGCCACTGGCCCGCCGCCGGGTCAACCTGGCGGCCGAGCACGCCAGCGAGCTGCTCGTCCGAAAGGGCGAACGCGTCCCAGAGGCGGCGGAGCGCGTTCGGGCCCGCTGCGTCGACGACACCCTTGGCCATCATCGTGAAGCGGAACTGGTACCAGACGTAGGTGAGCGGCTCAATGTAGGGATAGAACGCCTCGAAGTAGCGGAGGTCACGCGCGACCGGCTCGAGCAGGCGGTACTCGAGCGCAACCCGCGGAAGCGTCTCGGCATGCACGCGCCGATCGGGTTCTTCGGCCACCGCGAACGCGTACAGCGCCATGTCGGCGAACAGCTCCATCAGCCATGACCGCGGGAAGACAAAGGGAACACCGTCGTGGAAGGCGTGTGCCAGCTCGTGGACGACGAGCATGTCGGCGAACGGCGCCAAGCGGTCGGCACCAGTCCCGTAGACCTGATTGAGTTCCCGGGCCGCTGCCGGAGGAGCAGAACCAGTCACCTCCTCAAGCCGGGCGGTGAGGTCTGAGGGCTCGCCTTGCAGGAAGAGATTGCCGGCGCTGTAGTACGGCATGACATACGCGGGGTTGGACGCCCGCTCGGACCAGTCGGCTCGGTTGAGCACTACGAGTGCGCACCGGGGACGGAACGCCAGCATGTCTCCCAGGTACGAGTAGGCCCGGGCGCAGCGGTCGGCCAGCCGCCCGGCCTGCTCGCGGGTCGAGGCGCTGGTGCGAACCTCAAATGGGAAGCCCGGCAGCGAAGCAAGCCCGTGATGCTTCGTTACGTCGATCACCGCTCCGCTCGTCCCCGCGTCAGCGCGGATCGCGGCTTCCGCGCCGTCGGAACCACTCTCTCCCGGCACAACTTCGTCCTCTCTGGATTCGTCCACCCGGGGGGCGTTACCTTCCGGGCCGCCTCAAGGCTCTTTATAGTGCCGCCGCCACGGGATCGGCGGCACGAAGGGACGGAGCCGGTGGCAGGAGACCAGGTGCTGCTCGGTGACGGCGCGCGCTCATCGATGGTTGGAGCGAAGCTGAAAGGCGTGAACCCGGCCGACATCGGCACCTTCTACGAGCGGGAAATGCCGCGGCTTGTCTTGTTCGTGGCGCTCAGCACCAGCCTGGACATCCACGCGGCGGCCGACGCCGCCCAGGCCGCGTTCGAGAAGGCTCTGCCCAGGTGGCCCACGCTCCGTAACCCACGGGCGTGGTTGTACCGGGTCGCCCAGCATGAGGCGCTCGCCCGGTCCAAGGCGGCGCGCCGGGAGGTTCCAGTCGAACGTGCTGCCGGACCGCCCCGACCAGCTGTCTGCCGCCCTGGCCGCGGAGCTGCGGGCGGAGGAACGGGAGGTCGTGGCCCACCTGCGAGGCCTTCCGCCCAAGCAGCGGCAGGTCATGACGTGGACGCTGGCCGGCTTCGGTGACACCGAGATCGCCGGCGCCCTCGGGCTGTCCACGGACGCGGTCAAGCAGAGCCGGTACTACGCCAGAAAGAACCTCGTGAAACGGCTCGGGCTCGATGGAAGGGGCTCGCGATGAGGTGGAGGCTGGGGGGCAGGCGCGCTCACGGTGAGGGCGGCAACGTCGAACTCGATGCCAGGCTGTCCGGGAGCTGGGACGCCGCCGCCGCGGCCGTGGGGAAGATCCTCGATGTCCCAGCGGGCAAGCAGGCCCTCCTGGCCAGCTCCGGGCTGAGCCCTGCGACTCCGGCTGAGCCAGGAAGAGACCGCTGATCTGCCGGCACCCGCCGCCGATCTGCGGGCACCCGCCGGGATACCTCCCGGGGCCGCGCGGCGCCGGCGACTGGCGCTGCGCTCAGTGGCTGGAGTGGCGGCGGTGCTGGCCGCGGGCGCCGTGGCCCTGGTGGCTGTCGTGGTGCCTGGCCCACGTCACCACGACATTGACGCCACCGCATACGTGGTGAAACGGGTTAGCAGCGCGCTCAGCGCGGCCGAGCCAGGCGAGATCGCGCAGATGACGGTCACGACCCGCAGCGCCGCACTGCCCGGCGGCACGACCAGAACGACCACCGCCGAGGAATGGTCCAGCGGCGGGCGGTGGCGCCTGGTCACGTACTCGCCAACCGGGCGTCCCGTCTACGACGAGGGCTTCAGCGCCTCATCGCTATACACCCTGGTCAGCTACCAGTCGCGGACCTGGGCACGCCAGCACGGACTGCGCGGTCCAACTGGGCTGGCACTGGGGCCAGCCGGTTCGCACGGCTGCAAGCCGCCGGGCGCTGCCGTCCCGTTGCTGTTCGCGTACGGGCTGCCGGGCACCGGCTCCTCGGCCAGTTCGCTGCCTTCGACGGTGGCCAGAGACGTGCGCGCCGCGGTCTCGTGCGGAACCCTGGCCGTGGCTGGGCGGCAGCGCGTCGACGGGGTCGAGGCCATCGAGCTGACCAGCCGCCCGGGCAGCCTGATCTCCGAGACCATCTGGGTCAGCCCGGGCACGTACCTGCCGGTGCGCGTGGCTGTCCGCCCGGCCCCGGGCCAGCCCGGCCGCTGGCAGACAGCGGACATCACCTGGCTCCCGCCGACCGCGCAGAACCTGGCCAAGCTCACCGTGCCCATCCCCGCCCAATTCCGCCGGGTCCGGCTCGCCGGGGCCGTTCTGCCGATCTTGCAACAGATCACCGGCGGGCTCCCAGGCCCGAAGGTGAAGCCCCGGGTTCTCTGCCTGAAGCCGGGCGGCCCGACATGCCAGGCCGGGACCAGCGGGCCGGGCTGACCAGTCTCCGCAGCACCCCTTCCGGACAGGGGCCGGCACCGGCCCGGACCTGTGCGATTCCATTCCCACGTACATGACTGCGAGGAACACACGATGAACGACAGGCCATCAGGTTGCGGCGAACGAGCCAGGAGGCCAGGTATGACCCGCGCGGGCCGGCGGCTGGCCGGGCTCGCGGTCCTGGCCGCGGCGGCCGTCGGGCTGGCCGCATGCAGCCAGGGTCCAGCCCCCCGCAGGTCGCCGGCCTGGGCAGCAGCAGCGGCACCAGCAGCAGCGGCACTAACGGCGCCAGCAGCGGCGGCGCGGGCCTTCCACGGCCAGCCGTCCGGCGGGCAACCCGACCCAGTTGCTGGACCAGTGGGCCGCGTGCATGCGCAGTCACGGCGATCCCAGCCAGACCGACCCGACCATCGACGCCAACAAGGTCATCCACATCACCATGCGGAATGTGTCGGCTGCACTGTCCAATGAGGCCCACGGAAGCACCGGTCCGTGCAGCAAGTACGAGCTCGCCGCGGAGAACGCCTTGCGGGGCGGCCAGCCGTCGCCGCAAGCGCCGCCGCTGGCCGCGCAAGTGAAGTTCGCCCAGTGCATGCGGGCCAACGGGGTCCCGGACTTCCCCGACCCCAACGGGAGCAGCGCACCAACCTCAACGGCGCCGGCATCGACCCAAGCACTCCCGCCTACCAGAACGCCAACAAGCTGTGCGCCAAGAAGACTGGCATGCCGGCGTCTGGGCCACCGGCACGGGCGTACCAGGCGAAGTCGTAGTGCAGAGCTGCAATCCACCCCCCGGCAGGCAGTGCCCCGGGGCACCGGCGGGCCGGGCGCCAATGGCTGAGTTCTGGCCGAGGCGGGTCTTCACCGCCAGGCGACGGGTGATAGCCATCGCTGCCGTTGTCCTGGCCGGGGGGGCGGTGGCCGGCGGGGTGGCCGTGGCCGCCAGCGGCGGCCGGCGGCCCGGGCTCGTCGCCGGGCGGCGGTTCACTGGCCACCGCCGCGGTGGTGCGGACCACGATCATCAACACGGTGCAGGTCGGCGGCTCCATCGGCTACGACGGCTCCTACACCGTCGCCGCGCCGTCGGGGGCGAGCGCCCAGCAGGTCGCCCAGGCCCAGCAGGCCGTCGCCGCGGACCAGCAGCAGCTGTCCGCCGACGAGCAGGCCGAGTCGGACACGTCGGCCGCCAACAACCAGGCGGTCGCGGCGGCCCAGACCAACGTCGCACGCGGCCCAGTCCGCCCTGACCGCGGACCAGGCCGCGGAGAAGAAGGACTGCGCCGGGCGGGGGCGTCCTCGCCGGCGTGCAGCCAGGACACCCAGAAGGTCAGCCAGGATCAGGCCCAGCTGACCCAGGCCGAGCAGCAGCTGGCCATGCCGCCGAGGCGACGGCGAAACCCGATCACGACCAGAACCAGGCCAAGGTCGCGGCCGACCAGACCAAGCTGCAGGGCGACCAGGCCACCCTGGCGCTCGGACCGAGGCCACCGCGGTGAACCCGGGCACGACCTACACCTGGCTGCCGCAGGTGGGCGACGTCATCAGGCAGGACCAGCCGGTCTACTCGGTCAGCAACGAGCCGGTGCCGCTGCTCTACGGCTCGGTCGCCGCCTACCGGGCCTTCTACGTCGGCATGTCCGACGGCGCCGACGTGGGCGAGCTGACCCACGACCTGATCGCCCTCGGCTACGGCGCCGGGCTGAGCCCGAGCAACCACTACTCGTCGGCCACGGCCGCGGCGGTGGAGCGCTGGCAGCGGGCGCTCGGCCTGCCGGCGACCGGCGAGATCCTGCTCGGCGAGGTGGTGTTCGAGCCCGGCCCGATCCGGGTCACCTCGGTCACGCCGTCGGTCGGCGCGTCCGTCGGGGCGGCGGGAGCGGCGGGACGCCGGGAGCGGGGGCGGGGGCGGGGGCGGCACCGTGCTGACGGCCACCAGCACCACCCCCGTCGTCACCGTCGACCTGGACGTGACCCAGGAGTACCTGGTCAAGCCGGGCGACGCGGTGTCGGTCGTGCTGCCCGACGGCACCTCGACCGTGGGCGGGCGGGTGGAAACGGTCGGCAACGTGGCCACCTGCCCGGGCGGCGGCGGCACCGGCACCGGCACCGGCAGCACTAACCCGGCGCGGTCCAGTCGCCGTGCTCGTCCGCTGGCAGCAGCGGCAGCGGTGGCAGCAACTCCACCCCGACGGTGACGGTCACCATCACCTTGGACCGCACCCCGCCCGGGGCGACTCTGGACCAGGCGCCGGTGAACGTCAACATCACCACGCAACGGGCCGACAACGTGCTGGCCGTGCCGGTGAACGCCCTGCTGGCCCTGCAGGGCGGCGGGTTCGGCGTGGACGTGGTGACCGGCAGCACCAGCCACCTGGTCGGGGTCACCACCGGCCTCTACAGCAACACCCTGGTCCAGATCAGCGGGCCCGGCATCAGCGCCGGGCATGCGGGTCGAGGTGCCGTCGTCGTGACCCTGACGGTCCCGATCCCGGCCCGGCCCGCCGCGCCCAGGCGCCGGTCCTGGAGCTGGTCGACGTGGTCAAGGAGTACCCCGGCGACCCGCCGGTGGTGGCCCTGGCCGGCGTCGACCTGCGGATCGACCAAGGCGAGCTGGTCGCCATCGTCGGCCCGTCCGGGTCGGGCAAGAGCACCCTGCTGCACGTGATGGGCACCCTCGAGCGGCCCACCCGCGGCGTGGTCCGCATCGCCGGCGAGGACACCTCGACCATGTCCGACAAGCAGCTGTCGGGCCTGCGGGCCCGGCGGCTCGGCTTCGTGTTCCAGCAGTTCTTCCTGCTCGACGGCCTGAGCGTGCTCGACAACGTCGCCGACGGCCTGCTCTACCGGGGCGGGCGGCTCGCCGAGCGGCGCCGGCTGGCCGCGGCGGCCATCGAGCGGGTCGGGCTCAGCCACCGCCTGCGGCACCGGCCGAACCAGCTCTCCGGCGGCGAGCAGCAGCGCACCGCCATCGCCCGGGCCCTGGCCGGCCGGCCCGCCCTGGTCATGGCCGACGAGCCGACCGGCAACCTGGACTCCGCGACCGGCGCGTCCATCCTGGAGCTGCTGCGCGAGCTGCACCGCGAGGGCACGACCATCGTGGTCATCACCCACGACCACGACGTGGCCGCGGCCATGGACCGGCGCATCGAGATCCGAGACGGGAGGATCCTCAGTGACACGCTCGCCGGGGCGTGACGCCGACCGGCGGCGGCTCCCGGCTGTCGCGGCCGGGACCTGCTCCGGGTCGGCAGCCTCGGGCTGCGCAGCCGGCGGGTGCGGGCGTCGCTGTCCGCGCTGGGCATCAGCATCGGCATCGCCGCCATCGTCGGCGTGCTCGGCATCTCCCAGTCCTCCAAGTCCGGCCTGCTCAACGAGCTGGGCCAGCTCGGCAACCTGATCACCGTGCAGCCCGGCAACACCGCGTTCGGCCAGCAGACCGAGCTGCCCACCACCGCCGAAGGCATGGTGTCGCGCATCGGGCCGGTCACCGACGTGACCGAGATCGGCAGCATCTCCAACGTCTACGTGTACCGCAACTCGTTCGTCCCGGCCATCGACACCAACGGCATCTCGCTGACCGCCACCGACGCCGCCCTGCCCGCCACCCTGGGCGCCACCCTGGCCCACGGCACCTTCCTCAACGCCGCCACCGCCCACTACCCGGCGGTCGTCCTCGGCGCCGAGGCGGCCAGCCTGCTCGGCATCAACAACCTGGCCCACCCGACCCAGGTGTGGATCGGCGGGCACTGGTTCACCGTGGTCGGCATCCTGAACCCGGTGGAGCTGGTCACCCAGATGGACACCATGGCCTTCATCGGCTTCCCCATCGCCGAGCAGTACTTCGGCTTCGACGGCCACCCCACCGAGCTGTACCTGCGCACCGTGCCCAGCCAGGTCAACGCCGTCGCCGCCGTGCTGCCCGCCACCGTCAACCCGGCCGACCCCTCGACCGTGCAGGTCAGCCTGCCCGTCCGACATCCTCAAGGCCGAGGTGGCCGCCAAGGGCGCCTACAACGGCCTGCTCCTCGGCCTCGGCGCCGTCGCCCTGCTCGTCGGCGGCGTCGGCATCGCCAACGTCATGGTCATCTCCGTCCTCGAACGCCGCTCCGAGATCGGCCTGCGCCGGGCCCTGGGCGCCAGCCGCCGCCACGTCGCCGAGCAGTTCCTGGCCGAAGCCCTGCTCCTGTCGGTCCTGGGCGGCGTGGCCGGCACCGTCATCGGCGGGGCCGCCACCGCCATCTACGCCGCTCACCCAGCACTGGTCGGTGCAGATCCCCGCCCTGGCCCTCTACGGCGGCATCGGCGCCGCCCTGGTCATCGGCGCCATCGCCGGCCTGTACCCGTCGATGCGAGCCGCCCGCCTCTCGCCCACCGAAGCGCTGCGCACGGTATGACCGGGCAGGATGGGGTTCAGTAGCTGGTCCAGTCGCGGCCGAACCAGCGCCGTATGCGGCTGGTCCCGAACTCGGCCTTGTCGGCGAGCAGCACGTCGGAGGGCTCGTCGAACCGCCCGTTCGGGCGCTCTCCGCTGCGGAAGGTCACCTCGACGCGGGCGACCCGGTGCGTGACCGAACTCGATGTAGCAGATTCCCCGGCCGTCGTAGGCCCCTGCCGTGCCGGATCGGCTGTGCCGGGCGATGAGCTGGTCAGCCACGGTAGCTGCCTGCCGTTCGGAGAAGACGCCGGCCTTGGGCGTGCCGACGCTGGTGACGTCACCGACCGCGTAGACGCCGGGGTAGGCGGTCTCGAGGGTGAGCGGGTTGACCGGGATCCAGCCATCAGTGCACATCCCTGATTCCGCGACGACCGCGGGTACCCGATGGACGGGCACGCCGAGGAACAGGTCGAATGGCATCTCGTCGCCGTCGGCGAGGATGGCTACCTTGCGCTGCGGGTCCAGGCGCCGCACCAGCCGCTCCGGGTACCAGTTGATACCACGCTCCGCGAAGGCCGCCAGCAGTGCCTGCGATGCCGCCGGCGAGGGCGGGATCGGTGTGCCGAGCGGCATGACCAGCGAAATCTCGCTGGCCGCCCGCAGCCGCCGCTGCACGAGGTAGTCATGCAGCATCAGAGCGGTCTCGCTCGGGGCGGGCGGGCACTTGAACGGGGTCGAGGTGACGCCGACGATAACCCGGCCGCCGCCGAAGGAGTCCAGCACCTCCCGGGCGGCGAAGGCGCCGCCGACGGTGTAGAACTCACGGCCGGCCTCGGCCAGCCCCGGAGTGGCCGACGGGTCGAGGTCGGCCCCCAGGGCCACCACCAGCACGTCGGCCTCGAACACGCCGGCGTCCGTCTCGGCCCGGCGCCGCACCGGGTCGATGGCCCGGATGGTCGTCTGGACGAACCGGACGCCCGGCTTGACCAGGTCATGGTAGGAGTGCCGGACCGCCTGCGGCGTGGTGCGGCCGAACATCACGTCGAGCTTGGAGAAGCCGAACACGAATCCGCGGCCTGGTCGATCAGCACGATGTCGGCGTCGTCGCCGAGCGCGTCCGAGAGCCGGGTGGCCAGCTCCAGGCCACCGAAGCCGGCCCCAGCACGAGAATTCGCATAGGTCCCCCCCACCAGCACAAACGCAAGTTATCACCGACCAGTGGGGGGAAGGGACATGATCCCCTCCCCCCACTGCGCTGGGGTTATCCGGTGTATACCTCCAGCTCCGAGAGCTGGCCGGCGGGCCAGCCGGTGCTGGCCGTGAACGTCAGCTTCAGGTAGCGGACGGGGGGGAGGCGAGCCAGGCCACTGACATGGGAACGCGCTGTTGTGCTCTCATATGGGTCGGTGCGGCCGTAGTTTGGTGTACGGGGGGGCCGGGGGTGAGGGCCAGGGGGAGGTCCGGTACGGACAGCGCCACGGCCAGCGGGCTGCCGGGGGCGCTGCTCGTTACCGTGAGGGTTCCGCTGGCGGCCCCGCTGCTGGTAGGAGCGAACTTGACGCTGACCGTGCAAGAGCTGCCCGCGCCGATGGAGCTACCGCAAGAATTCGATTGGCTGAACGTTCCGCTGGTGGTGATGGAGGTCACCGAGGCCGCGGTGCTGCCGGGGAGGAGAGGCGTTTCCCGCGCCGGGGAAGACCTCGAACTCGGACAGCTGGGCCGCGCTCCAGCCGGTGTTGCCGGTGAAGCTGAGCCGCACGTACCGGGCGGTGGTCCCGGACGGCAGGCTGATGGTGACGGTGTTGCCGGTGCTGGGGTCGAACGTGTACCCGGCGGACCCCTCGATCTGGCTAGAACGCGCCGGTTAGCTGGGATGACGTGCTGCTTCCAGGTTCTTGCGGAAAGCTTCCGGCCAATCTGCGACGTTGGGCCGACCATTACCGACGGCATGATTGCAGCGGCTTGCGGAAATTTGCGCAGGCGCAGGGTCACATGCTGGCGATGAGCCTGTCCACCCGGTCGTCCACGCTGCGGAACGGGTCCTTGCACAGCACCGTCCGCTGGGCCTGGTCGTTCAGCTTGAGATGCACCCAGTCCACGGTGAAGTCGCGGCGCCGCTCCTGGGCGCGGCGGATGAACTCCCCGCGCAGCCGGGCCCGGGTGGTCTGCGGCGGGACCGACTTAGCCTCGAAGATGTCGATGTCCCGGGTGACCCGGTCCACCGCGCCCGGCCCTGCAGCAGGTAGTACAGGCCCCGGTTCCGGCGCACGTCGTGATAGGCCAGGTCCAGCTGGGCCACCCGGGGGGCCGACAGCGTCAGGTCATGCCGGGCCCGGTACTGCTCGATCAGCTGGTATTTGGTCACCCAGTCGATCTCCCGGGCGATCTTGTCGAGGTTCCCGGTCTCGATCGAGTCGAGGGCCCGCTCCCACATCTCCAGCACCCGCTCGCCGAGCGCGTTCACCCCGTTCCTGCTGGTGAAGTCCCGCGCGCGGGTCAGGTACTCGTACTGGATGTCCAGCGCGCTGGCCTCCCGGCCGTTGGCCAGCCGGACCCGGCGGCGGCCGGTCATGTCGTGGCTGACGTCCCGGATGGCCCGGATCGGGTTCTCCAGCGTCAGGTCCCGCATCACCGTGCCCGCCTCGACCATCCGCAGCACCAGGTCGGTCGCGCCCACCTTGAGCAGCATGGTCGTCTCGCTCATGTTCGAGTCGCCCACGATCACATGCAGCCGCCGGAACCGCTCGGCGTCCGCGTGCGGCTCATCCCGGGTGTTGATGATCGGCCGGGACCGGGTGGTGGCCGAGGACACCCCCTCCCAGATGTGCTCGGCCCGCTGGCTGACGCAGTACACCGCGCCCCGCGGGGTCTGCAGCACCTTCCCCGCCCCGCAGATCATCTGCCGGGTGACCAGGAACGGGGTCAGGATGTCCGTCAGCCGCCCCAGCTCTTCCTGCCGGGGTACCAGGTAGTTCTCGTGGCAGCCGTAGGAGTTGCCGGCCGAGTCGGTGTTGTTCTTGAACAGGTAGATGTCCCCGGCGATGCCCTCCTCGTGCAACCGGCGCTCGGCATCCAGCGCCAGTTCCTCGAGGGTCCGCTCACCCGCCTTGTCGTGGGTGACCAGATCCACCACGTTGTCGCACTCCGGGGTGGCGTACTCGGGGTGGCTGCCGACGTTGAGGTAGAGCCGGGCGCCGTTGCGCAGGAAGACGTTGCTGACTACGGCCCCAGGACACCACGCGGCGGAACAGGTACCTGGCCACCTCGTCCGGCGACAGCCGGCGCTGACCACGGAAGGTACAGGTGAGGCCGTACTCCGTCTCGACTCCGAATATCCGCCGGTCCACCCTCCCAACCTACGTGTCCCTGTGACCGTGTCACCACCCAGCGCGCCGGCCGCCGGGCGGCGGGATGTACCGGCTGAGGTATCTGCGGACGTCGTACCCACTCTTCTGTAGATGGGTGTGGTCAAGCGCGCTCACCTGCTGCACCGGGTGCAGCGCCAGCACTTTAGCGGGGTGATGGAGACATGTGACGGGGCAGCCTGGGCCTGGACGCCCAGAGGTCCGGACTGGCGGCAAACGGTGACGACTCTGGTTGGCATCTTCTCGGTGCTGCTGGTCGCGCTGGGGCTTTGGGTTACCAACGCCCAGAATCGCGACCAGCAACAGCTTGCTGAACAAGGCCAGGTCACTGATCGCTTCGGCACCGCCATCAATCAGCTCGGCTCCGAGAATCTCGATGTCCGTCTTGGTGGCGTATATAGCCTGGAACGGCTGATGCATGACGCATCCGGCGACGAGGCCAAATCCTTACCTCCGCTCTGCCGATCTCAGCGGCGCAGCCCTGCGCAACGCGGATCTCGCCCGCGCCTACCTGCGCTCTGCGGATTTGCGCCGCGCCTATCTCCGCTTCGACAACCTGACCGGCGCGAATCTCCGCTCCGCCGTGCTTACCGGCGCGAATCTGACCGGGGCCAATTTCGCTGGGGCGAACCTCACCGGCGCGCGGTGGCCGTCGAATACTCCCGTGCCCCCCGGATGGGTGCGAGCTCGAAACTCGGGTCTGCTGCGTCGAGTCCCGTGACCGGCTGACCTGGATGGCCTTGCCGCTACCGGCGGGCCGGGCGTTCCGCGTCTGGCTGGCGGGCCGGTGGCGGTGGCGGGGGGAAGGCCACCTCGATGGCCAGGCCGCCGCCGGGCCGGGGTTGCGCGGTGATGGTGGCGGCGTGCGCGGTGGCGATGGCCCGGACGATGGACAGGCCCAGGCCATAGCTGTCCCGGCGGGCCGGGCGCGGGCCCAGCCGCTGGAAGGGCTGGAACAGCCGGTCGACCTCGGCGGCCGGGATGACCGGCCCGGAGTTGGTCACCGACAGGACCGGGTGGCCGCCGCTGGTCCGCGGTGGCGATCTGGATGTCCCCGCCGGGGATGTTGTGCCGGATGGCGTTGTCGATCAGGTTGGCGGCCAGCTGCTGGACCAGGAGCGGGTCACCGTCGAGGGCGGCGGGCTGGAGGTCGGCCTGGACGCTCAGGCCGAGGCTGCTGATCGCGGGGCGGGCGGCGGCCAGGGCCGCGCCCGTGATCGCGGCCAGGTCGGCGGGCTCGCGTTCGCCCGGGTCGGCTTCGCTGCTGGCCAGCGCGAGCAGCGCTTCGATGCAGGCGTTCCTGCTCGGCGTTGGAGGCGAGCAGCTCGCGGCTGACGGCCTGCCAGGTAGTGGTGGTGGCGCCCGGGTCGGCCAGGGTGACCTGCAGCAGGGTGCGCTCACGCGTGAGCGGGGTGCGCAGCTCGTGCGAGGCGTTGGCGGCGAACCGCCGCTGCGCCTCGAACGAGGCCTCCAGCCGCGCGAACAGGCCGTCGAGGGTGTCGGCGAGTTCCTTGAGCTCGTCGTCGGGGCCGCGCAGGGTCAGCCGTTCGTGCAGGCTGCTGGCGGAGATCCGGCGGGCGGCGGCGGTCATCGTGCGCAGCGGGCGCAGCACCCGGCCGGCCAGCAGCCAGCCGATCACGGTGGCGGCCACCGCGAAGACCGCCAGCGCGATCGCGGAAGCGATCAGCAGCTGCTGCCGGTCGGAGGCCATCTGCCCGAGATGCGCCGCGCGGGCGGCCTGCTGTTGCTGCTGGGCGGTGAGCGGGATGGTGAGGACGTCGTAGCGGCCGTCCCGGCGGACGTCGGCGGCCGGGGCCTTGATCACCCGCTGGAAGGTGGGAGCGATGTTCACCCCGGAGAAGTGCACCGTGCCGCCGTAGAACAGATAGGTGAGGGCGAGCACGACCGCGCCGCAGGCCAGGAACGCCGCGCCGTACAGGACGGTGAGGCGCAGCCGGGCGGTGGGGCGGGGCAGCCCCGGCCAGCGCCGGGGCCCTGGCCGGGGGCTGGGCATTATGGTTCTCCGATGCGGTAGCCGCTATCCCGGACGGTCTGGATCACCGGCGGGTCGCCGAGCTTGGCCCGCAGGCGGCGGATGGTGGTCTTCACCGTGCTGGTGAACGGGTCGGCTGCTTCGTCCCAGACCCGTTCGAGCAGTTCCTCGGCCGGGACCGGCCGTCCGTCCGCGGCGAGCAGGCATTCCAGTACGGCGAGTTCCTTGGTCGTGAGCGGCAGCCGCCGCCCGGCGCGGACCGCGACGCGGCGGGCCGGGTCCAGGCTCAGGTCACCGTGTTCCAGGCTGGGCGGCAGCGGAGCGGCGGCGCGCCGCCCGAGGGCCCGGATGCGGGCCACGAGTTCCCCGAAGTCAAACGGTTTGGGCAGGTAGTCATCGGCGCCGAGCCCGAGGCCTTCCACCCGGTCCCTGACCGACCTGGCCGCGGTGAGCATCAGCACCCGGGTCCCGGACCGGCCCGCGGCCAGGGCCCGGCAGACGTCGTCACCGGGCACGCCGGGCAGGTCCCGGTCCAGCACCAGCACGTCATAGCGGTTGACCGCCAGGTGCTCCAGGGCCGCGGCGCCGTCCAGGACGACGTTGACGGCCATCCCCTCGCGGCGCAGGCCGGCGGCCAGCGCCGTGGCCAGGATCTCGTCGTCCTCGGTCACCAGAACCCGCATCGCCCGCCCGCCGCTTCGTATGCCCACGGTCTGTCAGCCGCGCGCTTTCCCAAGATCGCAGATGGCCGGTGACACCCGGGTGACATTTTCCGTCACGCTCCTGCCACCTCCCCTTCTGTACAACAGCTTGCGACGGGAGAAAAGCAGAAGGTAGATGAGGAGACCATGATGAACGGCAAGTGCGGCGCTGGTCGGGGTGCACGGCGCGCGGGCGTCCTGGCTGTCGTGGTGGCCGTCGCCCTGTTAACGGCGGCCTGCGGAGTGCATATCTCGCTGGGCGCCGACCCGGCCCCGGCAGCTGGCTACCAGGCGAACCTGGCCTACGCGCACTGCATGCGGAGCCACGGCGCGCCGAATTTCCCCATCCCTAGTCCAGGGGAGAGCTTCCATATCAGCATCAGCGGGCACCCGCACGGCCAGAAGGCCAGCACCCCCAGGGCGCGGGCTAACGCCGTCTGTGAGCACCTGCTGCCGCCCGGCAGCGTGACTGGCGGACGATGAGGGCGCGCCGGGACGCAGCAGGCCCGGCCGGACGCCCCCGGAGCCTACCTAACCGCGACTGGCACGCCGGGGCCATACCGGGCGGGGCGGCGGCCTTGACCGGCCGCTGGCCGTCAGGCGATAGTTGCTTCCGTGATGCGAGAGTGCACCTGGCAGGACCGCCATGGCTGACTGGACCGCCCCGCGCGACCTGGCCCTGGGCCAGGCGCGGGCGCTCATCCAGCGGGCGGTGGACAAGGCCGAGCAGCTCGGTGTGCGCGGGGCGATCGCGGTCGTCGGCGCGAGCGGCGCGCTGGTCTCCGCGTCGCGGATGGACGCCGGGGGCCCGGGCGGGATGGCCCGGGCCCGTTCCAAGGCCTGGATCTCGGCCACCCAGCAGATTCCCACCGCCGAGCACCATCACCGGATGACGACCCTGGCACCGCCGATAGCGGCCGGCTTCGTGCAGGCCTCACCGGAAGCGGTGTTCCCCGGTGCGGGCGGCCTGCCCATCCGCGCGGACGGGGTCGTGGTCGCGGGCATCGCCGCTTCCGGGGCCACCGTCTCCCCGTTCTTCCCTGACGGGGTGGAACCGGCCAGCCTCAGCGTCAACGGCCCGCCGGCCAACCCCGAGGACCTGCTGATCGCGTATGCGCTGCAGCTGCCCTACACCGGCCAGCACGGCGACGACCGGCCGCGCTGGGCGGCCCGCTTCGGCGACCTGAGCATCGACCCGGCCGACAGCGCCGGGATGTCACCGGCGCCGGCCGCCCGTCGGCAGGCGGAGCTGAGCTGGGCGAAAGGCCTGTGCGATCGGGTGCTGCGCGAGGCGGAGCGGCGGGACCTGCGGGTGGCGGTCGCCGTGGTGGACCGCGGCGGGGACGCGATCCAGCAGGACCTGATGGACGGCGCAGGCCGGCGCGGTGGCCGTGGCCCAGGCGGTCGCGAACACCGCGGCGCTGTTCGACGGGCCCAGCGAGGAGGTGGCCCGGCGCTACGGCGGAGTCGAGCGGCTGGCCCCGATCGTGATCCCGGCGGTGCTCGGCGTGGCCGGCGGCGTGCCGGTCCGGGTGGCGGGCCGGCTGGCCGGCGGGCTCGGCGTGGCCGGTCCCGAGCCAGCCAGCTGCGCCGGGCTGGCCACCGCGGCGCTGGCCACGCCCTGACGACTACCATGGCGGTGTGCGCAACGAGAGTTGGCACAGCAATGAGCCCTGCGTCAGGGGGTGTAAGGCTCATGCGATTCCGTATTCTCGGCAGCCTGGAAGCCGAAGCCGCCGGCGGCCTGCTGCCCGCTGGCCCGCCGGGCCAGCAGCGGGTACTGGCCGTTCTGCTGCTGAATGCCAATCAGGCGGTGCCGGTCACCCGCCTGGTCGATGCGCTGTGGGATGCCGGGCCACCAGCCACAGCGGCCAAGCAGGCCCGCAACACGGTATCGCGGCTGCGCAAGCTCCTGACCCCAGGTGGGCCGGCCGTGCGCATCGCGACGGCTGGTGCGGGATACCGGCTGAGCGTGCCCGCGGCCGCGCTGGACGCGTCGTTATTTGAGGCGCAGGTACGCGCGGCCGATGCGGCCATGGCGGGCCAACGGGACCACGAGGCCCTGCTGCTCTTACGTGAGGCCCTGGCGCTGTGGCGCGGTCCGGCCCTGGACGGGCTGACCGGCCAGGTCATCGAGGCCGCCGCCGCCGGGTGGAACGAGCGGCGGTGTGCGGTCATGGAGAAGTACTACGACCGCATGCTCGGCCTCGGCCAGCACCGCGGCGCCGTCGTGGATCTCACCGGCCAGGTCGCGGAGCACCCGTTGCGGGAGAAGCCAGCCGAGAAGCTCATGCTGGCCCTGTACCGCTGCGGCCGCCGGGCTGACGCGCTCAGCGTGTATGCCCGCACCCGCGCGCAGCTGGCCGAGGAACTGGGCCTCGATCCTGGCCCCGGCCTGCAGCGGCTGCACCACCAGATCCTGTCCGACGACCCGGCCCTGGCCCCGGCGCCCGTCCCGGCCGGCCCGGCGGGCAACGGCCACGGCGCGCCCGTGACCCCCGCGCCGCAACCCGCCGCCCCGGCGTTCGCCGCGCCCGCGCGGGCAGCACCGCCGACGTGGTCGCGGTGATCCGGTAGGCCCAGGACCGCGGCATGCCGGTGAGCGTACGCGGCGGTGGCCACTCGGCGGCAGGCCTGGCGCGGAGTGCTAATGCCAGGCGCCGTCCGGTCAGCCGGTGCCGATCCTGGCGAAGACGCCGATGTCCCCGCCGGATCCGGTGGGCAGGGTGACGCTGGACACCGTCTTGCCCGCCTGCCAGGGTGGCGCTCGTCGCGTAGACGTAGGTGGTGCACGGGCTGGCTGATGCCGCGCGTGCGGTCGCGGTACGGGGTGGTCGCCGACGACCGTGTCGCCCGGCAGGCAGCTGGTACGCGCCCGCGCCGAGCGTCCAGTCGCCGAACGTCGACCGGGATCTGCTGGGTGCTGCCCGTCGGTGTAGGTGACGGTCAGCGTCCCGGTCGCGCCGCCGCGCCCGCGTCGATCGCGCTGCCGAGCAAGCCGATCCTGGTCGTGCCGGCCGGGAACGCCACCGGGATCGTCTGGCCGTCGGCCTCGATGCTGTCGGCCTGGCCCGGCGGCACGTCGGGCCAGGTGTAGCCGACGCCGCCCACGGTGAGCGCCGCGCCGGGGGTCAGGCCCGCGGCGGCCAGCGCGTTGGCCGAGTAGGTGTAACCGGACCCGTCGTAACCGGTGCCGACGACCTGCCGTCGGATGAGATGCCGATGTTGGTGTAGTACGGCCACATGTCACCCGGCTTGGCCACGTCCACGTTGACCGCCGTGGCGGGCAGGCGTGCCGCCGCGGTGGCCCGGCGGAGAACGTCGACCGGGTAGCTGCCGTCGCTGCCGCGCCCGCCGTCTGACCGTGACGCTGGCCGTGGCGGTGCCGCCGGCCGGGACCGTCGAGCGACCCGCGGCCGGGCTGACCGTGATGCCAGCGGCCGGGACCGAGCCGCCGGACGGGCTGGTCCCGGCGCCGGCGGCCGCGGTCCAGCGCACGGTCAGGCGGTGCCCGGTGAAGTTCGCCACCTCGTACGAGGCCTGGCCCGACGCGCCGGGCGCCAGGATCAGCCCGCGCGGCCGGCCCGGCTGAGGCCAGGACGTGCCGCTCGCCGGTCGGGTCGGACGGCGGCGCGGCGCGGGCGCGCTGGCCCAGGCCGGTGTCCGGCGTCGCGGCCAGCTCGTAGCCGAGCGTGCCGCCCCGGGCCAGCGCGGCGAGTCGCACGTAGGCCTTGTCCCACGGCCGGCCGTCGACGGTGAGGCCCTGACGTACGGCGCCGCGGCGGGCGCCGGGCGCGTTGATGTCACCGCGTCGCCGCCGGGCAGGCGCACGACGCGCGGGGGAACGCGGGGCTGGCCAGCGCCAGTGCCCCGGTGCCCGGGGTCTCCGGGTACCAGCCCGAGCTCGTACCACACGTACGCAGGCGCTCATCGTGCCCAGGTCGTCGTTGCCCGGCAGCCCGGCGGGCGTGTCGGAGTACAGCTCCTGCCTGCATCCTCGCGGACCGCCTGCTGGGTCTGGTAGGGCTCGCCCGGCGTAGTCGTACTCCCAGGGGATGTCCAGGCTCGGCTCGTTGCTCAGGTCGGCGTTGCCGCGGCCCGGGCTCGGTGAGGTTGGACAGCAGGCCGTCGAGGTAGCGATGCCAGGCCGCGTCGCCGCCGCGTGCGGCGATGAGGCCGTGCGATATTGAACGGGACCATCGGCGTGTACTGCGCAGGAGGTGCCTTCGACGAAGCCGGACCGCGTGGCCGGGGTAGAATCCGCCGCAGCCACGTGGCCGTCGGCCAGCTTCGGGCCTGCATGTAGCCGGTCTCCGGCGTTGAAGACGTTCTGCCAGTCCTGCGCCCGGGCGGCGAACGTCGCGGTAGTCGGCGCGTGTCGCCGAGTGTCCCGGCGCAGCGACGGCGATCGCGTAGTCGGCGGTGTCGTACTCGAGCTGGGTCGACACCGGGCCGTAGAAGTTGCAGCAGCCGTAGGTGCCGTCGTCCGGCAGGTAGCCGTCTGCGCCGAGCGTGGCCAGGCCGGGCCGGATGTTGTTCGGCGTGGTGGCCTCGGCGATCATGTCGGTCAGCGCGGTGGAGGTGTCGAAGTCCCGGGCGCCGAACGCGTACGCGTCCGCGATGATCGGGTCGGCCGGGTCGCCGACCTGCACGTAGGTCTCGCCGTTGTCCAGGCCCCACTTGGGCAGCTGGCCGGTCTGGCGCGTAGTCGTTGAGCATCGACGTGACCGCGTCGCTGGTCTGGCCCGGGCGCGACCATCGCGGCCAGCTGCGCCTGGCCGCGGTAGATGTCCCAGCCGGAGTAGTTCGCGTATTGCGGCATGTCCCGGCCGCGGCCGTGTGCACCTGCGCCGTCGATGCCCGGTGTACTGGCCGTTGTCGTCGCTGAACACGCTCGGGTACAGCAGCGCGTGGTAGAGCGCGGTGTAGAACTGGCCTGCTGGCGTGGCTGGGCCGCCGGCGACCTGGATCCGGCGCAGCATGGCGTTCCACGCGGCGTGGTTGGCCTGCCGCACCGCGCCGAAGTCCCAGCCCGGGATCTCGGCCTCGCGGTTGAGCGCGGCGTTCGCCGTCGCTGGTGAACGAGATGCCGACCTTGGCGGTGACCGTCTGGTCCGTGGTGGTGTCGAAGGTCAGGTACAGGCCGGCCGGGTTGGTCACCGCGCCGCCCGCGGCGGTGGTCCCGCCCCAGGTGCCGGACGCGGTGAACGGCTGGCTGAACACGATGTCGAAGTGCAGCGGTGTAGTCGTTCTCGGTGGTGGCAGGCTGACCGCAGAAGTGGCCCGAGCCGTCACCGACCCGGTGACCTCGTCGTCGCCGATGACCTGCGGCTGGTCGCGTCCACGTAGCTCCTGGCTGTCGTCCAGCTTGAGCAGCAGGTTGGCCTGGGTGGTGGCCGGGAAAGTGAACGCGCGCGATGCCCGGCGCGCGTCGTGTCGGTCAACTGCACGGCGACGCCGTTGCCCAGCGTGCACCGCGTAGTAACCGGCCTGCGCGGTCTCGCTGGCGTGCGAGAACCTCTCGGTGGCGGTGGCCGGCGTCACTGCCGACGCCGCCCACCGTGGGCAGGATCGGCACGTCGCCGTAGGTCGCCGCAGCCCGGCCCGGACAGGTGGGTCAGGCTGTACCCGGTGACCTGGCTGGCGGTGTAGGCATAGCCGCCGCCGTCCGGGCGGCTGGGGGAGGTGTCCGGGCCCCACTGGATCATCCCGAACGGCATGTCCGGCCCGGGGAACTCGTTGCCGCCGCCGGACGTGCCGATCAGCGGGTTGACCAGCGAAGCTGGGCTGGCCACCGGGGCCGCCTGCGCGCGCGTCCATAACCCGCCAGTGCTCGCGGCGGACGGCGCCGCCGTCCCGGCCAGCGCGGTGCCCAGCACGGCCAACGCGAGCAGCAGGTGCCCCAGGCGATGGGGTGGGCGCCAGCCGGTCATGAGCTCAGCGGTGACAGCCCGGACAGGTCCCTGACCACCGTATGGTTCCGGTCGGCGATCGTGCCGAGCATGTAGTGCGGGTAGAGGGTGTAGTACTCGTGCCGGGTGCGCTGGCCCCAGGCCAGCGCGTCCGGCGTGCGGTTCTTGTAGTAGCTGACCAGGTAGCCGCCGGTGTACAGCCGCACCAGGGAATAGCCGCCCGGGTACTCCTTGGTCGCGCCCACCTCGAGGAATTCGACCGACTCGATCGGCGACTGCGTGTCGTCGAGCAGGTAGGTCCGCTTGTTCCGGTGGGTGTGCCCGCTGTGGTGGAAGAACACGCCGGGCGTCCGCTGGTACATCCGCTGCAGCGCGATGGCGGTGGGCCGGTCGATGTCGAAGGCCGGGCCGGCCTCGGTGGTCGCCGCGGACTCGTAGGTGACCGGGTGATGACCGAACAGCAGCGTCGGCCGGTCACGGTCCCGCCGGAGTTCGTCCTCCAGGGCATGCAGTTGCGCGGCGCTCATGGTCCCGCCCGCCGCGTCCAGCATCGTGGTGTCCAGCCCGATCATGCGCAGCCCGCCGACCTCGTAGGCCTGCAGGGTCTGCAGCGGGTACGGGAACACGTCGCCCCAGCAGTCGTAGTGCTGCGGCGAGGTGCCCGGCACGGCCGTGCACGCGGCGTATGAGCTGCCCGCCATCGAGCGGTCGTGGTTGCCGCGCGCGACGAAGTAGTCCCGGCCGATGGTGCCCCACCCGTCGAGCATCTGCTTCACCTGCTGCGCCTGGGCGAGCGTGGCCGCGAGGTCAGGTCGCCGGCCACCAGCAGCCGGTCGGCACCCCGGTCGGGCTGGCGGAGGTCGCCGAGCATCGCGGTCAGCATGACCACCGGGTAGGCCGGGAGGCCGGGATCCTGCTCGAATACGGCGGCCAGCCGTTCTCGATGATCCCGCTCTCGCCCTCGCCCATATGCAGGTCGTTGCTGAGCGCCAGGGTGAACAGGTAGCGGCCCGGCGGTGTTTGCAGCGTGGTGAAGGTGCCCGGGTAGTCGAGTGACCCGCCCACCCCGACCGGGAACTGCATGGAGGACGGCTGGGCCTGTTGCCCACCGGACAGCGCCAGGTACGCGTATAAGGTCCCCGGCGTCAGGCCGGATACCTCGGCGTAGTGGTAGGCGGTCGGCGTGGCGTCCTGGAGTACGGTCTTCATCGAGCCGGGCAAGACGGTGAGCGTGGCCGGGTCAACCAGGCCGATCTGCAGCTCGGTGTCGGACCCGGCCGGTGCCGGGAAACCGTACTGGTCGGTCTGGGTGGCCGAGCCGGTGAACCAGGTGATGATCACGCTGGTGTCGGTGACCGTGGCCACCTCGAGATCGGTGACGAGCAGGCCGGAGCGACGACTGGGCCGAGGCCGGTGCGGCGGTCGCGGCCAGCGAGGCGGCCGCGGCTAAGCTGCCCCAGACGAGGGCCTGGCGACGAGAGGGACCACAGCAATCCACAGAGGCGATCGTGACCGGCCCGGATGAACGCGCTGGCCCATTCGCGTGACCATTTGGGTATGTTTGGGGGATTTTCCGGTGACCACGATGCGGCCGTTCCCGGCCTTATCCGGCCGCCGCGGGCAAGGGCAGCTGGCCCGCCGCCAGTGCGCTGATCAGCCCCTCGATGAAGTCTGTGGTCTCGGCCGGGCTGAGCGCCCGGGCCAGCAGGTAGTCGAACTCTGAGCGGCACCGGCCGACCAGCTCGGGATTGTCGGTGGAGTACTCGGCCAGCAGCGTCTCGGTATAAGCGATCTTCGGGTCGGCCGGGTTGGTGAAACTCAGAATCGTGAAGGCGAACCCGTCGCCCGGGTGAGCGGCGGCGCTGAGCGGCAGGACCTGGAGCGTGATATGCGGCTTGGCCGCCGCCTGGATCAGGTGCCGGAGCTGCGCCAGCATGACCTCGGTGCTGCCTGCCCGGCGGTGCAGCGCGGCCTGATCCAGGATCGCGTGCAGCTGCGGCGGATGGCTGCGGGCCAGGATGGCCTGCCGCTTGAGGCGTAGCGCCACGCCGCGCTCCACGTCTTCGAGCGGAGTGTCCGGCCGGGCGGTCATCAGCGCCCTCGCGTAACCTTCCGTCTGCAGCAGCCCGGGAACGTGATGGGTTTCGTAGCTGTGAATATGAGCGGCCTCGTCCTCCAGGCCAATGAACGTCTGCACGTCCTCGGACAGCAGGTCGGAATACGCATGCCACCATGCCTTGGTGCGCGAGAGCCGGACCAGTTCGAGCAGCTCGTCGCGTTGCTGGCCGGCCACCCCATAGCAGTCGAGCAGGCCCCGGAACGTCATGCACACGGACGCCAACCTGGCCGGTCTCGATGCGGCTGATCTTGGTTGCGGAGAACTCCAGGTATTCGGCCACGTCTTCGAGGGTCTTACCGGAGTCGGCCCGCAACCGCCGGAGCGCGGCGGCCAGCCTGCGGCGCCGTACCACCGGACTGCTGCCGTCTGCCGTCATGCGATCTCCAAGGTCGGTCTCTGTCCCGCTCGCAGTGCGCTGGCCCTAAGTCTGCCGGGCATGCGGTACAGCCTGCCGAGTATGCCGGAGATAGACCGATAGAGCAACTTGCGGATAGAAAATCGCGTTTTGTCATTGGTGAACGCGAATCGCGCTAGTCTCTCAGCCCAGTGGGCCGTGCCGACCGGGGACGGCGCGGCCCGCCAGCAGGTTGCCGGGCGCCCGCAACCGGGTATCCATTTCTCAAGGGCAAGAGAGCTGTGCCGCCGGGGGCGTCGCGCCACAGCGATAGCAGGCTGTTAACCGTTCCCGGCACAGGGGCTGACGGGAGCGATGGATCCCATCGATCACGCGGAGCGCGCCGACCTGGTCCCGGTCGGCCGCCAGCGGTTAGGGACCGTTCCACTTTTCCATTTTCCGCCTGCCGCGGCGGGCTGGCCGCCTGCCGTGGCGGGTCTCACCGTTCCTCTCCGGTCGCCTCCGTTCCGTTCATTGGCTGACAGAGAGGAGGTGAGAGGTTGCAGAACCTGGACCTGGGGAATTCGCACTGGACGCGGAGCAGTTTTAGCAGTTCACCCGACAAGACCTGCGTCGAAGTCGCGGTGACTCCGGCGGGGGTCGCGGTGCGGAACTCCAATGAGCCATCCCATTTCGTCGCCTTTACCTGCGCCGAGTGGGAAATGTTCCTGAAAGGAGTTCAGTCCGGCGAGTTCAATCTGCCTGGCTAGCTCGCGTACCGTAGGGGCCGATGCCAGCTGCGCCCGTCCACCCCAGCGGACGGCCCGCTGCTGGTGGCCGACCCTGATTCGCCCGGTGGCACCGGGCTGATCCTGTTCCCGCGGCCGGGCCTGCTGCCCTCGGCGTGGCTGGGGCCGGTGCCGGCCGGCGGGCTGGACCCCGCGGATGTGGCCGCGCTGCTGGCCGCGGCCCAGCCGTGCGCGCTGCTGCCCGAGCATGGCCTGGGCTGGTTCGGCCGGCCCGGCCTGTCCGGCCACCGGCTGGGCCAGGGCGCGGATCCGGCGGCCGGGCGGGACTGGTCGCCGGTGTTCACACAAGCCGGGATCACCGGCGATGGGCGCCGGGCCCGGGTCGAGGCCGCGGACGTGACGGCCGGGCTGCGGCTGGTCACCGAGGCGGAAGCGGTGCCGGGCGGCGCGATCCGGGTCCGGCACACGGTGGCCAACACCGGCCCTGAGGCCTATGTCGTGGCCGGGCTGGACGTGGTGGTCCCGCTGCCCGCCCAGGTCGGGGAGGTGCTCGACTTCACCGGGCGGCAGACGGCCGAGCGGATACCGCAGCGCCACCAGCTGGGCGACGGCCTGTGGCTGCGGGAGGGGCGCCGCGGCCACACCGGCCACGACTCGGCCACCGTGGTGGTGGCCGGTGAGCCCGGCTTTGGCTTTGCCCGCGGCGATGTCTTCGGCGTGCACGTGGCCTGGAGCGGCAACACCGTGCATCGCGTCGAGCGGCTGGCCGCCAGCCGCACCGTGCTCGACGATGCCCAACGCCAGCTCCCGGGACTGACCACGCTCGGCGGCGGTGAGCTGCTGCTGCCGGGTGAGATCGTGCTGGCCAGCGGCGAGTCGTACGCCACACCGTGGGTGTACCTGGCCGCCAGCCGGGCCGGTCTTGACGGCCTGGCCGCGCAGTTCCACGGGTACCTGCGGTCGCTGCCCGCCCACCCCGGCTCGCCGCGGCCGGTGAACCTGAACGTCTGGGAGGCGGTGTACTTCCGGCACGATTTCCCGGCCCTGGCCAAGCTGGCCGACCTGGCCGCGGACATCGGGGTGGAACGCTACGTGCTGGACGACGGCTGGTTCGCCGGGCCGCCGCAGCGACCGGGCCGGGCTGGGTGACTGGGCGGTGGACGAGGCGGTCTGGCCCGGCGGGCTGCACCGGATCGCGGACTACGTGCGGGCCCGGGGCATGCGGTTCGGCCTGTGGTTCGAGCCGGAGATGGTGAACCCGGACTCCGCCCTGTACCGGGCGCACCCAGAGTGGATCTTGTCGGCTGGTGGGCGGGTGCCGCCGTTGCAGCGCCACCAGCTGGTCCTGGACCTGACCCGGCCCGAAGTCGCGGACTATCTGTTCGGCCGGATCAGCGGGCTGCTGGCCGAGTACCCGATCTCCTACGTCAAGTGGGACTGCAACCGGGACATCATCGACGCCGGTTCCGGCGTGCGCGCCGGGCGCCCCGGCCGCGCACGCCCAGGCGCTGGCGGTCTACGCGCTGCTGGACCGGCTGCGGGAGCGGCATCCGGACGTGGAGTGGGAGTCATGCGCGGCCGGCGGCGGCCGGATCGACCTGGCCATCCTGGAGCGGGTCCAGCGGGTCTGGCCCTCGGACATGACCGACGCGCTGGCCCGGCAGCCGATCCAGCGCTGGACCGGGCAGCTGCTGCCGCCGGAATACCTCGGGACGCACGTGTCCGCGCCGGTCTCACACCAGACCGGGCGGTACCTGCCGCTGCCGCTGCGCTGCGCCACGGCGCTGTTCGGGCACCTGGGCATCGAATGGGATCTCACCCAGGCCAGCCCGGCCGAGCTGGCCCAGCTGGCGGACTGGATCGGGCTGTACAAGCAGCACCGCGCGCTGATCCACTCCGGGCGGATGGTCCGGCTGGACACGGCCGGGGACGCGGCCTGGCTGTACGGCGTGATCGCGGCGGACCAGTCGGCCGCGCTGATGTGTTACGTGCAGCTGGATGAGCCGCGCAGCGATCAGCCGGTGGCCATGCGGGTGCCCGGGCTCGACCCACTGCGGCGGTACCGGGCGAGCGAGGTCACCCCGGCCCGGCGGCCGGGCCGGGCTGGCGGATGTGATCGTGCCGGGCGCGGCGCTGGGTGAGATCGGCCTGGCCATCCCGGCGCAGCGCCCGCTGACCGCCGCGGTCATCCTCATCCAGGCTCAGCCCAGTCCAGCACCAGCGCATCGCGCGGCGCGAGCACGGGCGCGCGGTCCCACCCGGCTCCCGGTGAGCAGGTCGAGGCGCTTGGCGCCGAGGTCGAGCTCGACCGGGCGGTCCAGGTGGCTGATCAGGAACAGGTAGCCGCCGCGGCGGACCGCCTCCACGCCGGGCGGCAGGTCGGTCCACAGCGCGATGCCTGCCCGCTGGCACGCCTGGCCGACCAGGCGGCCGAGCGTCGCCCGGTCCGGGAGCGTGCCGAGGTAGAACGCCGTGCCCCGCGCCGTGCTCATGCCGGGTCGCCGCGGCCTCGCCGTCGAGATGGCCCTCGCCGAAGGTGAGCAGCGGAGTCGCCCCGCGCAGGTCGATGACGTCCTGCCAGAGCGCCGGCCGCGTCGGGTGCGGCCGCGCCGGGCCCGTCGAGCCGGACGGCCGCGCCGTCCGGCAGCGGCGCCAGTTCCTCGACGCGCAGGCCGAGCAGGTCCCGCCAGGGCGCCGGGTAGCCGCCCAGCCGCACCCGGTCCCGCGGGTCGACGATCCCGGAGAAGAACGTGATCAGGGCGGTGCCGCCGTCCGCCACGAACCGGCGCACGTTGTCCGCGCCCGCGTCGCTGACCAGGTAGAGCGCGGGCACCAGGATGAGCCGGTAGCCGGACAGGTCGCTCTCCGGATGGGCGAAGTCGGCGTTGACCCCGGCCTGCAGCAGCGGCCGGTACAGCTCGCCGAGCAGTTCGGTCAGGCGCAGGCAGCTGGTCGGATGCGAGTCGAGTTCCAGCGCCCACCAGTTCTCCCAGTCGAGCAGCAGCGCGGCCTCCGCGGGCACCAGGTGGCCGGCCACCGGGGCCGAGCCGGCCCAGCTCCGTGCCGAGGCTGACCACCTCGCGCCAGACCCGGCTGTCGGTCCCGGCGTGCGGCACCATCCCGCTGTGGAACTTCTCGGCCCCGGTCGCCGCGGCGCGCCACTGGAAGGACAGCACCGCGTCGGCGCCGCGCGCGACCGCCTGCAGGCTGAGCGCCCGGTACTGCCCCGGCGCCTTCGGCACGTTGACCGCCCGCCAGTTGACCGCGCTCGGGGCCTGCTCCATCAGCAGCCACGGCCGCCCGCCGCCCACCGAGCGGGTCAGGTCGCAGGCCATGGCCGAGGCCACGTACGCCTCGGCGTCGGCCGGATCCGGGTAGTTGTCCACCGACACCACGTCGAGCCCCGCGTCCCCCCCCCGACCAGCGGAACTGGTCCACCGGGCGGAACAGCCCAGTGAAGTTGGTCGTCACCGGCTTGCCGGGGCTGTGCGCGGCGAGCACCTCCCGCTCCGCGGTATAGCAGGCGAGCAGCTCGTCGGAGCTGAACCGGGCGAAGTCGAGCTGATGGGCCGGGTTGCCGAAGGTGGGCGCGGTGCGCGGCGGCTCGATCTGATCCCAGCTCGTGTAGTCCTGGCTCCAGACCGCCCCGCCCCAGGCATCGTTCAGCCGGTCCAGCTCCCCGTACCGCGCCTGGAGCCAGCGCCGGAAGGCCGCGGCCGAGTGCTCGCAGTAGCAGGCCGGGACGTGGCACGCCGTACTCGTTCCCGATGTGCCACATGGCCACGGCCGGGTGATCGCCGTAGCGCCCGGCCATCCGCCGGGCCAGGTCGGCGGCGGCCGCCCGGTAGGCCGGGGCGCTCGGGCAGTAGTGCTGGCGCGAGCCGAAACCGAGCCGGGTCCCGTCCGCGGTCACCGGCAGGATCTCGGGATGCGCCGCGACCAGCCAGGCCGGCGGTGACGCCGTGGCCGTGGCCAGGTCGACCCAGATCCCCGCGCCGGCCAGCAGGTCCAGGACCCGGTCCAGCCAGCCGGCGGTCAGCTCGCCCGGCGCCGGCTGCAGCCTGGCCCAGGAGAAGACCCCGACCGTCACCAGGTTGACCCCCGCCTCGGCCATCAGCCGGATGTCCTCGGCCCAGGTGGACTCGGGCCACTGCTCCGGGTTGTAGTCGCCGCCGTAGGCGATGCCGCCGAGCTGCGGCAGGATCCGCCGGCCGCGGCCCGGCGCCCGGCGCGCTCACAGCTTGACGCTCCCCGCGGTCAGGCCGGACCGCCAGAACCGCTGCAGCGACAGGAACGCGATGACCAGCGGGATGACCGAGATGAGCGAGCCGATGACCACGTAGCTGACCAGCTGCGGGGCCTGGCCGTACTCGTTGTTCCAGGTGTACAGGCCGAGCGTCACCGGGTACAGGCGGGTGTTGCGAGAGCATCACCAGCGGCAGGAAGAAGTTGTTCCAGATCGCCACGAACTGGAACAGGAACATGGTCACCAGCGCGGGCGACATGATCCGCAGCGCCACGGTCCGGAAGATCCGGCCCTCGCTGGCGCCGTCGATCCGGCCGGCTTCGATCAGCTCGTCCGGGATCGCGGCCGCCGCGTAGACCCGGGCCAGGTAGACGCCGAACGGGCTGACGACGCTGGGCAGGAACACCGCCCAGTAGGTGTTGGTCAGCCCGACCTTGCTCAGCAGCAGGTACAGCGGCAGCGCCAGCGCGGTGCCGGGGACCAGCACGCCGCCCAGGATGACCGAGAAGACGAGCTGCCGGCCGCGGAACTCGTACTTGGCCAGCGCGTAGCCCGCCGCGGCGGCCAGGAGCGTCGCGCACAGCGCCCCGACGCCGGCGTAAAGCAGGGTATTGACCAGCCAGTGCCAGTAAATCCCGCCGTCATAGGTGAACAGCCCGGTCAGGTTGGACAGGAAGTGGAGCTGGCTGAACCAGAACCCTTCCGACGAGTACAGGGTGCTCGGCCCCTTGGTCGAGGAGACGATCAGCCACCACGCCGGGAGCAGGAAGTAGACGGCGCAGACGAACATGAACGCGGTGGCCAGGATCCCGGAGCGGGTGGCGCGCGGCGTGGCGTGGGCGCGGGCCCGTAGCCGGGCGGTCGAGCCGGACCTCGGCGGTTACCGCCATCACGCCACCGCCCCGCGCCGCTGGACCAGCCTCAGGAAGCCGAAGGACAGGATGAACGTGCCGATCGCGAGCACCACCGCGATGGCCGCCGCGTAGTTCGGGTTGTTGGCGGTGAACGCCTGGGTGTACGCGAGCAGGTTCGGGGTGTAGGAACTGCTGATGTTGCTGGCGATCGCGCGCAGCACCTGCGGCTCGCTGAACAGCTGCAGGGTGCCGATGATGCTGAAGATGCCCGTCAGCACCAGCGCGCTGGACCACCATCGGGAGCTTGATCCGGGTCGCCATCTTCCATTCCGAGGCGCCGTCGATGCGCCCGGCCTCGTACAGGTCGGCCGGGATGGCCTGCAGGGCCGCGTAGATGATGAGCATGTTGTAGCCCGTGTACTCCCAGGTGACGATGTTGGCGATGGACCAGAGCGCGCGAGTTGGTGCCGAGGAAGTTCACCGTGCCGAAGCCGGTGTCGTGCAGTGCGGCCACGACCGGGCTGAGGCCGGGCAGGTAGAGGAACGACCAGAGGATCGCGGCGATGACCCCGGGGATGCCGTAGGGCAGGAAGAAGGCCAGCCGGAAGAAGCGCCGGAACCGGACCGCCGCCGAGTCCAGCAGCAGGGCCAGGAGCGTGGCGAAGGCCAGCATCACCGGGATCTGGACCACCCCGAACAGCAGCACCCGGCCCACGCCCTGCCAGGAACGACGGGTCGGAGAAGACCTGGGCGTAGTTGGCCAGGCCCGCGAACACCGTCGTGGTGGAGCTCGGCCCCAGGCCGAGGCCCGAGACGTGCACCTTGAACAGGCTCTGGTAGATCGCGTACCCGATCGGCAGCAGGAAGAACAGGGCGAACAGCACCCCGAACGGGGCCAGGAACATGGCTGGCGCCCAGCCAGCCCGGCGCTGCTTACGGCCGGCGGCCATGCGGCGGCTCCTCTCGTGCTCGGCATCACGTCCTGGGCGAGGGCGGGGGCGCCCGGCCTCCTGGACCCGGGCGCCCCCTGGACGCTCAGCCTGACTTGACCGAGAAGCCCTGCGGCTTCATCGTGCTGATGGTCTGCGACTGGGTTGACGCCAGCACCTGGGCGAGGGTGCCGGAGCCGCTGGTCGCCTTGCCGAAGCCGTCGGCCATCTGGGTGAACGTGGTGTTCATGATCGGGCCCCACTGGAAGCTGGTGTTGACCAGCGCGCCGTTGGCCCGGAACACCTGCCAGATGTTCTGGCCGCCGTAGAACGGCACCGGGGAGTTGGCCGCGGGCTGCTGCTGGCCGGCCAGGTCGGCCGGGTACAGGCCGCCCTTGGTGATCAGGCCGGTGATGCTCTGCGGGTTGGTGTTCAGCCACTCGGCGAACTGCGCGGCCTGGGCCGGGTGCTTGCTGTCCTTGAACACCACCGTGGTCGAGCCGCCCCAGTTCCCGTTGCTCTTGGTCGTGCCCCAGTTGGGCATCGGCGCCACCCGCCAGTCGCCCTTGGTCGGTGCGGCGTTGGTGACCAGGGTGTTCTCGCCCCAGACCGCGGTCGGCCAGGTGAGCAGGGTGCCGTCGGACAGGTCCTTGTACCACTCGGAGGCGAAGTCCGGCTCGACCTTGACCAGGTGCTCGCTGATCAGTTGCTGCCAGAAGTTGGCGACCTGGGTGGAGGCGGCATCGTCGATGCCGGCGACCCAGGTGTCGCCCGAGGTGCTGAACCACTTGGCCCCGGCCTGCCAGGCCAGGCCGGAGAACCACTGCGCGTCGTTGGCCGGGAACGCGGCGATGTACGCGTTCGGGTGGGCGGCGTGCAGCTTCTTGGCGTCGCTCAGGTACTGCGCCCAGGTCGTCGGCACGGCCAGCCCGTACTTCTTGAACAGGTCGGCCCGGTAGAACAGGCCCATCGGGCCGGTGTCCTGCGGGATCGCGTACACCGCGCTGCCCTGGGTCACCTGCGCCCAGGTCCACGGCACGAAGTCTGACTTGACGCTGCTGGCGCCGTACTTGGACAGGTCCACCACGCCGCCGACATGCTCGAAGTTCGGCAGCGTCGCGTACTCGACCTGGCCGAGGTCGGGGGCGTTCCCGGCCTGCAGCGCGCTGAACATCTTGGCGTAGGTCCCCGCGTTCCCGGAGGTGACCTCGTTCAGGTTCACGTGGATGCTCGGGATGGCTCTTGTTCCACAGGTTGACCGACTGCGAGATGCCTGGGCACCCAGGACCAGAACGTCAGGGTGACCTTGCCGGTGCTGGTGCCGCTGGCCGGGGCCGGACTGCTGCTGCAGGCGGCCAGCGCCAGCGCGCCCGCCGCGGCGCCGGCCGCCAGCAGGAGCTTGTGCCGGGACCAGGCCGTGCGTCTGGTGCTGGGGATCGACGACGTCATGGGCTGCTACCTCCTGAACTCCTCCGGCCGCGCGGGGACGCAGGCCGGAGCGGATCAACAACGCTGTGCCGGAGGCCCAGCTCCGGTATGGTGCCGGGTCGCAGCGGTAGCGTGGGGCCGGACACCAACGGTCATTTTGGGAGCGTTCCCAATTTGTTGTCGTGGACTGTAACAGCCTTGATCATGCCTGGCAATGGAAAGTTGGGAGCGATTCCATAACCTGGCCCGCGGCGATAGGATGCGCTGGTGGCCGACTTCAGATCAGCGGCGCGCCGCCCCCTCCCGCCGGCGTCCGACGATCGAGGATGTGGCCCGGCTGGCCGGCGTCGGGCGCGGGACGGTCTCCCGGGTGATCAACGGCGGCCGCAACGTCCGCCCGGCCGTGCGCGACCCGGTGAACGACGCGATCGACACGCTCGGCTACTCGGTCAACCAGTCGGCCCGTAACCTGGCCCGCGGCCGCAACGGGTCGATTGCCTTTGTCATCTCCGAGCGCGGGGAGCGCCTGTTCGAGGACCCGAACTTCGGGCTGTTCGCCCGGACGTTCTCCCGCCAGCTGCGGCACAGCGGGCGGCACCTGCTGATCACCACGGCCGAGGACGAAGAGGAAGAGAACTCCCTGGGCGACTACCTCACGCTCGGGCACGTGGACGGGGCGCTGCTGGCGCTGACCCACGACGGGGAGCCGCTGCTCGCCCAGCTGCAGACCAACCGGCTACCGCTCGTGGTGCTGGGCAAGCCGCTCGGCTTCGAGAAGGCCTTCTCCTGGGTGGCGATCGACGACGAGAAGGCCGCGTTCACCGGGGTGAGCTACCTGACCGGCAAGGTCGGCGGGACCATCGGCACGGTGACCGGCCCGCTGCAGACCAGCAGCGGCCGCGAGCGCCTCGACGGCTACCGGCGTGCGCTCGGCGACCAGTTCCGCCCCGACCTGGTGGTCAACGGCGACTGGTCGCTGCCCAGCGGGCGGCAGGGGGCCGCCGAGCTGCTACGGCGCCACCCCGGGCTGCGCGGGCTGTTCGTCGCCTCGGACCTGATGGCGGCGGGCGCGATCGGCGCACTGCGCGCGGCCGGGCGGCGGGTGCCGGAGGATGTCGCGGTGGTCGGCTTCGACGACTCGGCCGCGGCCACCATGGTCGAGCCGGCGCTGACCACCATGCGCAACCCGATCGAGCAGAACGCCCTGGAAGCCCTCCGGATCCTGGACGATCAGATCGCCGGGCGCGTCCAGCAGCCCGTCCACGTGGTGCTGAGCAGCGAGCTGGTCGAGCGCTCCTCGGCCTGACCGGCCGCCCGGCCTAGCCCGGCTTGCGGCCCACCCCGGCCCACAGCGCCAGCGTGCCGTTGGTCCCGGCGGCCGGCCGCCAGTGCTGGACCTGGACCAGCCCGGGCTCGACCAGCTCAAGCCCCTCGAAGAACCGCATCACCTGGTCGTGGCTGCGGCCGGTGTACTGCTGATAGCTGAGCTGGTTGACCCGGGTCTGCAGGTCGGTCACCTTGTCCGGCTCGATGTCCGAGGCGGGGTGGGAGATGCCCAGGTAGCTGCCGGCCGTGAGCGCGGCCATGATCCGGCCCATGATCGCGAACGGATCATCCTCGTCGCTGATCGCGTGCAGGGTCAGCAGGCTGATCACCGCGACGGGCTGCCCGAAGTCCAGTGTGCGCGCGGCCTGCTCCAGGATCGTGCCGACATTGCGCGCGTCGGCGTCGATGTAGTCGGTGGCGCCGTGCGGGCCGCTGGCCAGCAGGGCGCGGGCATGGGCCAGCACGATCGGGTCGTAGTCGACGTAGACGACCCGGCTGTCCGGCGCCACCTCCTGCGCGACCTCGTGGGTGTTGCCTGCGGACGGGATGCCGGTGCCGATGTCGAGGAACTGGCGGATCCCGGCTTCACCGGCCAGGAAGCGCACCATCCGGCCCAGGTAGGCCCGGTTGGCCCGGGCCAGCTCCACCATCGCAGGGTAGGCCGCCTTCAGCGCGTCGCCCGCCTTGCGGTCGGCGGCATAGTTGTCCTTACCGCCGAGCAGGTAGTCATAGATCCGGGCGTGGTGCGCGATGCTGCTGTCGAAGGCCGCGTGCTCAGCATCCACGCCGGACAGGTTACCCGCCGCGGCCTAGGCCGGGCTGGCCCGCGAGCAGAGCCCGGGCTTTGCCGATCCGGGTGTCCAGGTCGGTGAGGAAGCCGTCCAGGGCGTCCCGCTTGGCCTGGACCGTGGCCCGCAGGTCCCCGGCCAGCGCGAGACACTCCCGGGTCAGCTGGCGGCGTTCCTCCTCGCTGGTCCGCTCGTCGTGGTAGCTGAGCCGGATCTGGGCGATCCGGTCCTCGTTGCGCAGCACGACCGCGATCTCGTCGAGGTTGAGGCCGAGCAGGGCCTGCAGTTCCCGGATCCGGGCCACCCGGGCCAGGTCGTCCTCGGAGTAGCGGCGCAGCCCGCCCGGCGTGGTGCGCGCCGGGACCAGCAGGCCGATCTGCTGGTAGTAGCGCAGCGCCCGCTGGGACACGCCCGCCCGGGCCGCGGCGGCGCCGATGCCGAGCAGCCCACCGCCAGCCGCCTTGGCCGCCGTGGGCGGGGCCGGGCTTGGCGTCTTCATCAGTTCACTCCTGCCCAGGTGGGCGGTCGGTTACCCGCCCACCCGGCTGCGCTTGGTCGGCCGCCGTGGCCAGCTGCCCATTGACCGGGACATCCACATCAGCGGAGGTGACCGGGTCGAGCCCGGCCAGCCCGCCGATCTCGGCCGCGCCGTCGGCCAGTTCCTCGGCCACCGGCTCGGTCCCATGCTGGTAGCGCTGGCCGCGGACGGCCGAGGCGACGATCGCGATGAGGGTCGCGATGGCCGCGAACGTGAACGCCAGGTGCAGGCCGCTGGCGAACGGCTGCTCGATGAGCTGGGGGAAGAACGACCGCCCGGTGATGTAGGCGGCCTGGCCCGGGCTCAGGTGCTGCAGCGCGCCGGTCGGGCCGAGCAGTTCCTTGATCGGGTTGTAGCCGAGGAAGGCCGAGAACAGGCTGCCGATCGGCGGCTCGCTGGCCACCAGGTGCGCGGCGGGCGCGGGCACGCCCGCCTTGACCAGCCCGCGGTACAGGTGCGACGGCAGGTTGTGGGCCAGCCCCAGCGTGACGATGGTGAAGAACAGGCCCATGGACAGCACGGTGGCCGAGTTCTGGAACGTGTTCAGCATGCCCGCGCCCGCGCCGCGCTGCTCGGGCGGCAGGCTGTTCATCACCGCGGCCTGGTTCGGCGCGAAGAACAGCCCCATGCCGACCGCGAACAAGAAGATCAGCAGGGCGAACCAGAGGTAACTGAAGTTGATCGGCAGCAGTTCCAGCAGCAGGAAGCTGGCCCCCGAGACGATCAGGCCGGTCGTGGCGAACAGCCGGGCCCCGTAGCGGTCGGACAGCATCCCGGCCAGCGGGCCGACGATCAGGAAGCCGAGAGTGAGCGGCACCATCGAGATGCCCGCCCACAGCGGCGTCTCGCTGAAGCTCTTGCCGTGCTGCGGCAGCCAGATGCCCTGCAGCCAGATGATCAGCATGAACTGGATGCCGCCGCGCCCCAGCGCGCCGAGCAGCCCGGCGATGTTGCCCGCGGTGAAGGCCCGGATCCGGAACAGGCCGAGCCGGAACATCGGCGCGGCCACCTTGGTCTCCACCCAGCCGAACAGCACCAGGATCGCGATCCCGCCGAAGATGCCGGCCAGCACCCACGGGTTGGTCCAGCCGGTCGGGTGCCCGCCGTACGGCAGCAGCGAGTACACGATGCCGGTCAGCAGGGCGATCAGGCCGATGGCGAACAGCGCGTTGCCCAGCCAGTCGATCTTGGCTGGGATGCGGACGCCGTTGTCGCGCAGCTTGACGTAGGCCCAGATGGTGCCGAACAGGCCGAACGGCACCGACACCAGGAACACCAGCCGCCACTGCACCGGGGCCAGCACCCCGCCGAGCAGCAGGCCCAGGAACGAGCCGCTCACCGCCGCGATGCCGTTGATGCCCATGGCCATGCCCCGCTCATCCGGCGGGAACGCGTCGGTCAGGATGGCGGTGGAGTTGGCGAACAGGAACGCGCCGCCGACGCCCTGGAACACCCGCATCACGATGATCCAGATCGCGCCGCCGGCCCGGTCAGCCAGGTGATCGAGAGCAGGATGGAGAACAGGGTGAACACGGCGAAGCCCAGGTTGTACATCTTGACCCGGCCGTAAATGTCGCCGACCCGGCCCAGGCTGACCACCAGCACCGCGGTGACCAGCAGGAAACCCATGAACACCCAGAGGAAGTAGGAGGTGTTCGATGGCACCAGCGGGTTCAGGTTGATCCCGCGGAACAGCGCGGGCAGCGAGATCAGCAGGATGGACTGGTTGATGGTCACCATCAGGATGCCGAGCGTGGTGTTGGACAGCGCGATCCACTTGTAGTGGACGCCCCGGCCGTCCGCGGGCCCAATGCCGTCTGCGGGCCGGGCTGTGGCCGCCTCCGCTCGTCCTGCCACCAGTATCAAGCCTCCTCGTCTGGCCGGGAATCTGGGCACCCGGGAGCCTATCGCACCTTGACGTCAACGTCAGAGTCGCCAGGTAGCGGCCCGCAGGATCCGGCCGCGGCGGCACCGTCGGCGCGCCGGTGGCCCGGCGGGTCGTCCCGCCGGGCCACCTGATGGTTGCGCTGAGGTCAGCCGAAGCAGCCTGGGACCGAGGCCGCCGGTGAGCAGTTGTTCAGCGTGTTGTGCACGACCAGCGTGTGGGTCAGGGTGACGGTGCCGAGGTTGAAGATGCCGCCGCCCTCACCGCGTGGCGCGTTGTTCTCGACCACCTGGCTGCTGAACAGGTGCAGCGGGGAGGCGGTGTCGTTGTAGATGCCGCCACCGGCCGAACTGGCCTGGTTCTCCTGCACCGTGACGCCGTACGCGTTCGCGACGTTGTCGTTGTAGAGCCCGCCCCCGTAGACCGCGGTGTTACCGCTGAACAAGACGCCGCCCAGCGTCATGGGCGTCTCGCTGTAGACCCCGCCACCGTATTCCGCGGTGTTGCCGTTGAGCTTGATGTCGTGCATGGCCAGCGACGTCCCGTCGACGTCCACGCCGCCGCCCTCCCCGTCGGCCTCATTGCCTGTGAACGTGGTGTGGTCCACGGTGGCGATGGAGTAGTTCGCGATGCCGCCGCCGTCCCCGCTGGCCAGGTTCAGCCCGAAGTACGCGCCGGCGACGTGGAGCGTGCCGCTCTCCACCTCGATGGCGCCGCCGTAGGCGCTGGAGTTCTTGGTGAAGGTGTCCCCCACCAGCGTGGAGGTGTCCTGGCCGACCTCGAGGGCGCCGCCGTACACGCTCGAACTGTTCCCCGTGAAGGTGGAATTCGCGACCGTCACATCCCCGGCGTTATACACGGCGCCGCCGTACTCGCCGCTGTTGCCGATGAACGTGGAATTCTGGATCGTCGCTTCCTCCTCATTGTCGATGGCACCGCCGTACTCGGCCGAATTATCGATGAAGCGGGCGCCATTTACGGTCCCGTAGTCCTCGTTCCAGATGGCCCCGGCGTACTCGCCGGAGTAGTTATCCGTGAACGTGCCGCCTATGACGGTGACCGGGCCGTCCTCGCCGTAGATGGCCCCGCCTTCGACGCTGGCGTCGCCATTACGGAAGTTGATGTTGGCGACCGTGAGGCCACCGCCGACTCCCACGCTCAGCAGGCTGAAGGCGGGCGTGCCGCCCCGGTAGCTGCGCTCGATCGTGGTGTTGCGGCCCTCCAGCGTCACCGTCTTGGTGACCGATGGCAGCGCGCTGTGCAGCAGGTACGTGCAGTTGCTGGCCAGCCGCAGCGAATCGCCGTTGCCCGCGTGCGCGATCGCATAGGCCAGCGCGGGCACCTGGCAGGGCACGTTGACCGAGGCGGCCAGTGCCGGGGCCGCCGTGGCCAGTCCCGCGGCCGCCAGCCCGCCCGCGGCCGCCGCCGCCAGTGCGCCGCGGGTCACTTTGTTACGCATATATATCCCCCAGGAAGAGCTTGCTTTTTTGGGATGGTTTGCGATTTTCGCCGGCGATTATCCGGCGCCCCGATTACCAAATCGCGCCCGGACGATAGCACAGAGCGAGGAAGGTAAGGCGCCGCTCGGCGAATGGCCTGCCGCGTGTATGCCGCAGAGCCGGGCGATGCCGCCGTAAGCGAAGACCACCAGGCCGGCCGTGGGCCCGGCTCGTCGGCCAGTGGTGGCTGGGCGGGGTCGGACTAGCCGGCCGCGGCCACGATGAACGCGCCGATCTCCGCCTCGTAGCCCAGCCGGTCGTAGCGACCGGTGGGGCCGGTGTGCCCGGCCGTGCCCAGTTCGGCCCGGAACAGCACCTGCCCGGCCGCATCGTCCGCGGTAGCACGGAGCTTGGCCACCCACTTGGCGGGCTCGTGGATCAGCACCCGCGGGTCGTGCAGGCTCCCGGTGACCAGCAGGCGCCGGCCGCCGTCCCGCAGGCACGTTGTCGTACGGGCTGTACGAGCGCAGGTAGGCCCGCACTTCCGGGTCCCGCGGGTCACCCCACTCGTCCCATTCGGTGATCGTGAGCGGGATGGACGGGTCGAGCATTGTGGTCACGACGTCCACGAACGGCACCTCGGCCACCACCGCCCGCCACCGGCCCGGGGCCAGCGCGTACACCGCGCCCTGCAACAGCCCGCCAGCCGACAGCCCGCGGGACACGATCCGGCCGCCGTCCCCCCACCCGTCCGCCGCCAGCATATCCGCGGCCGCGATGAAGTCGGTGAACGTGTTGCGCTTGCGGGTCAGCCGTCCGTCCAGCCACCAGCGCCGGCCGCCCTCACCGCCGCCACGCACGTGCGCCACCGCGTACACGAAGCCGCGGTCCAGCAGGCTGGGGGTGAGCACGCTGAACTCCGGCCACGAGCACGCCTCGTACGCCCCGTAGCCGTACAGCAGGCACGGCGCGGTCCCGTCCGGGCGCAGCCCGCGGCGGCAGGCGATGGTCACCGGGATCATGGTGCCGTCCGCGGCCACCGCGGCCAGCCGCCGGCTCTCGTACCCGGCCGGGTCATAGCCGGGCACGTCCTGCCGCTTGCGCAGCTCCCACTGGCCGGTGGCCAGGTTAACGTCATGCCAGGCGGGCGGGTCGATGAGCGACTCGGTCCGCACCGAAACCGCGGACGCCGTGTACTCCTCGTTGACCGCCAGCTCCAGCGCGAACTCCGGGCCCGGCGGCTCGATGAGCCGCTGCGTGCCGGTCTCCAGGTCCAGCACCCGCAGCTGGGTCGCCGCGCCCCGGCGCTGCGTCACGACCAGGTAGCGGCCGAACACGTCGCAGCCCACCAGCCGGGTGTCCGCCGCACCCGCGATGACCTCCGTCCAGTACGCCCGGCCGGGGGATCGCACGGGCGCCCGTACTAGCCGGAACTCCACCGCGGCGTCGTTGCTGACCAGGTAGAAGTCACCACCGTCCGGGCCACGGGCGTGGTCGGCCCGGTAATCGACGCCGCGCCGCCGCGGTTCCAGCACGGCAGGCCGCGCGCCCGGGTCCGCGGCCGGCACGAACAGCGTCTCCGTGGTGTCCCGCGACTCGGTCTCGATGAGCAGGTACGCGCCGCTGCGGGTGGCCCGGACGGTCAGCTCGAACCGCTGGTCGTCCTCGCGGAACACCAGCACGTCCGCGTCCGGGCCGGTGCCGAGCTGGTGCCGCCAGACCTCATGCGGCCGGTACTCCGCGTCGGTGACCACGTAGAGCAGGGACCGGGAATCGGCCGCCCAGGCCAGCCCGTAGTAGGTCCGCTCGATGCGGTCCGGCAGGTCCTGGCCGGACACCAGGTCCCGTATGCGCAGCTGGTAGACCTCGTCGCCGGCGAAATCCACCGAGTAGGCCAGCAGCCGCCCGTCCGGGCTCACCTCCCTGACGCCGAGCGCGACGTACCCGCCGTCGCACCCCGGGTCGCTGAGCAGGACGTTCTCGTCCAGCAGCACCTCCGCCGCGACGTCAGGACCGGCGGCCCGGCGCAGCTGCTCGAACTCCTGGCCCGCCGTGGTGGCGGTGCAGTACCAGAACGCGCCCTGCCGCCAGCGCACCGACTCTTCGGCCGCGGCGACCCGCCCGGTCATCTCCGCGCGCAGCTCATCCCGCAACCCGCGCAGCGGCGCGACCTGATGCTCGTAGTACTGGCGTTCGGCCGCCAGATATGCGCGCACGGCGGGCAGCTGCGTATCCCGCATCCAGCCGTACGGATCGTCCGCGCCCTGGGTGGCCGGTGCAACCGGAAAATCCTCCTGCATCACGCCACTCCCTGCCTCATCAGCGCGGCCAGCTCGCGGGCCGGAAGCTGGTAGGAGGCGTTGCCGTCCCGGGCACGTCGAGCACCGACCCGGTTGGGCCTGCTGGCAGCAGGCCAATGGTGATGCCAAGATCGGTGACGCGGGGCATCCCGTGATGGTAACGCCGCCGCAGATCAGGGGGGAGGCAGCGGGGTGAGCATGCCGGTCCCGGTGGTCTGGAGTGCGGACTGCCTGCGGCACGAGCCCGCGGGCGAGGTGTGGCTCGGCCTGCGGGATCCGGGCACCGAGTTGCCCGACCGGGCGCTCGTGCTGCGCGCCGCGCTCGAAGGGGCGGGCGCCCCGGTGCAGGTGCCCGCCCGCACGACGACGCGATCCTGCGCACCGTGCACGACCCCGCGGCTGGTCAACCACCTGGCCGGGATCTGGGCCGACTGGGACCAGGCCGGGCTGCCCGCCGACCATGGCCGGGACCGGGTGGTGCCGTACCTGTTCCCGACCGGCGCGATGCTGGCCGGACTGCCGCTCCGGGTGCCGCCGGCCGCGCACGCCCGGGCCGGGCTGTTCTGCTACGACACGATGACGCTGCTCGGGCCGGGGTCGTGGGAGGCCATCCGCGGCGCGGTGGATGCCGCGCTGACCGCGGCCGACCTGGTCAGCTCGGGGAGCCGGGCTGGCCTACGCGCTGTGCCGGCCGCCCGGGCACCATGCCACCCGCGGCGGCTACGGCGGCTCCTGCTACCTGAACAACGCCGCGGTCGCCGCCCAGGCGCTGCGCATGGCCGGCGCGGCCGCAGGTGGCGGTGCTGGACATCGACGCGCACCACGGCAACGGCACGCAGATGATCTTCTATGACCGGCCCGACGTCTGGTACGGGTCGCTGCACGTGGACCCGGGCGCGGGCTGGTTCCCGCACTACGCGGCTACGCCGGACGAGCGCGGCCGCGGGCGCGGGCCACGGCTACAACTGGAACCTGCCGCTGGCCCCGGGCACCGGTGACGACGGCTGGCTGGACGCGCTCGACGTGCTGTGCGTGGAAGCCCGCGAACTGCGGCCGGACGCGGTCGTGGTCTCGCTGGGCCTGGACGCGGCGGCCGAGGACCCGGAGAGCCCGCTGCAGGTCACCGCGGCCGGTTACCGCGAGGCCGGCCGCCGCATCGCCGCCCTGGCCCCGGCCGTCCTCATCCAGGAAGGCGGCTACCACCTCCCCACCCTCGGCCCCCTCGCCGTCGCCACCCTGGAGGGCGCCGCCGAAGCCATCCCGTGATCGCCCCCAAATCACCCACCCACCTCTCAAACGATCATGGGAGGGCGGGTGGGCGGCTAGGCGAGGAGGCAGGCGGCCTCGTGGGTCGCGGACGCGGCGCCGGCTGGCGGAGCGGGGGGTCCTCGGCCGAGCAGCGGTCGATGGCGATGGGGCAGCGGGGGTGGAACCGGCAGCCAGTCGGCACGTCCATCGGGTTGGGCGTCTCGCCCGTGCAGGATCTGCGGGGTGCTGCGCTGCCGCGGGTCGCGGCTTGGGCACCACCGACAGCAGCGCCTTGGTGTACGGGTGCTGCGGGTTGCGGACCACCTCGCGCGCTGGCCCCTGCTCGACGATCCGGCCCAGATACATGACCGCGATCCGGTCGGCGAAGTGCGCGGCCGTGGACAGGTCGTGGGTGATCATCAGGATGCCCATGCGCCGTCCCGGCGCAGCCCGTCCAGCAGGGCCAGCACGCCGGCCCGCACCGACACGTCCAGCATCGACACCGGCTCGTCGGCCAGCAGCAGCTCCGGGCCGAGCACCAGCGCCGCGGCGATCGCGACCCGCTGGCGCTGGCCGCCGGACAGCTCGTGCGGGTACCGCGTCCAGGTACAGGCTCGGCCGGGGTCAGCCCGGCCCGGTCCAGCGCCTCGATGATCAGCTCCCGCCGCTCGGCCTGCGAGCCGCCGATGCCATGCACCAGCATCGGCTCCTCGACCGTCTCGCCACCCGGAACCGCGGGTCGAGCGACTCGTAGGGGTCCTGGTAGATCATCTGCAGCTTGCGCCGCAGCGGCCGCAGTCTGCCGCTCTGGCAGCGCCGGTGATGTCGGTGCCGTTCAGCCGGATCGTCCCCGCGGTGGGCTCGACCATGCCGCAGGATCGTCTGGGCCGTGGTGGTCTTGCCGCAGCCCGACTCGCCGACCAGGGCCAGCATCTCGCCCCGGGCCAGGCTGAAGCTCACCCCGTCGACCGCGTGGACCCACTCCCGCGGCCGCCGGGCCATCCGCTCGGTCAGGCTGGGCCGCACCGGATAGTGCGTGACCAGGCTCTCGACCTCGAGCAGCGGTGCCTCAGTCATGTCGCGCTGCCTTCGCCGGCCAGGTGGCGGATGAGGTGGCAGGCGGCCTGGTGATCCGGCCGCACCACGCTCAGCTCCGGGTGCTCGCCCGCGCACGGCTCGAACGCCGAGTCGCAGCGCGGCCGGAACGGGCAGCCGGTGATCGCCCGGTCCAGCCGCGGCGGCGCGCCGGGGATCGAGACCACCTCGCCTTCGCCGTACAGGTCGGGGTCGCCGCGAACAGCATCCGGGTGTACGGGTGCCGCGGCGATGTGGTACAGCGCGTCCATCGGGCCCAGCTCCGACGATCTCGCCGGCGTACATCACCGCGGCCCGCTCGCACACCTGCGCGACCACCGGCAGGTCGTGGGTGACCAGCACCAGCGCCAGGCCGAGTTCGCTGGACAGCCGGGTCAGCAGCTCCAGGATCTGCGCCTGCACCATCACGTCGAGCGCGGTGGTCGGCTCGTCGGCCAGCAGGATCTTCGGCTGGCAGGCCAGCGCCATGGCGATCGCGGCGCGCTGGCGCATGCCGCCGGAGAACTCGTGCGGGTAGCGCTCGGCCGCGGCGGCCGGGATGCCGACCAGTTCCAGCAGCTCGCCGGCCCGCCGCCGGGCCGCCGCGCCCTCGGCGACGCCGTGGAAGGCCATCGGCTCGGCGATCTGCCAGCCCACCTTCTTGACCGGGTTGAGCGCGTTCATCGCGCCCTGGAACACCATCGCGATGTCGTTCCAGCGGTACGGCCGCGACCGAGTCCTCGCCGCCGGCCAGGATGCTCGTGCCCGTTCGACGCGGACCTCGCCGGCCAGCGTGGCGGTCGGCGGCAGCAGTCCCATCAGCGCCAGGATCGTGGTCGTCTTGCCGCACCCGGACTCGCCGACCAGGCCGAACCGCTCGCCCGGCGTCCAGCGCGAAGCTGACCCCTCGGACCGCGTGCACCTGGCCCTGCTGGCCCGTGCGGCAGGTCGAACCAGACGTGCAGGTCCTCGACCTCGAGCAGGCTGGTCATATCGCGTCCGGCCCCCTCCGGCCAGCGGGCGGATCCGCCAGCGGCGCACCGACAGGTGGGCCACCTTCAGCCGCGGGTTGAGCGCGTCCTCGATGGCCTGGCCGAACAGGAAGCAGCCGACGATCACCACGGCGATGCACGATGCCGTCCGGCACGATCGCCCACCAGGCGCCGGAACTGATCGCGCGTCCGCTCGAACGCGTGCTCCAGGATCGTGCCCCAGGTGGTGACGGTCGGGTCTTCCAGGCCGAGGAAGGCCAGCGCGGTCTCCAGGTAGATCGCGATCGCGACGGTGAGCACGGTGTTGGCCATCAGCAGCGGGCCGACCTGCGGCAGGATGTGCTTGCCGATGATGCGCGGTGCCCGGCGCCGAGCGCCCGGGCGCGCTTGACGTAGACGCGTTCGCTCACGCTCATCACCTGGGCCCGGATCAGCCGCGCGGTGGTGGTCCACTCCAGGATGCCGATGACGATGATCACGTGGAACAGGCTCGGCGCCCCAGACGCCGGCGATCACCATCGCGAACACCAGGTCGGGGATGACCAGCAAGTAGTCGGTGACCCGCATCAGCGCGATGTCGACCCGCCGCCGAAGTAGCCGGACAGGATGCCGACCCCGCCGCCGATGATCATCGCCACCAGGGCGGCCGCGAAGCCGACCACCAGCGAGATCCGCCCGCCCTGCATCAGCTCGCTGAGCATGTCGATGCCGCCGTCGTCGCAGCCCAGCCAGTGTGCCGAGTTGGGCGGCGCGTACGACCGGCGCAGTCTGGGCGGTGGTGCTGTACGGCGAGATGTAGCGGCGCGATGATCGCCAGCACGACGAAGAACACGATGATCGCCAGCCCGATCACCGCGGCCTTGCGCTCGCGCAGCACGCTCGCGCAGGAACCCGGCGCCGCCGGGACGGCTGCGCCCGGTCTCGGTGGCCGAGCTGCTGGTCCTGCAGCGTGCAGCGTCACTGGTTGATCCTCGGGTCGAGGCGGAAGTAGAGCAGGTCGGCGACGAAGTTCAGCACGATCACCGAGACGGTCAGGATCAGGAACCCGCCCTGCAGCATCGGGTAGTCGCGCTGGCGATCGCGGTGTACATGGCCAGGCCGATGCCGGGCCAGCTGAACACGACCTCGACCAGCATCGCCCCGGCGACGATGTAGCCGAGGTCCAGCGCGATCAGCGTGACCAGCGGCAGCAGCGCGTTGCGCACCGCGTGCCGCCACACGATGCGCCGTACCGGCAGCCCCTTGGCCCGCGCGGTGAGCACGTAGTCCTCGCCCAGCGTCTCCAGCATCGACGACCGGACCACCAGCGTGTACTGCCGTAGGCAGTCAGCATCAGCGTCGCCGCGGGCAGGATCATGTGCTGTGGCGATGTCGCCGAGATGCTGCCAGAACGGCTCGGTGCCGAACAGGAACGGGTCTGCTCATCCCGCCCGCGGCAGTCCCGGCGAACAGGATCAGCAGCATCAGGCCGAGCCACTGGGTCGGGAACGCGTAGGCGAAGATGGCCATGTTGGTGCTGACGTGGTCGGGCGGTGAGCCGCGCCGCCAGGCCGACAGCACGCCGGTGAACACGCCGACGACGATGCCGCCAGCGTGCCCACGGTGACCATCGGGATGGTGTTCTTCAGGTCGGCGATCAGCAGGTGGCTGACCGGCTGCTGGTAGGCGAACGAGATGCCCATGTTGCCGTGCGCCAGCTCGCTTCAGGTAAATGAAGTACTGCTGCCACTTCGGCTTGTCCAGGCCGAACTCGACGGTCAGCGCGTGCTGCAGCTTCGGGGCCGGCGTGCGGCACCCGGGACAGGTCGGTGACCGCGCTGCCCGGCAGCACCCGGAACAGGAAGAAGTTGATCGTGATCGCCACGAAGATGGTGACCAGCGCGAAGAACCCCCGCTTGATCACATAGTCGGCGCGCTGCGCACCTGGTCAGCCTGCCTGGTGCACGCTCTCGAACGGGATCTTCGGACAACTCGGTCCACGAGGTCCCACCGACCAGGGCAGGCCGGTCCAGTGCGTGCTGTGCGCCTCGATCGAGTTCGGGGTAGTCGATCACCAGGTAGGGCGCGCGCGGTAGCGATCATCTGCTGCATCTGGTACACGACCTGCTGGCGCTGGGCCGGGTGCCATCGCCGCGCTCTGGGCCGGGTACAGCTTGTCGTAGGACTTGCTGCAGTAGCCGGTGTCGTTCCACACGTTCCACGACCCGCAGGTCAGCACCGAGAGCATGAAGTCCGGGTCGGTCTGCGGCGTACCAGTCCCACATGGACAGCTCGAAGTTCTTGTACTTGTTGGCGGTGATCGCGTTGTAGGCGGCCGAGTTGTCCAGGTCCTTCGGGGTCAGCTGGACGCCGATCTTCTTGAAGTCGCCCTGGATGATCTCGAACGACCGCTCGCCGTAGCTGCTCGGTGGTGTCGGCCGGCATGATCACCGTGTAGGACATCGGGTGCCCGTCCGCGATCCGGACGCCGTTGCGGCCCATCTTGAAGCCCGCCTGGTCCAGCAGCGCGTTCGGCCTTGGCCAGGCTGAACGCGCGCCGGCTTGATCGCCGGGTCATACCAGTGCCCGGTGGCCGGCGGGATGATCGACGAGCCGGGCTGGCCGTAGCCCAGCAGCGAGGTCTTGACGATCTGCGTGCCGGTCGATCGCGTCGTCGAACGCCTGCCGCAGCAGCGGGTTGAGCAGTTCCTTGTGGCTCGGCCTGCTGGTCGGGTTGGAGTTGATGATGAAGTCGTCGAAGTAGTCGCCCGGGCTCTCCCGTACCACGAAGCCGGCCTTGCTTCAGGTCGGCCACCGAGGTCGGCGGCACCACCTCGATCCCGTCCAGCTGGCCGCTCTTCAGCGCGGTGATCTCGCGCGTCGTTGGTGCCGAAGAACTGCAGGCCGAGTCCGTCGATGTGCGGCTTGGGGCCGTAGAAGTTGGGTTGCGCTTGAACAGCGCGACCTGCTTCGGCGTGTACTTGACCAGGGTGAACGGGCCGCCGGAGACGATCGGGGCCGGGTTGGTGAACGTGGTCAGCGCCTTGCCGTTGCCCGGTGGCGTACTTGGCCCAGACGTGCTCGGGCAGGATCGGCACCTGCTGCAGCTGGGACAGCACGTTGGCCACCGGCTGCTTGTAGGTCAGCACCAGGGTGGTGGCGTTGGGCGCGGTCGCGCTCTTCATGTGGGCCACGTCGCCCGCCGCGTTGGCGGTCGGGCCGTTCTGGAACTTGATGATCGTGCTGAAGGTCCAGGCGGCGTCGGCGGCGGTCAGCGGCTTGCCGTCGGACCACTTGGCGTTCGGCTGGGTGTGGAACGTCCAGACCCGCCCGCCGCCGCTCTCCGACCAGCTGCGCGCGAAGTCCGGCACGAACTGCAGGCTGCGGTTGTACTGCACCAGGTAGGGATAGATGTACTCGAACGACGAGTAGGCGTCTTCCTGGAACGCGACGAACGGGTTGAGCGAGTCGATGCTGGACGCGCTGCCCAGCCGGAACACGCCACCCTGCGCAGCCCCGCCGCTCGAGCTGCCGCCACAGGCGGCGGCCACCAGCGCGACGGCGGCCAGGGCCGCGCCGAGTCTGAACCCGGGGATACGGTGGCTGCGGAACGCCATCGTGCCCACCTCCGTTTCCGGAGCGACCCCTGACCCAACCCGCCCGGATGCACCCGAGGCCGTCTGAATAGCCATTTAAGGTGTGCATCCTGACACGCGTAGCAACCAGGCGCAAGGGTCGGCGACGTGGCGAACGCGGCTCGCCTCAGGATCGCTTGGCGACGATCTCCACGAGATTGCCGTCAGGGTCGCGCAGCAGCGCGCGGCCCAGGGTACCGGACCGGCTCTCAGGACCCGGGTGTCGCGGTGATCGCGGTGAGCCGGGCCACGTCCTGGGCGGTGAGCTGAAGTCCGAAGGTCCCGGTCAGCGCGGCGGCGAACCCCGGGTCGTCCAGGTGGCGCTCGTCGGCAGGCTGGCCCGGGCGGGTGCTGCTCGCCGGCGCCCGGTCAGCCGGCGCAGGCCGCCGGGGTCCTTGCGGATCACCACCAGCTGCCGGACGAAGGACGAGTCCGGGTAGGTCGAGGTGAAGTGGTTGGCCACCATTACGTCGGCCGGATACTGCGGCTGGTCGTCGAACTGGTACAGGGTGGCCCAGTCATCGCCCTGGCGTTCTTGCAGCTGCCAGTAGTGGTCGCCGTCGGCCCGCAGCCGGTACGTCCAGCCGTACTGGTCGTGCGGTGCGCCGTCGCCGAACGGCAGCGGCTCGATCAGCCCAGTGCCGAAGCCGGTGTCGGCCAGCCAGGGCTGCCCGCCCACGTGCACCCGCAGCACCAGGTGGGACCGTACGTCATGCGGGCCGCCCACCCGGGCCAGCAGCCGGTCAACCGGATAGCCGAGCTGGACCAGCGCGGCCGCCAGCAGCTGCCCGTGCTCGAAGCAGTAGCCGCCGCGGCCGCGGCGCACCAGCTTGTCCGCGATGCTGGCCAGGTCGACGCGGACCCCGCGGCCGAGCATGACATCGGCGTTCTCGAACGGGATGGCGGCCACGTGGGCCCGGTGCAGTCCGGCCAGCGTCGCGGCGGTCGGGGCCAGGTCCCCGTCGTAGTCGATCCGCCGCAGGTAAGCGGCCAGGTCAAGCTGGCCGGTGGCCCACTCGTCGGGCTGGTCGGCGGCCATCGTCTGCCCCTTCCGCTGCACGCCTGGTGTCAGGGATCAGGGTGTCAGCGATCAGGGCTGAACTCTACCCACAGCTCGCGCAGGGTCCGGGTGAAGTAGCCGGGCGCGAACTCGGGCGCCTGGCCGGCGACCAGCCGGAAGTTGGGCGCCGCGCGGAGCAGTTCCTCGAACAGCACCCGCAGCTCCAGCCGGGCCAGGTTCGCACCCAGGCAGAAATGGGTGCCGAAACCGAACGCCGCGTGATGGTTGGGCTGCCGGGTCACATCGAAGCGGTCCGGCTCGGTGAACTCCCGGTCATCGCGGTTGGCCGCCCCGTACATGAGCAAGACGGGTCGCCCGCCCGCAGCTGCTGGCCATGCAGCTCGTGGTCCACGGTCACCGTGCGGCGCATGTTGAGGATCGGCGTGGCGTAGCGGATGAACTCCTCCACCGCCGTGGTCCCGATGACCGCCGGGTCGGCCACCAGGATCTCGCGCTGGTCCGGGAAGCGGGTCAGGTTCCAGACCGTCTGCCCGATGACCGACCGCGTCGTCTCGGCGCCGCCGTCGAGCAGCAGCAGGCCCTCCTGGATGATCTCCGGGATGTCCAGGGCTTGGCCGTCGATCGTGCCGTGCACCCAGGCCGATACCAGGTCGTCGCGCGGGTCGTCCCGCCGGGCCTCGATCAGCTGGTAAAAGGCGGTGGCGAATTCGGTGATGGCCGCGGGTGACCCGGCCGGCTGGCGGGGATCGTCGTCCCGGAACCCGGCCGCGCTCATCGTCCGCTCGGACCATTCCATGCACTTCGGCCAGTGCTCCCGGTCGAAGCCGAGCAGTTCGGCGATGACCATCGCGGGCAGCGGCGCGGCGATGTCGCGGACCACCTCGGTGCGTTCCTTGGCCAGCGCCGCGGTGAGCAGGCCGGCCACGATGGCCCGTGCCCGGTCCTCGTGCCGCCGCACCGCCCGGGGTGAGAACCGCCCGGACAGCAGTTTGCGCTGCTGCTGGTGCCGCGGGTCGTCCCGGTTGATCATCGAGGCGCTCATCTCGATGAGCGGCCGGCTGCCACGGCCCGAGCTGTACCGGGTGGCGTCGCGCTCGATGGCCAGCACGTCCCGGAACCGGGAGATGGCCCAGATCTGGTTGACCGGGTCCCAGTAGGCCGGCGCCTGATCCCGCAGCCAGGCATAGGCCGGGCCTGGGTCGCCGGCGTACAGGTCCGGCTCGAGGATATTGAGCGGGGCGCCAGAAGCGAGGGTCACGGACGGGCTCCGCTCCGCGAAATCAGGAATGGCCTGGAGGCGCCAATACCTCCATTTCGGGATCTTAAGGCAACCGCCCGGACCGGGCCAGCTTGACCGCGGTCCTCCGTCAGCGCGGCGCCGGGCTCAGCGGACGCTCTTGATCCGCCACACCCCGACCGAGGCGGCGATGGACACCACGGCGGTCGCACCGAACAGTGCCGGGTAGCCGGCCAGCGCGACCAGTGGGGCTGCGATGAGCGCGCCGATGGCCCACGGGCAGACGATGGCGATGTTGATGATGCCGAGGTCCTTGGCCCGGTCGTCGGCGTTTGGCAGCACCTGGGTGATCAGCGCCTGGTTAACCGCGATGTAGGCGCCGTAGCCCAGGCCATACAGGAACGCCGCGGCCAGCGCGGATGGCCAGGTCTCCCAGAACGTCAGCAGCAGCGCGGCCGCCGCCATCAGCAGCCCGGACACGGTGACCATCATCTTGCGGCGGCCCCGCCGGTCGGAGATGATCCCGCCGATGATCGCGGCCAGCACCACGCACACGGTGTAGATCACGATCAGGATGAGCAGGCCGTCCGCCGCGGTCTGGCCGGGGAACAGCTGGGCGTAGTGCACCGCGTCGCGGAGGAAGTACAGCAGGTACAGCGTGCCCATGGCGATGGCCAGGCTGGCCAGGCAGCGGGTCAGCCAGGCCCAGCCGAAGTCGGGGTACTGGCGCGGGCTGAGCCAGTAGGCCGACGCCAGCCGGCGCCAGGAGAACGGCTCGCGGTGCTCGGGCGGGAGCGGGGGGTCCGGGCTGAACAGCACGAACGGCAGCGCTAGCAGGACCATCAGCACGGCCAGCAGGATGTAGCCGCTGACCAGATTCTGGCCGAGCACGTCTACCACCAGGACGGTGCCCAGCACCAGGCCGACCGCGATCGGCATGCCGATCCAGCCGGCCACCGTGGCCCGCTGCCGTACCGGCACGTGGTCAGGGACGGCCGCGCTCAGCGTGGCGTACTCGCCGTTCTGGAACGCGCTGAACAGGAACCAGAACAGGCCCACGCCGAGCACGGTGCCCTGCGCGGCCAGCAGGCCCAGGCAAGCCGCGGCCAGCACGACCATGGCCAGCGTCCAGCGGTGCCGCCGGCCGCTGAACCGGCTCAGCCGCCGGCCGTGGGCGGTGCGGTCGGACAGCGCGCCGACAATGGGGGTGGCCAGCGCGGAGGCGATGGCCCCGGTCCCGGTCACCACGCCCAGGGCAATGATCTTGTGCTTGGGCGTGATGTCCTGCAGTTGCAGCGCCAGCATGACCTGCTGCGGCGTCTGATTGGCCATCCACATGCCCAGGCTGGCCAGGGTGAGGCCAGTGATCCAGCGATAACGGACATGCTGGGTCGGCTCGGCCAGGGCGGCCGGCTGAACCCCCGGCTGGCCGATCGTCTGATCGCTCATCACACCTCCGCGGCTAGCGGCGCCGCTGCCGGCGCGGCCAGAATTCTGTCGCAACGTCGCCGCCTGGCTGGATCATGACGCAACCCGGCGGTATGTGGCACCGGGTAAACGGGGAAAATCTAGCCATGTCGATCGCCATCTCTGAAGAACACCGCGCTCTCGCCGAAACCGTCGCCGGTTTCCTGGCCGACCAGCAGTCCCGTGCGGAGGCCCGCAGCCTACTCGACGCCGCGGCCGATGGGCTGCCCTCGTTCTGGTCCGGGCTGGCCGGCCTGGGCCTGCTTGGCCTGCACATCCCGGAAGAACGCGGCGGCTCCGGCTTTGGGCTGGCCGAGACGCTGGTCGTGACCGAGCAACTGGGCCGGCACCTGGCCCCCGGGCCGTTCGTGCCCACCGTGATCACCAGCGCGGTGCTGGCCGCGGCCGGGCCCGGCGAGCTGCAGAAGCGGCTGCTGCCCGGCCTGGCCGACGGCACCGTGATCGGCGCGGTCGCGCTGGGCGGCGAGGTGCAGCAGCCGGCGGGACCGCGACCGGGCCGGCCGGGGTGGTGATCAGCGGCCACCTGGCCGACGTGCTGCTGGTCCCGGCGGGCGACGACGTGCTGGTCATCGAGCGGTCGGCCGGCGGGGTCCAGGCCGAGGTGCCGGCCAACCTGGACCAGCCGGCGGGCCGCCCGGGTCACGCTGGACGCGGCGCGGGCCACCGTGCTGCCCGGCGGGCGCCGGCTGCTGACCGACGTGGCCCGGGCGGTGTTCGCCGCCGAGGCGGCGGGCCTGGCCGCCGAGACCACCGAGCAGGCGGCCGCCTATGCCAAGGTCCGCGAGCAGTTCGGCCGCCCGATCGCCACCTTCCAGGCCGTCAAGCATCACTGCGCGAACATGCTGGTGGCGGCCGAGCTGGCCGTCGCGGCCACCTGGGACGCGGGCCGGGCCGGGCCCGGTGGCGGTGATCAGTTCAGCTACACGGCGGCCATCGCCGCCGCGCTGGCCGTGCCCGCCGCGGTCAGCGATGCCAGCCTCAACATCCAGGTCCACGGCGGGATCGGCTTCACCTGGGAGCACGACGCCCACCTGTACCTGCGCCGGGCCGCGGCCATCGCCGCGGTGCTGTCCGCCGGGGAGGCCGCGATCGAGGTCACCGACCTGGTCCGGCGGGGTGTGCGCCGGGCGGCCGCGATCGACCTGCCCGCCGAGGCGGAGCCGATCAGGACCGCGATCGGGCCCGACGTGGCCCGGCTGAGCGAGCTGGCCGGCGACGCCGCAAGCAGGCCCTGATCGAATCCGGCTACGCGATGCCGTACTGGCCCAAGCCGTGGGGCCGGGACGCGGCCGCCCTCGAGCAGCTGGTGATCGAGCAGGAATTCGCCAAGGCCGGCATCAAGCGGCCGAGCCTCGGCATCACCGGCTGGATCATCCTGACCCTGATCCAGCAGGCCAGCCCGGACCAGGTGGCCCGCTGGGTCCGCCCGGCGCTCAACCAGGACGTGACCTGGTGCCAGCTGTTCAGCGAGCCGGGCGCCGGGTCGGACGCCGCCGGCATCAGGACCAAGGCCACCAGGGCAGTGAAGGGGGAAGGCGAGGTGGCTGGGTGGCGGATCAACGGCCAGAAGGTCTGGACCAGCGGCGCGCACCTGGCCGACTTCGGCCTGGCCACGGTGCGGACCAATCCGGACGCGCCCAAGCACCAGGGCATCACGATGATGGTGATCGACATGCACGCGCCCGGCGTTTCGGTCCGGCCGCTGAAGATGCCCAGCGGGGACTCGGACTTCAACGAGGTCTTCTTCGACGACGTGTTCGTGCCCGACGCCGACGTGGTTGGCCCGGTGGACGGGGGCTGGACCGTGGCCCGCGCCACGCTGGGCAACGAGAGCGTCAGCATCGGCGGCGGCGACGGCGGCATGGCCATGCCGCCCAGCGCGTTCATCGCCCCGTTCGACGCGCACCCGGAGCGGCTGTCCGGCGGGGCCGGGCGGGTCGGCAAGCAGATCGCCCGCACGCACGCGATGGGGGTGCTGAACCAGCGCAGCGCGTACCGGGCGGTGGCCGGCGGCGGTCCGGGGCCGGAAGGCAACATCACCAAGCTGCTGCTGTCCGAGCTGGGCCACGAGACGGCCGCGATCCTGGCCGAGCTGGCCGGGCCGGACGCGGCGTTCCTGGACGGCCCGGGCGGGCTGGCGGCCGCGCTGACGCTGATGCACCGGGCCATGTCGATCGCGGGCGGCACGTCCGAGATCAAGCGGAACCAGATCGCCGAGCGCATCCTCGGCCTGCCCCGCGACCCGCTGATCAAGTAAGCGGGCATCATGGGCGGGTGCAACTCTTTTCCTTCGAAGGCCACCAGCCCACGATCAGCCCGGCCGCCTGGATCGCGCCCACCGCCACCATCGTCGGCGACGTGACGATCGAGGACGAGGCGTCCGTCTGGTACGGCGCCGTCCTACGGGCCGACTTCGGCCCGATCATCGTGCGCCGCGGCGCCAACGTGCAGGACGGCTCGGTGCTGCACGGCGGCGCCGAACCGGTCACCGAGGTCGGCCCGGGCGCCACCATCGGGCACCTGTGCGTGGTGCACGGCGCGGTCATCGGCGAAGAGGCGCTGATCGGCAACGGCGCCACCGTGCTCGACGGGGTGCGGATCGGCCGCCGCGCCCTGGTCGCGGCGGGCGCCACCGTGCCGCCCGGGATGACCGTGCCGGACGGCATGCTCGCGGTCGGCGTCCCGGCCAAGGTCGCCGGGGAGGTCAAGGGCGGCGCGAAGCTGTGGGTAGACCAGAACCCCGAGCTGTACCGGGCCCTGGCCCGCCGCCACGCCGCCAGCGTCGAGCCGGTCAGGCCGGCAGCAGGCGGCGGGTGAAGCCCGCCTGGACCAGCCGCTGGTAGGCCGCCAGCACCTGGGCTGGCACCGGCTGCGCGATCGCGAAGCCCCTGGCCGGGTAGGCCACGATGCGCTGCAGGTCACCGACCAGATGGTCGATGATCAGATGGCCGTTCTCGATGGCCGCCCGGGCATAGCTGGCGAAGTCCACCGGTTGCGCGGCGCAGATGGGCGTCACGTCCGGCCATCGCCGGCGGCAGGTGGCATAGGCCCGGCGCTGCATGTACGGCTTGGAAACGAGCAGCACGGAATCCACCTGGAGGCCCGCCTCGCGGAGGACCGCGCGTGAGCGCGAGATGTTCTGCCCGGTGTTCGTCGCCGCCGGCTCGACCAGGATGGCCTGTTCCGGTACGTCCAGCGCCAGGACGTGCTCGCGGTAGTGGGTGGCCTCGCCGCGCGGGAAGCGGGCGATCGTTGTCGGGCTGTTCGCCCCGGTCAGCACCAGCACCGGAAACAGGCCCTGGTGAAACAGCCGGGCCGCCTGCGTGGCCACGCCCAGGTCATTGCTGCCCAGCGCGATCCCGGCTGGGCACGGCCGCGGTTCATGATCGAGTTGGTGGTAATCCCACAGGATCGCGGCATCTCGCCAGTTCGCGCCGGAAATACCGGGCGCCTGCATCCCCAATCCAGTGCTCCTTCCCCCGGCCATCGCTTTCGTCACATCCTCCCGCCCGGGCCCGTCCGGGCCAGTGACGGAGGCACGTACTGGCGTAGGAGAAAGGAATCATTTTTCTGAACGCCACTGCCGTCGGCTCGGTGCTGGCCCCGTTGCTGGCGTCCGCCGGGCGGGCGTGCGCCGCGCCGTCCTGCTGTCGTCGATGCTGGCTCGGGACCCGGGGTAGTCGGCTCGAACTCGTCTGATCATCAACCGCGCCGGGCCAGCCGGGCACTACGCTGATCAAATCATAGATTCCCGATCAAATTAATAGGATTTAGTTATCGCGCGGTCGGGGATTCGTATTGGACGCCTCGCGGCGGCCCTCCGCATGCTGGTCACGAAAGGGTCTCACCGAGAGGACACCGCCGTGACCACCACCGAAAGCACCCCTGCGCAGCTCGACGGGGCCGGCCTGGACGACCCGATCGGCATCGCGGAAGGCCTGCGCGACGAGTTCCGGGCCGGCGCCGCGGAACGCGACCGCGACCGGTCGTTCCCCTACGAGCAGTGCGCCGCGTTCCGCGCCTCCGGCCTGCTCGGCCTCATGGTCCCCCGGGAGTACGGCGGCTATGGCGGCGACTTCGTGACGCTGATGAAGGTCGTGATCGCCATCTCGGCGGGCGACTCCAACATCGGCCAGATGTACCAGCTGCACACCGGCGGCATCCGGCTGCTGCAGGAGTTCGCCGGGCCGGCCGTGCAGGCCAGGTGGCTCCCCCGGTTCACCCGCGAGCTGTGGATCGCCAACGCCTACTCCGAGGTCGGCACCAAGAGCGTGAACGACTTCAACACCACGGTGCGCCGGGACGGCGACGGCTGGCGGCTGAACGGCCGGAAGTTCTACTGCACCGGCAGCCTGGCCGGGGACATCACGTTCGGCCCGTGCCGGGTGGACGGCACTGACGAGGTGCGGGTGTTCTACACGCCGACCGACGCGGGCGGGGTGACCATCCACGACGACTGGTCCGGGTTCGGCCAGCGCACCACGGCCAGCGGTACCACCGAGTTCCACGACGTGTGGATTCCCGATGAGCTGTGCCTGGGCAGCCCAGACACCGAAGGCGGCGGGGGCGGCGCGGTCACCTCGCTGAACTACCAGGCCGTGCACACCGGCGTGTTCGTCGGCATCGCGAAGAATGCGCTCGATGACGCCGTCGCGTTCGTGCAGACCAAGGCGCGGAAGTGGTACGAGAGCCCGGCCGACCGGGCCAGCAACGACCTGTACACCCAGCTCCGGGTGGGCGAGATGAAGACGGCCGTGGACGCGGCCGAGCTGCTCACCCTGCGTGCGGCCGAGTTGTGTGACGCGGCCGTCGCTCACCCGGGCGACGAGCGCATCCGCGGCGAGGCGTCCGTGGTCACCGGGCAGGCCCGGGAGGCCGCCGCCGAAGCCGCCATGTTCGCCGGGTCCACCCTGTTCAAGGTGTGCGGCGCGGGCAGCGTGCTGGAGAAGTACGGCTTCGACCGGCACTGGCGCAACGCCCGCACGCTGTCCCTGCACAACCCGCTCGATTTCAAGTCGATGCACGCCGGCGACTTCCTGCTCAACGGCAACCTGCCGCCGGTCAACTCGTACAACTAGGGAGCCCCGATGTCAGCTGTGGGTCTGATGTTCGTGGGGGCGGTGCTGTTCGTCAACGGCCTGCTCCTGCTGGGCCGGATCGACTCCAAAGGGGCGGCCACGTTCAACCTGTTCGTCGGCGCGCTCCAGGTCGCGATCCCGTTCTACCTGATCGCGACGGCCCCGAACACGAGCGACATCCTGCTCGACTCCGGGATCTTCCTGTTCGGGTTCACCTACCTGTACGTGGGGATCAGCAACCTGGCCAGCCAGCCGGCCACCGGGCTCGGCTGGTACTCGGCCTGGGTGGCCATCATGGCCACCGCGTTCGGCATCACCAACATCGTCAAGTTCCACGACCCGACGATCGGCCTGCTGTGGCTGCAATGGGCCGTGCTGTGGGCGCTGTTCTTCGTGGTGCTCGCGCTGGGCAAGGACCGGCTCACGCCGCTGACCGGCTGGCTGACGCTGATCCTGTCGTTCACCACCTGCACCATCCCGGGCTTCCTGCTGCTGCTCGGTGAGTGGGGCCGGGTGCCGACCTGGCTGGTCCTGGTGGTCATCGCGGCCACCGTGGCCGTGCTGCTGCCCATCGCCGGCCGGACCCTGCGGCCGGCCCCGCAGACGGCGGACCAGGCCGAGACCGGCGTCCCGGTCTCGGTGCCCTGAGGGGCCTGCCGCCCGTAAGACAGGCCGGGCCCGGCGGGGTGTGCTCCCCGCCGGGCCCGGCCCGCCACCTGGTCAGCCGCCGTAGGGGTTCCTGGTCGGCCGGCTGCTGGTCCACGTGATGGAGAGGTATGTGTCGCTCAGCTGGTAGCTGGCCTCGGCGGGCAGGCCGTCGTGGGCCGGGGTGGCCGGGTGGATCGAGGTGGTCTCCAGCACCCGGCTGGCGTCTGGCGACTCGAAGATCGCGTCGGTGTAGTTCGCGGCCCGGTCGTACCGGCTGATCTCGACTGCGGCCCGGCCCAGGCTGTCCCGTGCGTGCGAGTTGACCACCACGCCCGGCGTGCTCGCCAGCACCTTGAACAGCGCGGCCCGCAGCGGCGCCGGGACCAGCGGGTTCCACAGCAGGTAGGCGGCCTGGCTGAAGGCCCAGTCGTCGCTCGTCAACGTGGGCTGGGACGAGCGCACTATGCGGGCCTTCTGGCGGGCCTTCGGATCGTGCGACTTCGCCAGCTGGGCCAGCATGGCCTTGATCCCCTGGGCCTGCTGCTCCTTGGCCTGCGCGATCAGCTGAGTGCGCAGCGCGGCCGGGTTGGTCGGGTAGGCGGCCAGTTCGGCTTCGGTCGGCGAGCCGTACTTGGCCTCCGGGAGCTCCGCGGGGATGCCGCGCCCGGACTGGAACGTCCACACGTCGCCGGTCTTGCTGTCGATCACGGTGGTCCGCTTGTCCGGGCCCTGCAGTTCGGCCATGACCACGTACCGGCCGGCCGGTAGGCGGGCAGCACGCGCGGCCGCGGCCGAGCTGAGCTGGTTCAGTGTCTGCTGCGCGGCGGTCAGCCTGATCGCGGACCCGGCGGGCCGGCCGGGCCGCGTGGCCGCGCCCCCGCCGCCCAGCGCGGTGACGGTGGCCACGGCGGTGGCGGCGGCCACGCCGGTCACCGCGATGCCCAGCGCCCGGGTGCGCCGCCGGCGGTGCTGCCAGCTCAGCGCGCCGGCGCTGATCCGGGACGGCGCGTGCAGGTCCTCGGTGGCCCGGTGCAGCAGATCCCGGACGATGTCCTCGTCAAGAGTGGGCATGGTGGTTCCTCTCAGTGCGTGTCGCTGGTGGTGAACAAGGCGGCCAGCCCGGGATGGGTGCGCAACTGCGCGACCGCGCGGGATGCGGTGCTCTTGACGGTTCCGGGCGAGACCCCGAGCAACTCGGCGACCTCGGTTTCGCTGCGGTCCTCGAAGTAGCGCAGCACGACGATCGCGCGTTGCTGGGGAGTCAGGGTGTCCAGCCCGGCCAGCAGGGCCGGGCGCAGTTCGGCCGCGGTCAGCGGGTCGCCGGCCCGTGGGTCGCTGCCTTCGCCGGCGGCGAACAGCGGGGCCTCCGCGGGCCGGCGCTGCCGGGCCCGGGTCTGGTCGATGACGATGTTGTGCATGACCCGGCGGCAGAAGGCCCGCGGGTTGTCGATGTGCGTCCAGCGGGCCGCGAGCCGGTGCAGCGTCTCCTGGTAGACATCCTCGGCCAGGTGCCGGTCCGAGGTGAGCAGCGTCGCGGCCCGCAGCAGCATGTCGCCGGACTCCGCGACGAAGCGCTCAAACAGGAGTGCCTGCTTCTTGTCCACGTGATCCCCTGACTGTCGTCGTCACCCCTTAGACGACAGCCGGCCAGATCACGTTGAGCGGCGGGACGATGCAAGGACCGGGCCCGGCGGGAGCGCTCCCGCCGGGCCCGGCATTCGGCTGGCTTGCGTCAGGCCGCGGCGGCGATGCCGTCCGCGGTGTCCAGGTCCTTGAAGAAGCGGCGGTGCACCCGGAGCTTTTCCTGGCCGGCCGGGATCTGGTGCCACATCCCGGACCCGGGGCCCAGCCGGGTCGTCCGCGGCAATTCCATCACCACGCCGCGGGCCTTCTTCATACTGGACTTCCCGGCGTCGAGCACCACGATCCTGGCCGGCGTGACCGCCAGGATCCGGTAGTGATTGAAGCCGAGAAAGACGAAGACGCCGGTCAGCGCGGCGAGCCACTGGCTGGCCGTCTGGGCGCCGATCACCGCCTGCACTGGCTCGTTCGGCTGCAGATACGGAGCGGCTGATTCGCGCATGGTGTCTCGCAGTGCCACAAGTTGCTCCCTGGTCGTCAGGAACGGCGCTGCGGCCCCGCACGCGCCACCCCCGGGCTCACTGGCTTATATGACCGGGGCGGTCCATCCCGTGCCGTCCCGTTCCACCCCGGGACAGGAGGGAGCGGACCGGTCGGCCCGGGATCAGGCCGGCCAGTAAGAACAGCGCGTGCCCGTGTGCACCGTCTGGCGCAGATGTTCACCGATGACCACGTCCGCCTCGGCCACCCGGGTGATGGCCCGGCGGATGGCCTTGCCCGCCGCAACACGGGCGCGTTCCCCATCGTCGGCGAAGGACCGGATACGCCCGCCCAGGCCGGCGGCGCTGGCCAGCTGGCCGACCAGCCAGTCACGGTCGGCGCGCGCCTGGGCGGCCCGGTCGTGATCGGCCGTGGCCTCCAGCTTCTCGATCTCGGCATCCAGCTGCCGCAGGCGGCGCCGGTACCCGCCGATCGCTGCCTGATCCAGCACTGGCTGCGCGGACCCGCCATCGGCCGTCGCGCTGCCGATAACGGCCAGCCCAGTGACCAGATCGGCGGCCGTGATGTCCTGCCGCGGATTGGCTGTCAGCACGGCCAGGTGGACCATGCCGACGCTGTCGGCGACCAGTACAGTCCGGTTGCCCAGGCTGACCCGCCAGCTGCGGCCCGCCCGGGCGCAGCGCGCCTGCGTGGCGTCCGGCGCCGCGCGACCGCTCACGCCGCTGCCGCTCAGACCGGGGCCAGGCAGCCCGAGCGCCGGAAGCTCGCGCGCGGCGGCGGCCAGTTCGCGCTGTGCGGCATCCTCGCGCTGCGCGGCCTCGGCGTCTCCCGGGTGCCCGCGCCGCCGGTAGGCCTGGGCCAGGCGCTGCCGGGCGGATAGTAATGCGGGCCAGTGGGCCAGGGCCAGATTGCGCCGCACGGCCACCTGGAGGTGCTCGACGGCCTGGTCCAGCCTTCCCGTGGTCAGCGACGCGACGCCGAGGGCCTGTTCGGTCGCGCCGAAACAGGTAATTCCCAGCCCCCCGACCATCGGCAGCTCCGCATACGGGCGGAGCAGGTCATACGCCTCCGCAGCCAGGTCCGCGTCGTCCAGCAGGCAGGCCGCCTCCACGATGCCGTTCATGGTCACCAGCCAGCTGCTGGATCGCGGCAGCCGGGCCAGGTCGCTGCCGCGCAGGGTGGCCAGGCAGCTGGCCGCCGTCCGCCGGTCGCCGTCCAGCGCCGCGGCCACGGCCAGCGCGGCCACGGCGGAATTGTCCACCGCGCTGAGCGACGGGGAGTTCACGCGTTCCCGCAGCATGGGCAGCAGCTCAGTCAGCCGGCCCTGGTACCACCTGACCGTGACCAGCTGGGCCGCTGGCCACCACTCATAGTCAATATCGCCAGCTGCCCCGCCGCTCTCGGCGCACCGGCCGGAGAGCAGCTCGGCATCATTGAGCCGGCCGGCCCGGATGGCCAGCATCACGTCGATGCACCGGACGATGAAGCCAACCGCTGGGTGGTCCCGCTGGCCGAGCTGATCGCGCAGCTCACCGAGCAGGCGCCCGGCGTGCGAATCGCCCGCCACATAAGCATCGACCGTCTGCCACAGCAGGCCCATCAGCAAATCGCTGCGCCGCTGGGTGCGGAAGCTCTCCTTGATCAGCTCAACGGCAAGCTCCCGGCGGACGGTAAGGTCGTCCGGGCCGAGCAGGCAGTGATGGGCGATGCTCAGCGCCTCCGCCAGCGGCACGGCATCACCGGCCGCCCGGGCCTCGTCGAGCACGGCCAGAATGCCGGCGTGCTCGCCGCACTGATAGTCGGCCTCGCCCGCCAGCCGGACCCGGATCCGCAGCGCCAGCGGCGAGCGCTCATCGACCTGGGCTGCCGCACGCTGCAGCCGGGTCTGCAGCAGAACCGAACCGGCGACCGTGCGGTGCTCGCCCACCCACAGTCCGGCCAGTCCCAGGGCCGCCGCACACATCGCGGGCACGTCGCCCGCCCGCTCCGCGAGCTGGAATGCGCGATCGAAGCTGACCCGGCTGGCCCGCAGATCGCCGTCAGTGTGCAGCGAGCGCTCCCCGGCGGCGAGTACGGCCTGCAGCTCGGCCGCCGGGTCATCAGCCAGTTCGGGCCGAGTCGCCAGCGCCACTTGGTCGCCCTCCCCCCGGCATGGGCTCAATATATTCTCACCCCATTTGCCCGGTCGAGGCCAACTTCGGTGGCCGCGGGCCGGATCGTGACCGCGGCCGCGCCACGCTGGCCGCCGGCGGCGGCCGGATGTAGCCGTTTACCTAACGCCAGTACCCGCCCCATGCCATCGCCGCTGCGCAGCCGTGGGTGCTTCATGCCTGAGCATGCTCAATCCCAATAAAATGCCCGGCGGCCGCAACTGATCATTTTCTGATAATCCACGGCCGCCGATTCTGAATTCGCGGTAAATTCGGCGGCTGCTGATGAACCAACCCCCTCTCACCTCCGTGTTCCGTCATAGGGATTGGTGTGACTGATTGCGGCTGCTCTCGCCGCGGCGGGCCAAACCGAATTTCATGACCACTCGGTCCACTAAAGGGGGATCACACTGTGCGATTGACAATGAAAACGGTGCTCACGTTGGCGACTGCGATGAGTACGACGGCGGTGCTGGCGGGAGTGGCCGCGGGTCCGGCGTCGGCGAAGACCTACCCGCCGCCGAGCATTCACCTGCTGTGCACGGCGGCCGCCAACGATGGCACGCTGGAGGGCAGCGTGTGCGCGCTGCCCTACGGCGTCACCACGGCGCCGAACAACTACACCGCGACCATCGCGGCGGCCAAGGCGGGCTCCGCCGGCGCCACCATCACGGTCGCGGTGACCGCGGGCAGCCTGCCTCCCGGCCTGACCCTGGCTCAGTCCGGCTCTGGCGGGGTCATCAGCGGGAACCCGACCAAGGCCGGCACGTTCAACTTCACCATCAAGGCGACCGACGGAGGCCTGACCTCCACGCTGGCTTACGAGATCACCGTCACCGTGCAGGGCCCGCCGGACGCCCTGGTGTGCGACCCGGCCGACAACGGCGGCTTCCTGGAAGGCGGGGTCTGCGATCTGCCTGACGCGGTGATCGGCCTGCCCTACCAGGGCCACCTGGCCACCAGCCACAAGGCCGGCGGCTCGCTCAGCGTCGTCGTCGGCAGCCTGCCGCCGGGCCTGACCCTGCCGGCCACGTTCACTGGCGCCGGGGACATCGTCGGGGGCACGCCCACCGACCCAGGCGTCGAACCCGGCCGCGACTTCACCGTGCAGGGGACCGGTGATCAGGGCCAGCCGCTGTATCAGGCCTACTCGATCGACGTGGACCAGAACCTGCCGCTGGCCATCAACGCGAGCGGCGGGTCAACGCTGTTCCCGGGGACGGCCGGCACGGCCTACGCGCAGAACTTCTTCGTCAGCGGCGGGGCCGCGCCCTACACCTGGTCTGTGGCTTCCGGGCAGCTTCCGCCCGGACTCACCCTGGTGACCTCGGGTGACCCCCGCGACGCCAACAACCAGCTGGCCGGCACAGCCACCACCGCCGGCACCTACACCTTCACCATGCGCCTCACCGACTACAACGGCCAGCAGGCCACTCAGCAGTTCAGCCTGACCATTAACCCGTAACTGAGCGAGTTCCCGCCGGGCCAGGCGGGCACACCCGGCCGTGACCGAGAGAGCGGGTCACGGCCGGGCCCATGTGTAATGGCCTGGGCACCGCTCGGCTATTGCGGGTGATGGTGGCTAGCTGGAGTCCGCGAATTGCCACGCGGCCCGCCTCGGGTGCGGTAAGGACCGGACGGTGCACCGGGGCAGGCACCGCTCGACCAGGTCCTGGGCCACGTGCCGCCAGATGTCGAGGCCGTGGTGCCGGATCGGCACGCCGAAGCTCTGCGCGTAGACCTCCAGCCGGGGCACGGCGGTGCCCAGCACGTCGTAGCCGAGGCCTTCAAGCACCTCCCGGGCGTCGGTGGTGGAGTGCGCCCGGGTGATGCAGCGGTTCAGCAGGATGGACGAGCGTGGCGGCTTGTCCCGGACCGTGCCCACGTCGGTGATCTCCTCGCGCACCGGCGTCGTCCGGTTGATCTCGATCGGCGTCGGCCCGCACGGGATCAGGATCTCGTCCGCGTACCGCATCGCCGACCGGGCGATGCTGGCGTGGTCCTCCAGTTGCGGCGTGTCTATGATCACCACGTCGTCCGCCCGGGCGATCTCCGGCACACGCCGATGCAGTTCGCGGGACGGCAGTGCGACGATCCGGAACGGGAACGCCGCCTGGGACAGCGACAGACGTGGATACATGGCCGCCAGATCCGACCACTCGAGGGCGCTCCCCGATGGATCGGCGTCCACCAGGAGCACGCTGTTGCCCGCTTGGGCGAAAACGTGTGCTAGCCAGACCGCCGAGGTAGTCTTCCCCGTGCCCGGCTTCAAGTTAGCCAGGGCGAGACTCAGCCCCGTCATCCAGGCATTATCGCAGCGTCCGAGGCCTTTCGGTAGACACGGACCGGTCTGGATTGCTGAGCTAAGTAGTGCAGTACTTACTGCATCACTGCAATACTGATGCCCGCGGGCCGAGAATTGGCTGGCCAGCTGACTATGCGACGGGGTGCCGACAGGAACCCGGTGGGCCGGGCGCGGCCTCAGACCCGGCGCGCTGGGGCGTTCCAGTGCACCTCCAGGTTGCGTACCAGCGCCGGGCTCAGGTGGCAGCGGGCCTGTTCCACCGAGAACGCCGCCATGTACTCGCGGAACACGTCGAGCGGCTCCTGGCCGGCCCGCAGCGTGCACCGGTTGGCGGCCGCGTTGACCAGCCCGGAGCTGGTCAGCGCCTCGATGCGGGCGGCCACCGCACGGTCCATGCCGGCCGGCTCCACCACCTCGTCGCAGAGCATGGCGGCGTCCGGCGCACCGGCCACCCACTCCCGGCCGGACAGGATGGCCTGCCGGGCGGCCCGGTCGCCGACGAAGCGGGGCAGCCGGAGGTTGGACGCCCCAGGGATGATCCCTTCGTTCCGCGCGGGCAGGAAGAACCGCGACCCACCGGTCGCGATCACATGGTCCATGACGTGCAGCAACTGGCAGGCGCCGCCGACCGCGAACCGCTCGACCGCGGCGATCCACAGCTTCTCCACGGTGCCCTCCGGATTGGTATCCGGACGTCCGGTCAGCCCGGTGCCCGGTCCGGCGGGCGACCCGTCCGGCCCGGGCGGGACCAGGCCGCGGTAGATCTTGTGCACGTAGCCGAGGTCACGCACCAGGTAGAACAGGAAGTCGAGCTGCCCGTGGTACAGCCGGGTGAGGTTGAGGCCGGACCCGAACACCCGCACCCCCGGGTAGCGGGGATGCTCCACCACGCCGCCCCGTACGACGCCGATGTCGATGTCCGGATCGAGCAGGATCAGGTCCACCGCGCACTCGGTCGGGCCCAGCGTGACGTCGTCTTCCGCGTTGAGGTGCCGCGGGTTGCGCAGCTCCAGCACGCCCGCCCGGCCGTGCCGGGTGACCTGGACCGGGCCGAGGTCCACCGCGCCGGCCGCGCGCAGCTCGCCGAGCCGGTCGACGGCCTCGGGCAGCGGGCGCAGCATCGCGCCGATCAGGTGCCGCCCGGCTTCCGGGCGGGCCAGCACGTGCCCCACCAGGAGGCCCTGGGCGAACTCGACGCCCTCCTTGCCCGGCAGCGGCCGTGATCGCTCGGCGGCCAGGTCCGCGGCGTCCGGCACCAGGCCGGGCACCCGGGCGGCCGCCGCGCCGAGCAGTTCGGCCAGCCGCAGTGACCGGGTGCGGCCATCGGTCAGCACGTCATACAGTGCCGCCGCGTGCACCCGCAGGAAGCTGTCCCTGGCGGCGTCCATGGCGGTCACCAGCACGTCCCGGGCGGCCTGCTCGTCGGCCGAGCGGCGCGTCCGGCCCGGCAGCCGGCTGCTGAGCGCCTGCCCGGCGGCCAGGAACTGGCTGAGCGCGGCGGCCGCCGCGTCCAGCGGGCCGCGCGGGTCGGGTACCGCCGCGGTCCAGGCCGCCGCCTCGGCGGCGGGCAGCCCGGCCCGGCCGAGCAGCTCATCCGGAACCGGCGTCGTAGTCATGTGGGCCATCATCCCCGGCCGCGCCGCCGGGCCGGAAGTGTATCTATCTCGCTGGACCCGCCTCTGACGGGATAGCGGGCCGGCTGGCGAGGGGGCAGCCGGCCTCAAGTTCCCCGGGGGCAGGGGAAGAACATCTTCCCGTCCAGGTCGACGTCGAACTTGACCGCGCTGAAGCCATAGGGCGGCCGGTAGACCGCCGAGCAGAACGCCTTGAAGGACCGCCGGCCGGCACACTTCTGGCTGGTCTGGCCGGGATCGCACACGTAGTGGTCGGCCGCGTACTCGGCCTCGCCAACCCATTTGCCGGTGGGCTGGCGGGCGGTCCGGTCGGTGCTGAAGTCGTCCCAGCCGCACGGGGTCGCCCCATTCGGGCCAGCACTGTGCAGCCCGGTGCAGGTGATGCCGTACTGGCTGCTGCCGCGCAGCTGCGCGGCGGTGCACATCTTGTAGACGTAGCACTCCTCGACCACCGCGCCGTCCGTGTACCGGCGGCCCCACCAGGACAGGTACGGCGAGTTCTTCCACAGCACGGTCATCCCGTACCGGTGCACCTCGTTGAACGCCCAGGCCAGGTAGTTCTGCGCGTCACCGGGGGTGAGCTGGAACCCGGTGGTGGACGGCGGGTCGAAGCTGTCGATGTCGTCCAGCTCCACCGCGTCGAAGCCCTTACGGGCGCACATCGCGATCCGCTCGCGCAGCATCGGTTCCAGCGCCCGGAGCTGGCGGAAGTCCACCCAGCGTTCCTCGGGGTAGCCGTAGTACACCTGGCCCAGGGTGGCCGCGGGGAAGTACCCGCCCCACGGCGATGGGCTGCCGTCCGGCCGGTAGTCCTCCCAGGCCAGGTCCAGGTAGCAGACCGTGCGTGGGTGCGGCAGCGTGGCCGCCTGCCAGCGGGTCTCGATCGCGTGCACCTCGGCCCGGGTGGTCAGGAACCCGTCGATGTCGTAGATGTCCACCGCGTGCTTGCCGGTCCGCTGCAGCGGGGTGACCCGGCCGATCTGCCAGTCCCAGCGCATCGGGTGGTGGTTGGCGGCCAGGTGCGGCGGGTACCAGCAGCGGCCGCTGGCAGGCCACCGGCGCGGGCAGCGGCACCACCCGCCAGCGGAACCGCACCGCGCTGGCGCCGGCCCGGTTGACCGTCCGCACCGCCACCTGGTGCGCGGCCGGGCCGTAGCCGCCCGGTGTAGAACACCCGGCGGGTGGGCAGCGCCCGCCACGGGCCGAGGTCTACCCGATACTGCTGGTCCGGCCGCCCATCCGCCGCGTTGTAATGCATCACGCCCAGCTGGAAGTACTCGGCGTCAGAGCCGGTCACGTGCTCCGGGGTGCCGTTGATGAACGCCGCCGCCGGGGCCCGGTGCCGCGGGTAGGCGCGCACCGGCGCGGCGGCCAGCCTGCTCACCGACCGGCGGATGACCTTGAACGTGAACGTGGCCGGGTGGGTCTCCACCACCTCGGCCGCGGTCTCGGTGACCCGCAGCCGCCGGCCGGTGTCCGGGTGCCCGGGCCGGTACTGCCGGGCCGCGAACGGGGTCGCGGTCGAGTCCGACGCGGTCAGGCAGTGCGTGCCGCTGGCCCGGCAGGTCTGCCAGGTGTACGCGACCGCGAAGCTGAGCAGCTTCATCCCGCGCGGCAGCCGCCCCGGCGACCAGCGCAGCCCGGCCGCGCTGACCACCCCGCCGTCCTGCGCCCGCCCCGCGATCCGCAGCGCCCCCTGGTGCACCGGCGCCGGGATGGTCACCCGCGCAGCCATCTGTGCCGCCGCGGCATCGGTCCGCGCGGCCGCCGTGCCGGCCGCCCGGTCCGCGCCCGGCCGCGTCCGGCCGCCCCGGCAGGCGTGCCCGCGGCCAGCGGCACCAGCAGCCAGCGCGCCGCGGCCGCTACCGGCGGTCAGCGCGGCATGCCCCGGCTGAGCACTGCAACGCGCACGCGCCTTCCGGCAAATCAGCTCCGACCGGGTCGGATCCCTGACGCCGGCGGCGACGGTGCTGGTGTGACTGACTGGGCCAGTGGGTCCGGTGATTCATGGATCCGGCCTAGCGGAGGCCGCGGGGAGCAGGTCGCGGTGGGCGGCGAGCAGGTCGTCGCACATCGCGACGGTCTGGGCGGTGGTGAGCGTGGCGGCGGTGTTCGGGTCGAGCAGCGCCGCCTGGTAGACGTGCTCCCGCGACTCCTCGAGCGCGGCCCGCACGGTCAGCTCGACCACGTTGAGGAACGTCCGGTTCAGCGCGGCGAGCTGCGGCGGCAGCGCGCCGACCGGCACCGGCTTGGCGCCGCCCGCGCCGACCAGGCAGGGCACCTCGACGCAGCAGTCCTCGGGCAGGCTGGAGATCAGCCCGCCGTTGCGGATGTTCACGTGCAGCTCCCGCTCCTGGCCGGTCTCCACCGAGTGGATGAACAGCGAGGCCAGCTCGTGCGCGGGCGTCAGGTCGAGCGGCCGGCCCGCGTCCAGGTCGGCCTGCACCGCGTCCAGCTCGCGCAGGTTCTCCTCGGACCGCTCCAGGTAGTCGCCGACGAAGATGCGGAACCGCTCGATCTGGTAGTCGTGCCGCATGAACCACGGCACGTACTCGGCGGAGTGCTCGCTGGACTCGGTCGGGAAGTAGCCGAACCGGCGGAAGATCTCCACCCGGACCCGGCGCTGCAGCTCGGGCGAGGCCTCGATGACCTCGGCCAGCTTCGGGTACAGCGACTGGCCGTCCTGCTCGAAGCGGAGCACGAACGCCTGGTGGTTGAAGCCCGCGGTGAGGAACTCGACCCGGTCCGGGTCGGCGCCGATCAGCCCGGTCAGGAACGCCTGGGTGTCCCGCACCGAGTGGCACAGCCCGTACACCCGGTCGAACGGCGTGCCCGCGTACACCGCCCAGGGCAGCATGGCCATCGGGTTGCTGTAGCTGAGCAGGTAGGCGTCCGGGCACACCTCGTGCATGTCCCGGCCCAGCGCGAGCACCACCGGGATGGTGCGCAGGCCGCGGAAGATGCCGCCGATGCCGAGCGTGTCCCCGATGGTCTGGCGCACCCCGTACCGGGCCGGGATGTCGAAGTCGGCCCGGGTGGCCGGCGTACCCGCCGACCTGCACCTCGTTGATCACGTAGCCGGCGCCGGCCAGCGCCGCCCGCCGGTCCGCGGTCGCGGTCACCGGGCGCCCGGCGCCGGTCTGCGCCGACATCCGGCGGGCCAGCCGCTCCGCGTAGGCCAGCCGCTCGGCGCTGATGTCGTACAGCGCGAAGTGCAGGCCGCCGCGGAGCTCCGGGTAGCCGCACAGGTCGGTCACCACGTTCCGGGTGAACTCGATGCTGCCAGCACCGATGAACGCCACCTTGATCACAGCTCGTTAGTGTTTCATTCGGCCCAGTTTCGCGCAAGATCTTGCATCTGATCCAGATCTGAATGCACAATGCTGACTCAATTCATGAGTTGAGCACTTAGAGCGATCTTCGAGCGGAGATGCGGTATGGCCAAGTCGATGCCAGCCCGGCGCTGGCGGGGACCCTGGCAGGTCTGCTGGCCGTGCTCGCCGCGGCCGTCGCTGGTGCCTGGCGGGCTGCGGCACCGACAGCAACGGCGGCGGGTCCAGCGGCGGCCAGCACCATCCAGATCTGGGAGGGCTAGACCGGCGCCGAGGCCAAGACGTTCACCCACCTGGTCACCGAGTACGAGACGCAGCACCCGGGCGAGAAGGTCAACAGCCTGTACGTCAACAACGACAACACGCTGCAGAAGGTGCTGACCGCGGTGCGCGGCGGCAGCCCGCCCGACATCGCCTACCTGTACGGCTCGTGGGCGCCCAACGTCGCCAAGATCCCGCAGGTCGTCAACCTGACCAAGGTGGTGAAGCAGCCCGGCGTCAACTGGAACGACTTCTGGGTCGGCGAGCGCGACGTGGCCACCGTCAACGGCAAGGTGATCGGCATCCCGGCGCTGGTCGACAACCTGGCCGTGGTCTACAACAAGAAGCTGTTCGCCAAGGCCGACCTGCCGCTGCCCGGCGCCGAACTGGACCTGGCAGCAGTTCGTGGCCGACGCGCAGAAGCTGACCGACCCGGCCGATCAAGCAGTTCGGCACCGCCTACGTCACCCCCGGCACCGAGGACACGGTCTGGCACTGGGAGGCGCTGCTCTGGGAGGCCGGCGGCAGCCTGCTCACCGCCGGACAACAAGAAGGCGGCGTTCGACTCGGCGGCCGGCCTGAGCCTCGCTGAACACGCTGCGCACCATGGCCGTCACCGACAAGTCGATGTACCTGGACCCGACCGACTCGGCCTACGCCAACCTGTTCAACTCGGGCAAGATCGGCATGCTGGTCACCGGCCCGTGGGACCTGTCCGGCGTTCCCCAACGTGCAACTACGGCGTGCAGGTCATGCCGTCCTATCCCCGGCACCAGCGGCGGCCACCAGACGATCTCCGGCCCGGACAACTGGGTGGTCTTCAACAACGGTCGCCGCAGGTCAGCGCGGCCGAGAAGTTCCTGCTCTGGCTCACCGCGCCGGCCCAGGTCAAGTACTTCGTCGCTGCACACCGGCGACCTGCCGACCCGGCCGTCGGTGGCCAACGCGCCCGGCTTCGACCAGCAGATGGACAACACGCTGCCCGGCGTGAGCACGTTCATCGCCAACCTGGGCAACGTCAAGCAGGCCCGCCCGCAGATCACCGACGTACCCGCAAGATCTCCAGGTCCTCGGCAACATGGTCGTGTCGGTGCTGCTCGGCAAGAGCCAGCCGCAGGCCGCGCTGGACTCCGCCGCGCAGCAGGTCAACCAGATCCTGGCGCGCGGGCTGACGACGTGGCGGTGACCGACACCCTGCTTCGGCGGAGCGGGTCGCGGCGGGCTGGCCGCCCCGCGGCCCGGGCCGGGCCGGGGTCGGCGCCGGGTGCCGGAGTCCGAGCAGTTCACCGGGTGGGCGTTCGTCACGCCCGGGCGTGGCCATCATCCTGCTGTTCGGCGCGGCGCCGATCGTCTGGTCGGCGGTGATGTCGTTCCAGAAGTACAACCTGCTCTCGGCCGAGCACGCCGTTCGTCGGGCTGAAGCAACTACCGGCAGCTGGTGCACGACCCGGTCGTCGGCCAGGCGATCGAGCACACGCTGATCTACACCGCGCTGTTCGTGCCGGGGACGATGATCGTCGGCCTGTTCCTCGCCGTGGCGATGAACCGGAAGATCCGCTTCATCTCGGTCTACCGGACGGCCGCCTACGCCACGATGGCGATCTCCACGATCAGCGAGGCGATCGTCTTCATCTGGCTGTTCGACCCGTCCTACGGGATCGTCAACTACGTCTTCAGCCTGGTCGGCCTGCCCGCAGCAGCAGTTCCTGAACTCGCCGTCCGAGGCGCTGTACGTGATCGTGGTCATGACGATCTGGGGCTGGACCGGCTTCGCGGTGGTCATCTACCTGGCCGCGCTGCAGGGCGTCCCGCAGACGCTGCTCGAGGCGGCCGCGATCGACGGCGCCGGCCCGTGGCGGACGTTCCGCCGGGTCACGCTGCCGCTGCTCAGCCCGGCGTCGCTGTTCCTGGCCGTCTGGCTGACCATCAACGCGCTGCAGCTCTTCGACGAGGTCTACCTGAGCACCCAGGGCGGCCCGCTCAACGCGACCACCGTGCTCGTCTACTACCTCTACCAGCAGGCGTTCCAGAACTTCAACTTCGGCTACGCGTCCGCCATCGCCTACTTCCTGTTCCTCATCATCCTCGTGGTCACCGCGATCCAGTTCCGGGTCGGCCGGCGATTCACCCACTACCGGTCATGACCGCGACCTCAGGCGCCCGCGGCGCGCGCGCTCGAGCACGCCGGCGGCCAGGCCCCGGCGCGAAGGGGCGGCTGCCGTTCAGCCCCTGGCACCTGGTGCTGATCCCGGCCACGATCGTGCTGATCTTCCCGTTCGCCTGGCTGCTCATCACCTCGGTCGAGACCCCGGCCGAGGCGCTGCACTTCCCGCCGATCCTGATCCCGCACGTGCTGCAGTTCGCCAACTACCCCGACGCGCTGGACAGCGCGCCGTTCGGCCGGTTCTTCGTCAACAGCGCGGTCGTCGCGGTGGCCACCGTGCTGGCAACCTGGTGCTGTGCTCGCTGGCCGGGTACGCGTTCGCCCGGTTCCGCTTCCTCGGCCGGACCGCCCTGTTCGTGGTGATCATGGCCACGCTGATGGTGCCGTTCCAGGTCACGATGATCCCGCAGTTCATCATCACCAAGTGGCTCGGCGTGCACGTGCTGGCCGCGGTCGGCATCAACCACATCGGCGCGCTCATCCTGCCCAACGCGGCCACCGCGTTCGGGATCTTCTTCCTGCGCCAGTTCTTCCGCACCCTGCCGCTCGAGTACGAGGAATCGGCCCGGGTGGACGGCGCGAGCCGGCTCACCGTGCTGTGGAGGATCGTGCTGCCGCTGGCCACCCCGGCGCTGGCCACGCTGGCCGCGCTGACCTTCCTCGACTCGTGGAACAACTTCCTGTGGCCGCTGATCGCGGTCACCTCCACGAACCAGATGACGCTGCCGCTCGGCCTGGCCACCTTCCAGGGCGCGCACTCGACCGAGTGGACCCTGCTGATGGCGGCCAACGTGATGAGCCTGGTGCCGATGCTGGTCGTCTTCTTCGTCGCGCAGCGGTACTTCATCCGGTCGGTGGCCGCGACCGGGCTGGCCGGGACGTGAGCACGGCAGCCGAAAGCGGAAAGCCGATCGAGTGAGGATCAGTGACGGCAGGAGGCCTGACGCAGGCCGGCAGCCGTTCACCGAAGCCGAGATCGCCTCGCAGCCGGCCTGCTGGCGGCGGGCCGCCGCGGCTGGCCGCGGACGTGGCGGGACTGCTGCCGGCTCCGGGGAGCGGGTCGCGGTCGTCGGGCTGCGGCACGTCCTGGTTCATCGCGCAGTCCTACGCGGCGGCGCGGGAGGCGGCCGGGCACGGCGAGACCGACGCGTTCGCCGCCTCGGAGATGCCGCACGGCCGGCGACTACGACCGCGTGCTGTTGCTGTCCAGGTCCGGCACCACCACCGAGATCCTGGAGTTGCTGGCCCGGCTGCGCGGTGCCGGTGCCCACCGTCGCGATCACCGCGGACGCGCGGACCCCGGTGGCGGGGCCGCCGACGCCGTCATCGACCTGGGCTTCGCCGACGAGGAGTCCGTGGTGCAGACCCGGTTCGCCACCACCGAACTGGCCCTGCTGCGCGCGCACCTGGGCCACGACATCGGCGCCGGCGGCGCGAGCCGCGGAGCGGGTGCTGGCCGAGCCGCTGCCGGCGGAGCTGCTGGCCGCACGCCAGTTCACCTTCCTCGGCACCGGCTGGACCTACGGCCTGGCCAACGAGGCGGCGCTGAAGCTGCGCGAGGCGGCCGGCATGTGGACCGAGTCCTATCCGGCCATGGAGTACCGGCACGGCCCGGTCGCGGTGACCGGCGACGGCAGCGTGGTCTGGGTGCTCGGCCCCGCGCCCGACGGGCTCGCCGATGACGTCGCCGCGGCCGGCGGCATCGCCTGGTCCACCGGCGAGGACCCGCTGGCCGAGCTGGTCCGGGTGCACCGGGTCGCGGTGGCCCTGGCCCGGGCCGCGCGGGCTCGACCCGGACCGGCCGCGGAACCTGACCCGTTCGGTCATCCTGGCCGACCGCTGAGCTCCATGATCCTAGTCGTCTGCCTCAACCCGGCGCTGGACATCACCCACCACGTCGCCGCGCGTGGACTGGGCGGGGGTGAACCGGCCCAGCGCCGTGCACGCCCGCCCGGGCGGCAAGGGCCTCAACGTCGCCCGCACGCTGCACGCGCTGGGCGCCGAGGTCCTGGTGATCGGGCTGGCCGGCGGGGTCACCGGGGCCGCGGTGGAGCCGGCGCTGGCCGGGCTGGGTGTGCCCGCGCCATTCGACCCGGATCGGCGGCGAGACCCGGCGCACGTTCACCGTGGTCGACGGGCAGACCGGCGGCGCGCTTGTTCAACGAGCCGGGACCGCCGGTCAGTGCGGCCGAGTTCGCGGAGTTTCGCGTTCCGTATCGAGGAGGCCCTGGCCGGCGCGCGCGGCGGTCGTGCTGTCCGGCAGCCTGCCGCCCGGGCTGCCGGCCAGGACCTACGCCGGGCTGATCGCCTGGCCGCCGCGGCCGGCGTGCCCGTGGTGCTGGACACCCACGGGGGGCGCTGCGCGCGGGCGCGGCGGCCGGGCCGGCCATCGTCAAGCCCAACCTGGCCGAGCTGGCGGCGCTGCGCCGGGCGGTCGCTGGGCGCGGCCGCATGGCGGCGACCGCCAGGCCGTGGCGGCCGCGGCGCCGCGGAGCTGCGCGGCGGCCGGGGCACAGGCGGTGGTGGTCTCGCTCGGCCCCGCCGGGCTGCTCGCCGTCACCGGGGACGGCAGCTGGCAGGCGCGGCCGCCGGCGCCGGTGGCCGGGCAACGCGACCGGCGCGGGCGACGCGGTGGCCGCCGGCGCTGGCGCACGGCCTGGTGCTCGGCCAGCCCTGGCCCGAGCGGCTGCGGCATGCGGCGGCCCTGGCGGCGCGGCGTCGGCGCGCCGGTGGCCGGCGAGTTCAGCGCGGCCGACTACACCAGCGCTGCGTCGCCAGCGGCGGTCACCGCAGCTGGGGGCGGCGCTGATGCCGCTCGCCGCGCCGATGGCGGACATCGTCGGGCCGGCCCGCGCGGCGGGCCGCGGCGTCGGCGCGTTCAACGTGATCGGCATCGAGCACGCCGAGGCGATCGTCGCCGGCGCCGAGGCCGCCGGCGCCCCGGTGGTGCTGCAGATCAGCGAGAACTGCGTCGCCTACCACGGCGCGCTCGGCCCGATCGCCGCGCGCCTGCCTGGCCATCGCGCGCGCGGCCGCGGTGCCGGTCGCGGTGCACCTGGACCACGCGACCAGCGCGGACCTGGTCCAGGCGGCGCGCGCGGCTCGGCTTCGGCTCGGTCATGTTCGACGCGTCCCGGCTGCCCTACGCGGACAACGTGCGGGCCACGGCCGAGCGTGGCCCGGCTGGTGCCACGACGCGGGGATCTGGGTGGAGGCGGAGCTGGGCGAGATCGGCGGCAAAGACGGCGTGCACGCGCCCGCCGCGCGCACCGACCCGGACGAGGCGGCCGAGCTACGTCGCGGCGACCGGGGTGGACGCGCTGGCCGTCGCGGTCGGCAGCTCGCACGCCATGCTGACCCGCGACGCGGTGCTCGACCTGGAGCTGATCGCGCAGGATCCGGGCCGCGGTCAGCGTGCCGCTGGTGCTGCACGGCTCGTCCGGCGTGCCCGACCAGGACCTGGCCGCGGCGGTGCGGGCCGGGATGACCAAGGTCAACATCGCGACCCAGCTCAACAAGGTCTATACCGCGGCGGTGCGCCATCGCCTGGTTAATGACCCGGCGGTTGATCGATCCGAGGCAGTACGGTTCGGCGGGGCGCGCGCGCCGTCGCTAGCGCGGAAGCTCGCAGGCCGGCCTGGCTGCGGCGTGCATCGGCGCGCAGGAACCGGTGAGCCGTTATCGCCGGTGGAATGAGCTGCTGGAGCTGCTGGCCACCGCGGGCCAGCTGCAGGTGGAGGACGCCGCGGCCGCGCTGGGCGTGTCCGCGGCCACGGTCCGCCGCGACTTCGACGAGCTGGCCAGCCAGCAGATGCTGACCCGGATCCGGGGCGGCGCGGTGGCCCAGGGGGTCACCTATGACCTGCCGCTGCGGTACAAGACGGAGCGGCACCCGTCGGAGAAGCAGCGCATCGCGGCGGTGGCGGCCGGGCTGGTCCGGCCGGGCCAGGTCGCCGGGCTGAACGGCGGCACCACCACCACCGAGGTGGCCCGCGCGCTGGCCACCCGGTCCGACCTGACCGCGGGGCCGCCGCCGGCGATCACGGTGGTCACCAACGCGCTGAACATCGCCACCGAGCTGGCCGTCCGCCAGCACATCAAGATCGTGACCACCGGCGGGGTGGCCCGGCCGCAGTCCTACGAGCTGACCGGCCCGCTGGCCACCGGCGTGCTCGAGCAGGTCACCCTGGACGTGGCCATCCTCGGGGTGGACGGCGATCGACGCCGCGGCCGGCGCGACCGCGCACCACGAGGGGGAGGCGAGCATCAACCGGCTGATGGCCCGGCAGGCCAGCAAGGTGTCATCGTGGCGGACAGCTCCAAGGTAGGCCGCCGCGCGTTCGCCCGGATCTGCGCCGCGGCCGAGATCGACGTCCTGGTCACCGACACCGGCATCGACCACGACGACAAGGTCATGCTCAAGGACGCCGGGGTCGACGTTGTCATCGCCTGACCTGGTCGTGATCGGTGACTGCAACCCGGACGTGCTGGTACTCGGCGACGACGTGACCCCGGCGTTCGGCCAGCAGGAGAAGCTGGTGGACGCGGTCTCGCTGGTCATCGGCGGCTCGGCGGCGATCACCGCGGTGGCCGCGGCCCGGCTCGGGGTCCGGGTGGCGCTGGTCGCCGCGGTCGGCGCCGACCCGGCCGGCCAGTTCATGCTGGACCAGCTAGGCCGGGAGGGCGTCGACGTCGGCGCGGTGGCGGTGCGCGACGACAGCCCGACCGGGATCACGGTGGCGCTATCCCGGGGCGGGGACCGGGCCATCCTCACCGCGCTCGGCGCGGTCGCGTCGCTGACCCCGGCGGACGTCCCGGCCGGGCTGCTGGAGCAGGCCCGGCACGTGCACGTCAGCTCGTACTTCCTGCTGGCTGGCTCGCTCGGGCCGGGGCTGCCCGGGCTGCTGGCCGCGGCGCGGGCCGGCGGCGTGCGCACCTCGCTGGACACCAACTGGGACCCGTCCGGGCGCTGGCTGGACGAGCGGCTGTCCGCCGTGCTGGGGCAGGCCGACCTGCTGCTGCCGAACGAGGCCGAGGCCGTCCGGCTGGGCGGTGCCGCGGACCTGGCCGGGGCGGTGCGGGCGCTGGCCCGCGCCGGGCCCGGGCTGGTGGTCAAGCGCGGTTCGCGCGGCGTGCTGTGCGTGGCCGGGGGACGGCAGTGGCAGGTCGGCGTGCCGCCGGTGATCCCGGTGGACAGCACCGGCGCGGGGGACTGCTGCAACGCCGGGCTGATCGCCGGCCTGCTCGACGGCCTGGCCCTGCCCGATGCGGCCGCGCTTGGCTGCGCGGCCGGGGCGCTGTCCACCCAGGCGGCGGGGGGCACGGCGGGCTGCCCGGACCGGGCCGCCGCGGCGGCCTGCGCTCAGCGTGCCTCGGTGTCGCCGGTCCCGGCCTGATCCCCGGCCCCGTTGGGGTCCTGGGCGGCGGGGAACAGCACAGTGACCGTGGTGCCGGTGCCGGCGGCCGAATCCAGGGTGATCCGGCCGCCCCAGCGCGAGGTGATGGCGCGGGCCACGGTCAGGCCGAGCCCGGCGCTGCCGCCCGGTGGCTTGGTGCTGAAGAACGGGTCGAAGATGCTGCCCAGGATGTCCGGTGGGATCCCGCTGCCGGTGTCGGCTACCCGCAAGCGCACACAGCGGCCGGCGGCCACGCCGCCCGGTGCCGCGCCCGGCACCAGGGCGGTGCGGATGGCCAGCGTCCCCCCGCTGGGCATGGCCTCGGCGGCGTTGTCGGTCAGGCTGGCCAGCAGCAGCTCGAGGTGGCCGCGGTCGGCCCGGATCGGGTCAAGGCCGGTGCCCAGCTCGGTGTCCAGCGTCGTCCCGGCACGCAGCCGGGCGGCGAGCCGCTCCTGGCTGCCGGAGATCACGTCGTTGAGCTGGATCACCTGGGCCCGCACCGTGTCCTGCTCGGCGAACACGGTCAGCTGCCTGATCAGAGCGGCGGCCCGGCGGGTGGCCCGCTGGATGTGCTGCACGTCCTCCCGGGCTTCCCGCCAGGTGGCTTCGCTGGGCGGCCCGCGCAGCGCCTCCGCGACGAAGTCGGTGTAGTTGAGCACCACGCCCAGCAGGTTGTTGAAGTTATGCGCGATGCCGCCGGTCAGCCGGCCCAGCGTGGCCAGCTGCTGGGCCTGCCGCAGGGCGTGCTCGATCCGCTTCCGCTCGATCGCGTAACGCACCGTCTTGGCCAGCTGGTCCGCGTTGACCCGGCCTTTGATCAGATAGTCCTGCGCGCCCGCGTGCACCGCGCGCAGGGCGAGATCGCGGTCGTGGCTGCCGCTCACCACGACGACCGGCAGCCGCGGTGCCCGGCGCTGGATCGTGCCGACCGCTTCCAGACCCTCGCAGTCTGGCAGGTCCAGATCGACCAGGACGCAGTCGGCCCAGCTGTCGAGCAGGCCAAAGTTGACGTCCGACAGCCGGGCGGCCACCGACCAGAGGGTGTTCAGGCCTGCCCGCCGGACCAGCGTCTGGGTGAGCAGGGCATCCCCGGGATCGTCCTCGACCAGGAGGATGTGCAGCGGCGCCTGGTCACCGGTATCGCCGTTGGCCAGCACTGGGACACCTTCACTACGGTTCATAACTACGATGAGTTATCAATGTTAGACTAAGCGTAACATCCCGCTGACCAGTGAGGCGATGCCCATGGTCCGAGTGGTGGCGCAGGGTACCGCCGAATTCACGGCGGTGCTCGAGGCCGTGCCCGACGCCGTGGTCTGGGTGGAGCCGGATGGCCGGATCGGTTTCGCTAACCGGCTGGCCGGGCGGCTGTTCGGTTACCCGCCCGGCGACCTGACCGGGCTGCCGGTCGAGGTGCTGATGCCCGAGTCCGGACGCGAGCGGCACCGGCAGGACCGGGAGGCCTACCTGGCCGCGCCGCGCCCCCGGCCGATGGGCGCGGCGCAGGCCGAGCTGACCGGACGGCGCCGGGACGGCAGCACGTTCCGCGCCGAGGTAGCGCTCACCCCGATCCCGGGCGGGGAGGGGGACGGCCTGTCCGGCGTACTGGCCGTCGTCCGGGACCGCACGCAGCGGCTGGCCGCCGAGGAGGAGCGGGCCCGGCTCGAGTTCCTGGCCGACCGGGCCCAGCTGGAACGCCAGGTCGGCGAGGCGCAGCGGCTGGAAGGCCTGGGCCAGCTGGCCGGCGGGATGGCCCATGACTTCAACAACCTGCTCGCGGTCATCTCCAGCTACGCCTCGTTCGTGCACCAGGAGGTGGCCGGCGAGGAGCCCACCGCCAAGTGGCACAAGGTCAGCCAGGACCTCGACGAGCTGGAGAACGCCGCCGACCGGGCCGCCGCCCTGACCCGCCAGCTGCTGGCCTACTCGCGGACGCAGCGGGCCGAGCCGCAGGTGCTCGACCTCAACGAAGTGATCCAGAGCCTGGCTGACCTGCTCGGCCGCACGGTGGGCGCGCGGATCGAGCTGGTCCTGGACCTGGATCCGGACGTCGGCCGGGTGCTGGCCGACCACGGCCAGCTGGAGCAGGTGCTGGTCAACCTGGCGGTCAACGCCCGTGACGCGATGCCGGACGGCGGCCGGCTGACGATCCGGACCACGGACGCCGAGGTCGATGATCCTGACCTGGCCGGATCAGCGTGCGGCCGGCCGGGCCGGTTCGCCCGGCTGGACGTGGCCGATACCGGCGGCGGCATGCCCCCTGAGGTGGTCAGCCAGGCGTTCGAGCCGTTCTTCAGCACCAAGCCGGCTGGCCTGGGCGCCGGCCTGGGCCTGGCCACCGTGCACGGGATCATCCGCCGGGCCGGCGGGCGGCTCGAAGCCAGGTCGGCCACCGGCCAGGGCACCACGATGACCGTGCTGCTGCCGGTGACCGAGGCCGCGGCCCGCTGCCCGGGCCCGGCCGTGACCGGACCCGCGCAGCCGCTGCGCGGGTCGGGTGAGCTCGTGCTGGTGGTGGAGGACGAGGCCAGCATCCGGGAGGCCACCCGGCGGGTGCTGGCCGGCCACGGCTACCGGGTGCTCACCGCGGCGTGCGGCGAGGAGGCGCTGGCCATCGCGGCCCGTGAGCCGGAGCCGCTCGACGTGCTGCTCACCGACGTGATGATGCCGAACATGCTGGGCACCGAGGTGGCCGACCGGCTCCGCGGCATGCAGCCAGGCCTGCGGGTGCTGTTCATGTCCGGGTACGCCCAGGGCCTGCTGAGCGCCCAGGGCACCCTGCAGCCCGGCGCGCAGGGCGCGACGCAGCCCAGGATGGAACTGCTCGAGAAGCCGTTCACCCATCCCGATCTGCTGGCTAAGGTGCGCGAGGTGCTGGCCGCCCCGGCCGGGGAGCCACCATGACTGACACCCGCACGCCAACGCCCATGTGCGAAGCCGGTGGACGTGTACCAGTTCATGGACGTGATCAAGTCGATCGACGAGTTCTTTGTCTCCATTGTCCGGCTCCCGTCCCGGTGATCGCGTGGCCTGCATTTTCGGGGTAGCCCAGTCTTGCCAGCGGGCAGGCGCTCCGCTAATGTCGCGGTGAATGCGTCGGTCCAGGGGGGACCAGCGTGAATTTCGCGCTAGGGGGCTTTTGATGCGCAAATTCATCATAGGTGTGTGCGCCACCACAACCGTCATTACCATGACCATGCTTTCCGCCGTTGCCGCGTCCGCGTCGGCAGCAGCGGGCCATATCACCGGCTCGGCTAGGTCGGTCATTGTCGTCGGGCCGAACCAGTCCATCCAGAGGGCGGTCAACCGGGCTCACCCGGGCACCACGATCGTGCTCAAGAAGGGCGTGTATCACCAGGCCGTGGAGATCCGTAAGGACCGGATCACGCTGCGCGGCGCGGGCAACTCGCTGCACGGCACGGTCATACGGCCGCCGCGGCACCGGCCGCGCACGCTGTGCACCAGCGGTTTCGGGCTGACCGGGGTGTGCATCCTGGCTATCAAGCTCGACCCGGAGACCGGGGCGGTGTTCCAGCGGGTCCGCGGCGTCACGGTGACCGGCATCTACGTGGCCGGCTTCTCCGGAAACGGCGTCTTCGGTTACGGCACCAACGGCCTGACCGTGACCCGGGTTTCCGCGTTCCACGACGGCGATTACGGGATTTCGCGATTCGTTTCCACGCATACCGTGTTCACCCACGATATTGCGGTCGGTAACGACAAGGCCGGCTTCTATGTCGGCGATTCGCCGCTGGCCGACACTGTGGTGCGCGACGACATCGCGCAAGGCAATCAGTTCGGGATCTTTGTCCGGCATGCCCGACACGTGACCGTCTCGCATAATCAGGTGCACCGGGAACTGCCAGGGCATCATGGTGCTTGATGATGGGCAGCCGGGCGGTGCGGGTAATGCCTGGATCGCGCATAACTCCGTTATCCGGAACAACAAGTTCTGCCGGAAGCACGGCGACACGCCGGTCAACCTCGCGGGCGGCGGCATCCTGTTGCTGGGCGCGACGCACACGGTGGTCACCCACAACACGGTGCGGGGTAACCACGGCCACCAGATCAACTCGGGTGGCATCGTGGTGGCCAGCGCGGCCCGGCTCACCCATGGGGCCAACCCGAGCCACGACACGATCCTGGCCAACACGGCCTTCAACAATCACCCGGCCGACCTGATCTGGGACGGCACCGGGAGGGGCAACCGGTTCCTGCGTAACCGCTGCGGGAAGTCCATCCCGCGGGGGCTCTGCCACTGACCCACGCGGTACCTCTGGCCGGCGCAGGCCCTGATCCCGCGGGGGCGCCCACTGTGGGCTGCCCCCGCGGGATCAGCCGGTTCTCCTTGCTGCCGCCTGGTCAGCGCAGCGAGGCCGCGACCTGCTCCAGGTAGTCCAGGGACTCGTTCATCCCCTCTTCCATGCCCGAGTTGAGGTGCATGTCGCGGTGCTCCTGGCTGGTGTGCTCGACCAGGATGGTCAGCGTGGTGCGCCCGTCCTGCTCGGCGAACGTGGCCGTGCTCACCGCGGCGGCATCGGGCATCCCCTCGAACACCTCGGTGGAGACGATGCGCTCGTCTGGCACGATCTCCCGGTACTCGCCGTGGAACGCGACCTCGAACCCGCCGTTCGCCGTCATCACGTACCGCCACCGGCCACCCGGCCGCAGGTCCACCTCGGCGCTGGTGACCTGGCCCCGGTCCCCGGCCCACCAGCGGCGGATGAGTTCGGGCGTGGTCCACGCCCGGTAGACCAGGTGCCGCGGCGCGTCGAACTGCCGTGTGATCATGATCTGGGTGCCCGCTGGGAGCGTCACCACCGCACTACGAGTCGTTGCTGCCATCGTCATCCTCCATGTCCGTGAGTTCCGCCAGCACGGCGTCCAGCCGGGTGAACCGCTCGGTCCACAGGTCCTGGTAGGCCTGCACCCAGTCGTGGATCGGCTTGAGCGGCCGGGCGTTGAGCCGGTACAGGCGCTGCCGTCCTTGGTCGCGGACCTCCACCAGGCCGACCTCGCGCAGCACGCGCAGGTGCTTGGAGACCAGTGGCTGGGCCAGGCTGAGCAGTTCGACCAGGTCGTTCACGGGCCGCTCACCCCCGGCCAGTACGTCCAGGATCTGCCGCCGCCGCGGCTCGGCGACCGCGTTGAACGCGTCCGCCGTGGTCGCTGCCCTCGCCATAGCACGATCATATACCGATATAGGAATATGTCAATGCTGGGCCGTTCCAGTGGGTGACGGCGGGGTGCGGTGCCGGGTCGCAGGCGTCAGCCGGCCAGCTCCTGCTCCAGCCAGGTGCGGCCGCGGGTGCGGGCCGACAGGCGGACATCGCCGAGCTGGGCGGCCAGCCGTTCGGCCGCGGCCTCGACCGCGGCGGCCGCGTCCGACCCGGCATCTTCCAGGAACCGGCAGACGATCTCGCCGCCGCGGTCCTGGGCCCAGCCGCCGACGATCCGGCCGTCCCACCAGATGGTCGGGCCGATGTTGCCCGACCGGTCGAACAGCCGCGGTCCGTGCTCGCCGAGGAACCAGTCCCGTTGCTGCCAGCCCATGGGGGTGGAGTCCAGCCCGGGCAGCAGCGCGGCCCACGGCGCCACCTCGGGTACCGGGGCCAGGTCCCCGGCCAGCGCGATGCCACCTGCCCCGTCCAGGTCCACCTCGGCCGGCTTCACCTCGGTCAGCACCCGGCTCAGCTGGGTCTTGCCCCAGCCGGCCCACCAGCGCAGGTCGTCGGGGGTGGCTGGGCCGTAGGCGTGCAGCCAGCGCCGGGCCAGCTCCACCTCGGCTGCCTCGGCCGGCCAGTCGGCCAGCCCGTCCGGGCACCACAGCTCCATCGGTGACCACCGGTACTGATGCGAGGTCCACGAGCCGCGTGGCCGGCCGCGGACGACCTGGCCCTGGGCGGCGAGCAGGAACAGAACCCGGCTGGCCACGTTCTGCCGGCCTTCGTAGGCCTTCCCCCGGGCCAGCACGATCTGGGTGCGCAGCCGCGGGTCATCCCCGGCCAGCTCGGCCGCGGTTGCCTCGCCGCGGGCGGCCAGCGCGCCCAGCGCCGCCTGCTCGACATCGGTTAGCCAGCCGGGCACGTCGCCGGGCACATCCGAGTCGGCCAGGTAGCCGAGCAGCTTACGCCGCTCCCGGGCGGCGACCGCCCGGCCGCAGGCGGCCTGGATCAGCCCCGCATTGTCCAGCGTGGCCAGGAATACGGTCCGGCGCATGCCGAGCAGCCGGATCAGCGTCCGGTCCTGGTACAGGGCGTGCTCCACGTCGGCCACGCCGCCGTCGGCCAGCCGGGCCAGGATGCCCAGATAGACCGAAGACGGGTCGGTACCGTGCACCGCGACCAGCGACCCGGCCACCTCGGCCGGCCCGCCGGGCTGGGCGGCAGGCTGACTGCCCGGGGCCAGCCGGTGCCGCAGGCCCAGCCGCGCCCGCCGCTCCCGTACGCCGATCCGCGGCGTCATTCCGCCCCGGCTTCGCCGCTGTTCGCGATCTCCAGGTGCATCCGGATCAGCTGCTTAGCGTGCTGGATGATCTGGTCGTCGCCGTCCGGGTTCACCGCGAAGGCGAACTTGACCAGCGCATCTGCGATCTTGATGGCGACGACCAGCGACCGCTCGGAGGGCAGTCCGGGGTCATCACCGTGCTCGGCCGCCAGCAGCTCGGCCAGCCAGGCCAGATGCGAGTCGTTGTCCCCGCTGGCGCCGAGCAGGTGCACGTCGGCCACGTCGCCGAAGCGCACCACCCGGAAACCGGGATCCTCCCGGCACATCGCGACGAACAGATCCACCGAGGCGTCCGCCGTGGCCGGCCAGTCTTCGAGCCGGCCGGACCTGATGGCGCCCTCCACCCGGGCGATGTAGCGGTCCAGGTTGCGGGCGGCCAGCGCCTGCATGATCTCCCGCTTGTCCGCGAAGAACTGGTACAGCACCCCTGGCGACACCCCGGCACGCAGTGCGACCTGCGAGGTAGTCATCTTCTCGTAACCCCGCTCGGCCACCAGCAGCCCGGCCGCGTCCAGGATGCGGCCGATCCGGATGGCGTTGCGCTCCGCCGCGGGCAGCTTGCGCAGCGGGACTTCGGGATCTGGCTCGGTCATGCCGCTGGCCCCCAGCCGCTCGTACTCCAGCATGCACCCGAGTATCACCCGTAGCCGGGCCCGCTGCACGGCGGTTCAGGCTGGCCGGGGGCATCGGCGGTCCGCAGGTCCCGCTCACCGGCGCGGCAGCGCCTGGCCGGCCGGTGAAACGTGAAAATTTCAGTGCTGGTGAATCAGGGATCCGGTGCGGGTGGATCTGGGCTCCGGGACTAGCGGATCGGAGATTCGGGGCTTTTCAGAAAAGCTACTCGGGAGTAAATTCTGGTTACCCGCCGGTAGCCAACGGCCCCGCTGGCCGCCGTCTGCCGGGCGGGATGTGGCCCCGCTCGCCGAGAAAGAGGTCAGCCATGGCAGGTTCAGCAGGATCAGGGTTACCAGCATCAGCACCACCGGCCCGCCGTGGCCGGCCTCAGGTGAGGGCGCTCCTACGGGCCATCCCGGCCGCGCTGGGGCTAGCCCTCCTGGGCGCCCTGGCCCCGGCTATCCCGGCCGCCGCCGCCAGCGCCGCTCCTGCGGCGAGTGCGCTGACCGCCCCGGCCGGGGACGCGTTCTACGACCCGCCGAGCCCACTGCCGGCCGACGCGCCGGGTGACATCATCTGGTCCCGCACCGCCACTTCGCCAGTGGCCGACACCGATGCGTGGCAGATCCTCTACCTGTCCAGCACCGTCACCGGCGCGGCCACCGCGGTGTCGGGCACGCTCATCGTGCCGGCCACGGCGTACTCCGGCACCCGTCCGGTCGTCGCCTACGCGGCCGGCACCCAGGGCTGGGGCGACCAGTGCGCGCCGTCCAAGGAGATCGCGGCGAACGACTTCGACGAGCAGTTCGCGGTCAACAACCTGCTCGACCAGGGCTGGGCCGTGGTCATCACCGACTACCCCGGGCTCGGCACGCCGGGCGACGAGACGTACAACGTCGGCATCCCCGAGGGCTACGCGGTGCTCGACGCGCTGCGCGCTGCCACCCGGCTGTCCGCCGCCGGGCTGAGCGCGACCGCGCCGATGGCTATCGAGGGCTACTCACAGGGCGGCAGCGCCGCCGACTGGGCCGCCCAGCTTCAGCCCAGCTACGCCCCGGAGCTCAATCTCGAAGGCGTGGCGGCCGGCGGCACCCCAGCCAACCTGCAGGCGGTCGCGGACAACATCAACGGCACCGCATTCTTCGCCTTCCTGGCCGGCACCGCGCTCGGTTTCAACGCCGCCTACCCATCGCTGGACCTGAACGCCGAGCTCACGTCGGCGGGCCAGACCGCGCTGGCCAACCTCGACACCATGTGCCAGCTCCAGGCGCTGGCCACCTACGCCGGCCACAGCATCCAGGACTACACGGTCGGCGGGGTGAACCCGATCACCGAGCCGGCCTGGCAGACCGTGCTGGACGCCAACAACCTGGGCACGATGAAGCCCGCCGTCCCGCTGCTCCAGTACCACGGCCTGCTGGACGAGGTCATCCCGTACAGCGTGGAGAGCACGCTGCACAGCCAGTACTGCGCGATGGGCGTCAAGACCGAGCTGACCGGCTATGTGGGCGACCACGTGCTGACCCAGGTCGAGGCGCAGAGCCAGGTGGTCAGCTGGATCGGTGACCGGTTCGCCGGCGATCCCGCCCCCAGTAACTGTTAGGAGGGCTCGTAGCCGAGGTTGGGGCGCAGCCAGCGCTCCGCCTCGGCCAGCGGGACGCCGCGCCGGGCCGCGTAGTCGCCGACCTGGTCGCGGCCGATCCGGCCCACGGTGAAGTAGCGCGACGCCGGGTGGGCGAAGATCAGCCCGCTGACGCTGGCGGCCGGGCTCATCGCGAACGACTCGGTCAGCGCCATGCCGAACTGCCCGGCGCCGAGCAGGCCGAACAGCTCCGCTTTTCAGGCTGTGGTCCGGGCTGGCCGGGTAGCCGAGCGCGGGCCGGATGCCGCGGAACCGCTCCGCGTGCAGGTCCTCGAGGGCCGGGTCGGCGTCCGGCTCGAACCAGTCCCGCCGGGCCTGCAGGTGAGTGTGCTCGGCGAACGCCTCGGCCAGCCGGTCGGCCAGCGCCTTGACCATGATCGACCGGTAGTCGTCGCGCTCGCGCCTCGAACCGGGCCGCCAGCTCGGCCGCGCCGTGGATGGCCACCGCGAACCCGCCCAGGTGGTCGCCCGGTCGGGGCGACGTAGTCGGCCAGGCAGCGGTTGGGCCGGCCGTCCGGCTTGGCCGTCTGCTGGCGCAGCATCGGCAGCCGCACCGTGTCCGGCCCCTGGATCACCACGATGTCGTCGCCGTCGGCGTGCGCGGGCCAGAAGCCGTACGCCGCCGCGGGCCTGCAGCTGGCCCTCGGCGATGATCTTGTCCAGCAGGGTCGTTCGCGTCGTCGAACAGCTCGCGCGCGGCCGGCTGGTCCAGGATCGCCGGGTACTTGCCCTTGAGCTCCCAGGCCAGGAAGAAGAACTGCCAGTCGATCATCTCGCGCAGCGCGGCCAGGTCCGGCGTCGACCGTCGCGCACCCCGGTGAAGCGCGGGCACCGGCAGGTCGGCGAAGCTGACCCGCTCGCGGTTGGCCCGGGCCTGCTCGAGCGTCAGCAGCGGCGACGCCGCCGGGTCTCTCGTGCTGCTCGCGCAGCCGCTCCTGCTCGGCCCGGTTGGCCGCGTCCAGTGCCTCGGGCCCGGTCGGCGTCCAGCAGGTCCGACACCACGCCGACGACCCGGGACGCGTCCAGCACGTGCACCGTGGCGGCACTCGTAGGCGGGGGCGATCCGGACCGCGGTGTGCTGGCGGGACGTGGTGGCCCCGCCGATCAGCAGCGGCAGCGTCAGCCCGCGGCGCTGCATCTCGGTGGCGACGCTGACCATCTCGTCCAGCGACGGGCGTGATCAGCCCGGACAGGCCGACGGCGTCGGCGCCCTCGGCCACCGCGGTGTCCAGGATCTTCGCGGCCGGGACCATCACGCCGAGGTCGATGACCTCGTAGTTGTTGCAGCCGAGCACCACGCCGACGATGTTCTTGCCGATGTCGTGCACGTCGCCCTTGACCGTGGCCAGCACGACCTTGCCGTGGCCGCGGTCGGCCGCGGCCCGCCCCTCGCGCCGCGCCTGCTCCTTCTCGGCCTCCATGAACGGCTCCAGGTAGGCCGACCGCGCGCTTCATCACCCGGGCGCTCTTGACCACCTGCGGCAGGAACATCTTGCCCGAGCCGAACAGGTCGCCGACGATCTTCATGCCGTCCATCAGCGGGCCCTCGATCACGTCCAGCGGGCGGGCCGCCGCCTGCCGGGCCTCCTCGGTGTCCGCCTCGATGAAGTCGGCGATGCCGTGCACCAGCGCGTGCGCGAGCCGCTCGCGCGACCGGCGCCTCGCGCCAGGACAGGTCCACGGTGCGGCTGGTCCCCGGCCCGCTCACCGTCTCGGCGAACGCGACCAGCCGGTCGGTCGCGTCCGGCGCGCCGGTCGAACAGCACGTCCTCGACCAGCTCCAGCAGGTCGGCCGGGATGTCCTGGTAGACCGCGAGCTGGCCCGGCGTTGACGATGCCCATGTCCAGGCCGGCCCGTACCGCGTGGAACAGGAACGCCGAGTGCATCGCCTCGCGCACGATGTCGTTGCCGCGGAAGGCGAACGACAGGTTGGAGATGCCGCCGCTGGTCCGCGCGCCGGGGCAGCGCTGCTTGATCAGCGGCAGCGCGTCGATGAACGCCTTGGCGTAGCCGTTGTGCTCGGCGATGCCGGTCGCGACCGCGAGCACGTTCGGGTCGAAGATGATGTCCTCGGCCGCGAAGCCGGCCTGCTGGGTGAGCAGGTCATAGGCGCGGCCGCAGATCGCCACCTTGCGCTCGGCGGTGTCGGCCTGGCCCTGCTCGTCGAAGGCCATCACGACCACGCCGGCGCCGTAGCTCCCGGATCCGCCGGGCCTGCTCGAGGAACGGGCCCTCGCCCTCCTTGAGGCTGATCGAGTTGACCACGCCCTTGCCCTGCACGCACTTGCAGCCCGGCCTCCAGCACGCTCCACCGCGAGCTGTCGATCATGACCGGGATCCGGGCCACCTCCGGCTCGGTCGCGATCAGGTTCAGGAACGTGGTCATCGCCTGCTCGCTGTCCAGCAGGTCGGCGTCCATGTTCACGTCGAGCAGGTTGGCCCCGCCGCGCACCTGCTCCAGCGCCACCGTCGCCCGCGGCCTGGTAGTCGCCGGACTCGATCAGCCGGCGGAACCGCGCCGAGCCGGTGACGTTGGTGCGCTCGCCGATCATCACGAACCCGGTGTCCGGGCCGATCTCGAACGGCTCAAGCCCGCTGAACCGGGTGCGCGCGGGCTCGCGGCGGGACCGGCCGGGGCGGCAGGCCGGCCACGGCCGCGGCGATCCGGGCGATGTGCTCGGGCGTCGTTCCGCAGCAGCCGCCGACGATGTTGACGATGCCCTGCTCGGCGAACTCGCCGAGCAGCCGGGCGGTCTCCTCCGGCGTCTGGTCGTAGCCGCCGAACGCGTTCGGCAGGCCGGCGTTGGGATGGCAGGCCGTGTAGGTGCCGGCCAGCCGGGACAGCTCGGCGACGTGCGGGCGCATCTCCGCCGCGCCCAGCGAGCAGTTCACCCCGACGACCAGCGGCTCGGCGTGCTCGACCGAGCGCCAGAACGCCTCGACCGTCTGCCCGGACAGCGTGCGCCCGCTCAGGTCCACGATCGTCACCGAGATCCACAGCGGCAGCTGCGGGGCCACGTCGCGGGCGGCGGCGATCGCCGCCTTGGCGTTCAGCGTGTCGAAGATCGTCTCGATCAGCAGCAGGTCCACGCCGCCCTCGGCCAGGGCCTGGATCTGCTCGGCGTAGGCCGCGTAGACCTGGTCGAAGGTGACCGCGCGGTACGCCGGGTCCTCCACCCGCGGCGACAGCGACAGCGTGACGTTCAGCGGGCCCGACCGAACCGGCCACGAACCGCCCGCCGGCCTCGTCCGCGGCCTGCCGGGCCAGCCGGGCGCCCGCGCAGGTTCATCTCGCGCACCAGCGGCTGCAGGCCGTAGTCGGCCTGGCCGATGCTGGTCGCGGTGAACGTGTTGGTGGTGGTGATGTCCGCGCCCGCGGCCAGGTACTGCCGGTGCACGTCGAGCACCAGGTCCGGGCGGGTCAGGTTGAGCAGGTCCGGGTCGCCGGTCACGTCGCGCGGATGATCGCGCAGCCGGCTCGTCACGGTAGTCGTCCGGGCTGAGGCCGACGGACTGGAGCATGGTGCCCCAGGCGCCGTCGAGCACCACGATGCGCTGGTCCAGTAGCTCGCGCAGGGCCTGCGCGGACGTGGTCGCTGATCCTGGCATTGGGTTCGGTTCGCCTCCTGAAATCAGGAGGCGCCCTTGTCGAGGTCGTACCGGCCGAGCGTGGCGGGGCCTGACCCCGTTGCAGCGCCTCTCGGCCTGTGCCCATCATACGGGTAGCGTGTCCAGCCGCCGAAGCCCTGCTCAGCGGGCCCGGGGTGAGGAGCACGGTGTTTGCAGCAGAGAGGAGGCCAGGCCATGCCGCCGCAGGTCCAGGTCCGCCGGGTATATGAGGAACCAGAGCCACAGGACGGCGCCCGCGTGCTGGTCAACCGGCTGTGGCCGCGCGGGCTGCGCAAGGACGCGGCCCACCTGGACGAGTGGGCCAAGGACGTGGCCCCGTCCACCGAGCTGCGCAAGTGGTACGCGCATGACCCGGCCAAGTTCGCTGAGTTCTGCCGCCGGTACACCGCCGAGTTGGCCACCGGCGCGCCCCGGGCCGCTCTGGAGGAACTGGCCACGCGGGCCGCCGCCGGGCCGGTCACTTTGCTCACCGCGACCCGGGACGCCGCGCACAGCGAAGCCGCCGTGCTGGCCGGTCTGCTCCGCCAGCCCGGTACCGACCCCGCCGCCGAGGCGGGCGAGTCAGCCTGCTACGCCCATCTGGTCTGCCCCGAGTGCGGCGCGGTGACCAGCGAGGGTCACCGCGACGGCTGCGGCTCAGCCTGAGCCCGCCCCGGCAGGCGGATGGTGTGCCTAGCCCCGGTTGAGTAGCGCACCGGTTACTACTGAGTAGCCGGGCTCAGGCGCTGCCCGGGCCCGGCCGCCCACGATGGGCGCATGGTTTATCTCGCCTGTGCCCGGGTGGCCAGGCTCGGCCGCCACCCGCAGCCTTCCCGCGTTCCGCATCGCAGGCCGCGCCGGGCGGCTTGCCGCCGGGGTGTCGGCCGGGGCCGCCGCGGCGGCCGCCCGCCGTGCCCTGGCCACCGTCCCCGCTTACGCCGACTTCGTTGGCCCGGTGCCGCCCCGCGCGGCCGCCGTGGACTGGCTGTGCGCGCTGCCGGTGACGGACAAGAAGTCCTACATCGACGCGTACCCGCTGGCCGCGCGGTGCCGCTACGGGATGCTCCCGGACAGCGGCGCGGAGCTGGACGAATCCTCCGGGTCCAGCGGCCGGCCGTACACCTGGGTCAGGTCCGGGGCCGAGCTGGACCAGGTCCGGCGCAAGCTGGCCATCCTGGTCCGGCACCTGCTGGCGGGCGAGCCGGACGACGGCCGGCCGGTCGTGACCATCAACGCGTTCTCGATGGGCGCGTGGGCCACCGGCACCAACGTGTCCCGCGCCCTCGGCCGCCTCGGGCTGCTCAAGTCAACCGGGCCGGAGCCGGACAAGGTGCTGTCCGTCCTCGACCTCCTCGGCCCGGGCTACACGTACCTGATCACCGGGTACCCGCCGTTCCTGCGCACGCTGCTGGAGCAGGCCGGTGACCTGTCCCGCTACCGGATGTACGGCTTTGTCGGCGGCGAGGGTATGTCCGAGGCCCTGCGGGCCCGGCTGGAGCGCAGCTTCCGCGCCGTCTACTCCGCCTACGGCGCCAGCGACCTGGACATCGGCATCGCCGCCGAGCTGCCGCTCACGGTGTGGCTGCGCCAGCAGGCGGCCGCGGAACCGGAGCTGGCCACGGCGCTGTTCGGCGGCACCGGCGGGCTGCCGATGATCTTCCAGTACGACCCGGCCGACTACTACGTCGAGACGTGCGGCGGCGAGCTGGTGATCACGGTCTGCCGGGCCGCCACGCTGTCCCCGCGGATCCGCTACAACGTGCACGATGCGGGCGGCACGCTGCCCTTCGGCCGGATGCTCACGATCTGCCGTGACTTCGGGCTCGACCCGCTGGCCGGCAGCCATGCCAGGTCGGCCGCCCCGGTCCTGCGGATGCCGCTGCTCTACGTGCACGGCCGCAGCGACTCCACCGTGTCCGTGCACGGCGCGAACATCTACCCGGAAACGTCGGGCAGGGCCTGGCGGAGTCGGCCGACGCCGACACGGTGGCCGGCTTCCTGCTCGACCTGGCCGAAGACCAGGCGGGCGTGGTCCGGCCGCTGGTGCACGTGGAGACCTGGCGCCGGGCCGCGGCGGCCGATCCCGGGCTGACCGGCCGGCTGGCCGCCGCGGTCCGGGCCCGGCTGCTGGCCAACAGCGCGGACTTCCGCGCCGCCGTGGCCGAGGACCCGCGCTCCGGCGACATCGAGGTCCGGCTGCACGGCCCGGACGGCGGGCCGTTCGCGGCCAGCGCCGGCCAGATCAAGCGGAGGTACGTGCGATGACCGGCCCACGGCCCGCGATCCCTCCCGCCCACCGCCAGGTGCTGTCTGAGGCCCTGCGCGCACCTTCCGCACATAACGCCCAGCCCTGGCGGCTCGCCGTCGGCCCTGATGGCGGCTATCGGCTGCACTACAACCACGTCGACTACCTGCCGTACGACCCGGACGACCGGGATGCCTACCTGGCCATCGGGGCGTTCCTGGAAACCGCCGCCCTGGCCGCGCAGCGCCGTGGCCTACATATGTCGGTTAAGCCGTCGTTCGAGCGCCGGGGCAGCGACCTGCTGGTCGGGTCGCTCCAGTTCAGCCCGCTGCCGCCCGGCGCGGCCGCTGACCCGCTGGCCGGGCCGGCCGCGGAACGGCGGACCAACCGGCACGCTTACGACCGGACCCCGCTGCCGGCGGAACTCCGCCGCCAGCTCACCGGGCTGGGCTGTGTGCTGGCCCCACCCCGGGCCATGGCCCGGCTGGTCGCCCGGGCCAGCACGCTGTCCTGGAAGGACCCGCGGTTCGTCGCCGACCTGGACCGGTGGACCACCGCCGACCCCGCCGCGCCAGGCCGGGATGACCCGGCCGGCCTGCCGCTGACCCGGTTCGAGTGGGCCATGCTGCGGCTGGCCATCCGGGCCGGGCGGCTGCCCGCTCCGGCCGCGCTGGCCTACGCCAGCCGGGACATCAGGCTGCTGGCCCGGGCCCAGGCGGTGGCCGTGCTCGGCGCCGCCGACCTGGACGCGGCCACCGTGGTGGACGCCAGCCGCCCGGCTGCTCCGCTGCTGGGTGACGATCACCGCGGCCGGCTTCGCCTGCCACCCGATCTCCATCGCGGTGGACCGGCCGGAGACCGCCCCCCGGGTCGCGGCGGTGACCGGCCTGCCGGTCCCGGTGGCGGTGTTCCGCATCGGCCACCCGCGCCGCCCGGCGCCGGTGTCCAACCGGCGCGGCCTGGACGACGTGCTGATCAGCCCGGTCTAAGCCTCCGGGGTGCCCGTGCCTGGGGGGCCCGTGTCCAGGCCGTGCTCGATGGCGTAGCGGACCAGTTCGACCCGGTTGTGCAGGTGCAGCTTGGTCAGCGTGTTCTGCACGTGGTTCTGCACGGTGCGGTGGGACAGCACCAGCCGCCCGGCGATCTGTTTGTAGGACAGGCCGGTGGCCACCATCCGGAGGATCTCCGCCTCCCGCTCGGTGAGCTGCGGCTCGGCCGGGCCGTCCGGCTGCTGCCGGGCGGCCAGGCGGCGGAACTCGCCGAGTACCAGCCCGGCCAGGCCGGGGGTGAACACGGCGTCACCGTCGGCCGTGCGGCGCACCGCGTCGAGGAACTCGGCCCGGGCCGCGGACTTGAGCAGGTAACCGGCCGCGCCCGCCTTGACCGCGTCCAGCACGTCCTGCTGCTCGCCGCTGGCCGACAGGATGAGCACCCGCGCTTCCGGGCGGGCCTGCAGGATGCCCTGGGTCACCTGGACCCCGGATGCGTCGGGCAGCCCCAGGTCGAGTACGACCACGTCGGGCCGGGCCGCCGCGACGACGCGCAGCGCCTGGGCCGCGTCGCTGGCCGTCGCGGTCACCTCGAAGCCGGCCTCGGTGAGGTCACGGGCCACCGCGTCCCGCCACATCGGGTGATCATCCACGATCATGACGCGGACGCGGGGCTCAGCCACCCTGCCAGCGGCACCGTCAGCCACACCGGCACCCTAGGTCATCGGGCGCGGGCTGGGAATGTCCAGCGGGCGCGGGACGCACAGCACCACCTCGGTCCCGGTACCCGGCCCGGAACTGATGTCCGCCGCGCCGCCCAGGTCGCGGATCCGCCCACGGATGGCCTGGCTGACCCCGAGCCGCCCGTCCGCCGCGGCCGCGGCCAGCCGGCCCGCCGGTATGCCTGGCCCGTCGTCCCGGATCGTGACCGTGACCTGGTCTCCTTCGTCCTCGACCAGCACCCAGGCCTTGGCGCTGGGGCCGCAGTGCTGGCGCACGTTGTCCAGCGCGGCGCGGACCGCCAGCGCGGTTTCCTGCGCGGCCGGGCGGGCCAGCCGGACCGGCCCGGCCGGGGTGACCACCGAGACCCCGGGCGAGCTTTCCTGGCTGAGCAGGCCGCACAGGTCCAGCTCGCCGGGGGCCAGCGGCGCCGCGCTGCCCAGCTGCGATCAGCGTGCGCAGCGCGGTCTCCTGCTCGCCGGCCAGGCGGCCGATCTCGGCGGCCTCGCCGCCCGCCTCGATGCCCCGCCGGTGCACCAGCGCGAGCACCTGGAGGACCGAGTCGTGGATGCCCCGGGCGATCCGCTCCCGCTCCCGGCTGGCCGCCTCGATCTGGGCGGCCTGCTGCACGGCCTGCTCGGCCTGCACCGCGAGCCGGGACACGTAGCCGACCACCCAGCCGGCCAGCAGCAGCAGGATCGGCCCGTTCAGTGCGGACGCGTGATAGGCGCTGGAGATGGGCCGGTGCCGGGCGATGTCGCACAGGCCGAGCACGATGGCGGCGGCCATCCCGGCCCGGCGGCCGTAGGCCACCGCCCAGGCCAGCACCGGCCCGGCCGCCCAGGTCGCGGTGACCGGCATGACCGAACCCTCACCCGGCCGCTGCACGGCCAGCGTGGACAGCAGTGCGGCCGCGGTCACCGCTACATCGGCGGTGAGCAGCGCCCGGGTCCGGCGGGCGGGCACCGCGTACGCGTAGCTGGTGGCCACCGTCCAGCCGGTCATCCCGGCCAGCACGGCCCAGGCCAGCACCAGCCGGTCGTAGTCGGCCCGGTCCACCACCAGCAGCACGGCCGCGTACGCGAGTGACGCGAACCGGAACGCCGCGATCCCGCGCCAGAGCTGTGCCTGCAGGCCCACGCGCCCAGTGTGTCAGTCAGCTCAGTGTGCCAGCCAGCTCAGCGTGCCAGCCATAAGCCCGCTTGACCCGATCCGAGGAGCCTTAATGCGGCGACCCGGGGTTAGCCCTGCCAATCGTCCGGGCCTTGCCAGCTCGCCGGCCTGCGGGCGGCCTGGTAGATCGCCGCCACCTGATCGGGCGGGCATACCGGAGGCCGCCTGCGTAGCCAGCGGCGCAGCAAACTCGTCGTGGGCAGCACCGTAACGTCGGCCGGCCCACCGTGGCGGATCGTGACCCGGGGAAATCCCACGAACACAATGGCGGGCTGGACTGGAACGTCCTGTCCGGTCGCCCGGCTCAGCAGCCGGGCCGCGCGCGCTGCCTCATGGTGTGACTCATGCACGTCGTCGACGGACTTGCCGCCGATGGTCAGAGTATGCCTGCCGACCCAGACAGCCGCTCCGGTGGCTTTCGTAGTGACCGTCACCACTCCGAACGGGCCGATGACGACATGATCGATATCGGCGCCGGGCTGGCCAGCCGGCACCGCATGGAGCACATGCCACCCATAACGCGCCGCCCATTTATTGAGCTGACGGCCGACCGTGCGTTCGCCGCGAGCCCCAGCGGCGGCGGTGTAAGCCGATGTGCGGATGCCAAGCAGTCCAGCCGCGGTCAGCAGCGGATGTTCGCGGCGCAGCTCACGGGATCGTGCGCTGGCGGCCGCGCCAGGCTGGTTGCGGGCGAGGTCGCCGTCCCATTCCGTCGGCCGTGAGCGGTGTAACGGGCGGTAGCGCCGCCAGACCCGGGAATTCCGCGCGGGCATGATCCCTCCGTCGGCCGGGTGCTGCCTCCCGCGCCTGGATCGTAGCGCGGTTACTTGATGAAGCCGAGGTAGACGACGCTGAGCAGGCCGAACGCGAAGCAGTAGATGGCGAACGGGGTCAGCGTCCGGGTCTGGAAGTAGCGCATCAGGAAGCGGACCGAGACGTAGGCGCCGAGGCCGGACAGCAGGCTGCCGAGCAGGATCTGGCCGCGGATGCCGTGGCCCAGCGGGCCCATCAGGTCGGGGATCTTGAGCATTCCGGCGGCCAGGATGACCGGGGTGGCCAGCAGGAACGCGAACCGGGCCGCGTCCTCCCGCGATAGGCCGCGGCCCATGCCCGCCACCATGGTCACCCCGCTCCGGCTGATCCCGGCCAGCAGGGCCAGGATCTGCGCGGACCCGATGATCAGGGCGCTTACGTAGCGGAGCCGGGACAGCCGCCCGTCGGCCGCCGTGGCCAGCGCCATCTCCTCCTGGCGTTCCGCGTAGTGGCCGCCCGCCTGCCGGGCGGCACCCAGCCCGGCCTGGACCAGTTCCCCCGGCCGGCTGACCTCGGCGTCGGCACGTACTGAGGACCGTGGCCGGAACCTCTCGCCGCAATACAGGATCACGCCGTTCACCATGAGGAACACCGCGGCGTAGATGGGCTTGCCGAAGATGACCCGGAACGCGTGCTCGGCGGCCAGGCCGGCCAGGCCGACCGGGATGGTGGCCAGGACGATCATCCAGGCCAGCTTCTGGTCCCGGGTGCGCACCTGGCGCTCACGGACCGAGCTGAAGAACCCGCCGATGATCCGGGCCCAGTCCCGCCAGAAGTAGACCAGCAGAGCCAGCGCGGTGGCCACGTGCAGCCCGACGATGAAGGCCAGGTACGGGGACTCCGGCCTGGCCACGTTCAGGTCGCTGGCCCAGCTACCGCCGACCAGCGCCGGGATCAGCACGTTGTGTCCCAGGCTGGACACCGGGAAAAGCTCGGACACCCCCTGGATCAGGCCGACCACGGCCGCCTCGAAATAGGTCAGGTGGGTCATGCCGGACCTCCGGTCGCGTGCCATACTCGGACTCGGCTGTTCTACAGGACGTGTAGAACTTCTACAAGACTTGTAGATTTATTTTGCGAACGGGAGACGCCGCGGATGCCTGACGATGGCGCGGCCGCGGCCCGGCGCCCGGCGGGCGCGCTGGAGGCCGAGGTCCTGGCGCTGCTGCGGGCGGCGGGCGCGCCGCTCAGCCCGGGCCAGGTCCAGGACCGGCTGGCGGCCGCGCGGTCCTCACCGCTTTCCCTACAGCGCCCTGTCCTCCAGCGCTCTGTCCTACAGCACGGTGGTGACCATCCTGTCCCGGCTGCACGCCAAGGGCCTGCGAGCCGGCAGCGGGACGGCCGCGCGTTCGCCTACACCGTCGTCGATGAGGCCAGCCTGGCGGCCAGCCGGATGAGCCAGGCGCTGGACACTGGCGACGACCATGACGCCGTGCTGACCAGGTTCGTGTCCGGCCTGTCCGGCCGGGACGCCAGGCTGCTGCGCCGGCTGCTCGGGCCGGACTCGGCCGGCGGCCCGGATCCGGGCCACGGTGCTGCTGACCACGGTGCTGCTGACCACGGTGCTGCTGACCACGGTGCTGCTGCTGAGCACGGTGCTGCCGACCACGGGCCGGGGCGGGACCGGGCATGACGCTGCTGTTGTTCTACCTGCCGCTGCTGATCCCGGCGCTGGCCGCGGTGGCCGCCCGGCCGGTGGCGGCCCGGCTGGAACCGCGGACGGCCACCTGGCTGCTCACCGTGGCCACCGCCGCGCTGGCCGCGTGCAGCACCGCCGCGCTGGCCCTGCTGGCCGCCTCGGCCGCGGCCCGGGTGCCGCTGCTGGCCACCCTGGGGCACTACTCGCCGCACGTGCTGCGTACCGGCGACCCGGTCAGCGCGTGCACCGGGCTGCTGGCCGCGATCGCGCTGAGCGGGGCGGCCGTCGCGGTGGCGGTCGCGTTCCGCCGCCGGGCCCGCGCGCTGGCCGAGTCGTTCCGCCGGGCCGGCCTGCTGCCGGCCGACGGCTCTGTCGTGGTGCTGCCCGGGCCGGCGATTGAGGCGTACGCGCTGCCCGGCTGGCCGGGCCGGATCGTGGTCTCCGGCCGCCTGCTCAGCGAACTGGACGATAACGGGCGAGCGGCCCTGCTGGCCCACGAACGCGCGCACCTGGCCGCGCGGCATCACCTGTTCGCCGCGGTGGCGCACCTGTCCGCCGCGGCCAACCCGCTGCTGCTGCCGCTGGCCCGCGCGGTCGACTACACCGTCGAGCGATGGGCCGACGAGCGGGCCGCCCGGGTTACCGGCGACCGGCGCCTGGTGGCCGCCACCATCGGCCGGGTGGCCCTGCTGACGACGACGGTTTCCGCCGGGACGCAGCCAGGCGGCCCGGGCGGGCACAGTTTCCCGGCAGTGGCGTTCGGCATAATTCGTCCTGGTCGCGGGCGAGTCTCGGTCGCCTGGGCCGGGCCGGTGCCGCGGCGGGTCGCCGCGCTGCTCGGCCCGCCGCCGCGGGCCCGCGCCGTGCTGCTGGCCGCGGCTGCGCTGGTCGTGCTGCTGGCCGGCGCGTCCGCCCTGGAGGCGGCCCGGGACCTGCACGCGCTGCTGGAGCTGGCGCAATCGGCCAGGTGACCGCGGCTGAGCCGGCCCGCAGGCTCACCGCCACGGCCGGCCTGGCGGAGCGGTTCCTGCTGCCGCTGGTGCTTGCGGTCGCGGCGGCCGGAGTGGCCTGGCCCGGGCCGGGCCGGGTGGCCGCGGCCCACAATGGCATCGACGCCGCGCTGGCCGTGCTGGTCTTCGCCACCGGCCTGTCGCTGCGGCTGGCCGCCTGGCCGCGGTACGCACCGCCTGGCGGCGCATCGCCGTGGCGCTGGCCGTCAGCACCGCGGCGCTGCCCATCCTGGCCTGGGCAGCCAGCCAACTGATCAGCGACCCGGTGCTGCGCGCTGGGATGCAGACGGTCGGCGTGGCGCCCGCCGAGGTGGCCACGGTGGCGCTGTGCGTGATCGCGGGCGGCGACGCGGCCGTGACCGCGGTCATCCTGGCCGGGTCCACGCTGCTTACGGTGCTGACGGCGGGACCGGTGCTGGCCCTGGCCGGCGCGGCGGCCACGGTGCCCGCCGCCGGGCTGCTCAGCACGCTGCTGCTCGTGGTGGCGCTGCCGCTGGCCGCCGGGGCCGGGCTGCGCACGAGGTGGACGCCGGGCGCGCGGGCGGACGCGGCCATCCGGATCGGCACCATCGCGGCGCTGCTCGTGCTGCTCTGGCAGGTGGCTAGCCAGATCCGGCTGGACGCCGCCTACCTGCGGGTCATCGCCGCGCTGGCCGTGTTCCTGGCTGGCTCGGCGCTGCTCGGCGGGCTGCTCTCGGCGCGGCTGCCGGCCGGCCGCGGGGTGGCCGTGCTGCTGCCGGTGGCGCTGCGGGACTTCGCCGTGGCGGCCGGGATAGCGGCCACCGCGTTCGGGTCCGCGGCGGCCGCCCCGCTCGGGGCCTACGGGGTGTTTGTCCTGGTTGCCGGCGCGGTGATGACTCAGCTGGCGGCCCGCCGCGTACGGCCGGGGTAGGCCCAGGCCCACCAGGGAACTAGACGCCAGCCCATGGCGCCACGGCCCTGCCCGGGGCCACCATGGGGGCATGTGGTTGCTGATGAAGCTCTTCTACCGGACGTTCGCCCAGCTGCTCCGCCGATTCGGCCTGGGCTTGCTGCTTATCCCGGTGACCGCCGTCGCGCTGGTGCTGTTCGGCCTGCATGCCTGGACCGTGCTGGCGTTCCTGCTGGCGCTGGCGGTCGCGTTCTGGTGGCCGACGGTGGCCGCCGCCCTGCTGCCGGTGACCATGGTGGCGGTGGGCGTGGCCGGGCTGGTGCTGGCGGCCACTGTGAGCGGCCCAGGAGGTAACTGGGTGCGTTCGGCGGTTTCCGTGTTCCAGGTGAGCGCGAAGCCCGGGGGCGGCGCCAGCTGGGTGATAAAGACCCCGGCTGGCCTGCAGGTAGTGCAGCTCCCGGTAGCCGCGGCCCGGTTCGGCGTGCTGCCGGGCACGATCACCTTTGAGGGCAGGGTGCCACCGGCCGCTGCCCTGACGAAAATCCATCAGGCGCAGGTCAACTTCCGGGCGGCGCACAAGGCGGCCGTGGCCAAGCGGATCGCGGTGAACAAGAAGCTGGTCAAGCGGCCGCCGAACGTCAAGGTGCCCCCGGCCAAGCGGATCCAGCGGCCGGCCGTGGCACCCGGGTTTGGCTACGTGGCCAAGGGTGCGGGTCCGGGCGTGCAGTTCTGGTCGGGGCCTGGCGGCGTGCGCACGGTCATCAGCCCGGCGCGCCCGTCGCCCTGGGCCGGGCGGCTGGTGCCGGTGGCGCTGCTGCTCATCGCGCTCGGCCTGTGGCTGGCCCCGCGCACGTTCACCGAGTTCCGGCAGCGAACCCCGGGCCTGCTGCCCTACCTGCGGCGCCGGATGCAGGAGATTCGCTGGGGCATTCTCCTGGTCCCCACCGCAGTCCTCAGCCTGACCATCTTCGGCATGAACCCGGTGACGCTCGGCATGATCGCCGCGGCGGCCGTGATCACCCTGCGCTGGCCACGGGTCGCGGCTGACCTGGTCCCGGTGCTGCTGACGGTGTTCGCCGTCTATGGCTTCGTGCTCACCGCCCGCTGGGAGTCGGCGCCGCTGGGCGTGCTGGCCAACAACCCTCAGCTCTACGGCTTCGTCGAGGTCAGCAGCCGGGAGCTGGCGGTGCTGGCCGGCGCCGAGGCCAGCGCGTTCCTGGCCATGGCCGCCTGGCTGTTCCCGCGCACGGTGGTCAAGCACGGCCGGCTGCTGACCGCCGCCGATCCCAACCTGGAGCTGGAGGGCCGGGTGCAGCGGCTGACCGAGACCCGGGACCACGCGCTGCACAACGCCGCCTCCGAGCTGCGCCGCATCGAGCGCGACCTGCATGACGGGGCGCAGGCCCGGCTGGTCGCGCTGGGCATGAACCTGCGCGCGGTGGAGCGGATGCTGCCCGCCAGCCCGGACGCCGCGCTGGCCCTGGTGGCCGAGGCCCGCGAGACCTCGGTCCGGGCGCTGAACGACCTGCGCGACCTGATCCGCGGCATCTGCCCACCGGTGCTGGCCGACCGTGGCCTGGGCCACGCCGTGCGCGCCCTGGCGCTGGACACCCCGCTGCCGGTCGTGCTGGACATCGACCTGCCTGGGCGGCTCAGCGCGCCGGTCGAGTCGGCCTGCTACTTCGCGATAGCCGAACTGCTGGCCAACGCGGTCAAGCACTCCGGCGCGCGGCAGGTGCAGCTGCGGATCCGGCACGGCGACGGGCTACTGCGCGTCGAGGTGTCCGACGACGGCGTGGGCTGCGCGGACCCGGCCAACGGAACCGGGCTGCAGGGCATCGAGCGGCGGCTTGGTAGCTTCGACGGCATCCTGGCCGTAAGCAGCCCGCCAGGCGGACCGACCATGATCGTCATGGAGGTGCCGTGCGCGTTGTTGTCGCCGAAGACCTGTTCCTGCTGAGGGACGGGCTGACTCGGCTGCTCGCCGCGCATGACTTCGAGATCGCTGCTGCGGTGGACACCGCGCCCGGGCTGCTCTCCGCCCTGCTGACCGAGCGCCCGGACGTGGCCGTGGTCGACGTCCGGCTGCCGCCCTCGTTCGCCGATGACGGGCTGCAGGCGGCGCTGGCCGCGCGGCGGCAGGTGCCGGGGCTCCCGGTGCTGCTGCTGTCCCAGTACGTGGAGCAGCTCTACGCCCGGGAGATGCTGGCTGACCAGCTGGGCGGGGTCGGCTATCTGCTGAAGGACCGGGTGTTCAACGACGACCAGTTCGTGGACGCGATCCGCACCGTGGCCTCGGGTGGCACGGTCATGGACCCCGAGGTGGTGTCCAAGCTGCTCGGCCGCCGGTCGTTCGACGGGCCGATCACCCGGCTGTCCGGCCGGGAGCGGGAGGTGCTGGCGCTGATGGCCGAGGGGCGCTCCAACGCCGCCATCGCGCAGCGGCTGTTCGTCACCGAGAAGGCCGTCAGCAAGCACACCACCAGCATCTTCACCAAGCTGAACCTGGCCCCGTCAGAAGACGACAACCGCCGGGTCCTAGCCGTCCTCGCCTTCCTAGATGCCTAATTAGCTTTGCGCCTCCGGGCGCGCTGGACCCGCCGCAGCTTCCCTCGTCGCTCACTCGCTCGTTCCTCGCTCCCTCGACTCCTCAGTCCAGTCGGCGGCGCGCGCCCTTTGGCGCGGCGACTTCCCCTCCTCGCTCGTTCCTCGCTCGTCAGTCCAGTCGGCGGCCCGGCCCGGCGGCGCAAACGGTGGCGGTCGCAGTCGCGGCGCGATTGCCTGCTCCCAGTTGGCCAGGAACTGGGGTAGTTGGCAGCGAACTGGGCTAGGTGGGCGGCGCCTGGCTCGGACAGGGCGGTGAGGTCGTAGCTGACCGTCACCTGCGTCTCGCTGTCCAGCGTGACGGTGACGGTGCCGGCGTCCTGATCCGCGATGACCCGCGTGTACTGGATGGACCGGCCCGGCTGGCGGCTGGCCACGATCCAGGTCCCCGGGTGCGCGCCGTGCCCGGTCTGGAACACCGTGCCGGGCTCGCTGTCGTCCTCGGCCGGAGCCGGGTAGCTGGGCGCCCAGCCCGCGGCCCAGGCGCGCTCGCCTTCCGGCGTGAACAGGGTAAGTGGGGCCGTGACGCCGGGCGGCAGCCGGACCGTGCCGGTGCAGCGGACCCGGCGCGGATGCTGCGCCGGGTCCGGGCTAGGTGGATTTATCATGGTACTAATGTACCACGGTAACAAGATTGTTCAGGCGACGGCCGCCGCGTTCACTGCGGCCGGCCGTGCGGCCGTGATGGGCAGGTGCTCGCCCTCCAGGCTGAACGCCAGCGCGCGGCTGGCCAGCAGCGTGGACCGTGAGTGGTCGAAGTGGTGGCCGCACAGCAGTACCTCGGTCGGGTGCGGCCGGTCTTGGGTCGGTTGCAGCACGATGACAATTGAGGGCCGGGCAATGCAGCAGCAGGACCGGTTGGCCTGCCGCACGGCTGGCCAGTCGATCACACCGGTAGCCCGCTCGGAGCCGTGAACAGTGCGCTGGGTGAATGAGTCGCTGGCAGTCATGAAGGTAGCGTCTCAGCTGGGTCTGACACGTCCTAGAGCCATCATCCCTGACTTGGCCGTCCAGATGGCTCAGCCCGAAAGGCCTGGTCCGGAAGCCAGGCGGGCGGCCAGAGCGGTCTTGGCCGCGGGCCAGTCGTCGTCCACCATCGCGTACTGCACGGTGTCCCGCCAGCTGCCGTCCACCCGGATCCGGTGCTTGCGCAGCACTCCCTCACGCACCGCCCCCAGCCGCTCGATGGCGGCCTGCGACCGGGTGTTGCGGATGTCGGTGTGCCAGACCACTCGGACCGCGCCCAGCGTCTCGAACGCGTGGCTGAGCATGAGCAGCTTGGCCTCGGCGTTGTGCCCGCGTGCGCCACCAGCGCTGGCCGAGCCAGGTGTGCCCGATGCCCACGGCGCGCAGCGCCGGGTTCACCTCGTAAAACGACGTGGTCCCGGCGAACTCCCCGGTGGCCGCGTCGAACTGGGCGAACGGCAGCCGGGTCCGGCGGTGCCGGGCGGCCAGCGCAGCCGCGATCTGCCCGGCCGCGTCGGCCACGGTCACCGGCTGGGCCAGCGCGCCGCCCGGCGGGCTCAGCCAGCGGAACACCTCGGCCGCCTCCTCGGCGCTGCCCGCGGCGGCCAGATAGCCCGGCGCGTGTTCCAAAGCCAGCGGCTCCAGCCGGATCACCCGCCCGGCCAGCACCGGCAGCTCATACCACTGCTCCTCGTCCGCCACAGCCGCATAATCGCAGCCGCCACCCTAGCCACCCCACCCATTTTCCGCGCCCCGCCGCCCCAGTCGCCCGCCACCGCCCGCCCCCAGTGGTTGAAACTATGATGCAGTCAGGCGCGCAGCGCGTGCGGGCGATTCCTACGGGGCGCCGTCGGCCACCCCGCACCCCCCCATTTCCGGAGATGACGGTGAATTTGCTGGTCACCGGCGAGCCACAAAATCACCGCACTAACGCGAAGGGCTATTTCTTGCACAGGCTCGGTGAGCCAGATGGCAGCTTTCCGCCGCCGGACAGACTGGGCGTCGGCCGAGGCAAAGCAGGAATCACCGAGCACGGCGTAGCGGGGCTGGGCGTTCGCGACGAGGGGGTCCGGCCCGCTTACCGCACCGCTCCGCCTGCGGGCGGACCGCCGTACGGGGCGGCCGAGACGGCGACCCGGCTGGCGCGGTTTGGCTCACGGCCCGCTCTCGCAGAGGCGTAGTCGGTGTCAGGACCCACGGCTACTGGCCCGGTCAACCAGCGTGCCCCCGCGGCTGGCCAGCACCGGACCCCAGCGCATTCAGCCGATCCGGTCAGTCCCAGGCTGGGCCGGGGCTGGGGGCGTCGTCGGCTAGGACGGTGCCTTCGATCAGGCCGTAGGGGCGGTCGCCCGGGTAGTACACCTCCCGGTCGTTGGCCAGCCCGAACGGGGCCAGATCGACCAGGTAGTGGTGCTTGTTGGGCAGTGAAAGCCGGACCTCGCAGATGGCTGGCACCTGCTCGATGATCCGCGACCCCATGGCGAACAGCGTCTGCTGCAGCGAGTAGCTGTAGGTCTGGCTGAACGCGTCCAGCAGCGCCTGCCGCGCGCCCACGAACGCGGCCGCCCAGTCGGTGTCCGCTGCGCGGTACCGCCACCGGGCGCTGACCTCGGTGGCCAGGATGCGGTCGGTGGTCTCGGCCAGCGTGGTGTACTCGTCCCGCGGGAAGCCCCAGAACTCCGAATCCGTGGTGCTGAGCACCGTCAGCCCGTCCAGGCCGGCCACCAGGGCCGGGCCCAGCGCAGCGTCGTGCACCACCCGGGCCACCCTGGTCAGCGTCCCGTTGCGGGCGAACGAGTGCGGGCCGAGCCGGTCCCAGCCGAACTCCTCGACCGTCACCCGGGCCCGGCTGATCTGCGGCTGGCTGCCGGCGAAATGCGCGGCCAGTTCCAGGCCGAGCACCTCGGGCTCGACCGCGCCCAGCGCCGGCGAAGGCCTGCACCGTGTTCTTCTGCGTGTCGGTGGTCAGCACGCCCGAGTTGTCCCCGGTCAGGTGGGTGGCATCCAGGTCGCCGGACAAGCTGGTCGAGACGTTCCAGTCCCGGATCAGGTCACCGCCCCCAGCGGCCGCGCCGCGGGCCACCCGCAGCACCCGGACCTCCGCTTTCCCGTACCGGTTCGCACCGAGCTGGACCATGAGCGTGCCTTTCCAGGTACTGGCGTTAAGAAGGATTCAGCGTGGCCCGCGCCCGGCGATGGCCGCGCTCGCCTTGGCCGCGGCCCCGGCCAGCGCGCCGGTGTCGGCCGTGCTCAGCTCGCCGCCGGTCACCACCTGGCGGCCGCCGACGAACAGGTGCTCCAGCGCGGGCGCGCCATGCACCAGCGTGATCACCGGGTCCTCGATCCCGGCGCCGGGCAGCCCGGCCACCCGCCACACCGCCAGGTCGGCCAGCTTGCCCGGCTCCAGCGAGCCCAGCTCGGCCTCCCGGCCCAGGCAGCGTGCCCCGCCCATGGTGGCCATCCGCAGGCAGTCCCGCGCGGTCAGCGCCTGCGGGCCGGCCGCGTACCGCGCGGCCAGCAATGCCTGGTGCAGCTCGGCGACCATCCGGCCGGACTCGTTCGACGCGGCGCCGTCCACCCCCAGCCCGACCGCGGTGCCCGCGTCGAGCAGCTGGCGGACCGGGGCGATGCCCGCGCCGAGCCGGCCGTTGGAGCTGGGGCAGTGCGCCACGCCGGTGCCGGTCGCGCCGAGCCGGGCCACCGCCTCGCCGGACAGGTGCACGCAGTGCGCCAGCCACACGTCCGGCCCGAGCCAGCCCAGGTCCTCAACGTACTGAGCGGGCGTGCGGCCGAACTGTTCCAGGCAGAACTCTTCCTCATCGGCCGTCTCGGCCAGGTGGGTGTGCAGCCGGACGCCCCTGGCCCGGGCCAGTTCGGCGGAGTCCCGCATCAGCTCGGCGGTGGCCGAGAACGGCGAGCACGGCGCGATCGCGATCCGGGTCATCGCGCCGAACGACGGGTCGTGCCAGCGGTCGATGGCGGCCTCGGACGCGGCCAGCACCGCGTCGTGCGTCTCGACCACGCTGTCCGGCGGCAGCCCGCCCGCCGACTGGCCCAGGTCCATCGAGCCCCGGGTCGGGTGGAACCGCACGCCGACCTGCTGGGCGGCCACGATCTCCGCCTCCAGCAGGTCGGCGGAGTCCAGGCCGGCCGGGAACACGTACAGGTGGTCGGTGCTGGTGCTGCAGCCGGTCAGGGCCAGCCAGGCCAGGTTGGCCGCGGCCGAGTCGTGCACCAGCTCCGGGGTGAGCCGGCCCCAGACCGGGTACAGCGCTTCCAGCCAGCCGAACAGCCCCTCCTCGGTGGCGTAGCCGCGGGTCAGCCACTGGTACAGGTGGGTGTGCGTGTTGACCAGGCCGGGCGTGACCAGCAGCCCGGACCCGTCGATCCGGGTGGCCCCGGCGGCCAGCTCCGGCGGCACCGGCCCGGGCCCCACGGCCACGATCCGGCCCCCCTCGGCGACCAGGTGGCCGGCCGGGTATTCGCTGCCCGCCGCATCCACCGTCGCGACATAGCAGCCCTCGATCGCGACCGAACCATTCATTACTTAACGCCCCTTCCCGGCCGCTGCCGCCACCTTCCCGACATGTGTTTCCCCGGTATGCCGGGACTTCAAGATCCCCGGTAGGTCGAGTAGGCGTACGGGCTGAGCAGCAGCGGCACATGGTGGTGTGCGCCCGGGTCGGTAATACGGAACACCACGGTGACTTCCGGGTAGAACGTGTCGGCCAGGTATGCGCCGGTCTGGAAGGTGATCCGGTACACCCCGGGCGCCACCTCGCCGGCCAGGTCGCGGACCCGGCCGTCCTGGTCGGTGGCCCGGCGGCTGAGTTCCCGCCACTCGGCGCCGCGGCGCTGGCTGAGCGTCAGTTCCAGGCCCGCGGCGGGCTGCCCGGTAGTGGCGTTCAGCACATGCGTGGAGACGGTCATGGGGGATCTCCTGGTGCGCTGAACGCCTTGGCCAGCCGGAGCGCGGCGATCTTGCCCAGCTCCTGCTGGACGATGTCCTGCTCGGCGGCCGGGTCGTGGCCCATCCGCTCGTGCAGTGCGATCAGCATGTCGCTGGCCCGCAGGCCGGTCGCGCAGATCAGGAACACGTGCCCGAACCGCTTCTCGTAGGCGGCGCTGGCCTCGCGGAGCGCGGCCTGGGCGCCTGGCCGGCCTGGCTGGTGCCGGCCTGCTCCTGCCGGGACCAGGCGGCCTCCTGGCCGGCGCCGGTGGCCCGGTCGCCGATCCGCGGGTGCGCGGCCAGCGCCTCCTCGATGTCCGGCCAGCCCAGTGCGGCGATCGCCGCGTCTGACGCCTTGATCAGCGCGTCCAGCGTGCGGTACGGGCGGCCCGCCACCAGCTGGCTGACCCACCGGACGGCGGCGCAGCACGGCCGCAGCGCGGCGGTGGCGCCGGCCACGGTGGCGCAGTCCAGCTCAGACACGGAGGCCAGCTCGGCCACGGATGCCAGCTCAGGATCGGTCACCCTGCTGACCCTAGATCGCCGCCGCCTGGCCGGCCAGCTTGGGGCGCATGCCGCTGTGCGAAGATCGCGTCAGCGCGGTTCATTTCAACAGCGCGGTGCAAAAGTGCACCTATAGGACACATAACGCACCGCACTGTTAGAACGCACCGCGCTCAGGGCACACAACGCACCGCGCTGATCACATGCACCGGAAGGGCGGCGATCGGTGGGCGAGACGACGGCGATCCGGGCGCGCCGGGTGATCACACCGGGCGGCGAGCGGCCGGCCACGGTGCTCATCCGGGACGGGCTGATCGTCAGCCTGGCTGATTATCAGGCCGCCCCGGCCGGGGCGGTCACCCTGGCGGATGGTGACGTGCTGCTGCCCGGGCTGGTGGACAGCCACGTGCACGTGAACGAGCCGGGCCGGACCGAGTGGGAAGGGTTCGCCACCGCGACCGCGGCCGCCGCCGCGGGCGGGGTGACCACGATCGTGGACATGCCGCTGAACAGCATCCCGCCCACGGTGACCGTGGCCGCCCTGGACGAGAAGCGGGCCGCGGCGGCGGGCCAGCTCGCGGTGGACGTGGCGTTCTGGGGCGGGGCGATCCCGGGGAACGTGGCCGAGCTGCGCCCGCTGCACGAGGCCGGGGTGGCCGGCTTCAAGTGCTTCCTGCTGCCGTCCGGGTCGGGGGAATTCCCGCCGCTTGGCCCGGGTGAGCTGGCCGCGGCGATGACCGCGATCGCCGGCTTCGGCGGCCTGCTCATGGCGCACGCCGAGGACCCGGACGTGATCGCGGCGGCACCGCCCGCCCACGGCCGCCGGTACGCCGGCTTCCTGGCCTCCCGGCCGCCGGACGCGGAGGTGCGTGCGATCGAGGCGCTGCTGGCCGCGACCCGGCGGACCGGCTGCCGGACGCACATCGTGCACGTGTCGGCGGCCGGCGCGCTGCCGCTGCTGCGCGCGGCCAAGGCCGACGGGATGCCGGTCAGCGCGGAAACCTGCCCGCACTACCTGACCCTGCGCGCCGAGGACGTCCCGGATGGCGGCACCGAGTTCAAGTGCTGCCCACCGATCCGTGACGAGGCCAACCGGGCCCAGCTGTGGGCCGCGCTGCTGGACGGCACGATCGACTGCGTCGTGTCCGATCACTCGCCGTGCCCCCCGGCGGCCAAGCGGCTGGCGGACGGAGACCCGCAGCGCGGGGATTTCGGCGCCGCCTGGGGTGGCATCGCCTCGGTCCAGCTTGGCCTGCCGGTGCTGTGGACCGAAGCTGCCCGGCGGGGCATCGGGCTGGACCAGGTGGCCGGCTGGCTGGCCGCCGCCCCGGCCCGGCTGGCCGGGCTGGCCGGCCGGGGCTGGATCGCGCCCGGCCAGCGGGCCGACTTCTGCGTGTTCGCGCCGGACGAGACGTTCGTGCTGCGGCCGGACATGCTCCGCCAGCGCCACCCGCTCACCCCCTACCTGGGCCAGCGGCTTCGCGGGGTGGTCCGCGCGACGTGGCTGGCCGGGGCGCCGATCGAGCCAGGGGAGCGGCGCGGCCAGCCGGTCCGCGCCGGGACCGCCGATGCCTGACCACGACGAGGCGCGGGCCCCGTTCGGCGGGCGGCCGGACGTGGCCAGCCGGGTGCTGGGCGGCTCGGTGCGCTGCGCCAGCGACGAGTTCTTCGCCGACGCGCACAACCTGATCGAGCCCGGGGCCGGCCACGACCCGGCCGCGTTCGGCATCCGGGGCAAGCTGTACGACGGCTGGGAGACCCGCCGGCGCCGCGAGCCGGGCGAGGACTTCGCCATCGTCCGGCTGGCCGCGCCCGCGGTGCTGCGCGGGATGAACATAGACACCACGCATTTCCGCGGCAACTACCCGCCGCGCGCCGCGGTGGACGGGGCCACGCTGCCCGGCTACCCGGCCCTGGACGAGGTGCTGGCCGCGAACTGGGTGCCGCTGACCGGACTGGCTGAGCTGGCCGGGAACCAGGCCAACCTGGTCCCGGTGACCGCGGCCGACCGGCTGGTGACGCACGTCCGGCTCCGGATCCTGCCCGATGGCGGGGTGGCGCGGCTGCGCGCGTTCGGCGACATCGTGCCCGATCCGCGTCGGCTCGGCGGCCGGGTGGACCTGGCCGCCACGCTGGCCGGCGGGCAGGTGACGGGGTGCAGCAACATGTTCTACGCCGCACCGGGCAACGCGCTGGCCCCCGGGCGGGCCCGGGTCATGTCGGACGGCTGGGAGACCGCGCGCCGCCGCGACCAGGGCAATGACTGGCTGGTGGTCCGGCTGGCCGCGCCCGGGCTGCTGCACCACGTGATCATCGACACCACCCGGTTCGTGGGCAACGCGCCGGGCGCGGCCCGGCTGTCCGACGCGGAGAGCGGGGCAGAGCTGCTGCCGCGCACCCGGCTGCTGCCCGACACCGAGCACCGGTTCCGGATCCGGGTGACCGCGCCGGTCCGGGAGGTCCGGCTGGACATCTACCCGGACGGCGGGATCTCCCGGCTGCGGGTGGTCGGCGAGGTCCCGCCCGCCCGGCGGGACGCCATCGCCCAGCACTGGCTCAGCCTGCTGCCCGCCGAGGTAGCCGCCACCGTAGACCGCACCGAGTTCTTCGGCTAGCGGCACCGCCGCCTACGCCGGCCCGGTGGCCTGGGCGGTGCGATGGGCCGGATGGTCCGGTGGGCCGGGGCCGTGTGCTCCGGATCACGACGCCCAGTGCTTGAGCATGCTGCTGACCAGGAGGAGGCCGGCGACGGCCGACACGCCGTACACGACCAGGCAGCCGGCCAGCCAGGGCGGCCCGGCGCCCGCAGCCGCCGGCCGCGGCCCAGCACCGGGCCGGAGCCGTCTGCCGAGTGTGGCAACGGGCCTGACCAGCGCCCCGATGAGCGGCGCAGCAATGAGGACCGCGTATGCCTGCGGCTCGGGTAACTTCAGCGCCGTATCAGACCTGGCCACGAAGGGCAGCAGGAAGACCAGGAACAGCGCGAATAAGCCGGCCAGTGCGCCCGCGAGGAACGCGATCATCCCAGGATCGCGCCGCCGGGCCCGGTCATACATCTCGCCACTCACCGCCGCCCCGTACCGACGATTTGCCCCTCTCATCGTACGTTCGCCGCGCCCAGCTCTGGCCCGGTGCCAGTGAGCCGTCATAGTCCGCGCCGCCCAGCGTCGCCAGTCCCACCAGTCACATTGATCATGGTTCTGGACGACTTGCCACCCCAGGTGTGCGGCATTATGAGGTGATTTGCCGGAATCGGGGCCGCTGGCAGGGGTGATAAGTCGCTGGCTCAGCGGGAGGCGGTGCTGGCACCGGGGGTGGTGACGCGGCGGAGGGTGGCGGGTGGGCGGAACGCGGCGAACGGGTTGGTCACGACCAGGGACCGGGTGGCGAACCGGTACAGCGTGGCGGGCCGGCCGCCCAGCGACGTCGGCTGGGCGGCGGCGGTGGTGGGCTCGATCACGCCGCGCCGGGTCAGGATGCGCTGCAGGTTGGTCGCGGACACCGGATGGCCGAGCGAGGCGGCGTAGATGTCCCGCAGCTGCGCGATCGTGAACGTGTCCGGGGCCAGCGCGAACCCGATGTTGGTGTAGGACAGCTTGGCCCGCAGCCGCTCCCGGGCCGATTCCACGATCGAGCCGTGATCGAACGCGGTCGGCGGCAGGCCGCCCACCGGATGCCAGGCCGTGTCCGCCGGGACCTGCGGCTCGACGTCGGCCGACACGACGGCCAGGTAGGCGGTGGCCAGCACCCGGCCGCGCGGGTCCCGGGCCGGGTCGCTGCGCGTCTCCAGCTGCTCCAGGTGGGCGATGTCGGTCAGGTTGACCTTGCTGGCCAGGTGCCGCCCGGCCGAGGTACCCAGCCGTTCGGCCGGGCCGAGCGGGCCGCCGGGCAGCGCCCAGCGTCCCTCGAACGGCGGCGCGGCGCGCTGCCAGAGCAGCACGTGCAGAGTGCCCCGGCGTACCTGGAGCACGACCGCGAGCACTTCGTGGCGGAACCGGTCGTCCGGCTCACCGCCGGCCCCTGCTGTGCGGGCACGAACGCATGATACTGTGCCTCACCTCAGTTTTCGACTAAGAGTTGAAAACTAGCGGTTGAAAACCTAGAGTCGAAAACTAGACGAGCCAGCGAGAGAGACGGGAGCAGCGGATGACCAGCCAGGCAATCGCTGACCAGGAGGTCGGCGTGGAGTGGGCGGATGAGGTCCGGCGGCTAGCGGCTCAGCGTGACGCGGTGATCCTGGCGCACAACTACCAGCGCCCGGAGATCCAGGATGTGGCCGACCACGTCGGCGATTCGCTGGCGCTGTCCCGGATCGCGGCGGCCAGCACCGCCCGGGTGATCGTGTTCGCCGGGGTGTACTTCATGGCCGAGACGGCCAAGATCCTGGCCCCGGAGCGGACCGTGCTGATCCCCGACCCGCGGGCCGGCTGCTCGCTGGCCGACAACATCACCGCCGAGCAGGTGCGGGCCTGGAAGGCCGAGCATCCGGGCGCCGCGGTGGTCGCGTACGTCAACACCAGCGCCGCGGTCAAGGCCGAGTCCGACGTGTGCTGCACGTCGGCCAACGCGGCCGAGATCGTCGCCGCGGTGCCCGCCGGCCGGACGGTGCTGTTCCTGCCCGACCAGTTCCTCGGCGCTCATGTCCGCCGGGTCACCGGCCGCGACAACCTGCATGTCTGGCTGGGCGAGTGTCACGTGCACGCCGGTATCAGCCCGGACGATCTGCGCCGCAAGGTGGCCGAGCAGGCCGGCGCGGAACTGTTCATCCACCCCGAGTGCGGCTGCTCGACGGCCGCGCTGTGGCAGGCGGGCGCGGGTGACCTGCCGGGCACCCGGACCAGGGTGCTGTCCACCGGCGGCATGCTGGCCGCGGCGCGCAGCACCACCGCGCCGGCCGTGCTGGTCGCCACCGAGACCGGCATGCTGCACCAGTTGCGCCGGGCCAACCCGGCGGTGCGCTGGGAACCGGTCAACCCCGGCGCGGTCTGCCGGTACATGAAGATGACCACCCCGGCCACCCTGCTGCGCTGCCTGCGCGACGGGGTGACCGAGGTCGAGGTTCCGGCGGACGTGGCGGCCCGGGCGCGGCAGGCGGTGCAGGCCATGATCGCGGTCGGTGCCCCGTCGGCGGTGGCCGAATGAGCGGGCCGCGCCTCCGGCATCTGCCGCTGCCATCCGGGCTGGACCGGCCGGGTACCTGGGACGGGCCAGGGTGGTGGGAGCGGGACGCTGACGTGGTCGTCGTCGGCTCGGGTGCCGCCGGGATGAGCGCCGCGCTGGCCGCCGCCGGGCACGGCCTGCGGGTGCTGCTGATCAGCAAGGAGGACCTGGGCGGGGGCGCCACCCCGCTGGCCCAGGGCGGCCTGGCCGCCGCGCTCGCCCCGGGCGACACCGAGGCCCAGCACCAGCGGGATACCGCGGCGGCCGGGGCCGGCCTGTGCGACCCGCGCGCGGTGGCCATCCTGGCCGCCGAGGCACCCGGCGAGATCGGCCGGCTGGCCGTGCGGGGGGCCCGGCTGGGCCGTGGCCCGCTGCACCGGGAAGGCGGGCACAGCCAGCACCGCATCGTGCACGCCGGCGGCGACGCGGCCGGGGCCGAGGTGCACCGGGTGCTGCGCGCCAGCCTGCTCGACAGCCCGGTCACCACGATGACCCGGTGTGCCGCCGTGGACGTGCTGACCAGCGCGGACGGCCGGGCCGGCGGCCTGCTGGCCGGGCTGGCCGGCGCCGATGGCGGACTGCGGCTTGGCGTCGTGTACGCCCCGGCGGTGGTCCTGGCCACCGGCGGCTTCGGCCAGGCCTTCGGCACCACCACCAACCCGGCCGGGCTGACCGGGGACGGGCTGGCGCTGGCTGCCCGGGCCGGGGCCGAGCTGCGCGACGTGGAGTTCGTCCAGTTCCACCCCACGGTGCTGTGGCAGCAGGCGGCCCGCGGCGAGTGCCCACTGATCACCGAGGCGCTGCGCGGCGCCGGGGCGGTGCTGATCGATGCGGCGGGCCAGCCGGTGATGGCCGGCCAGCACCCGCTCGGTGACCTGGCCCCGCGGGACGTGGTGTCGGCGGTCATGCAGCAGCACATGATCCAGCCGGACCAGCCCACCGATCACCTCTGGCTGGACGCCACCATGCTGGGCCGGGCGGCGCTGGAGCGGGACTTCCCCACGGTGACCGCGGCCTGCCGGGCGCGCGGCATCGACCCGGTCACCGAGCCCATCCCGGTCGCGCCGGGCGCGCACTACACCTGCGGCGGGATCCTGGCCGACCTGGACGGGCGGACCAGCGTGGCCGGCCTGTACGCGGTCGGCGAGGCCGCCTCGACCGGGGTGCACGGCGCCAACCGGCTGGCCTCCAACTCGCTGACCGAGTCGCTGATCACCGGCCGCCGGGCTGGTGACCTGCTCGGCACGGCACTGCCCAGCCAACCACGGGCCAGCCAACCACTGCCCAGCCAACCACGGGCCAGCCAACCACGGGCCGGGCTGGCCGGGAGCGGGCCAGCGGCGGACCTGCGTAGCCCGGCCGCCGGGCCAGGGATGAGCCCGGCCGCCCGGCCGTCGCTGGCCGCGGCGATGTCCCGGCAGGCCGGCGTGCTCCGCGACCGTGCCGGGCTGGAGTCCCTGCTGCGCAGGCTGGACCAGGCCCCGCCGGCCGAGCGCGGCCTGGACCTGGCCGTGCTCGAAGCGACCAGCCTGCACACCGTGTGCACCCTGGTGGTGACGGCGGCGCTGGCCCGGCCGGAAAGCCGCGGCTGCCACCGCTGGCGGGACGTCCCGGCGGTCAGCGCGGGCCCGGCCCGGCACACCGTGCTGCGGGCCCACCGCACCCGGCTCGACCTGGCCGGCACCAGCATGAGGAGGAGCGCATGACCCGGCACCAGCTGGCCGTGGAGGGCCAGTTCGCGGAGGAGCAGATGACACTGGGCACGCCGGTGGCCGAGGCGCTGCGGGCGGCCGGGCTGGACCCGGTGAACACCGGGCAGGTGGTCCGCGGGGCGCTGGACGAGGACCTCCGGTACGGGCCGGACGTCACCTCGGCGGCCACGGCCCGGCCCGGTCAGCCGGCGGTGGCCGAGGTCGTGGCGCGGCAGCCGGGGGTGCTGGCCGGCCTGCCCGTCGCGCTGGCCGTGCTGGCCACGGCCGGGCTGGCGCCCAGCGCGGCGGAGCCACTGTGCGCCGACGGCGACCGGGTCGGCCCCGGGACCGCGGTACTAAGGATCCGCGGCCCGCTGCGCGAGATGCTGGGCGCGGAGCGGACCATGCTCAACTTCCTCACCCACCTGTCCGGGATCGCCACCGCCACCCGGGCCTGGGTGGACGCACTGGCGGGCACCGGGGCGGTGCTGCGCGACACCCGGAAGACCACTCCCGGCCTGCGGCAGCTGGAAAAGTACGCGGTGCGCTGCGGCGGGGGAGCGAACCACCGGATGGGCCTGGGCGACGCCGCGCTGATCAAGGACAACCACGTGGCCGCGGCGGGCGGCATCACGGCGGCGATCCGGGCCGTCCAGGCGGTCGCGCCCGGCCTGCCACTCGAAGTGGAGTGTGACAGCGTGGCCCAGGTCGAGGAGGCGCTGGCCGCGGGGGCCGGGCTAATCCTGCTGGACAACATGAGCCTGGCCGACCTGCGCGCCGCGGTCGCGGCCGCGCACGGCTACCCGGCGGCCCGGCTGGAGGCCAGCGGTGGCCTGCGGCTCGGCCAGGCCAGCGCGGTGGCGGTCACCGGCGTGCACTACCTCTCGGTCGGCGCGATCACCCATTCCGCGCCCGCGCTCGACCTGGGCCTGGACTTGCGGCCGGCCGAACCCGGTGACCGGTAGCGTGGCGACCTGACCCGGGGCCGGTAGTTCGGCGGCCTTACCCGGGCTTACGGGCCACGCCGACCAGCCCGCCCCAGAACCGGCCAGCGGGGGTGCTGGCGGCCGGTTCTGGGCGCCACGCCGGGATGGCGACCAGCCCCGGCTCAACCAGCTCGAAACCGGCGAAGAAGCGCAGGATCGCGGCCCGGGAGCGCATCCGCAGCTGGGCGGAGACGCTGCGGTCATACACCTTCTCGCCGGCCCGGCCACGGCCGGCTTGCCCTCGTCGGTGCCGTGGCACAGCACCAGGTAGCTGCCCGGGGCGAGCGCGTCGCGCAACTGGGCGACGATGCGCCAGGGATCCTCCGCGTCGGTGATGAAATGCAGCACCGCGACCAGCAGCAGGGCGGCCGGCTGGGATAAGTCGAGCAGCCGGCCGACGCTGTCCGCAGCCAGGATCTTGGCTGGCTCGCGCAGATCGCCCTCGACGATGGTGGCGTTCTCGTTCCCGTGCAGCAGGGCCTGGCTGTGCGCGATCACCACCGGGTCGGCGTTGACGTACACGACCCGGGCGCCGGGGCTGGCCTGCTGAGCGATCTCGTGCACGTTTCCCGCCGTCGGCAGGCCGGAACCGATGTCGAGGAACTGGCTGATGCCAGCCGACGAGACAAACCGCACCGCCCGGCCGAGGAACTCACGGTTGGCCCGGCCAATCGCCCGGGCGTTGGGCTCGATCGCCATGACGGCGCGGCCGACATCCTGATCGGCCAGGAAATTGTGGTTGCCACATAACAGATAGTCGTAAACCCGGGCCACATTCGCCCGCCGGGTATCCACCCCGGGCGGAACCCAGCTCACCTCATCCGCCACCGCACGCCTCCCGGCCGTCCTGGCCTGCAGGATATCTCACCAGGATCTGAGCGGCTGGGTACGCTGAGCGGATGACGCGAAATGGCGGCCTATCCGCCCGGCCGGATAGGAATGGCCGTGGCTGACGATTCCGGGCCGCCCACACCGGGCGGCGAAGCGGCCGCGGCGCCGCCGGGAATCGACGTGACCAGACCGCACTCCGCCCGGATCTATGACTACTTGCTGGGCGGGAAAGACAACTTCGCGGCCGACCGGGAGACGGCCGGCCAGGTCCTGCGGACCTGGCCTACGGTGCGCACCGCCGCCCGGGAGAACCGAGCATTTCTCAACCGGGCCGTGCGGTACCTGGCCGCCGAGGCCGGGATCCGCCAGTTCCTGGACATCGGCTCGGGCCTGCCCAGCGCCAGCAACGTGCACGAGGTCGCGCAGGGCATCGCGCCGGAAAGCCGGGTGGCGTACGTAGACAACGACCCGATCGTGCTGGCGCACGCCCGGGCGCTGCTGGCCAGCCACCCCGATGGGGTGTGCGCGTACATCGATGCGGACCTGCGCCAGCCGGAGCAGGTCCTGGGCAACCCAGCTATCGGCCGCTCCCTCGATCTGACCCAGCCGGTCGCGCTGATGATGGTCGCGGTGCTGCATTTCATCCCGGACGGAGACCAGCCCCGGCAGATCGTGCAGGCCTTGCTGGATGCGCTGCCCAGCGGCAGCTACCTGGTCGCGTCGCACGTCACCGCGGTGCACAACCAGGACGGCCTGGCCGGGGCCGGCCGGGCCTACGAGGACAGCGGCATGCGCGGCGCGCTGCGCACCCCGGACGAGTTCGCCAGGCTGGCCTTCGCGGGCCTGGACCTGGTCGATCCCGGCGTGGTGCTGGTCTCCGAGTGGCGGCCGGATTCCACCACGCCGCGGCCGATGGCGGCCGAGGTCAACGCGTACGCCGGGGTGGCCAGGAAAGGCTAGGCCGGGCCGCCGGCCCGCAGTGGCCGGCGCAGCGCCGCGTTCAGGGCGGCGGCGACGTCATCGGCGCGCAGCCGTGTTTCGGCGCCCGCGGCCCGGGAAGCCAGCCAGAGCGAGCCGCCCACAGGGGGCAGCCGCGGCACGGAGAAGTCCCGGTCCCCGAGCACTGTCCGCAACCGCTCCCGTAGGGGCCCCAGGAAGACCTCTCCGGCGCGGAAGTTGCTGCCGATCAGGGTTACCTCTGCGGGCCCGTCGAACTGGAGGGTGGCATGGATGACCTCGATCTGCCGGGCCAGGTCCGCGGCGGCCTGCTGGAAGATGCGGATCGCCGGTTCGTCGCCTTCGTCGGCCGACTCAGCCACCTGCTCGGCAAAAGCGGCGATCCGGGCCTTGTCAAAAGGGCGGTAGACCACCGCCATGATGTCTTCGATATTGCGCAGCTCATAGAAATCGAGCAGCCGGGGAATCATGCTGCTCCACTGGCCGCGGCCGTCCCGCCAGGCCACCGCGTGCTGGATTGCGCGCAGTGCGATCAGGTAGCCGGACCCCTCGTCGCCCACAATGTGCCCCCAGCCGCCGCACCGCCAGGCCTGGCCGCGGGAATTAACCCCGAACGTGTTACTGCCGGTTCCGGAAATGGCGGCGATTCCCGGAGCGGCCAGGGAGCCCGAGGCCCACGCGGCCACCACGTCGTTTACTGCCAGGGCGGTCTTGCCTTTCAGGCTCGGCACCCGGGCAAGAAGGCGCTGCCCTTCCTCGTGATTATTAATACCGGCGATGCCGAGGACGGCACCGGATATCGCCGTTTCCGTGGTAGCGCGCTGGCCGTCCCGAAGATAGTCGGCATGTACGCCGAGCGCGGTCATAATCGCACCGTTGATCGAGCTTGCGGCGGCGTCCAGGCCGATCGCCTCCGGGTTGCTCGGCCCGGTCTCGGCCGCGCTGGCCTGCCCAGTATCGGGATTAAACGTGGCCGCTATCGTTTTCGTGGCACCGCCGTCCACCCCGATCAGCAGCCCGCCCGGGGCGGCGCCGCCGCGGGGCCCGGTGGCGCCGGGAAGCAATTCAGCGGGCAGCATGGTAAGGCTGCCTTTGCGTTGTTGCCCGCTATCTACTGATGTACCATGCACGGGTACCACCGGCCAATCTCCCAGCCATGCGCTATGAGCGGATCGCGGTGCTAGACTACCTCGCTTTGGGTAACCCAACCCTCGACGTCCAGCAGGAGGGTTCCCTCGTACTGGGCGGAACGGCAGTCTACTCCGCATTGCAGGCGGCCCGGCTGGGCCTACACGCCGTGGCGGTGGGAAGAGGAAACGAGGCGGACGTCGCGCCGTACTGGCGGCCCTACGCAAACGAAGCGGACCTGCGCCTGCAGCCCTCGGCCGAGACGACAACTTTCCGTAATGTGTCAGAAGATGATGCGCGGGAACAATGGCTTACCGCATGGGCCGGGGAAATTGATGTAAGCCAGCTCCCGGACAGCGACATTCTGCATATTGCGCCGGTCGCACAGGAAGTCGCCGTCGATCAGCTCTCGGCGGCCTGCCTGACCCCCCTGGTCTGCCTGACCCCGCAGGGCCTGATCCGGCGGTGGGACAGCGCGGACGGGCGGGTCGGGCTGGAGGCGCGCAGTTTCGCCCCGGCCGTGCTGCCACTGGTGGACGTGGTGGTGGTTTCCGAGCTGGAGGCGCCTTACCTGGGCCAGTTGCTGGCCGGGGTGGCCGGGCATGGCGGGCTGTCGGTGGTAACCCGGGGCCGCCGCGGCTGTGAGGTGCTGACCCGGGACGGCTGGTCCGAGTTCGCGGCCGAGCCGGCCAGCCCGGTGGTGGACGCGACCGGGGCGGGTGACTGCTTTGCCGCCGCGCTGGCGGTCGAGATGTTCCTGGGCCGCCCGGTAGCGGACGCCATCCGGCTGGCCTCGATCGCGGCCGCGCTGTCGGTGCGCGGCCAGGGCCCGAGCGCGATCGGCACCCGGCCGGAGATCATGCGGGAATTCGCCACCCGGCCTACCCGGTCGGCTACCTGAGTTCCGGGCGCGGCCGGTCCGCCGGGTAGCCCCGCGGCCCGGGCCACGAAGATGTCATACAGGTCGCGGGCGGCCCGCGGCGGTGACGCCGAGCGGGCCCGCTGGATGACCAGGTGCACCTGGGTGTCGTCATCGGCCAGCGGCCGCCAGGTGATGACCTTGCGCTGCTCCAGCGGATCGCCGATCACGCTGAAATCGGGCAGCACGGTCAGCCCGAGGCCCTCGGCCACCATCAGCTTGCCCATCTCGGCGCCGTCGGTGGAGTAGGAGAACGCCGGGGTCTGGCCGTGCAGCAGGCGGTGCACGTAGCGGTGCATCACGTAACCGGACCGCATCACGATCAGCGGCTCGGCCAGCAGGTCACTGATCCGGATGGCGTCCCGGCCCGCCAGTGGGCTGTCCGGCCGCATGCACACCACCGGCTGCCCGGTCAGCAGCAGGGTGGTCTCCAGATCGGGCGGCCGGTCGTCGCCGTCCAGGTAGTTCACCAGGCCGAGGTCGAAGTTGCCCTCCAGGACACCGCGGTGGATCTCGGCCTGCTGCGCGCCGACCACCTCGACCTGAGTGGCCGGATGGCTCTGCCGGAACTCCCGGATCGTCGGGGTGAGCAGCGGCACGGTGGCCGCGTTCACCGTGCCCACCCGGACCACCCGGACGCTGCGATGCTGCTCATCAGCGGCGGTGCGGAGCCGGTCCACGGCGTCCAGCACGGTGAGGATGTAGGGGAACAGGTCACGGCCGGGATCGCTCATCCGGGCCCCGTGCCGTCCCCGCTCCAGCACGTCCACGCCCAGTTCGCGTTCCAGGCTGCGCACCGAGCCGCTCAGCGCCGGCTGCGAGATGTGCAACTCCTCGGCCGCCCGGCGGAACGAGCCCAGCCGGGCGATGGCCGCAAGGTACTCGAGCTGTTCGATCCGCACGGCGTTTCCTCCTGTTTGCGGGGAATCATCCTATCAATGTTTCCGATCGTTTTAATAGGCAATTGTTATCATGCCTTCGCTGATCGGTATTGGACGCCCGTGAGGGGCCGTCGCATGCTGGAGTCACCGGCCAAGGGCGGACCGCAGCGCGGCAGCCGCCGGCCAGAGCCGGTGGTGTCCGGGGCTGCCAGTCTCCAGGGAGCTGAGCTACAGTAATTCCCGACTAATACGATCAAGAATCTAGGAAGCAGCCCTTCGGCCGCCGTGTGGCCGGGCAGGTCCAGCGATGGGAGGCCGTTGCCCATGGGGGTCGTTCTGCACTGGTTCCTGCCCACCAACGGGGACTCGCGTACCGACCTGAGCCTGGGCAACGCGGTCGGCGTGGCGGGCAGCCGGGTCCGTGAGGGCGGCGCCGAACGGGTGCCGGGGATCGGCTACATCGGCCAGATCGCCCGGTCCGCGGAGCAGCTTGGCTTCACCGGCGCGCTGACCCCGACCAGCTCGTGGTGCGAGGACGCCTGGATCATGACCGCCGGGCTGACCCAGGTCACCGAGCGCTTCAAGTTCCTGGTCGCGTTCCGTCCCGGCCTGATGTCTCCCACGCTGGCCGCGCACATGGCCGCGACCTACCAGCGCATCTCCGGCGCCCGCCTGCTGCTGAACGTGGTGACCGGCGGCGACGACCTGGAGCAGCTGCGGTTCGGCGACCACCTGAGCAAGGCCGAGCGGTACCAGCGGGCCGGTGAGTTCCTGCACGTGGTCCGCGAGCTGTGGACCGGCGAGCCGGTCGACTTCACCGGCCAGTACTACGACATCCGCGGCGGCCAGATCATCCCCGCCGCCGACTGGCCGGACATCTACCTGGGCGGGTCGTCCGAGCCGGCCCTCGATGTCGCGGCCAGGTACGCCGACGTGTACCTGACCTGGGGTGAGCCCCCGGCGGCGGTGGCCGGCAAAGTCGACCTGGTCCGCGAGCGGGCCAAGGCGGCCGGCCGGGAGCTGCGTTACGGCATCCGGCTGCACGTGATCACCCGGGACACCTCGGCCGAGGCGTGGGCCCAGGCGCAGCGGCTGCTCGACGGCCTCGACCCGGCCGCGATCGAGCGGGCCCAGGCCATCCAGCGGGCCTCGCAGTCCGAGGGGCAGCGCCGGATGGCCGCGCTGCACGGCGGCCGGACCGACTCGCTGGAGGTGTCGCCCAACCTGTGGGCCGGGGTCGGCCTGGTCCGCGGCGGAGCGGGCACCGCGCTGGTCGGCAGCCACCAGGAGGTGGCCGACCGGATCGCCGAGTACTACGCGCTGGGCATCGACGAGTTCATCCTGTCCGGCTACCCACACCTGGAAGAGGCGTATCAGGTCGGCGAGGGCCTGATCCCGGTGCTGCGGCGGCGCGGCCTGATGGCGCCTGACCTGGCTCCCCAGCCTGACCTGGCGACCCAACCCCTGGAGGAAGTCCGATGACCACCGACCCGACCGCCGAGCCGCTGCGCTTCGCCTACTGGGTGCCCAACGTCAGCGGCGGGCTGGTCACCAGCACTATCGAGCAGCGCACCGACTGGTCGTTCGAGTACAACCGCAAGCTGGCCCGGCTGGCCGAGTGGGCCGGCTTCGACTACGCGCTCAGCCAGGTCCGCTACACGGCCAGCTACGGCGCCGAATACCAGCACGAGTCGACCAGCTTCAGCCTGGCCCTGCTGCTGGCCACCGAGCGGCTCAAGCTGATCGCGGCGATGCATCCCGGGCTGTGGCACCCCGGCGTGCTGGCCAAGTGGGTGGCCACCGCCGACCACCTGTCCAACGGCCGGGTCGCCGTGAACGTGGTCTCCGGCTGGTTCGATGACGAGTTCCGCCAGCTCGGCGAGCCGTGGCTGGAGCACGACGAGCGGTACCGGCGCACCGCCGAGTTCATCCAGGCGCTGAAGCTGATCTGGACCGAGGACCAGGCCAACCTGGCCGGCGACTTCTACCGGATCCGGGACTTCAGCCTCAAGCCCAAGCCGCTGCGGCGGCCCGGCCGCCCGCACCCGGAGATCTTCCAGGGCGGCAACTCCACCGCCGCCCGGCGCAACGGCGGCCAGCTGTCCGACTGGTACTTCTCCAACGGCAAGGACTTCGACGGCGTCCGCGAGCAGCTCACCGAGCTGGAAAAGAACGCGGCCGCGGTCGGCCGCACCGACGGCCCAAGGTTCGGCCTGAACGGGTTCGTCATCGTCCGGGACACCGAGCACGAGGCCCGCGAGCAGCTCCGCGAGATCATCGCCAAGGCGCACGTCGAGGCGGTCGAGGGCTTCGGCGCCGCGGTCAAGCAGGCCGGGCAGTCCACCTCGGACAAGAAGGGCATGTGGGCCGACTCCTCGTTCGAGGACCTGGTCCAGTACAACGACGGCTTCCGCACCCAGCTCATCGGCACCCCGGAGCAGGTCGCCACCCGGATCGTCGAGTACCGCAAGCTCGGCGTGGACCTGATCCTCACCGGCTTCCTGCACTACCACGAGGAAGTCGAGCGGTTCGGCCGGGACGTGCTGCCCATCGTGCGCCAGCTCGAGGTGGACAACGGCCTCGACCCGGCCGCGGTGCCGGACCCGGCGGCCGGCCTGACCCAGCCCGGCCCGGTCCTCACGGGCGCGCGGTGAGCGCCATCCGGTACCGGCTCCCGACCCCGGGCCGCCAGGCCCGGGCGAGGAGCCGGTGCATGGTTTTGCGCCGGATGGCGCGAACCGCTCAGGAGACACTGTGAGCATTACCACCAGCCCGCGCGCCCGCCAGCACCGCCGCGCAGGTACCCCGGCTGACCTCGGCGGACCAGGCGGTGGCGGCCGCCCGGGACTACGCGGACTCGATCGCCCCGGGCGTGATTGCCCGGGACCGGGCCGGGCAGGTGCCGGTGGCGGAACTGGCCGCGCTGGACGCCAGCGGCCTGCTCGGCATCACCGTGCCCGCCGCGCACGGCGGCCCGGACCTGCCGCCCCCGGTGCTGGCCGAGGTGATCCGCACCATCGCCGCCGTGGACCCGGCCATCGCGCAGGTCCCGCAGGCCCACTTCCTGTTCGTGGACGTGCTCGCGGTCCACGGCACCAGCCAGCAGCAAGACCGGCTGCTCGGCGACGTGCTGGCCGGCGCCCGGCTCGGCAACGGGCTGGCCGAGCGGGGCGGCCAGCACGCCCAGGACCTGCGCACCCGGCTGCGCGCCGGCCACGGCGGGCTGCGGCTGGACGGCCGCAAGTACTACTGCACCGGCGCGATCTCGGCCCGCTGGATCGGGGTCAGCGCGCTGGACGACGATGATCAGCTGGTGCTGGCGTTCGTCGAGCGGGACGCCGACGGCGTCCAGCTCAGCGACGACTGGAACGTGATGGGCCAGCGGGCCACGGTCAGCGGCAGCGCGGTGTTCCAGGACGTGCTGGTCGACCCGGGCCTGGTCATCCCGTACCAGCAGGCGTTCCAGATCCCGCAGCAGCTCGGCGCGCGGGCCCAGCTGGTGCATGCCGCCATCCAGGTCGGCATCGCGGGCGGCGCGCTGCGCGACGCCGGCGAGTTCGTCCGGAGCAAGGCCCGCCCGTTCTTCGAGGCGGCCCGGGCCGGCTGGGCGGACACGGCGGCGCAGGACCCGCACACCATCCACCGGTACGGCGTGCTGGCCACCCGGGTGGCCGCCGCCGAGGCGCTGCTCGAAAGGGCCGCGCACACCCTGGAGGAGATCACCCGGTTCCCACGGGACGCCGAGGCGGCGGCCCGCGGCTCTGTCGCGATCGCCCAGGCCAAGGCGTTCGCCAGCGAGGTCGCGGTCGAGGTGGCCAGCGACCTGTTCGCGCTGAGCGGCGCCAGCGCGGCCGACGAACGGCACGACCTGTCCCGGCACTGGCGCAACGCCCGCACCCACGCCAGCCACGACCCGGCCGACTGGAAGTACCACCATGTCGGCAACTTCCTGCTCAGCAACGTCCCGCCACCCAACCACGGGCAGGTATGAGATGACGATCACCGAATCCGCACCAGTGTCCACCACCCCCGAACCCGCCGTCTCGGCGGCCGACTTCCGGAACGCGATCGGGCACTTCGCCACCGGCGTCACGGTGGTCACCTCGATCGGGGCGGACGGCCAGCCCGTCGGCACCACCGCCAACGCGGTCAGCTCGCTATCACTGGACCCGCCGCTGATCCTGGTCTGCTTCGACCGGTCCAGCGCCACACTGGCCGCGGTGCTGGCGCACCGGGCGTTCGCGGTCAACGTGCTCGGCGCGCGGCAGCAGCACCTGTCGGCCAACTTCGCCCGGCGCGGGCTGACCGCCGCGTGGGACGGGGTGCGGCACCGCCGCGGCCCGACCGGCAGCCCGCGGCTGGACGGCGTGATCGCCAGCCTGGAGTGCACGCTGGAACACCGGCTGGACGGCGGCGACCACGAGATCGTCGTCGGCCGGGTCACCGAGGTGGAAACGAGCGGCGACGGCGCCGCCCCCCTGCTGTTCTTCCGCGGCAGCTACGCCTCGCTGGAGGCCTGACCCCCGACCACCACCCCGGCGCACCAGGCTGCGGGTGCGCCAGGACGTTCCCAGCCTGCGTCACCCAGGTCTGAGCAACGACGCTCCGTCCGCCACATGGAAGGACGAACCGCCGTGGACCAGTACCTCACCAAGCGGCGCCACGTGGACTACATGCGCGTGACCGCGCACGCCTGTTCCGGCTGAGCATCCCGGTTCCCGCCCGCACGACCCCGCCCTCATCCGTGCCCGGGGTCAGTCCGCCATGCCGTGAAGCGCAGAAGTGCAAAGGAAGTCAAATGATCGAATTAGCTGGCCTCACCAAGAGATACGGATCACATACCGTCCTCGACAACATCGACTTCAGCGTCGAGTCGGGGTCGATCGCGGCCGTCGTCGGCCCCAGCGGCGCGGGCAAGAGCACCTTGTTCCGCTGCGTCAACCTGCTGGAGCGGCCCACGGCTGGCACAGTCCGCGTGGACGGGCAGGAACTCACCCATCTATCCCGCCGCGAGCTGCGGGTGGCCCGCCGCGCCATCGGCACGGTGTTCCAGTCGGCCAACCTGCTGCGGCGGCTCACCGCGGCGCAGAACGTGGCGCTCCCGCTGCGGTTCCTCGGGCTGACCGACGATGAAGTCCACCAGCGGGTACGCAAGTTGCTGGAGCGGGTCGGCATGCTGCACCGGGCCAACCACTACCCGGCGCAGCTGTCCGGCGGCCAGCGCCAGCGCATCGGGATCGCCCGGGGGCTGGCCACCAAGCCCTCGGTACTGCTCGCCGACGAGGCCACCTCCGGCCTCGACCCGGAGACGACCGCATCCATCCTGCGGCTGCTGGCCGAACTGCGCGACGACCTCGGCGTGACGATCGTCCTCATCACGCACGAGATGGACGTGGTACGCAGCGTCGCCGACGTTGTGGCTCAGCTCGACCACGGCCGGATAGTGGAGTCCGGCCGCGTCGCCGACGTGGTCCGGCGCTCCGACTCGCCGCTGTCCACCGCGCTGCTGCCCGATCAGATCGCTCCCCAGGCGCAGCCGGGTGTGCTGGTGTGGCAGCTCCGGTACACGTCGGCGGCCGTTGACCCGAGCTGGCTCAGCCGGGTCAGCCGCGAACTCGGCACCGACATCGCGCTGCTCAGTGGGCTGGTCGAGACGGTCGGCGGTGAGCACGCCGGGCGGCTCACCGTGCGGATGAGCGCACACCTGGATCCGGCCCGGGTCACGGCGGCTTTCGCCGCCTACGGCATCCACGCCCGCATCGCAGAAGCCGCCGATGAGCTGGCCGGAGTGGCGTGATGGCCAGCCATGCGCTAGCCCTCGGTACCTCGTGGAGCGGCGTTCCCGCCCTGGTGTTACCGGCGTTCGGGCAGACCGCCGAGATGGTCGGCATCGTCATGGCCATCGTGGTGCTGCTTGGCGGCCCACTCGGCCTGCTGATCTTCAACACCTCGCCGCACGGGCTGGCCCCGCGCCCCCGGGTCAACGCCGTGGTGAGCTGGATCGCCAACCTCGGCCGCTCGCTGCCGTTCCTGGTGCTGATGGCCACCATCATCCCGTTCACCCAGCTCGTCGTGGGCACGACAATCGGGATCAAGGCAGCCATCATTCCGATGTCCCTGGCCGGGATCCCGTTCTTCGCCCGCCTGATGGAAAGCGCGATCCGTGAGGTGCCGCGGGACGTGCTCGATGTGGGTATCGCCTCGGGTGCCAGCCGCTGGCAGATCATCCGGTCGATCCAGCTCACCGAGGCGCTGCCGGGCATCGTCGCCGGGTTAACCCTGAACGTCATCGCGATGATCGAGTACTGGCGATCGCCGGGGCGATCGGCGCGGGCGGGCTCGGCTACCTCGCCGTCAACGATGGATACGAGCAGTTCGACAGCACCATCATGATCACCTGCATCGCGCTGCTCATCCTCATCGTCCAGGTCATCCAGTTCTCCGGCGACCGCGCCGTCCGGTCCCTCCTGCACTGAACTTCCGCCCTGAACTCCCGCACTGGGCCGTACGAAAGGACCCCCCATGTCTACTGAACTGCACAAGGACAACCAGTCCCCGGTCGAGATCAACCTGGGACGGCGCCGCCGCCGCCGATGGCTGCTGCCCACGATCGTCGCCGTCGTGGTGGTCATCGCCGCCGCGGTGGCCTTAGTTGTCAAGGGATCGTCCAGCAAAACGGTGGCGGGCAGCCATTTCGGCACCGACATGCAGGTGGCCTACGAGGCGGACAGCGCCAGCGAACTCGCGTTCCTGCAGTACCTGAACGCGAAGATCGCTCCCAAATACGGGGTAAAGATCACCCCGGTTGGCATCAGCGACGGCAACCAACTCGACCTGGCCACCGCGAACGGCCAGTACGCGGCCAACATCTACCAGCATCAGTACTGGCTCAAGGAGGTGCTGGCCAAGACGCACTGGCCGCTCACCGCCGTGCACCCGGTCTTCCAGTGGGCCTACTCGATGTATTCCGAGAAGTACTCCTCGATCAACGCGCTGCCCAAGGGCGCGACGATCGCGCTGCTGAACGATCCAGCCAACACCGCCCAGGCCCTCTGGCTGCTGGAACGGGCCGGGAAGCTCACCTTCAAGCCGGGCACCAGCCCGTGGTACGCCACCACGGCCGACATCGCCAGCAACCCGGACCACTACCAGTTCACGTTCATCGACTACGGCGACGGTCCCCGGGTGCTGCCCGACATGGACGCCGTCATCGCCTACAACATGCAGTTCATCGGGGCCGGCATCAGCCAGAAGTACAAGATCTACGCGCCACCCGCACCGCGTGCGTTCGCGGGCCAGCTCGTCGTCGGCACCAAGTACCTGCACGACCCGCAGATCGTCAAGCTGATCAAGGTGTTCCTGGACCGACGCGTCCAGCCCTACCTGCGCACCACGACCAATCCCCAGCTCAAAGACCAGCTCACACCGGTCTCCACCAGCTAACCGCCGGCGGCCCTCGCCCCCAGCTGACGCGACAGGGCGAGGGCCGCGGTGCGCACCGCGGGCGCCACCCGGTCCAGGTCGAGCCGTGAGCTCCGCCCGGTCAGCGACAGCGCGGCCAGCACCACGCCGTCGGCGCCGAACACCGGGCTGGCCGCGCAGACGATCCCGGGCCCGGACTCCTCCCGGTCGAACGAGACCCCACGGTCGCGGATCCGGGCCAGCTCGCGGCGCAGTGCCCCCGCCGCCACCAGGGTCCGTCCGGTACGCCGCTCCAGGCCCGCCGCGATGAGCGGCGACACCACCTCCGGCGGGGCGAAGGCCAGGATGGCCTTACCGACCCCGGTGGCGTGGGCCGGCATCCGGCCGCCGACCCGGGACGGCAGCTGGCCGGTGCCGCGGCCGCGGAGTATCTGCAGGTAGACCACCTCGCCGCCGTCCAGCACAGCCAGATGGACGGTGTCCCCGGTGGCCAGCTGCAGGTCGCGCATGAACGGCAGAGCGGCCTCGGTCAGGCTGCGCTGCCGCGGCACGTTCTGGCCCAGCTCGAACAGCCGCATGCCGAGCCGCACCCCGTCCCCGGTGACCTCGACCAGGCCGCAGGAACCCAGCTCGTGCACCAGCCGGTGCACCGTGGTCTTGGCCAGCCCGGACCGGCGGGCCAGCTCGGAGATGCCCGGCGAGTCCCCGGCGGCCAGGCAGTCCAGCAGCCGCGCGACGCGTCCAATCACGCTCACCGGCTCACATTCGGCGCGAAGCGGCGATCGGGGGGTTGCGGGGGGTCGCCCCCCCGGGCTAGCGCCGTTCCGTTCAGCGGAACACATGCCTTGCATCCTGGCCCGCCCGGGCCGCACTGTTGACTGTCCCCAGGGAGGTGGTGGCCGTGGATGGCGCCGTCCACGAGGAAGTGGCCGACCTGCTGCTGGCCGCCTACCGTACGCGCGAGCCGGTCGAGCCGCTGACCGCGAAGTACCCCGACCTGGATGTGGCCGACGCGACCGCGATCCAGTTGGTGCAGATCCGCCGCCGGGTGGCGGCCGGGGCCCGGGTCAAGGGGCACAAGGTCGGCCTCACCTCGGCCGCCATGCAGCGCCAGATGGGCGTCAGCCAGCCCGACTTCGGCCATCTGTTAGACGACATGTTCTGGCTGGAGCACCAGCCGATCCCGGCGGCGCAGTTCCTGCAGCCGCGGGCCGAGCCGGAGATGGGGTTCGTGCTCAAGCGCGGGCTGCGCGGCCCCGGCGTCACCGCGGCCGAGGCGGCCGCCGCGGTGGACTTCGTGCTGCCCGCGCTGGAGCTGATCGACTCGCGCATACGGGACTGGCGGATCGGGCTGGTGGACACGATCGCCGACAACGCGTCGTCCGGCGGCGTGGTCCTGGGCAGCACGCCGGTCCCGCTGACCGCGGCCGACCTGCGGCTGGGCGGCTGCAACCTGTACCGCAACGCCACGCTGGCCGGCACCGGGGCCGGCGGCGCGGTGCTCGGCTCACCGCTCAGCTCGCTGGTCTGGCTGGCCAACACGCTCGGCGGGCAGGGCATCGCGCTGGACGCCGGCCACGTGGTGCTGCCCGGCTCCATTACCGCGTCGATTCCGGTGCAGGCCGGCGACACGGTGACCGCCGTATTCGCCGGCCTGGGCAGCGTGACCGCCCGCTTCACCTGACGTGGAGGAACTTCACTATGCCTAACGCCATTGCCGCGATAGTGGGGTCCGGCAACATCGGTTCTGACTTGCTGGCCAAGCTGCTCCGCAGCACCAGCCTGGACGTTCGGTACATGGCCGGAGTGGACCCGGACTCACCGGGACTGGAGCGCGCCCGGCGCAGCGGGGTCGAGGCGTCCGCCGATGGGGTGGACTGGCTGCTGGCCCAGCCGGAACCGCCGGACCTGGTGTTCGAGGCCACTTCGGCCAAGGCGCACCTGGCCAACGCGCCGCGCTACGCGGCGGCCGGCATCCAGGCGGTGGACCTGACCCCGGCCGCCATCGGCCCGCTGGTCTGCCCGCCGGTCAACCTGGCCGAGCACCTGACCGCGCCCAACCTCAGCATGATCACTTGCGGCGGGCAGGCCACGATCCCAATTGTGCACGCGGTCTCCCGGGTGGTCCCGGTGCGCTACGCGGAGATCGTCGCGTCGGTCGCGTCCCGCTCGGCCGGCCCGGGCACCCGGGCCAACATCGACGAGTTCACCGACACCACGGCCAGCGCGGTGGAAAAGGTCGGCGGGGCGCAACGCGGCAAGGCGATCATCATCCTGAACCCGGCCGAGCCGCCGGTGATGATGCGGGACACGGTGTTCTGCGCCATCCCGGCCGACGCCGACCGCGATGCCATCGCCGCGTCGGTGGTGTCGATGGTGGCCGACGTGGCCCGGTACGTGCCCGGCTACGTGCTGCGGGCCGACCCGCAGTACGACGACCCGCGCCCCGGCTGGGACGGCTGGGCCCGGGTGGCGGTGTTCCTGGAGGTCCGCGGCAACGGCGACTACCTGCCGGACTGGGCCGGCAACCTGGACATCATGACCGCCGCCGCGGCCCGGGTCGGCGAACTCCTGGCCATGGCCAAGCAGGAAGGTGCGTCCGCGTGAACCCAGACCGGGATGTGCGCATTACCGATTCGACGTTGCGGGATGGGTCGCACGCCATGCGGCACCAGTTCACCGAGGAACAGGTCCGCGGCGTGGTGCACGCGCTGGACGCGGCCGGTGTCGAGGTCATCGAGGTAACGCACGGCGACGGCCTGGGCGGCTCCTCGTTCAACTACGGGTTCTCCCTGGTGGACGAGATCCAGCTGATCCGCGCGGCGGTCGACGAGGCCGACCGGGCCAAGATCGCGGTGCTGCTGCTGCCCGGCGTGGGCACCGTGCGCGACCTCCGTGAGGCGTACGACGCGGGTGCGACCGTGGCCCGGATCGCCACCCACTGCACCGAGGCTGACGTGGCCGCGCAGCACTTCGGCGCGGCCCGCGAACTGGGCATGGAGGCGGTCGGCTTCCTCATGCTGGCGCACCGGATCAGCCCGGCCGAACTGGCCGCGCAAGCCAGGATCATGGTCGACTCCGGCGCCCAGTGCGTGTACGTGGTCGACTCCGCGGGCGCCCTGGTGCTGGCCGACGCGCAGTCGCGGGTACTGGCGTTAATCAAAGAAATTGGTGAGCAGGCCGAGGTGGGCTTCCACGGTCACCAGAACCTGTCCCTGGGCATCGCCAACTCGGTGCTGGCCGCCCAGGCCGGCGCGACCCAGGTGGACGGGGCGCTGTGCGCGCTCGGGGCCGGGGCGGGCAACGCGCCGACCGAGGTGCTCGCGGCCACGTTCGACCGGCTCGGCATCCGCACCGGGGTGGACGTGCCCGGCGCCATGGCCGCGGCCGAGGAGGTGGTCCGCCCGTTCCTGCCCCGGCTGCCCTGGGTGGACCGCAACGCGCTGATCCAGGGCTACGCCGGCGTGTACGGGTCGTTCCTGCTGCACGCCGAGCAGGCCGCGGAACGCTACGGCGTGCCCGCGCACGAGATCCTGCAGCGGGTCGGCGAGGCCGGCTACGTCGGCGGCCAGGAGGACATGATCATCGAGATCGCGCTGCAGCTCCAGCAGGAGGCTGAGCTGGGCGCGGCGGGCGCGCGCTGATGGCCGCCCTGGACGTGGCCCGCGGCGAGCAGCTGATCGGCGTGCGGCTCGGCGGCCCAGCCACCCGCCAGCCGCCGTGGCGCATCGACGGCGACGCGCCCGAGCTGGGCTGGCTGACCGGCGCACGGCGGCTGCCGCCCGGGCAGCCGGGGCCGGCCGAGCTGGTCAGCCCGCGGGTGGTGCCCCACCTGGCCGTCGTCCTCGGCAGCCCGCTCACCGGGCCCGGGGTCGGCGCGGACGAGGCGCTGGCCGCGGTGGGGTCGGTACACGCCGCGCTCGAGCTGGCCGCGGACGGCGGCCCGGACGTGCCCGCGGTCCGCCGGCCTGGCGGCCGCGGACGGCGGCCCGGACGTGCCCGCGGCCCGGCCTGGCGGCCACGGACGGCGGCCCGGACGTCCGCGGTCCTGGGCCTGGCGGCCGGGGACGGCAGCTGGTTCGTGGTCAGCCCGGCGGGCCTGCGCGGCCGGGCTCGACCTGGCCCTGGAGGCGTGCCTGGTCGAGGTGGGCGGCCAGGTGACCGACTCCGGCACCGGGGCCGCCGCCGCCGGCCATCCGGCCGAGGCCCTGGCCTGGGCGGCCAACGCGCTGGACGCTCAGGGCCTGGCGCTGGAACCCGGCTGGCTGGTGCTCACCGGCCCGCTCACCGCCCCCGTCCCACTGCCCCCAGGCACCCCGCTGGCCATCCACTTCACCACCCTGGGCTCCCTCTTCCTCCCCCCACCCTGACCACCGCCCGCTCTGGTGGCCGCCTGGCCGCCCTCAACCACACTGATGTTTCATTCATGGCTCTCAGCCAGCCGCTGGCACCACATGCTTGAAACATTGATGCGCACCGGTGCGCACCAGACTTCCACCCACGCGCCGGATCGGGTGGACACTGAGCCGGGCCGGCGGGTTATTCGCCGGTTTGGCCGGTGGCTAGTTCGGTGACGACGTCGAGGTGGCCGACGTGCCGGGCGTACTCCTGCAGGAGGTGGAACAGGATGCGTTCCAGGGTGGCCGGGTCGGCGCCGTCCCAGCGCTCGCCGGGCTGGCCCACGTCGGCCAGGTCGTGGGCGGTCACGATGGCCCGGGTCCGGGCGGCCTGCGTGGCCAGTTCGGTGGTCAGGCCGGCCAGGGTCTCGTCCGGGCTGACGTACCAGCGGTCGCCGCGCCGGTCGGCCCAGGGATCGCCGACGTTGTGGCCCTCGAAGCCCCATTCCAGCCAGCGCAGCTCCACGTAACGCAGGTGCTTGAGCAGCTCGATGGGCGTCCAGCCGGACGGCAGCCGGCTGCGGCGCAGTTCGTCGCCGGGCAGCGCGGCCAGCTTGCTCACCAGCCGGTCGCGGAAATAGTCGAGGTAGCCGAGGAAGACGTCGGCGCGGGTCGCCACCGGAGCCGTGGGTTCGGGGAAGGGCACGCTCATGACGCCAGCCTGCCGCAGTCGCCGCCCAAGGGCCATTACCCGCCCGGTAGGGCCGGCGGGTTAGATCATTGATCGGGAGCGCGGCGGAACTCACTCAGGCCAGCCGTCATCTCCGGCCGGAACGGGCCGGTGGCTAGTGCGCCGAATCGTGCCCACATGGCGCGCTCATCGTCGAGCGACTTGGGCAGCTCGAGCCCGATCGAGGTCGCCAGCGGCTGCCGGCCGAGATTTACCAGCGCACGCACGGCGCCGGCCCAGTCGTCGGTCGCCGCCACGGCGACGCGGTACCACACGGTGGCCAGGAGCGGGAGGCCAACGATGGCCGTCACCAGGAGCTGGGGCCTGGCCGGGTGGCCCAGACCGAGATCGACGCAGGCGGCTACGGCTACGAGCAGGTGGCCGTACAGCAGGCAGACGAAGAAATCGACGTTCGTGCGCGCGTCCTCGGCTTGCTTGCGCACCGGGTCAGGTACCACCCCGTTCAGTTCATGCCAGAGCACCTGGGAGTCCAGCCGGAACCGGTCAAACCCGTACTCCTCGAATCGCCGGATGGCATTGCCGAGCCTGGTCGCGGTGACCTGCCGGTCATCGGCGGGGTAACGGTGCAGCCGTTCGTCGAGCAGACTTAGCCACACCGGCCCCTTGCGGGCGTCCGAGTCGACGAAGCGCCTGGTCACCGGGTGGGTGCGGAACGCCTTGAGGACCTGCGCGTCGGCATCGGGCAACGGCCCCGCCCTGGCCCGTAGGACGAGTGAAGCAGCGTCCAGGCGGTTGCGCAGCAGGTGCTTGCGTGCGAGCTGACGGCGCCTGCTCGCCTCGAACAGGCGCTCCGGCCAGCCCAGATAGCCTTCCAGAATGCGGTAGAGAGGGGTTTGCAGCGCACCCAGGGCCAGCCCGAGAACCGTGGTGCCGACCAGGGCGAAGAGCGCGGCCCGGGCCGCCTGCCCGCCCTGCCCGGACCGGGCCAGCGCCTGGAAGCCGCTCACTTCGGGGACGACCACGAATCCGAAGATCAGCAAGTTGATGAGGCTGGGCAGGAACCAGCCCACGAGCAGCGCGCGACCACCGCCGAGCGCTCCCTGAATTATCCCGCTCACGCATCTCCCGGGCCACGGTCGCGCCGACGGCGCAGCATCCGGCGAAGCCACGGTTCACGCAAATCCGGGGCCGGCCCCTCGACCGATTCCGCCGCACTCTCCGTTACGCGAAAAGCCGGTCCCGGGGGAGGTGACCCGGCCGGCTGCGCTTCGTGTTCCATGGCCGGAGGCTCATCCGGCCGGAACGCCGGTCCGGGGGGAGCAGCCTGGGCCGGGGGCGGCGGCTCGTCCAGCCAGAATGGCGGTCCCGGCGGAGCTGCTTCGGGGGCGGGGTACTCGTCGTGCTCCATGGCGCCTGAGGACTCCTCCCCGGCGGGCGTAGACGATTCGTGGTCGCCAGAACTTGAGTGAGTCATATCTCCCCCTTCCGGCTGGACCGCGCCGGGGCATCGATGGCAATGACTCAGCCGTCAAACCGGGGTATAACGGGCAATCTGCAATATGGACACCAGAATGGACGCAGGTGACGAGCGAGCCAATTCTACGTAGGACCGGTGCGGCTGGAGAAGTACTTGTCCACCTCGGCCGGGGTCAGGCCGAAGTCGGCCAGCGTGTAGTGGTGCGCCGGGCGGGCGTCGCCGGCCGCGCTGGCCACGTGCAGCGCGCGCATCGCGTCTTCGGCCGCGGAGCTGAGCGGCAGGCCGAAATGGTCGTAGATCGCGGCCACGGTGCCGAGCGGGTCGGCGGTGAACGTCTCGTACTGCACGTCGCAGAACTGGGCCGGGTCGTACCGGGCCCGGGCCGCGGTGAACGTGGCCAGGCCGCGGGCCCACAGGCTGAGCTGGTCCCGGCCGAGCACCGCGCCGCGGAACGTGCCCGACCAGCCGTCGGTGGCGTGCGCGGCCAGGCTGCACACCGACGCGATGGCGGTCCGCGGGTCTCGGTGGGTCTGGATGATCAGCGCGTCCGGGTACACCTCGAGCAGCGCGTCCAGCGCGAACAGGTGGCTGGGATTCTTCAGCACCCAGCGGCGGTCGGTGTCGTTCAGCCCGATGAGCTGCAGGTTCCGCCGGTGCCGGCGGTAGGCCGTGGTCCAGTCCTGGTCACGCAGCCAGGCCGAGTAGCCGGGCAGGTGGGCCAGGCACTCGTAGGAGATCGAGCGCACCGACTGGCGGAGCAGCTGCCAGCACTCCTCGACCTGGTCGGCCGCCATGTAGTGCACGCCCATGAACTCCGGGTGCGCCACGTGGTGCTGCTCGAACGCCGCCTGCAGCTGCTGGAACACCGGGTCGGCCGGCCAGGTCTCACGGGGCGGCCGCGGCTGTGGCACCTCGATCAGCCACATCTCCAGGCCCTGGTGCCCCGGGTCGGCGGTGAGCAGCCGGTGCAGCGCGGTGGTCCCGGTCCGCGGCAGCCCGGTGACGAAGATGGGCCGCTCGATGCGCACGTCCGCGTGCTCGGGGTGGGCCTGCCACGCGGCCTGGCTGAGCAGCCGCGCGGTGAGCCCACCGCGCAGCATGCCGCGGCTCATCTTCCGGCCGATCGGGGTGAGGTCCGCGTCCGTGGCGTATGAGCCGAGCAGGACTTCGAGGGCGTCGGTGTAGTCGTCCGGGCCGAAGTCGGTCAGCCCGGTGATCCGGCTGGCGGAGGCGTGCAGGTCAGCTACGGTCCCGACGTTGTCCCGCTCCGGCCCGGTCAATGGTGGAACTCGCCGCAGTTCACGTCGAGGCACTGGCCGGTGATGGCCCGGGCCATGCTGGAGGCCAGGAACACGACCGCGTCGGCGATCTCATCCGGTTCGGGCAGCCGGCGCAGGTCGGTGGTGGCGGCGGTCTCCGCGTACACCTCGTCGGCGGTCACGCCGCGCTGCTCGGCCAGGTATCCGAAGTACCACTTGAGCACGTCGGCCCAGATCCAGCCGGGCGCGACCGAGTTGACCCGGATGCCCTGCGGGCCCAGCTCGGTGGCCAGGCTCTGGGCCAGCGCCAGCAGCGCGGACTTGGCTATCTTGTAGCCGCCGTAGGGCAGCCGGGAATGCCGCAGCACGGCCGAGTTGATCATCACCACCGAGCCCTGGCTGGCGGCCAGCGCCGGGATGAACAGCCGGGTCATCCGCAGCGCGGCGATCACGTTGGTGTCCACCGCGGTCCGGATCGAGTCCAGGTCCACCTCGGCCAGGCCGACCAGCGGCGGGATCGCGAACGCGTTGTGCACCAGCGTGTCCACCTGGCCGAACTCAGCCATGGCCGCCTCGGCCAGCGCGGCCGCGGCGGCGTCGTCGGTGATGTCGGTGGGCACGGCCAGGGCGCGCCGCCCGAGCGCGGCCACCTCCTTGGCCACGTCCTCCAGGCGGCTCTCGGTGCGCGCGGCCAGCACCACGTCCGCGCCCGCCCGGGCGCTCCGCACCGCGATGGCCCGGCCCAGCCCAGGGCCGATTCCGCAGACCACGACGACCTTGCCGGTGAGCAGCATCAGCCCAGCATTCTCTCGGCCACCGCGGCCTGCCGGGCGGCGATCCGGGCCGTGTACTCCGCGGCCGGGCAACGGGCCTGCTCGTAGTAGGGCAGCCGGTCCGGCAGCTCGCTGACCTTCAGCACCTCGGCCGATGGCCCGTCCTCGGCCGTGAGCTCCCGGCTCAGCCGCTGCCAGCGCAGCTGCACATAGCCCCGGCTGTGCCCGGTGCGCTCCAGCCAGTTCCGCACGCCGGGATCCTGCTCGCTGATGACGAACCGGAGCATGCCGTCCTGGTCCACCCGGGCCTGGTCGGCGGTCAGGCTGGTCTGGTGGTTGATGTAGTCCAGCGAGATGTACCACATGCTGCCGAGCTGGATGCCCTGGTAGGGCGCGACGCGGTGGCCAGCCGCGGGCACCGTCACGATCATGGCCTCGTCGTCGGCCAGGTCGTAGTGGCCCACCGCCGAGAACTGGGTGGCCAGCCCACCGGGCGTGGGCCGCGGCTCGGTCAGCGTGTTGACCGGCAGGTTCAGGTAGAACCACTCCGGGAAGGCCAGGAACGTGCGCAGCCGGGACAGCAGGATCTTGCCCGCCACCCGGTATCGCTTGGCCATGGTCTCGGTGTCGGCCGCGGGCGGCGCGCCGCCCGCCCGGTCGGCCCGGCGGATCTGGATGGTGCCGCGCCGCTCCAGGCTCCAGTCGCTGTACACCTCGCGCACCAGCAGCATGGCTGAGCCGGCCGGGAGCGTGATGTATTGCGGGCCCGGGTCGGGCTTGGCCGGGCCAAAGCGCAGCTCGAACGACCCGTCCGGGGCCACCTCGAGCTCCCGGTCGTCGAACGCGGTCAGGCTGTCCGGCACCTCGGCCGGGGAGTAGTCCCCGTTCAGCACCTGGAAGCTCAGATCGGCGGTGCTGCCCCGGCGGCCGGTGACCACGTACTCGGCGTCGTCACGCAGGTAGGAGTGGAAATACAGGGTGTCCGGGTTGTCCAGGCCCATCTTGGTGTAAGGGCCGGTGGACGCGACGAAGTAGGGGAAATCACGCTGGTAAGCCCAGGCCAGCTGGATCGCGCCGCGAATGTGGCCGGCCAGATAGTCATAACCTTCGGCGAGATCCTGCCCGGTCTGGATGTGCGCGGCCCCGGTGATGATCTTCTCGGCTTCGAGCAGCGCGTCGGCGTAAGGCTGGGTGAGCACCCGCACAGGCTAGAACGTGTTCTAGAAATCGGTCAATGCCGGGCCGGGCGCCGTCTCAGGACGCGGGCGGCCGCGGAGCTTTCGGCGCGGGCGGGCCGCTCTGGGCGATGATCGTGATGTCGCCGGAGTTGTTGGTCACCCGGATCACGTGCGCCGAGGTTGGGCTCTGCGCCACGGACACGTGCGTGCTGCCGAACGAGTCATGGGTGTGCACCTGATAGGCGACGGCGCCCGGGGGCAGGATCAGCGTGACGTTCCCAAACGAATCGGTCACGTTCACCTGGGTGGGCACGGCGGCGAAGCGCAGCGTGATGTCCCCGGAGTTGTTGGCCGCGACCACGCTGGGCGCGGCCAAGCCGGTCACGTAGATGTTGCCGAACGCGTCCTGCAGCCGAGTGTCCCCGGTGGCGCCGGACACGTTGATGTCGCCCGAGTTGTTGACCAGCCGCGTGCTGCCATCCAGCTTGCTCGAGTTGATGTTGCCGAACTGGTCGTTCAGCTGGATCTGGCCGGTCGCGCCCAAGAGGTTGATGTCGCCGGAGTTGTTGAGCACCCGGATGGTGCCGTGCAGCCGGCTGGCGTTGATGTTGCCGAACTGGTCGTTCAGCTGGATCTGGCCGCCCAGGTCGGAAGTGAAGATATCGCCGGAGTTGTCGGTCAGAGAGACCGGGCCGGGCAGCTGGTCGGCGGTCAGGTTGCCGAACGCGTCGTTCAGCCTGACCGGCAGCCCAGCCGGGGCGGTGACGGTGAAATTGAGGTTGCAGTTGCCGAACGGGGCGGTGCAGTTCGCATTGAGGTCAAGGCCAGCCGTTGACTTGGCTGGGTGACTGAACGTCGGCCGGGCCAGGCTGCCGCTGAGACGGCCGAAGACCGAGATCTCCCGGGCGCTAGGCGAGGTGCGGAAGACCATGTTGCCGTTGCCGAGGCTCACCCTGACCTGGCCGTCGCGGACCGGGGCATTGAGCCGCACGGTGTAGCCGACCTGGTCGTGGAACGCCGCGAACTGGAGCGCAGCCCGGGCCCAGACCGGAATCAGCACCGCGATCAGCGCCACCGCCAGCGGGACGCCGATGATCAGGGCGGTGCGGCGGGACCGGGTCATCGGCAGCGGTGTGGTGGCCATGGTCATCCCACTCCCAGGTAGCGCAGCACGGCCAGCACCCGTCGGTGATCCCGGTCGGCCGGGGGCAGTTGCAGCTTGGCGAAGATGCTGTTGATGTGCTTGGCCACCGCGCCCTCGCCGACCACCAGCGCGGCCGCGATGGCCGCGTTGGACCGGCCCTCGGCCATCAGCGCCAGCACCTCACGCTCCCGGGCGGTCAGCCCGGCCAGCGGGTGCCGGCTGCGGGCCAGCAGCTGGGCCACGACCTCGGGGTCCAGCACGCTGCCGCCCGCCGCCACCCGGTCCAGCGCGTCGAGGAACTCGGCCACGTCCGCGACCCGGTCCTTGAGCAGGTAACCAACCCCGTGCGGCCGGTCGGACAGCAGTTCGCTGGCGTACCGCTCCTCCACGTACTGGGACAGCACCAGGACACCCACCTCGGGCCAGCGCTGCCGGACCACCAGCGCGGCGCGCAGCCCCTCGTCGGTGAACGTCGGAGGCATCCGCACATCGACCACCACCACGTCCGGCTCGAACTTGCCGACCGCGCGGAGGAACTCCTCGGCCTCCCCGGCCGCCGCCACCACGTCGTGCCCGGCCTCGGCCAGCAGCCGGGTCACCCCCTCACGGAGCAGGACCGAGTCCTCGGCGATCACGACTTGCATGGCAATTCCGCCTCAATAACGGTCGGGCCGCCGTCCGGGCTGCGCACCGACAGCCGCCCGTCCACCCCGGCCAGCCGGTCGGCCAGGCCGGCCAGGCCCTGCCCCTGCGGGTTGGCGCCGCCCACGCCGTCATCCCTGATCAGCACGCGCAGCACGTCCCCGTGCCGGGTGACCGTTACCTCGGCCCGGGACGCATGGGCGTGCTTGGCCACGTTGGTCAGCGCCTCCGCGACGACGAAGTACGCGATGGCCTCGGCCGATACCGGGGGCCGCGGGTCGGTGCCGGCGCGCACCGTGACCGGTACCGGGCAGAGCGCGGCCAGGCCGGAGATGGCCGCGTCCAGGCCGCGGTCGGTCAGCACCGGCGGATGCACCCCGCGGACCAGGTTGCGCAGCTCGGCCAGGGCCTCCTTGGCCTCGGTATGCGCCTGGTCGATGATGTCCCGTGCCGCCTCCGGGTCGTCGGCGAACCGGGCCTTGGCCCGGCCCAGGTTCATGGCCAGCGAGACCAGCCGCTGCTGCGCGCCGTCGTGCAGGTCCCGCTCGATCCGGCGGCGTTCCGCCTCGGCCGCGTCCACCACCCGGGCCCGGCTCCGTTCCAGCTCGGTGATCCGCTCGGTCTGGTCGGCGCTGCCACCCGGGCCGATCAGGTAGCGGGCCACCGCGATGTCCAGGCTGGCCAGCCCCCGGGTCAGCTGCGCGGGAACGGGCAGCAGGAACAGGCCGAGCGCGGATCCGAGGATCATCTCGCCGAGATATGGGATCGGCGCGGACGTATGCCATCGGTGCAGCAGCCACCAGCTGAACAGCGGCAGCCCGAGCAGCGCCAGCACGAAGGACCAGGTGGCGGTGACCAGGAACCCCTCGGCCACCCCGAGGGGGCAGCGGATCACCGCGTAGCCGAAGGCGCGGCGGGTGGACCGCTCGGCCACCAGCCGCCGCAGCCGCCGCCACAAGCTGGCCCCCGAGCTCAGGTTGACCGGCGGGGTGCGCAACCGCACGCCGAGCAGCAGCGCGAACCGGGACCGTTCGAACCGGCCGAACTGCAGGCACAGCCAGAGCATGGTGACCAGCACAGGCAGGCCGGCCAGGAAGAACCAGACCGTCGTCACGCCCACCACGGTCAGCACGAGTACCACGACCAGGGCGACCGCACCGGTGATCGCACCGGTCATTAGATGCATAACGGCCAGCCAGGTCTCGGCCGACACGATGGGCGCGGCCGCCCGGCGCACCAAACCGCGCCAGCGCTGCGGTGCGGCCAGTGACATCATGGCCACCGGCCCGCGTTCGGCCATCAGATCCTCCGGTGCCTTCCCCGGCCCCCCAGCGGGGTTCCTGCAGTTGACGGTAGAGGACAGGCGGGGTGGCGGGTATCCCGCAGGACTCCGCATCCGCAGGGTACCTAGCACCACCCCGAAACAGGGTGCCAGCCGGATGTCACGCAGCGCGTCCATCCGGAACGATGCGGCATCATGGATGCTCTTATCGAGGTCAGTGATGTAACCAAGCGTTACGGCAATGGCGGCCAGCCCGCGGTGGATGGCGTCACCCTGGAGGTCGCGCCCGGCGAGGCGGTGGCCGTGATGGGCCCGTCCGGCAGCGGCAAGTCCACCTTGCTGAACCTGATCGCCGGGCTGGACCGGCCCACGGCCGGCACCGTGACCGTGGCCGGCCAGCGCATCGACCGGCTGAGCGAGACCGCGCTGGCCCGGTTCCGGCGGCAGCAGGTCGGCATGATCTTCCAGTTCTTCAACCTGCTCGACGACCTGACCGTGCTGGACAACGTGCTGCTGCCGGCCCAGTTGGCCGGGCTACCACGGGGGCAGGCCCGGGCCCGGGCCATCGAGCTGCTCGGCACGCTGGGCATCGCGGAGCACCGGGATGCCTACCCCGGCCGGCTGTCCGGCGGGGAGCGGCAGCGGGTGGCGATCGCCCGGGCGCTGGTCAACCGGCCGGTGCTGCTGCTGGCCGACGAGCCGACCGGGGCGCTGGACACCGCGACCGGCGAGGACATCGGCGCGCTGCTGCGCGGGCTGAACCGGGCCGGGCAGACCCTGGTCCTGGTCACGCACAACCCTGAGCTGGCCGCGCAGTACGCCAGCCGGACGGTGCAGATCGTGGACGGCCGGACGGTCAGCGACACGGGCAGCCGGCTGGTGCGGCAATGAGAGCGAGCCCAGTCCTCCGCGCGGTGCGCGGCGGGGTGACCCGCCGGCGCGTGCAGACGTTCGTGATCGGCCTGGTCCTGCTCATTTCCACCGGCGCGTCCGTGCTGGCGCTGTCGCTGGTGGTGGACTCCAGCGCCCCATTCGACCAGTCGTTCGCCGCGCAGCACGGCGCGCACCTGGCCGTGGTCGTGAACCAGTCCCGTGCCACCCCGGCCGACCTGGCCGCGACCCGCAAACTGCCCGGCGTTACCGGGGCCGCCGGGCCGTTCGCGGAGGCGACCGTGGCGTCGCAACTGCTGCTGCAGGGCGGCGGGAAGCTGCCGCCGCTGACCCTGGCCGGGCGGTCCGCGCCGGGTGGCCCGGTCGATCAGGTCACGCTGGACTCTGGGCACTGGGTCCAGGGCCCAGGCCAGCTGGTGCTGGAATTCAACCAGGCCAGCGACATGCAGATCGGCCTGCCGCTGGGCGCCAAGCTGCAAGTGCTCAGCGCCCCGGGTCACCCGGTGCTGACCGTGGTCGGCATCGCCACCTCGGTCACCAACTCCGCGGCGGGCTGGGTGACCCCCAGCGAGGTGGCCCGGCTGCGCGCGCCGGGCGCGCCGGCCAGCGCGCAGATGCTGTACCGGTTCCACAGCACCGGCACCGCGGCCGACATCCGGGCCGACACCGCCGCGGTCGGCCGGGCGCTGCCGCCCGGCTCGGTGCTCGGCACCGAGTCCTACCTGACCGTCAAGGCGTCGGAGGTGTCCCGGATCGGGCCGTTCGTGCCGTTCCTGGTCGCGTTCGGGGTGATCGGCCTGATCATGTCGGTGCTGATCGTGGCCAACGTGGTCAGCGGCGCGGTGGTGGCCGGCTACCGGCGGATCGGCATCCTGAAGAGCATCGGTTTCACCCCGGGCCAGGTGGTGGCGGCCTATACCGGTCAGGTCACCGTGTCCGCCCTGGTCGGCGTGCTCGGTGGGCTGGTGCTCGGCGACCTGCTGGCGCTGATGCTGCTGCACCAGGCGGCCAACGCCTACGGGGTGGGCACGCTGGGCGTGCCGGTGTGGGTGGACGTGGCCGTGCCGCTCGGCATGCTCATCCTGGTCGGGGTGGCCGCCGTGCTGCCCTCGATCCGGGCCGGGCGGCTCAGCGCGGTGCAGGCCATCGCGGCCGGCCGGGCGCCCCGGCAGGGGCACGGTTACGCCGCGCACCGGCTGTTCGGCCGGCTCCGGCTGCCCCGGCCGGTGACGATCGGGCTGGCCGCGCCGTTCGCCCGGCCCGCGCGCACCGCGATCACGCTGGTCGCCGTGCTGCTCGGCGCGGCCGCGGTGACGTTCGCGGTCGGCCTGAGCACGTCGCTGAACCGGGTGGTGGGCGGGCTGTCGCACGCCGCCGCCCAGCCGGTGCAGGTCTATCTCAACTCGCCGAACTCGTTCGACGCCGCGCAGCAGCGCACCGTGCAGGCGGCGCTGGCCGCAGAACCGGGTACCCAGCACTACGTCGCGGAGACCGACAACCAGATCAGCGTGGCCGGGCTGACCGGGCAGCACCCGCTGACCGCGTTCGCCGGCCGGCCGCGTGGACCGGCTATCCGATGATCAGCGGGCACTGGTACACCGGCCCGGGCCAGGCCGTGGTGTCCACCGGGTTCCTCAACCTGACCGGCAAGAAGCTTGGGGACGACGTCACGATCGTGCTGGGCAGCACGCCGATCCGGGTCCGGATCGTCGGCGAGGACTTCGACTCCGACGGGCGCGGTGTCTCGGTCATCACCGACACCCGGACGCTGGCCCCCGCGGGCCAGGCGCAGACCGAGCCGACGCAGTATGACATCGGCTTGCGGCCGGGAGTCTCACTGGACAGCTACACATCGGCGCTCGGCCACCGGCTCGGGGCCGGCTACGGCGTGTCGGAGAACATCAGGAACTCGGTCGTGGTCAGCCTGATGCTGGGCCTGATCGGCACGCTGACCTTGCTGCTCGCGCTGGTCGCCGGGCTGGGCGTGCTGAACACGATCGTGCTGCACACCCGGGAGCGGGTGCACGACCTGGGCGTGTTCAAGGCGGTCGGGATGACCCCGCGGCAGACCATCGGCATGGTGGTCTGCTGGGTGGCCGGCACCGGGCTGCTGGCCGGCCTGATCGCGGTACCGGCCGGGATGGCGCTGCACCGGGTGGTGCTGCCGGTGATGGCCCACTCGGCCAACCTCGGCCTGCCCGCCAGCTACCTGGCCGTGTGGCAGCCCTGGGAGCTGGCCATGCTGGCGCTGGCCGGCGTGGTCATCGCGGTGGCCGGCGCGCTGCCGCCTGGCTGGGCCGCCCGGATGCGCACCGCGTCCGCGCTGCACGCGGAGTAACCCACCCGCCCCGTGCCGGAGTGAATTCCTCAGCGCGGTGAGTTTGCGGTCACCGGTGACCGCAAACTCACCGCGCTGACGCGTCAGCCCACCGGTTGGCGGTGAACTTGAGGCTGGGCAGGTCGTCCAGGGACAGCGTCATCTCATAGGTGCGGGTGTAGCCGGTGTGCGCGATCCGCCACCGGCCGTCGGGGCCGCGGGCGTAGCGGTCTTCGTAGAACGCCGAACCCTTGATCACGAAGCGGTAAGCGGTGGCGATCACCGTGTCCTCGAAGCACCAGGTGCCGGTGGCGGTGTCGCCGTCCACGTCGATCTCCGGCTGGGCGGCGAAGTGCTCGGTGATGATCTCCGGGCCCAAGTTCTTGCGCATGAAGCCGACGATCTCGTCCCGGCCGGACAGGTTCAGCGGCTCACCCATCGCCGGGGTGCCGTAGTTGGCCGTGGCGTCCTCGGTGAACGTGTCGGCCAGCTCGTCCCACCGCTTGAGGTCCACGCAGCGCAGGTAGCGGTGCTTGAGCCGGCGGATCTCTTCCAGCGCGACCAGGTTGGCCAGGGCAGCTTCGTCCATGGGTACAGCTTCCCCCGGCCACCCGCAGAGGGCAAGAACCTGTTCTAGTTTTGCTCCGGGACGCCCGGCTGCGCCGGGCCAGCAAGGGCCGTCCCGGGAATGGCGGCGCGGGTGGCGTATAGGACGCAAATTGAAGGGTTGACAATGGACTGATCATCGGTGATGCTCCCATTTGCGGGGACGCTGGAGATCATGCCCGGCTTTCACGCGCTCCTTATTGCACTTCGTCGAGCGGGGTGTGTGATGGCTGGGCGTTCTTTTTGGCATGCCTTCCCCCGGCTGCGGGGCTTACCGGTCGTACTGACCGCGGTGCCGTGCTGCGCATTGCTGGTATCGGTCGCGACGCCTGCGGCCGCGGCTGGGAGCGGTTCGCCTGCCGCCCTGGGCGCGCCGTGGCAGTTACCGGCAGCGCCGGCGCCGGATAGCTCGTTACCAGTCCTCGGCTCCGCATCGGCCGGCGAGCACCTCGGGTTCGGCCGCGACCGCGCAGGCCGCGACCGCGCAGGCCTCAGGCCCGGGCCACCGGCACGCCGGTGCCGGTCGCCGCGATGACCACCGAGACGACCTCGGTGACGGCGGGGCCCGACGGGACGAATTGACCGCCCGCGACTACGTTCTGCCGGTGCGGATCCGCAGCCGGGGCGGCTGGGTGCCGGTGAGCACGGCGCTGCGGCGGGCCGCGGCGGCCGGTTGGTTCCGGCCGCGATCCCGGGGACACGGTTTCGTTCTCCGGCGGCGGCGCCGGCCCGATGGCGGTGATCTCGGCGGACGGCACCCGCCTGGCTCTCGGCGTGGCCGGGCCGGCTTCCGGTTCCGCAGGTGTCAGGCTCGTCAGCCACCTACCGGAACGTGCTGCCGGGCGTCGACCTGATCCTGACCGCGACCAGCGCGGCGAGCGGCGGGTTCAGCGAGGTGCTCGTGGTCAGGACGCCGGCCGGTGGCCCGTGACCCGCGGCTGGCGAAGCTGGCGCTGCCGGTCACCGGATCCGGGACGACCGGGCTGCAGGCCACCGCGGCGGCGGCCTCATCGCGCGGATGGCCGGGGGACGCGGTGCCTATACCGCCCCGGCGCCGCGGATGTGGGACTCCTCGGCGGCGGCACCCGGCGCTCCCGCCTCGCGCACGGCGGCGGCATCGGCCCGCGAAGCGGGGGCGGGCCTGGCCGCCCCCGGCGTCGGCCCGGTGCCGTCCGCGGCCGGCGCCGGCCTGCGGGGGACGGCTGGCGCGTGTCACGGCGGCGGTGTCCGGCCGCGGGACGGTCCTGTCCCTGGCCCCGGACCGCGCGATGCTCACCTCCGCGTCCACCCGGTTCCCGGTCTTCATCGACCCCTCGTTCACGTCGGTGACCAAGACCGGTGGCATAACAGGCCTACGACCCCGTGCAGTCGGGCTCGGGATGCACCGGCTCGCATTACAACTCGTCGGCAGCTACTCGTATCTCGCCGGTTGGCTACGACAACTTCCAGGCCGGTAGCTGCCAGTCGCAGGACAAGGACTGGGCGCTCTACCGGATCGGCATTCCGTCGCAGATCTTCGCGGCCAACGCGATCCTGCTGTCGGCGTCATTCCAGCTCACCGAGGTGTACACGTCGGACTGCTCGGCATCGCCGAAGGTGGCGGTCGAGCTGGGTCGGGACGATCAACAGCAGCACCGGCTGGCCGGGCCCGGGACCGGTGAGTTCCGACCATCAGCAGAACGTCGCGATGGGGCCGGACAACCAGCCAGGGAAGCAAGAGCTGCGGCAGCGTCGAGAACACCGGCTACCGGGTGTCGCAGGGCTTCAACGCCAAGAGCGACCTCAAGTCCATCAGCTCGGCCGTCGAACATCACGCTCCGGGTGTGGGAAGACGGCAACACCAACGACGCCGACCACAAGCAGTTCACCGATAATCCGGACCTGCAGGTGATCTACACCGACAGCCCGAACACTGCCGTCGAGCCTGGAGGAGGCGGCGACCAGCAGCGGGACCAGCAGCCTGGCCGTGCGACACCAGCCCGTCCAGCGCACCGACGATCGGCAAGACCGACTCGGCGAACGGGCCCTACCTGCTGGGCACCTACGGCGACACCGACGGGGCCGCGGTGCAGGCCAACATCCAGTACTGGAACTACACCACCTCGTCGGCGCCCACCACGGTCACGAAGGCGATCGACAACCTCACCACCGCTGACGCGGAAGCGGGCTGGCAGATGCCCGCCGCGTTCACCTCGGGCCTGCCTAACGGGACCGTGGTCGCCTGGCAGGCCCAGGCCGTAACCGGCAGCGGAAGCGTGGGCGGCAACAGCTACGGCCCCTACTCGTCAGCCTGGTCGGCGCACCTGCTACTTCGCGGTCTACCCGAACGCGACCCGACGCCGCCGGCGGTCACGGCCGGCTTCAGCCAGGCGACCAACCAGCCGGTCGGCTCGCACCTGTCGTTCACGATCACCCAGTCGGCCGGCGACACCGCCACCGAGTTCGTGTGGGCCCTGGACCAGACGCCGCCGACGACGCAACGATACCCGCCGCGCAGACGTGCACCACCACCGCGGCCACCTCGCCCTGCACTGCGTGATCAGCGGGGGCAGCGCGACGCTGACCATCACGGTGCCCTCGCCTGGCCCGCACGACCTGTGGGTGTACGAAAGGGACGGCGGCGGCAACGACTCCGGGGCGACCAACGCCGCGCCGGCCGGGTCGCACCGCCACGTTCACCGGCGCGGGTGACCCGCTCGTGTCGTACACGTCCGGCGGCAGCCTGCAGGCGAACTTCGCCAGCGCGCTCGGCGCGGGCCAGTCCTACGACAACACCATGATCTCGACCGGGTCCGGCCTCGCCGGGCACGGCCGACGGCGACGGCGCGGGCGACTGCGCTCGACGAGGCACAGTTGACCGCGGCCGGCTGGCAGCCGGGCCAGCCGTGACCGTTGACGGCGCGTCGTTCACGCTGCCCGGCTTCGGCTCGGCGCCAGCGGCCCCGACAACCTGCTGGCCGCCAACCAGACCATCGGTACCGGCCCGGGCGGCGCCCAGGGCAGCGCCGCTGGTGTTCCTGGCCACCTCCACCGGCGCGGACGTGCAAGTCGGCGGGCCTGGCCTCGCGGCTCGGCGGACAGCGGCCGCGCTGCCGGAGGACACCACCACGCCCGGCGGTCATGGGCGGCACCGCGGTGACCGGATCGGGTGCAGCGGCGTGGCCGGGTTCAACACCGACCACTCCGGTCGTGCGCGCCCGCCACGGGCACGATCACCTACGCCAGCGGCTGCCCGGCAGGCAGCCACCGTCAGCTACGACCTGACGGTGCCGGACTGGATCAGCGGGCCCGGCCGACATCGCCGCGCTGACACGCCGGACCAGGACACCGCGAGCGGCGCTGCAGGCGGACAGCCCGAAGATCTACGCGTTCGCGGTGCCGCTCGATGCCTCCTGCACGGTGACCTCGGTGACGCTGCCCGACGTCGGCGCGACCGCCTCGCTCAGCCACCGGCGGCCTCCGGACGCGGCGTCGTCCTGGCCCAGCCCGCTTGCACATCTTCGGCATGGCGCTGCGCAACACCACCACCGCGACCCCCGGGGCTAACGGCGCAGCCGTCTCGTCTCCGTCCGGGCAGGCGTGGACCGGCGCGTTCGAGTCGCCGGTCGAGGACGCTTACGCCGCCGCCCTCGCGGGACCACCTGGGGCGACCAGACGGTCCGGATCGCAGCTGTCCCCGAACGTCAGCGCGCCGGCCGGCACGCCGAGGTCCGGATCCAGCTGTCCGATCCCGGGTTCCTGGCCGCGGACGGCACCGGGCCGCTGGTGATCGGCGCCGCCACCGATCGCCCCGCGGCATGCCGGCGCGGTACCCGGCCCAGGCCCCGGTCGCCGCTGACCTTCGGCGGCGGTCGCTCGGTGACAATCCCCGAGGGCGGAGACGTCTACAGCGACCCGCTGGCCCTGCCGTTCGCGTTGACGTGACCGCAGGCAGCACCTGCTGGTCAGCCTGTGGATCGAGAACTCGTCGCCTGCCCGAGCTGCCGGTGAACACGTGCGCCAGCGGGGCCGCGACCTGGTTCGGCCCGCACCGTCGGCCACCCCGAACGAGACCGGCGAACACCACGGGCACCCCGTTCACCGGCACCGGGTCGTCGACGTTCGGCGCCGTGCCCGGTCCTCACCGGCCTGGACGTGACCACGCCCGAGGTGACGCTCCGGCGGGGTGACCGTCAGCCCGGGCGAGCCCGACCGTGGTGGTCGCCGGGAACAACGTCATCGACGGCGGCAGCTCCGACGCGCCCAGTCCGACGTCGCCTGAACGCGCCCAGCCAGCGGCTGGCCGGCCAGCTGACCGCCCAGGGCCTGGCCGCCGGGTACGGGGTGGTCGACGCCGGGATAGCAGGCCAACCAGGTACTGGCCGACGGGAGCGACCAGCGGCGGGCGTGAGCCTGCTCGCCCGGCTGGACCGCGACGTCCTGGCCGAGCCCGACGTCGGGACGGTCGTCATCGACGAGGGGCTCCAGGACGTGCTGCAGCCAGGCCGCGTCGGCCACCGTGAGCACGAACCTGGAGAACGCCTACCAGCCTGCTGGAGACACAGCTCACCGCGTTCGGGATCAACGTGATCATCGCTGACGCTCACCCCGTGCGCTGGGTACTCGAACGCCACCGGCGGCGATTCGTGCACCGACGGCCGCCGCCGACGCGGTCCGCTTGCAGGTCAACTCGTTCATCGCACGCTCGGCGGACATCGGCCCGCCCTACTGCCCGCCGACTTCGACGCGGCGGTCAGCAACGGCGGCCAGCCCCGAGGCGCTGGCCGGCCGGACTACGGCACCGGCGATCGACGTGAACCTGACGCTCGGCGGCCACGCGGCGGTTACGCCGCACTGGCCCCGGCCGTTCTCGCGGGCGGCTGCCCGCTGACGCCCTCGGCACCCCGCCGCCGCCGGCGCCCGCTGATCGGCGGCGCCGGCGCTCGCCGGCCCGCACGGCTCGCTGCCTCCCCGGACGATCACCCGTTCCCGACCCGACCGCCCGGCGGCCCGCCCCGAAAGGCACTGCCGGACTGAGCCATGGAAGCGAGCCCACTGCGATGCGGCTATCGCCGCCGGACCGGCCGCGGCCATGCGCGCCGCCGGTGGCTCGCGGCTGGCCGCCATGGCTCACCCTGCCGCTGCTGACCGCCTGGCGGCGCCGCCAGCTACACCCGGCCGGCCGGGCCGCGGCCGGTCGGCGCAGAAGCCGGTGCCCGGTCCACGCCGTCCCGGCGCTCACATCCGGTGGCAAGGTCGCGTGCCGTCAGGCATCGCCCGCGCTGCGCCTGGCCGGCGTCCCGCGCCGCGCCACGCTGGCCCTGCCGCGGTGCACCGTCTGCCGTCCGGTCGCAGGTCCACGCCTCGGCCGCCGCGCGCATCTCCGGGCTCGGCACGCGCCGGATGCGTCCGCCGGCGGCGGGTGGCGCAGCCGCCCCGGTCGGTCGGCCCGGGGCTGGACGCACTGGCCGTACTGGGTCGGCCCCGGCGCCGCCGGTCGGCGTGCGGCTGGCCGTGCAGGTCACAGGCTGGCCGCAGCGCGGCCGGGGTCAGCGGGCGTGATCTTCACCCTGTCACGCGACGCCGCGCCGCGGCGCCCGCGCGACCGGCCCTGCGCTGTCACGTCGAGCCTGGACTACTCCTCGTTCGCCGTACGCCGACGGCGGGGACTTCGGCGCCCGGCTGCACCTGGTGCGAGCTGCCCGCCTGCGCCCTGACCACGCCGCAGCCGTGCCGCCTGCCGGCGGCAGACGCCGCTGCCGCTCGGCCAACGATCGCGCCGCCTACCAGCTGGGGGCCGACATCACCCTGCGGCCGCAGCGGGCGCCGTCCGCGGCCCCGGCGCGCGACCGGAGCCGCCGGCGCGGCCACGGCTACCGTGCCCGTCGCGCCGCGGATCGTGCTGGCCGCGACGACCTCGGCGTCGGGATCGGCGGGAGACTACACGCGCGACGCCGCTGTCGGAGGCGGGCACCTGGACGGCAGGCGGGTCGTCAGGCGCGTTCACCTACTCCTACCCGATCAGCGTGCCGCCGGTCCCCGGCGGGCTTGACGCCGCCGGTCAGCCTGGACTACAACTCCCAGGCGGTGGACGGGCTGACCTCCGTCGACCAACGACCAGGCGTCCTGGATCGGCGACGGCTGGGACTACCAGCCCGGCTTCATCGAGCGCGACTACCAGTCCTGCGAGCAGAACCTACCCCGGCGTCAGCGCGCAAGACCGGTGACCTGTGCTGGTCAGCAGCAACAACACGACCACGCTGTCCCTCGGCGGCGCGACGACGACGCTGGTCGACGACCCGGCCAACGGCTGGCACGCCGAGGCCGACAACGGAGACGAGATCACCTACCGTCACCGGCGACTGCAGCGGCACCACCAACGGCACCACGACGGCGGCTACTGGGTGGTCACCGAGCCGGACGGGACCAGCTACTACTTCGGGCTGAACCAGCTGCCCGGCTACGCGTCCGGCGACACCACCACCAACAGCGCCTGGACGGTGCCGGTGTACGCCACCGCGTCGGGCGCAGCCGTGCTACAACGCGACGTTCTCCAGCTCGCCTGCAGCCAGGCGTGGCGGTGGAACCTGGACTACGTCACCGACTCGCACGGCGACGCGATGGCCTACTTCTACAACACCGAGACCAACTACTACGCTGCCGACAACGGCACCACCGGCGACCGCCGTCCTACATCCAGGGCGGTGCGCTGCGCAAGATCGAGTACGGGCTGCGCGCCGGGCAGCGTCTACGGGGCGCACCCCGGCCGCGCCGAGGTGCAACTTCACCACCGCCACCGACCGCACCGACGTCCCGACCGGCAGCAGCGCTGACCTGGCCTGCGCCTCCGGGGCAGTCGTGCGACGTGATCTCGCCGACGTTCTGGACCAAGTACCAGCTGACCACCATCGCGACCGAGGCACTCGAGGGCTCCGCGCTGGAGCCGGTCGGACTCCTGGGCGCTGGCCCAGGACTACCCCGACCACCGGCGACGGCATCGACCACGCCGCCGCTGTGGCTGGAGTCGATCACCCGCACCGGCGAGGACGGCAGCACGCACGTCACGCTGCCGCCGGTGACGTTCGCCGGCGATCGTCGCTGGCCAACCGGGTGGAGACGCAGCAGCGACCTGAGCGACGGGTACTCGATCATCGACCGGTTCCGGATGGCGTCAGGTCACCAGCGAGACCGGCGGGGTCATCACGGTCACGCTACGACACGCCGCCGTCCTCCTGCACGTCGGGGAACTTCCCGGCCGAGGACGCGAACACGACGCGTGTGCTACCCGGACTACTGGACGCCGCCGGGCGCGAGCTCGCCCGTCGAGGACTGGTTCAACAAGTACGTGGTCACCGCGTGACACAGGCCAACACCGTCGGCGGAACCGTCCCGGTGACCACCAGCTACTGCTACGGCACGTCGCCCGGCTGCCTGTCGGCGGCGCCTGGCACTACGACGACGACGCCGCTGACCCGGTCCGACGCAGCGGACCTGGGACCAGTGGCGCGGCTTCGCGCACGGTCACCACCGAGACCGGCACGGCGCCGGACCCGTCACCGAGACCGCCGACACCTACTTCCAGGGCATGAACGGCGACTACCAGTCCGGCGGCGGGACCGCGCTCGGCGTCGCTGACCAGCCACGGTCGGCGGCGAGATCACGGTGACCGACTCCGACCAGTACGCCGGGCATGGACTTCGAGCACGTCGTCTACAACGGCGCCGGCGGCCCGGTGGTCACGCGACACGGTCACCACGCCGTGGACCTCGGCGGCCACCGCCACCCAGGCGCAGCCGGCGCCGCTGCCCGCCTGCAGGCCTTCCTGACCGGCACGGCCGAGACGCAGACGTTCACCGCGCTGGCGTCCGGCGGGTACCGGGAGGCCGACGTCACCTACAGCCACGACTCCTACGGCCGGGTCATCACGAGGCCAGGTGCCCGACGCCTCCGACAACGGGGCCGGCGACGCCGGCGAGGACACCTGCACCCAGACGACCTACGCCACGACCACAGCTCGGCAGCTGGCCTGACTGGACCTGCCCGCCGAGATCATCGTCACCGTCGGTGCCGCCGGCGGCGTGCCCGGTCGCCGGGCACGCCGCCGCAGGCCGAGCTGGTCTCCGACACCCGGACTTCTACGACAGCTCGACCTCGCTGGGCGCCGCGCCCTCGGCCGGGAACGTGACCGATGACCCAGCAGGCCACCTCCTACAGCGGCATCCGCCGAAGTGTTCACCACCGAGTCCAGGACGCCTACGACGAGTACGGCCGGGTGACCTCGGCCACCGACGCCGACGGCAACACCACTGCCGACCGCCTACACCCCGGCTACCGGCGCCGAGCCGACGTCGGTGACGGTCACCGACCCGATGGGCCTGGTCACCACCACGACCTACGACCCGGCCCGCGAGCTGCCGCTGACCGTCACCAGCCCGGCCGGCTGGGTGACCACCGAGACCTATGACGCGCTCGGCCGGCTGACCGCGCGTCTGGACGCCGGGACACGCCGACGACCGGGCCCGCGGACAAGACGTTCAGCTACACCATCTCGGCGACGGCGCCGTCGGTGGTGACCACCGAACACGATCAACGCCACGCGGCAGCTACCTGACCTCGGAGACCCTGTACGACTCGCATGGGCCGCCGGTCGAGACGCAGACCGCAGACCGCCGACGGCGGCCGGGACATCACCGACACCTCTACAACTCCGACGGCTGGAACGCTGGTCACCTCCAGCCCCTACTACACCACGGGCGCGCCGTCTGGCACCCTGGTGGCCGCGCCGGATGACCAGGTCCCGTCCGCAGACCGGCTACGTCTACGACGGCGACGGCCGGGTCATCAGGCAGATCACCTACAGCTACGCGCAGCGAGACTGTGGGAGACCGACACCAGCCTACGGCGGCAACTACACCACGGTCACCCCGCCGCAGGGCGGCACCGCGCAGACCACCTACACCAACGGCGACGGCCAGACCAGCTACATCTACCAGTACCACTCGGCCACCCCGCCGGCCGCGCCGCCTGCGCCCGGTCGGGCTGCAGGCCGGCGCTTCGGGCTGGGACCAGACCGCCTACACCTACACGCCGGCCAGCAGCTCGCCACCATCACCGACGCGGCCGGCAACCACTGGTCCTACAGCTACGACCTGGCCGGGGACCAGGTGTCGGCCACCGACGCCGGACGCCGGGACCACGACCACGACAGCTACGACGCGGACGGGAACCTGCTGTCCGCGACCGACGCGCGCGGCAAGACGATCAGCTACGGCTACGACGCGGACGGCCGCAAGACCGCCGAGTACGACACGCACCGGCGGCGCCGCCGACGGCGGCCACGACGCAGCTGGCCTCGTGGACCTACGACACCCTGGCCAAGGGCCAGCTGACCTCCTCGACCGTCGCTACGTCCGGCGGGACCAGCGGCACGGCCTACACCGAGAAGGTCACCGGGTACAACGCCTACGGGCTGCCCACTGGCAGCATGGTGACAGCTCTCGGCCGGGCCGCTGGCGGGCACCTACCAGGCAGACCGACGTCTACACCACCTACGGCGACATGCTGTCCGTCGTACAACGACTCCGCCGCCGGCGGCCTGCCCGCCGGAGACCGTCAGCACCGGCTACAACGCCGCCGACCAGCCGAGTCAGCCGACGAGCTCCACGCTGTGGAGCTACGTGGCCACGCTGTCCTACACCGAGCTCGGCCAGCCGCAGGAGTACACGCTCGGCACCACCACCGAGCCCGCCTGGATCACTCGACACCTACGACCTCGGCACCGGGCGGCTGACCCAGCCGGAGATGCAGACCGGGCGTCAGCCCGGTCACGGTGGACGACACCAGCTACAGCTACTGAACAACGCCGGCGCACGATCGACCTCCGAGGCGGACACGCCGTCCGGCGGGCGGCCCAGGTGCAGTGCTTCCCTACGACTACCTCGGCCGGCTGACCCAGGCCTGGTCGCAGGGCACCTCCGGCTGCTCGCCGGCCCGTCGCAGTCCGCGAGGCCGGCGCGGCCGCGCCGTACTGGGAGCAGTACGCCTACAACACTCGAGAACGACCTCACCGCGCAGCACCTCCACCCCGCGTCCGGGCGCGGCGACCACTGACCACCAACACCTTCCCGGCCGCGGGCAGCGGCCCAGCCGCACGCGATCACCGGCCAGACAGGCCACCGGCCGGCCGGGACCGCCAGCGACCAGCTACAGCTACAACAAGGACGGCAACCTGACCGTCGATCGTCCGGCAGTCCCGGCCAGCCAGACGCTGACCTGGAACGACGCCGGCCAGCTGGCCTCGGTCACCACCGCCGGCGGCACCGCCGGGCACCACCAGCTACGTCTACGACGCCGACGGCAACCTGCTGCTGCAGTCCGACCCCGGCACCTGACCCTGTACCTGCCCGACGAGCAGCTCACCGAGAACACCTCGACCGGCGCCGTCGACCGGCACCCGGTACTACCACGATCGGCGGCGTCGACCGTCGCCGCCCGCACCATCGGCCGGGGCCGTCTACTACCTGGATCGGCGACCAGCAGGGCACCGACATCCGTCGCGATCAACTCCGCCAACCTGGCGGTCACCCGCCGCTACTACGACCCCTACGGCAACCCAATCGGCTCGCCGACGCCTTCCTGGCCGGGCACACGAGGGCTTCGTCGGCGGCACCGACCGACCCGGCCACCGGGCTGACCAACCTCGGCGCCCGCGAGTACAACCCCGCCTACCGGCGCGTTCATCTCGCCCGACCCGCTGCTCAACCCGTACAACCCGCAGGACCTCAACGCCTACGCCTACGCCATCTGACAACCCGGCGACGCTGTCCGATCCCTCTGGGGAGTACATCCCGACCCCAGCGGGCAGCACGCCCGGGCCGCCCTGCCGCCAGGACCCGACCGCCTGCTACACAGGAGGCGGGCAGACCGGCAGTGGCAGCACCGATCCCGGCAGCGGCTACCCCGGCGTCACCACGACCGGCTGCCAGTTGTTCGCCCTGTCCTGCGCCGTCGGCCCCACCCTGCCCAGCGTCCACCAGGTCACCGTGCACAAGATCACCGACCAGACCGTCGCCGACCAGGCGAACAGTTGCGTCGAAGGTGTCGCATCGCGCTTCGATCCTGGCCCGGCAGGATGCCGCCCGCAACAGCAACTCCATCAGAGCAACGGGCTGGGCTGGCTCGGCAGCGCGGTCAGGTGGGTACTGCATAACCGCGTGACCATCGCCAACTATCTCGCGCTCGGTGTATGCCTGACCCCAGGCGTCGACCTTATCGGGTGCGCGCTTGCCCAGGGCGCGGCTTACGCCATCCGCGTGCAAGCGAGAATAGAGCGGTACGGGTTCCGCCAATCCCTGGACGCGAACGTGGCAGATACTCTCTACACGGCCGGCGGCCTCGCCGTCGCAGGCGGGATGGCCGAAGGTGAAGGTGAGGGTCAGTATGTTGGCAGCAGCCGAATTTTTGTTCCCTCGGCACAAGAGTCGTTTCCTCTCGGTCGCCTAGGATACAATCTGGTGGGCTCGGCCGCCGACGTGACAAGCACGATAGGTGGTTACTTCCCCGGGCGCAGCCCTGTTTATTTCATAAGTTCACCTTGAATGTCGGATGAAAGCATTGCGAGGCCTGGTTTGGGTCTTGCGGATTCGGAGATAAGATTAAGGTCTACAGGGTCAAAGTGAGCGTGGCACTTCTTGTCCCGGCTGCCCTTTTATTTCTGATCATCGGGCTGGGCATGCTGGCGCCCGCGTCCCATACTGGGCTCTCGGGAATGATCGTGGGGATTATCGTGATTGCATTCTCGGGCTTGCTACTCGGCCATGCCATCTTGGACACTCGGCTCGTTGTCGATGCGGATGGGATTGCGTACTGGAAGCATTTGAGAAAGCGAACAGTTCCCTGGAGTACTGTAAAAACTTTCCAGGTCGGAATTTCGAATTCGCTGGCTCGCTGGCCCTGCCTCGTAATAGATACGAGTTCCGGACGGCTGCGTATTGACAATATTGCGGGAACGAGAGGGTTTATCGAGAAGCTGGTGCGCGAACTGCAAGAAGAAGCCGCAGCGCATCGGCAAACTGGACGATCATAGTAATAGCGTCGCACTCCGTGGTGGTCAGGTACACTAAGCGATGACCCAGTGACTCAGAGAGCCAGGGGCTGATCGGGAACGGTCGCGTCCTCGTCGCTCAGCCGGACTGTCATGTCTGCCCTGATATTAGAGTATTGGTTCGCTGGCCAATTCGGCCGGATGTGGCAGCGGGTGCGACGCCGTGATCGATCGAATCAAGATATATCAGACTGCATGCCAGGTGGTTGCACATGGTGGAACCGTGCCTGCGCGGAAGCTTTGGGCGGTGCAGGCCTATGCGGCTCGCATGTGGTTTGGCGCGGCAATGACGAGCTTGCTTATCGCAAGCGCTGTGCTATTCACGCCCGCAACGCCACCCGCACCCTGGCCACCCTCGGGCTCACCAGCTGACCCGCATCCGGGCCGCACAGCAGGAAGGTGGCCCCAGCGTGCGATAGGACAGTCCCGTGCTCTACCGCATGCGCATTTACCGGGCCGTCCCTGAGAACCTGGCGGCATTCCACGAGTTCTTCCGCGACTACCTGCTGCCGGTCCAGCTCCGCCACGGCGCCAGGCTGATAGGCCGGTGGCAGACCGACGACAGCCGCGTCGTAGCGGTCTGGGAATACGACGACCGCCAAGCCTACGAACGCATCGACGCCGCGGTCCGGGCCGACCCAGCCACCGAACGAGCCCGCAGCCAACGTGCACGCTTGCCCACGCTCTTCACCACGAAAGAAGAGACGTTCATGTCCTCAACCATCACCTGAGCCGCCAGGAACAACCCGGCCCACCTAGCCCGGCGTGACCGAAACGGACACTACGCCACTATGCCGAGACCCTGCACCGCAGGCCTGTCTCGCAATCATGGAAGCAGTCGCATCCCTGTTCCCGCCGAGGTAGTGGTGCAATGGCCTCAGTTCGGTGAAGGATGATCGATTGTGGTCAAGCGTACTGGCCGGTCGCGGCGGTCAGCAGGCACCGTAGCGCCGCAGGACCTGCTCAAGATGAGGGGACTTCGTGGCCCCAGTGAGCAGGCGTCAGCCGATGACATCGCCGCGGTGGACCGGGGTGAACGCCGGGCTGTATTCGGTTACTTCCGTGGCCTCTACGGTTCCTATCCTCGGAAATTTCGCGGTTACATGATCCACCTGACACCGGACGGCGTATTGTTGCGGCCGCTGCTGCTGCTGAGCTTCTTGTGGCGGCAGGTCCTTATCCAGGACCAGTTCATCTTCGCCCGGGTACGGCCATTTGCGAACGCAGGAGAGCAACGGAAGTTTCTGTCAGCCGGACAGTACGCGCCCGGCGGTCGGCTGGAGCATGTCGGAACCTCGATAATTTCCTGTCAAACGTCTCAAGGGGTACTGGAGTTCGCCGTAAAGCGACCAGACGTCCCGCTGATGCTGCACTTCATCGATCGCCAGATTGAGAAGCAGTATCCACTACCAAGCGGTGACCCCAGTGACTAGAGAGCCAGGAACTGATCGGGGACGTTCGCGTCCTCGTCGCTCAGCCGGGACTGTCCTGCTGGCCGACTCTACTGAGGAGGAAGCTCCGGGGCCCGACTGAACCCGCTACGCCGATGACCTCCTGGCGATCGACCGTGGTGAGAGCAGGACGGTCGCCTGCATGCTCCGTGCTTACCGGATCGCTGATCCGATACTGTCGGCAGGCGTGCGACCGCGCAGTCCGAAGTCAGACTGGAACATCCGGCGCCCCGGGATGTATGCGTCCTCGGGATCCCTGGGCTGGCTTCGAGGTCGTACGATGCCGAACGTTGCACGGAATTATCGAGATTGCCGTGCCGCAGCCAGATGCGCCGCTCCTCCTGCACTATCTGCGCTGCTGAAGCCTGGTAAGGAATAGGTATGCCCGACGCAATTAGCGCTGCTGGGGCTGCCCACCCCGTGTCCTCAGTCGCTGGCGGGATATTTGCCCTATGCTCTTCCGTGGTGCTTATGGTTTGTGCATTTTTGTGGTACCGCTATGCGGTGCGCTACTATCTGTCGGCTGGATCTAAGGCTCCCGGACAGCTTGCAGAGATTTCGCAGCTCGGGTGGGCGGGAAAGCCCCTTAATCCACACGCGACACGCGGTGCCATTTTCCTCCTGATGGCATCGATTCTCATACTGATTACAGGTCTTAGGAGCTTGATTGGCTAGTAGTGGCCGGAAGCTGAACGTCGTAGCGGCTAACTATGACCGCGACGCAAACCTACGGGACAGGCATTGACTGACGAGGTTGGAAGCTTTCGTAAGCCGGGTCTTTCGTTGTTCGCGGCGGGCGGCGCGGCAATGGTGATCGTTATGGCTCTGGTGCTGGATTTCGACCGCAAAGTGCACGGCCAGCTCGGTGGGGCACCCATCTTCGCTGCGTTTCTATACTTATTCTGGCTCCTTGGCTGGCATTCGAAAGTACGCATGGACCATGCCGGGGTAGTGGTTGACAACCTGCTGATGCGGCATGTGATCCCGTGGTCGGCGTTAGCCGAGATCGATGTGGACTACGGGCTGGATTTCCGCCTACGGGACGGCCGCAAAATCGGATCGATCATGTACGGGGGCTCGCTCATCGGGACATTACTGGGCTACAAGTACACACGAATCGGTAGCCGCGCAGATGCGGGCCGCGCAGAACCAGTCGGCCGGAACGGCTACGCCGGCGGCTGGCGGCTATGTACGGCGCAGTGGATTCTCGCCGTGGCCGCCGTTGGCCTGTCTCGCGATCATGGCAGCGATCGCATCGCTGTCCCTGCTGAGGTAATAACGGCTGACTGCGTGAGATCATTGATTATGGTCAGGCCATGGATAGGCGGGTTCAGCATCCCAGCGGAGACTGGACGGTCCAGCTCGACGACGTTCACGGCCGGACGGCTGGAGCTGACCGACGGAAAATTGGTGTTCAGGATCCAGGGACGCTTCATGCAGTGGTTAGCAGGTGCGCGGTCACTGACCGTCGCACCGGGCGACCGGGTCACGATCTTCCCGGTCCGCCGGGCCGGACCGGGCATGGGCATCGGGATCGAGCCGGTGGGGCAGCGGCCCTGGTACCTCTGGACCCGCACGGGCGATGAGATCCTGGCGGCTCTGCGCCAGGCCGGGTTTGAGATCGGCCCGGAAAGACGCGGGTGGCGCCGTACCTGAACCCCGTTGGCAGCGGGTCGCGCGGCGGGGGCCGTGGCTTCCCGCCTGGCCGATTGACGCTGGCAAGAACGTGTTCTAGTTTTTGCCGCGGGAGGTCCCGTGCGCTTTTCTTATGCCGAGTCGATGACCACCCGGCCTGCTACATCCCGCTGGCCCGGGCCGCCGAGGACGCCGGCTACGACTCGATGGTGGTGCCGGACAGCATCTGCTATCCGCGAGCACTCCGACAGCGTCTACCCGTTCAACCCCGACGGCACCCGGGAGTTCCTCGAGGACAAGCCGTTCCTGGAGCCGTTCTCGCTCATCCCCGCCCTGGGCGCGGTGACCGAGCGGCTGAGGTTCGTGACCTTCGTGCTGAAGCTGCCGGTGCGCAACCCGGTGCTGGTGGCCAAGCAGGCCACCTCGATGGCCGTGCTCACCGGCAACCGGCTGTCGCTGGGCGTGGGCACCAGCCCGTGGCGTGAGGACTACGACGTGCTCGGCGTGCCCTGGGCGGGCCGCGGCCAGCGGATGGACGAGGAGATCGCGATCATCCGCGGGCTGGCCGCGGGCGGCTACTTCGAGTACCACGGCACGGTGTTCGACCTGCCCGCCGTCAAGATGGCGCCGGTGCCGACCGGCCCATCCCGATCCTGATCGGCGGGCACGGCGACGCCGCGCTGCGCCGCGCCGCCGGGACCGGTGACGGCTGGCTGCACGGCGGCGGAGACCCGGCTGACCTGCCCGGGCTGCTGGCCCGGCTGGCCGAGTTCCGCCGCCAGGCCGGGACCGCGGACCGGCCATTCGAGGTGCACGTGATCTCGCTGGACGCCTACACCGTGGACGGGGTGCACCGGCTGGCCGAGCAGGGCGTGACCGACGTCATCGTCGGTTTCCGCTGGCCGTACGTGACCGGGCCGGATACCGAGCCACTGGCCGAAAAGATCAGCAAGCTGCGCCGTTTCGCCGACGACGTCATCGGCAAAATCCGTGCGTAACTCTTAGTGCGGTTCATTTTGCCCGGCCGGCAGGGGCAGAATGCACCGCACTGAGGCGTGACCGGAAGAGGTGGCGACAGTGGCCCGAACCTGGTGGGCACACCCGCAGCAGGAGGCCCGGCCCGAGCCGCGGGACGCGGCCGACTGGCTCCGGGCCAACGGGGTCATGCTGATCGCGGTCATCCTCATCGTGATCCAGTTGTGGCTCAAGGCCGCGCTGCTCGCGCACTCGTATTTCAAGCAGGACGACTTCCGTTTCCTCGACCGGGCGCTGGCCAACGGGTTCAGCTGGCACTACCTGATGTGGGTGGAGGCCGGGCACCTGCTGCCGGTGGGCTTCGCCATCGCCTGGCTGCTGGCCCGGGTCTCGCTGTATAACTGGCCACTCGCCTGTGCCGTCACGTTGCTCATCCTGGCCGCCGCGTGTTTCGCCATGCTGGCGATGCTGCGGACCGTCTTCGGCAATCGCCCGGCCATTTTAATTCCGCTCACGCTCTATCTGTTCGGCCCGCTGTCCCTGGCCGGATTGGACTGGTGGGCGGTTTCGCTCGAGGTGCTGCCCCTCGAACTGGCCATCTTCATGGCGATCCGGGCTCACGTCCGTTACCTGCGTAATGGCCGGCTGCGCAGCGCGGCCGCGGCCACCGGGTGGCTGGCGTTCGGCATGGCCTCGATGGTCAAGGGGGCGGTGGTCCCCTTCCTGCTGCTCGCGCTGACCGCCGCGTTCTTCATGACCGCGCCCGGCCCGGACGGGCAGCCCGCGCCGCGGCACCTGGGCGCGGCCATCGTGGCGACACTCACCCGGTACTGGCGGGCGTGGCTGATGTACGCGGCGCTGCTGGCTGGCTATTGCGCCGTGTTCTTCCTCCAGTTGCCCACGTCCAGCAGCCAGCCGGCCGCGCCCACCTCGGCCGGCCAGGTGACCAGCTTCGTGTCCACGCTGTTCAGCACGTCCCTGCTGCCCGGGGCGGTCGGTGGCCCCTGGCGCTGGTGGGCGGTGGGCTACGCCCAGGCCGGGCCGCCGGCCGCGCTGGAGCAGCTGTCCTGGGTGGTGGCCGCGGCCGTCGTCGCGGTGAGCTGCATCTACCGGGTGCGCGCCTGGCGGTCATGGGCCATCCTGCTCGGCTGGATCGTGCTGGCCGACATCGTCCCGGTCATCCTGGGCCGGATGGGCACGCAGCCGGGCAGCCTGCTCGGCACGCAGACCAGGTATCTGACCGATGCCATGCCGATCCTGGCGTTGTGCGTCGGGCTGGCCTTCCTGCCGGTCGCCGGGGAACAGCACGCCTACCGGTTCCGATTCCAGGAAACCGCCGAAACCCCGAAGCCGCCGACCCGGCCGCCCAGACGGTCCTGGAGGCCACGGCCGTCCCTGTCCTGCAGACTGTCCCGGTCGCCCGGCGGTGGGCGCGTATCGCGGCCGGGCTGCTGCTGGGCGCGTTCCTGGTCGGCTCGTTCGTATCACTGCAGGCACTGGAATCGGTGACCAAGCCGGCCGCCGTCCGGGACTACATCGAGACCGCGCAGATCGCGGTGGCGCACGCGCCCACCGGCACGCTGATCGTGAACGCGTCGGTTCCGGCGACCGTGATGGACCCGGCTTACTTCTGGCGGCAGGGGTACACGTCCCAGGTCATCGGCGCGATCGCGCGCGGCGAGCCGGCCCGGCACCTGAACTGGACGCTGTCACCGCGCGGGGTGATCCCCAGCCTGATGATGTTCAACCAGCAGGGCCAGCTGAGCCCGGTCACCGTGGCTGGGCCGTCATCCGTGCCGCCACCACAGCCCCGCCCGCAGCCGCACGGCAAGCACACCCGCGGGAAGCACCGGACCGCGCCGGTGCCAGTGAACCACTGCTGGACGGCGACCGCCGCCGGGATCCGCGTCCCGCTGAACGGCTCGCTGTACCGGTGGCCGTGGACCACCCGGCTGGACTACACCGGGCCCGCCACCGAACTGGCGGTCAGTTTCGGCGCGGGCTGGCAGACGGTGACCCTGCCCGCCGGCCAGCATTCCGTCTATGTGCCCACCGTGGGCTCAGGCGGTGCCATCGGCGTGCGCCTGCTGAGCGCAGGCCCCGCCGCCTGCATAACGAATATGACCGTGGGCTCGCTGCAGCCCGATGCGGCGGCCCAGGCCATCCCGCCCACCCCGGCGTCCGGCTGAGCCGTGCCCGGCGTGCCGCGCTTGCTGCCTGGGGTCCGCGCCTCGCGGGTGCTCCCGGCCAGCCCGGCCGGGCCGGGCCGGTCCACGGCGGGCCGCCGGGTGCCCGCCCTGGGCCTGGGCTTGGGCCTGGTCCTCGGCCTGCTGGCGCTGGGCCCCGGGCTGCGCCGTGGCTTCCTGCTCAGCTACGACATGGTCGTGGTGCCCCGGGAGCCGTTCAGCGCGGCCCTGGCCGGGCTGGCCGGCGGACCGCCCCGGGCGGTGCCCAGCGACGCGGTGCTGGCTGCGGCCAGCCGGGTGCTGCCTGCCGACATCGCGCAGAAGCTGCTGCTGCTGGCCATCTTCGTGCTGGCCTGCACGGGCGTGGCCGCGCTGCTGCGCGGCGAGCACTGGCTGGCCCGGCTGGCCGCCGGCGCGTACTACGCGTGGAACCCGTTCGTGGCCGAGCGGCTGATCATCGGGCAGTGGGCGCTGCTGCTCGGCTACGCCGGGCTGCCCTGGGTGCTCCGGGCCGCGCTGCGCGATCCGGGGTCGGCCCGCGGCACACCGGGGGAGGCAGCGGCCCGGGGCGCCGGGCCGGGGGAGGCGGCGGCGCCGGGGCGCCGAGCCGGCGGGAGGTGGCGGGCGGCCGGGGGCGGCCGGGCGGCTGGAGGCGGCTGGGCGGCCGGAGGTGGAGGTCGCCGGGCGGCCGGAGGTGGAGGTCGCCGGACGGCCGGTAATGACCGGACGGCCGGGATGGGCCGGGGTGCCGTGGCGGTGGACCGGGTGGCTCGCGCTGGCCCTGCTGCCGGCCGCGGTGGGCGGGTTCGCCGCGGTCATGATCAGCGCGATCGTGCTGTTGCCCGCGGTGCTGCTCGGCCAGCGGGCCAGGCTGCCCGGCCAGCGGGCCGGCCTCGCGCAGGCCGCGGTCAGCCCGGCCGCGCTGGCCGCGGCCGGGCTGCTGGTGCTGGCCAGCCTGCCCTGGCTGATCCCGTCGCTGCTGCACCCGCTGGCCGCCGATCCGGCCGGGATCGGCGCGTTCGCCGCCCGGGCGGACACCCCGTTCGGGTCGCTGGGCAGCCTGCTGATGCTGGGCGGGATGTGGAACGCGCAGACCGTGCCGGCCGGTTACGGCGGCGCCTGGTCGGTGCTGTGGCTGGCGGCCGCGCTCGCCGGGTTGGCTGGCTATGTCGCGCTGGCCGGGCCGCGTCCGGGGCCCAATTCTGGACGGCAGGCGCGCTGGCCGGGGCTTGGCGTGGCGGCGCTGGCCGGCCTGCTGATCGCCAGCCTCGGGATCACCCCGGCCGGCCGGGAGCTGCTGCGGGCCGCCACCGGGTGGTGGCCGGGCTTCTCCGTGCTGCGCGACGGCCAGCAGTTCGCCGCGCCGCTGGCCCTGGCCGAGGCGGCCGGCTTCGGCCTGGCCGTGGCCTGGGCCATCCGGCCCCGCCCCGCCCGGCGCACCCGCGCGGCAGGCGACGGCCGGGCGGCAGGCGACGGCCGGGCGGCGGGGGATGGCCGGGCGGCAGGCGATGGCGGCCTAGCAGGTGACAGTGACCCGGTAGAGGACGGCCGGGCGGCAGGCGGCCGCGGGCGGGACGGCCGCCCGGACTGGCTCGGCGTCGCGATCGGGGTGGCGGCGGTGCTGCTGCCGGTGTTGCTGGTGCCCGGGCTGGCCTGGGGGGCGGCCGGGCGGCTGCGCCCGGTCTGGTACCCGGCCAGCTGGCTGGCCGCGGCGCGGCTGATCAACGACAGCCCGGCCCGCGGCGCCGCCGTGGTGCTGCCCTGGACGGCCTACCGGCGGCTGGACTGGAACCACCAGCAGACCGTGCTGGACCCGTGGCCCCGGCTGCTCGGCCGCACGGTGCTCTGGAACGACGGCGGGCAGGTCGGCCGGATCCAGCTGACCCCGGACGACCCACCGGCCCAGCGGCTGACCGCGGCCATCACCGGCACCGGCCCGCTGACCCGCACCCTGTCCGCCGCCGGGGTCAGGTTCGTGATCGTGGATGCTGCCCCCGCGGCCGGCCCGGCGAGCCGCCGGCTGGCCGGCTGCCGGCTGCTGGCCACCGGCCAGGGCCTGGCCATTTACCAGGTCCCATGAGACCGTTCGGTCGCAAACCAATTCCCGGCTGGCCGGCCGCGAATACCGGCGGCCAAGATCAGGGGGTGCATCCTCAGGTAGAACCTGTTACATTTCAGTCACATTACTAGGCGGTAGCCCAGCCGCTGGCTAGTGTCCTGAGCCAACGACCGTGTCCCCTTGCCGGAGGAGGAAGCTGTGGTCCGCTTGCTCATAGCCATCGTGGTCGGGGTCGTTGTCGCTGTCGGCGCCACCATGCTGGTGACCAACGCGCTGGCCGGCGTGGCCAACGGCACGCCCAGCAACGCCTCTCTTTACCAGTACGGCACGCGCTGACCCGGCCGGGTAGGTGGCGACGAGGCCGCTGGCGGGCGCGCGGAACGCTCCCCCGGCGTCGATCGAGATCATCGTGCCGGCTCGCAATGAGTCCCGGCGGCTGCCCGGCGGGCTGGCCGAGCTGTGCCGCACCGCGGCGGCCCTGCCGGTGCGCGCCGCGATCCTCGTGGTGGACAGCGCCAGCACCGATCTGACCTGCTCGGTCGTGCATGAGTGGCCGTCCGGCCCAGTGCCCATCCGGCTGCTGCGCTGCCACCGGGCGGGCAAGGGCCTCGCGGTCCGGGCCGGCCTGCTGGCCACCACCGCCCCGTTCGTCGGGTTCTGCGACGCCGACATGGCCACCGACCTGGCCGCCCTGGACGTCGCGGTCCGGCTGCTGGCCGCGGGCAACCCGCTGGTCATCGGGTCACGGCTGCTGGACGCCTCGGTCGCCGAGGAGCGGCACAGCGGCATCCGCCGGACCGGGGCGGCCGCGTTCCGCGCAATGGCCCGCCGCATCGTGCCGGACGCCACCGACACCCAGTGCGGCTTCAAGTTCTTCTCCGGGCCGCTGGCCCGGTCCGCCGCGCGCTCGCTGCGCACCGCCGGGTTCGCCTTCGACGTCGAACTGCTGGCCCGCTGCCAGCAGCTGGGCGCGACATTAACGGAGATCCCGGTGTGCTGGCGGGACGTGCCCGGCTCGACGTTCTCGGTCACCCGGCACTCGGCCGAGACGTTCCGCGACATCGCGGCCATCTGGCTCCGGCTCCGCTCGGCCCGCCCGGCCGGCACCAGCGAGCCGCCACCACCAGGGGGATCAGCACCCGGCGGGGCGCCGCCGCTGGGCGCGCCCGCGTTGCTGCCCGGCTCACCGGCGGCGGTGCCGGCCGGGATCACCACGGCGTGACCGCAGGCGCGCCCGGCGGCCCGACCGGACCGGGGAGAACCCCGGCCCAGGCCCCGGTGCCGGCGGTCCGGCCCCGGCCCCGGACCCTGACCCGGACTTCAGCGGCCTACGCATCGCCGTGGTCAACTGGCGTGATCCCTGGCATCCGGAGGCGGGCGGGGCCGAACGCTACGCCTGGGCCATGGCCGGCGGGCTGGCCCGCCGGGGCGCCGCGGTCAGCTTCCTGACCGCACGGGCCCCGGGGCAGGCCCGCCGGGACCGCCGGGACGGGATCGAGATCATCCGGCTGGGCGGCCGGTTCACCGTCTACCCGCTGCTGCTCGGCTGGCTGCTGGCGCACCGCTGGCGGCGGGGCGGCCGGTCGTTCGCGGCCGTGCTGGACTGCCAGAACGGCATCCCGTTCTTCACCCCGCTGGTCGTGCCCAGCACCGTGCCGGTGCTGTGCGTCATGCACCACGTGCATAGCGTTCAGTGGTCGGTGCATTTTCCTGGCTGGGTGGCGCGCCTCGGCCGGCTGCTGGAGGGGCCGCTGGCCCGGGCCGCCTACCGCCGCCACGCGTGCGTGGCGGTGTCGCCGTCCACGGTCGCGGCGATGCGCGACGAGCTGCGCTGGCCGGGGGACATCTACCTGATCCCGAACGGGGCCGAGGCGCCGCCCGAGCCCAAGCCCGCGGCGGACGCGGCCGCCCTGGTCTGGCTGGGCCGGCTGGTCGCGCACAAGCGCGCGGACCTGCTGCTGCCGATCGCGGAGCGGCTGGCCGGCGCGGGGCTGACCATCGACGTGGTGGGCCGGGGGCCGGCGTCGGCGGCGCTGGCGGCCAGCGTGGCGGCCCGCGGCCTGGCCGGGCAGGTCCGGCTGCGCGGCTACCTGCCCGAGGCGGCCAAGCAGGCGGTGCTGGCCGGGGCGCGGCTGCACCTGAACACCTCGCTCGGTGAGGGCTGGGGGCTGTGCGTGCTGGAAGCGGCTGCGCTCGGCGTGCCCACGGTCGCGTTCGACGTGCCCGGGCTGCGCGACGCGGTCCGGGACGGGCAGACCGGCTGGCTGGTCCGCGACGGGGAGCGGATCGAGGACGTCACCCAGCGGGCGGTCAAGGAACTCGACGACCCGGTGCGCCGGGCCGAGGTCGCCGCCGCCTGCCGGGCCTGGGCGGCGGAGCTGAGCTGGGACACCGCCACCGCCCGGATGGCCACTTTGCTGGACGCCTGCCTGCGCCGCGGGACCTCGCGGGCGGGCCAGCCGGGCGCCTGGATAGTGTCCACTCCAGACGGTGGCGCGCTGCTCGCGGAGGGCCCAGTGCTGGACATCCTGGTCGGCGACGGCAGCGCGGTGCCGCGCCGCCCGGCCACCCCGCTGGAGCGGCTGCTCGGCCGCCCGATCCCGGAGCCCGGCAGGCCCGGTGATCGGCGCACCACCGCTTCCGCCCAGCGACACCCTGCGGCCGCTGGAATCCCGGTCGGCCAGCGAGCGCGTACGCAACTCCATCCGGCTGGTCGCGTTCTGCCTGCTGCTCGAGGTGCTGCCGTTCGTCACCGCGCCGGGCAACATCATCGCCGACACCAAGCTGGACCTGGCCGTCAACCCGGCCGGGTTCCTCAGCCGGGCGCTGTCCCTGTGGGACCCGCAGCAGTTCGGCATGCTGCAGGACCAGGCCAACGGCTACCTGTTCCCGATGGGGCCGTTCTTCGCTGCTCGGCAAGCTGGCCGCGCTGCCGCCGTGGGCGATCCAGCGGCTGTGGATCGGCGCGGTGCTGATCGCCGCGTTCCTGGGCACGGTCCGGCTGGCCGGGCGGCTGGGCATCGGCACGCCGTGGACCCGGGTCGCGGCCGGCCTGGCCTACGCGCTGTCGCCGGCCGCGCTGACCCTGCTCGGCGAGCTGTCCTCGGAGTTCCTCCCGGCGGCCATGCTGCCGTGGATCCTGCTCCCGCTGGTCAGCGCGACCCGCCCAGCGGATCAGGGTGGCGGGCGGCTCGGCCGGGCCGCCGCCCGGTCGGCGGTCGCGGTCGCGCTGTGCAGCGGCATCAACGCCGCCGCGACCGTGGCCGTGCTGATCCCCGCGGCCATCTACCTGCTCACCCTGCGGCGGCCGGCGCCGCGCTGGCGGCTGCTGGCCTGGTGGTGCCCCGCCGTCGCGCTGGCCACCGCGTGGTGGTCGGTGCCGCTGCTGCTGCTGTCCAGGTACGGCGTCTCGATCCTGCCGTACACCGAGAGCGCGGCCGTCACCACGTCGGTGACCAGCCTGTCTGACATCCTGCGCGGCACCGAGAACTGGGTCGCCTACCTGTCCATCAACGGGCAGCCCTGGTACCTGGTCGGCTACCGGATCGCCACCGGGGTGCTGCCCACCCTGCTCACCGCGCTCGCCGCAGGTCTCGGGCTGGCCGGCCTGGCCGGCCGCGGTCTGCCCAGGCCCGCCCGCCGGTTCCTGCTCTGCTCGCTGCTGGCCGGGCTGCTCATCATCTCGGCCGGGTACCTGAGCAGCCTGGGCAACCCGCTGGCCGCCCCGGTCGACCGGCTGATCAACGGGGCGCTGTCCGCGTTCCGCAACCTGCGCAAGTTCGACCCGATGATCCGGCTGCCGATCGCGCTCGGCCTAGCCCACCTGCTGGCCACCGCGCAGCCGTCCTGGCTGCCCGGAGCGGACTGGCTGGGCGCCGAACGGCTGCGCCGCGCGCTCGGCGTGGCCGCCGCGCTGGCCATCGCGGGGCTGGCCCTGCCCGTCTACCAGAGCGGGCTGGCCAACCCGGGCTCGTTCGCGCAGGTCCCGTCGTACTGGGTGAACGCGGCGCACTGGCTCAACCAGCGGGCGGGGCGGCAGGCCGTGCTGGTGGTGCCGGGCGCGCCGTTCGGCCAGTACACCTGGGGCAGCCCGCTGGACGACGTGCTGCAGCCGCTGACGACTGCGGACTGGGCCGAGCGGAATCTGTCCGTGATCGGCTCGCCTGGCAACGAGCGGCTGCTGGACACCATCGACCAGCAACTGGCCGCTGGGGCCGGGTCGGCCGGGCTGACCGAACTGCTGGCCCGGATGGGCGTCAAATACCTGGTCGTCCGCAATGACCTGGACCGGTCGGTGCTGGACGGGGCCTGGCCGGCCCGGATTCACCAGGCGCTGGCCGACTCGCCGGGCATACGGGAGGTGGCCCAGTTCGGCCGGCTGCCGGTGGGCAGCTTCACCCCGGACGACGCGGTCAGCAACTTCGACTCGCCCTACCCGCCGGTGCAGATCTACCAGGTCGCCGGGGCCGAACCGGCCGCCACGGTACAGCCCGCGGCCGCCGCGCTGCGCGTCTACGGGGCGCCGGAAAGCCTGCTCACCCTGGCCAATGAGGGCCTGCTCGGCAACCGCCCGGTGCTGCTCAACTCGGATGACCCCGGGCAGCCGGCCGCCGCCTCGGTGCTGACCGACTCGCTGCGCCGCCGGGTGCGCGACTTCGGCGAGCTGCGCACGTCGTACTCGCCCACGCTGACCGCCAGCCAGCCGGCCCAGACGTTCGAGGCCACCAACGACTACCTGGCGCCGGGCTGGTCCCGGTACCAGAGCGTGGCCCGGTACCAGGGCATCGCCAACGTGACCGCGTCCTCGTCCGCGTCCGACATCGGCGCCATCCCCAGCCAGTGGGAGAGCGGCCTGCTGCCGTACGCCGCGGTGGACGGGAACAGCCAGACCATGTGGGAGTCGGGCAGCTGGACCGGGCCGCTCGGCCAGTGGATCCAGGTTCGCTTCGACACCCCGGTCGACCCGGGCACCATCCAGGTGGCGTTCGCCAACCAGTCCGCGCTCGGCCCGGCGGTCACCCAGGTGCAGATCAGCACCGCGGCCGGCCGGGTCACCGACGCGGTCCGGGTCACCGGGCAGGCCCAGCCGCTCCGGGTGCCGCCGGGCCGGTCCAGTTGGCTGCGGATCACCGTGACCCGGCTAGCCGCCACGCTGAGCGCCCCGGTCGGCGCGCAGGTCGGCATCTCGGAGATCTCGGTGCCCGGAGTACAAGCCAGCCGGTCCATCGTCGCCCCCAACCTGCCCACCCGCACCGACCCGGCGGTGGTGGCGCTGTCCAAGACGCAGCCGCAGCCGTCCGGCTGCATACATACCTCGCTGCGCTGGGTCTGCTCCCCGTTGCTGACCACCTCGACCGAGGAGCAGTACGGCCTGAACGCGCAGTTCACCGAGGCCACCGCCACCCAGGCCGGGCTGCGTGGCACTGCCATCCTGCTCAACCCCGCACTGATCCAGCGGTTCGCGGGGTTCGGCCGCGGGCACATCCGGGTAACCGCCTCGTCCACCTTCACCAGCGACCCGGAGGACCAGGGCTGGTCGGCGTTCGACGGCAACCCAGCGACCAGCTGGGTGGCGGCCGCGGACGACGCGCACCCGACGCTCACCATCCAGTGGTGGCACCCGCGGCGGCTCAGCCAGATCACCATCCAGCGCCCGTCCGGCGCGGGCGGCCTGCTCCAGGTGCTGCTGGAAGGCTCGCGCGGCCAGGTTCGCGGCGGCACGGCCGGCCGCAACGGGGTGGTGCACTTCCCGATGATGCGGACCAACCGGCTGATGATCCGGTTCACTCCGCTGAGCGTGCCGCTGCAGATCTCCGGGGTGACGATCGGCACCGTGCCGACGCTGGGCACGCCGGCCATCCCGTTCCGGCTGGCCTGCGGGCTCGGGCCGGTGGTGGAGCTGAACGGGCGGGCGGTGCCGACCAGGGTGTCCGGCACCTTCGCCGACCTGCTCACCGGCCAGCCGATGCAGTTCACCGCCTGCCGCCAGGTTCACCTCACCGCAGGCAGCAACCAGGTCACCGAGCCGGACACGGACGCGTTCTCCATCCAGGACGCGGCGCTGACCCGGGCCGTCCCGGCGGCGGTCAGCCCGGCCGCCCCGGCCCGGATCCTGTCCTGGACCCCGGACCGCCGGGTCCTCCAGGTGTCCGCGGCGGCCCGCTCGTACCTGGTTCTGCACCAGAACTACAACCCGGGCTGGCAGGCCACGCTGCACGGCCGGCCGCTGCGTGCGGTTCAGCTCGACGGCTGGCAGCAGGGCTGGGTGCTGCCCGCGGGCCGCACCGGCCAGGTAACACTCACTTTTCTGCCTAACGCCATCTACCGCGACTCGATCGCCGGCGGGCTCGCGGCACTGGCGTTCATCATCGTGGTTGCCTGCTGGCCGGTGGCCTGGCGCCGCCGCCGCCGAGGCTGGCCGGTGCCGGGCCGGCGGGACCGGATGCCGGGCCGCCCGCCGGGGCGCGGCGGGGGTGGCTGCGGCCTGGTGCGCGGGCGCACACGGTGGGCGCCGTCGTGGCCGGCGGGGTCCTGGTCGGGGTGGCCGGGTTCTGGCTCGGCGGGTACCTGGGCATCGTCATCCTGCTCGGCTGCACCGGGGTGTTCCTGGCCGCGGCCAGTTACCGGCACTCCAGCCGGTGGTGGGGCGAATTGGCCCGGCCCTGGCTGGTCACCGCGGCGCTGCTGGCCGCAGCGGTGTGCGGCGCGTTTGGTGAGAACCTGCGCCAGGCGGCGCACACCGGGGCGGTGGTGACCGGGCTGTGGAACACCGTCCCGCAGGTCATCTGCCTGGTTATCGTGGCCCGGCTGATCTCGGCGCTGGTCCTCCCCGACCCCTGAACCGCTGGGCCGGCCGTTCCAGCAGGTAGTAGCTGGCCACGGAGAAGGCGATGGTGAACACGGTCACGCCGAGCAGCACACCCACCGCCGTCACGGTGGAGTAGGACCCGCCGTAGAACGCCGTCTTCAGGTGGAGCAGCGCGAAGAACGCGTACGCGGCCAGGAACTGCCACAGGAAGATGCCGTAAGAGATCTTGCCCAGGAACCGGAAACCGCGGCTGGACAGCACCCGGCTGCTCACCGTCGGCTGCTCCCGCCACGGCTGGAACGCGAGCGGCGCCACCGCGGCCAGCGCGATGATCGTGTATAGCGCGGTCTTGAGCTCGGTGTTCCACAGGCTGGGCACGCCGCCGAACTCGGGACCGGTGAGCGGGGTGCACGCGAGCGCGAACGCGCACCCGGCGATCAGCCAGCACATGCCCGACGAGTCGGCCACCGACCGGCAGAACCGGCTGGCCGGGCCGGTGCCTGCGGGCTCGGCCGCGGCCCAGGCCGAGCCGACCGCGATGGCCATCCCGGCCGCGAACCAGATCAGCAGCGGCGGCAGCGTGCCGGCGAACCACAGCTGCGGCCGTGGATAGTAGGCCAGCACGGTCCAGCCGAACGAGGACGCGGCCAGGATGGCGATCACGGTGAGCATCCGGCGGGCCCGCCTGGCTAGGTCGGCCGGGCTGGCTGGAGCGGTGGCGCGGCGGTGCGGCAGTGCTAGCCGGATGCGGCCGAGCCGGGTGTGGGCGAGCCAGGCCAGGGCGGCGGCCAGCAGTGGCAGCACCAGGTAGAAGGACACCTCGACGGCCAGGCTCCACATCTGGGCCAGCCCGGTAGCCCCGGTGCCGGTCCACCACGGGTGCGGGTCGTAGTTCTGCACCAGGAGCAGGTACTGCAGCCACGCCCAGGCCTGCCGGGCCGCGTGCGGATTGAGCACCGGCAGCGCGATCAGCACCACGGCCCAGTACGCGGGCAGGATGCGCAGCGCGCGGCGGCGCAGGTAGGGCAGCACCCGGCTGGCCGGCTGCCCGGTGAGCACGGCGCTGGCCCAGGGCCGGTAGAGCAGCAGCCCGGACAGCGCGAAGAACACCGGGACGCCGACATCACCCCGGCTGATCACCCACGATGCGGGGGTGCCGGTGAACACGTAACCGGTCAGGCCGCCGACGTGGGTGAGCAGAACGGCGGCGGCGGCCACCGCGCGCAGCCCGTCCAGCGCGTCCTGGTGCCGCGGCGCAGCGCGCTTGCCAGCCGGGGCCGGCCGCCGCTCCGCCTGCGGAAGAATCAAGGTCTGCTCACCTCAAATAGAACGTGTTACAGTTACCCAACGGTATCGGACTGCCGCAACATCGTCGTTGCCAGCGCCAGGAATGGTGCCGGCCGCGTTCCCAGGAGGATGGATGCGCCGCATCATCGGGATCAGTCTGGCCGGCGTCGGCGCATTTCTTATTGTGGCCGCCTTGCTGCTGGTCGGCTACGTGAGCGGGCAGGTGGTCAAGCTTCCGCTCAACGAGTACCTCAAGACGCAGCTCCGTGGCACCGGGATGACCTATTTCAGCGCCCCGCTGGTCCGTGAGGTCACCGGGGCCACGCTGCTCACCACCAGCACGGTCAAGGGCGATGCCGCCGCCGGGAACTCGTCCACCGCGGTGTGGAACGGCTTCAACTACATCTACGACACCACCAACAAGGTGCTGTTCGAGTACACCACCCGCCGGTTCGCGTTCGACCGCCGCACCGCGGAACTGGTCAACTGCTGCGGCGCGAACGTGAACGGCAACGCCTCGATCCGCCAGACCGGCCTGGTCGGCTTCCTCTGGCCGTTCGGCACCCAGCAGCAGACGTATCAGATATTCGACCCGGTGCTGAACAAGCCCAGGCCGGCCCGGTTCGCCGGCACGTCCACGATCGATGGGATCAGCGTCAACCGCTACGTCGAGCAGGTGCCGCCGACCCGGGCGGGCAGTGAGACGCTGCCCGCGTCGCTGGTCGGCATGAAGGGCACCGGGAATGTGACACTGCCTGAGTACTACACCGGGACCGCCACGTTCTGGGTGGACCCGGAGACCGGGGCGCAGCTGAACACCACCCAGTACCAGAAGATCACCCTGGAGGACTCCACCGGGGCGCAGCGCCTGGTCCTCCTCGACGGCACGCTGAAGTTCACCCCGCAGAGCATCACGACCGTGGTGAACATCGACAAGTCGGCGCGCACCAAGATCCTGCTGCTCAACGTCATCCTGCCGCTGGTGTTCGGTGTGGTCGGCCTGATCCTGCTGATCACTGGGATCGTGCTGGCCCTGCGGCGGCGCGATGACCAGATGGAAGACTCGGGCGAGACTGTCCCGGAGCCTGCGCTGGGCGGCCGGTAGCGGCCGGGGTCCCGGTCACGACCCGCTGCAGCACCACGAGGAGATTCCAGGTCACAAACTCGCGCAGCCCGGGAATGCGCAACATGGACCGGGACCAGTCCGGGAGGTAACGCGGCACCGCATCGACCAGGACGGCGTTTTCCGCGGACTTAACCCAGCGTAGGACGCCCGCCACCGAAACCGGGTAAAGGCTTTCGCCATACCGGTTCTTGGGTGGCTGGCCATGACGGCGGGTATAACGCTTGGCTGCCCATTCACCGCCGAGATAATGCCAGGGTGAGGTCTCGTGCCCGCCCCAGGGTGAGAGCCAGTTCGTAAACGCGGCAAAGACAATCCCGCCAGGCCGGGTCACCCGCACCATCTCGGCCAGCATGGCCAGCCAGTCACCGACGTGCTCCAGCACGTTGGAGGAGAAGCACACGTCAACCAGGCCGGTGCCCAGGGGCAGGTGAAGGGCGCTGCCGATGGTGCTGCCCGGTTCCGGCTGCCCCTGGGCGGCCAGTTCGCCGAGGTCGGTGTCCACGCAGAACGCCCGAGCACCGGCCGCCCGCAATTCGCGCACGAAGAAGCCGGGACCGCCGCCGATGTCCGCCACTACCTGGCTATTCAGGTAGGTGTATTGACTGAGCTGGCTGATGGAGTCCTGCGCCAGCACAGTGTAGTAGCCGGAGGGGTCGGACTGCTCGCTGCGGAATGCGCGCAGCAAGCGCGCGGAGCGGGCCAGGTCGGCCTGGAATCCAGGGAAGTCGCTCACGACGTCACCCGGCTCTTCACCTTTCCCGCCCCCGTGCCCTCCGCCTTTTCCGGCATCGTCAAAGTAAACACATTGCAGCCTTGCCCAGTCAACGGTCGCTGTCTATGTTGAGGGGGACCATACCAAACAAGCGCATGCTTGGTACAGCGTGCGCTTGCCGGAGTGAGGAGTGACGATGAAGCCTCCCCACCGTGCCGCCGGCCCGTCCCGGCGCACGTTCCTGACTGGCGCCGCCGCGGCTGGCGCGCTGGCCTGGATCCCAGTGTTCCGCGTCAGCCCGGCCAGCGCCCAGGCCACCAGCGCGACACCACCGAACTTCCCGTCATCGATCTCGCTTTACCAGCAGGCCTACCAGAACTGGGCCGGCATGATCGTCATCGACAACGTCTGGACGTGTGCCCCGGCCTCGCCCAGCGATGTGGTCACGCTGGCCAACTGGGCCCAGGCCAACGGCTACCGGCTGCGGGCCAAGGGCATGAGCCACAACTGGTCGCCGATCGTGCTGCCCGCGGGCAGCACCGGGGCCGGGTATGTCCTGCTGGACACCACCCAGCACCTGACCACGGCCAGTGTCGCGGCCGGGCCGCCCGCCACCGTCACCGCCCAGGCCGGCATCACCATGGACACGCTGACCGCCGCGCTGGCCGCGGCGGGCTACGGGTTCTGCGCCATGCCCGCGCCCGGTGACATCACGCTCGGCGGGCTGCTGGCCATCAACGCGCACGGCAGCGCCATCCCGGGCACCGGGGAGACCCCGCTGACCGGGCAGACCTACGGCTCGCTGTCCAACCTGATCGTCTCGCTCACTGCCGTGGTGTGGAGCGCGTCGGCCGGGCAGTACGTGCTGAAGACGTTCCAGCGCACCGACCCGGACATCCGTGCTTTCCTGGCCCACCTGGGCCGCGCGTTCGTCACCAGCGTCACCATGCAGGTCGCAACCAACCAGACGCTGCGCTGCCAGAGCTGGGTGGACGTGTCCGCGGCCGACCTGTTCGCCCCGCCGGCCAGCGCCGGGTCCAGCTCGTTCGCCAGCTACGTGGACAGCGCGGGGCGGATCGAGGCCATCTGGTTCCCGTTCACCGACACCCCATGGATCAAGGTGTGGTCGCTGGCGCCCACCAAGCCGGCCCTGTCGATCAAGGTCACCAGCCCGTACAACTACGGCTTCACGAACAGCGTGACCAGTTCGGAGAACACGTTCTTCGGCGAGGTGGCCGCGGGCGACGTGTCCGGTACCCCGGCCTTCGAGGGGATCGCCATGGCCCTGGTGGACACCGGCCTGGTGTTCGACGGGGTGTGGGACATCTGGGGCCAGTCGCGCAGCGTGCTGCTGTACGTCAAGCCGAGCACGGTCCGCATCGTCGAGGCGGGCTTCGCCGTGATCACCTCACGGGCCAACATCCAGCAGGTGGTCAGCGATTTCTACACCCAGTACTCCAGCCGGCTCAGCTACTACCAGGGGCTGGGTGAGTACCCGATGAACGGCCCGGTCGAGATCCGGGTCACCGGGCTGGACCAGACGGCTGACTCCGTGGTGAGCGGGGCGCAGTCGCCGATCCTGTCTTCGGTGCGGCCCCGCCCGGACCACCCCGAGTGGAACGTCGCGGTCTGGCTGGACATGGGCACGCTGCCGGTCACGCCGGGCTTCTCGCAGTTCTACGCGGACATGGAGTCGTGGATCTGGAGCCACTACACCGGCAGCTACGCGACCGTCCGCCCGGAATGGTCCAAGGCCTGGGCGTGCACCTCGTCCGCCCCGTGGACCAGCACCTCCATCCTGGGCAGCACGGTCCCGGCCGCGGTCAGCGCCGGCCAGGCCAGCACCGACGGCTGGTCCACCGCCGTCTCGATCCTCACCTCCTACGACCCCAACTCCGTCTTCAGCAACCCCTTCCTAGACACCCTGATGGGTTAGCGCCGACGAGGCGGGGCGCGCCGCAGGCGTGTCCCCGCCGAGCCGGCGCTAGGACCAGCCACCCCCTTTCGCCGCCGAGGCGGGACCCGCCGTAAGGCGGGCTCCCGCCGAGAAGGCGTTCGGCGCGGAGCGGCGAGCGGGGGGATCCGGGGGGTCGTCCCCCCGGGCTAACACAGCGTTCGGCGCGGAGCGGCGATCGGGGGGATCCGGGGGACGACCCCCTCGGGCTAACACTGCTCGTCCGCTAGCGCGGCGCGCAGGCCAGACCTGGTGCTGATCTCCAGCTTCCCGTATGTACTGGTCAGGTGGTTCTCGACGGTGCGCTGGGTGACGAACAGGGCCTGCGCGATCTGCCGGTTGGTGTGCCCGCCCAGCGCCAGCTGCGCGACCCGCAGCTCGCTCGGGGTCAGCGCGTCCCGGCCCCGGATAGCGGTCCGCCGTGGTCTGCCCCCGGCCACCACCAGCTCGCGGCGGGCCCGGTCGGCCAGCGCCGCTCCGCCCAGCGAATGAGCGATATCCATGCCCTCCCGGAGCGCGCGCTGCGCCCGGGCCCGTGCGCCGGCCCGGCGCGCTGCGGCGCCCAGGTCGATCAGCGCGCGGGCCAGTTCCAGCCGGGCCGGGCTGCCCCGCAGCACGCTGACCGCCTCGGTGAGCAGCTCGATACCCCGGTCCCCGCCCTCGGCCAGGCCGGCCGCCCGGGTGGCGACGCCGATGGCCCGGGCCGCGCCCCACTGGCAGGCCAGCTCGGTCTCCTCGGCGCACAGCCGGCGGGCCTCCGCCTGATCCCCGAGCGCGAGCAGGCACAGCGCCGCGTCCGAGCGCCAGGCCATCATGGCCGGGTTCCTGATGCCCCAGCGCACGGCCAGGTCGCCCGCGGCCAGCAGATCGGCCAGTGCGGCCTGGTACGCGCCCGCCGCCGCGTGCAGGCAGCCCCGCGCGTGCCGGGCCACGTTGAACGGCCAGGTCGGGGGCAGTTCGCCGGCCAGATCGCGGGCGGCCAGGACGGCCCAGGCCTCGTCCAGCGCGCCGCGGTCGATCAGCGCGGGGACCATGAACGCGGCCGCGATCGAGGCGACCCACATCCCGGGTCCGGCTTCCATCGACTGCTGGCCGTAGGCGGCCGCCTCGCTGACCTCGCCGCCGTACTGGGCGATCAGTGCCGCGACCGAGGCCGCCACGGCAGTCGCCAGCGGCCAGCCTCGCCGCTGGGCCAGCCGCAGCCAGGTCTGCGCCTGCTCGCCCGCCTCGCCGTCCAGGCCCGCGAACAGCAGCACCGAGACGGCCTCGGGCAGCGCGGTCGAGGTGACCGACATCAGCCGGTGCGTGGCCCGGACCGCCTCGCGCGCATGCCGCACCGCGCCCTCCCGGTCCTGGCCGGCCGCGGCCAGCTCGATGGCCAGGTTGGCGTGCAGCTGCGGGCTCAGCTGCCCGCCGCCCGCCGCCCGCGTCTGGACCCGGTCCAGCAGTGGCCGGGTGGCCGGGCGGGTGTCCAGATCCCAGCGTGCGGTGTTCAGCATCGCGGCCTCAAGCTCCGCGGCCGACGGGCCGGCCCCCGGCTCGGCCAGCAGGCCGCCCAGCATGGCCACGGCCTCGGCGAACCGGCCGCACAGGGCCTGCGCTTCACTCAGCGCCAGGGCCACCGCACCCCGCCCGGGCCAGTCCGGCGTGTCGTCCAGCGCCGCGGCCAGGTGCCCGGCGGCCGTGACCGGGTCCCGCATGATCTCCAGCCGGCCCAGCTCGAACAGCACCCCCGGGCGGTCCCCGGCGGGCGGCGGCTCGGCCAGCGCCCGCTCCAGGCACAGCCGGGCCACGTCCGGCGCGCCGCGGCCGCGGGCATCCGCGGCCGCGGCCCGCAGCCGCTCAGTGACCCAGGCGCTGCCCGCGGCGCCCGCCGCCAGCAGGTGCACGGTCACCTCTTCCAGCGACGCGCCCCCGGCATCGAGCAGCCGGGCCGCCCGGCCGTGCCAGTGCTGCCGCAGCGGCGGGGCCATGTCCTGGTACACGGCCGACCGCACCAGCGGGTGCACGAACCGCAGCACCCGCTCGCCCTCGATCAGCCCGTCGGCCATGAGCGCGCCGATCGCCTCGGCGGCCGTGTCCCCATCGAGCCCGGCCAGCCAGCCCGCCCGGGCCACGGTGGCGGTGGTGCCCAGCACGGCGACCGCCCGCGCCGCGGCCACCGCGGCGGGCGGCATCCGGCCCAACTGGAGCACGACGCTGCGGGACACGCTGCCCGGAGTCAGCCCCTGCAGCCGCGGCACGTCCGCGTCGGTGCCGGCCACCCCCTCCGCGGCCAGGCTGCTGAGCAGCGCCCGCAGCAGCAGCGGGTTGCCTCCGGTGCGCTCCCGGCAGGCGGCCAGGAACGCGGCCGAGGGCGGCTGGCCGAGCGCGCCGCGCAGCAGGGCCGCACAGGCGCTACGGCCCAGCGTGCCGGGCCGCAGCACGGCGACGCCAGTCTCCGCGGCTAGCCCGGCGATCATGGCCTTGTCCTGTGCCGTTCCCGATCTGGGCTCCCGCACGGTGAGTACCAGCAGCACCGGCAGGCCATCCAGCCGGCGGGCCAGGTGCGCGATGAACCGGAGCGACGGCTGATCGGCCCAGTGCAGATCATCGACCGCCAGCAGCAGCGGCGTCCGCTCCGCGATGGCCACGGTCAGCCAGTACAGGCCGTGCAGGACGGCGAACGAGTCCCGTTCGCTCTGGGTGCCGAGGGCCAGGGCCGGGCCAGCCAGCCGGGCCGCGTCGCCCGCTAACCGCGGCCCGCCGCCGGCCCGCATGACCGGCTCGAACAACTGCCGGACTACGCCCCATGCGTAGCCGCCCTCGAACTCGGCGGCCCGTGCCGTCAGCACGGTCAGGCCCGCGGCCGCCGCGCGCTGGCACGCGTGCAGCATGAGCCTGGTCTTGCCGATCCCGGCCACGCCCTCGACCAGCAGCGCCGACCCTGACCCGGATACCGCGGAATTGATCGCCAGCGTTATCGCCCGGAGTTCTTCGGCACGGTCCAGCAACCGGCCCGCGGGCACCCGCCTGCCCCCCACCATGCACCGATGGTAGGCCGCTACCAGCGGCCCGACTATCTCGGATTTCGTGGCAAATCACTGTGGTGCCCACCGTGACGCGAGCCCAGCTGGCGCGGCGGACCATGTGGCACGTGATCGCCGCGGGTGCGGCGGGGGGCAATGTGCCGCCGCGAGGCCAGCGGTCACGGGGGACGGGGAGATACCACCGACAGGAGCATGACTATGTCCCAGCAATGGCTCTATGCGCGTGACCAGATCACCATCAACTCCGCGCTGGCCGCGGAGATCTCGGCCGAGGCGGCGGCCGGCCACCTGGCCAGCGGTGACACCATCGTGCTCGCCGCCCGGCTGTGCACACAGGACCCCAGCTACCTCTGGGCACCCCAGTACATCAACCCGTCCGGGGGAGTGAGCTGGTTCAACGTCATCGTGGTGGCGGACCGCTACGTGTTCGCCAGCGGGTCGGGCCCAGGCGGCATCGGCTACAACGGGACGGCTGGCGGCAACGGCCCGGCGGGCGCCGCGGGCGCCCGGGCCACCAGTACCGCGTCGCCCGCCCGTCCCGGCGGCAACGGTGCGCCGGGCACCCCGGGCGGCGCGGGCTGCCCGGGCACGATCATGATCGTGGCCGGCACCCTCGACCCGGTCACCCTCACCGCGATCGGCGCACCCGGCGGAAACGGGGGAGCCGGTGGTGCGGGTGGTGCCGGGCTGGCGGGCAGCATCATCAACAAGCCGGGTGGCAACATCACGCCGCCGTGCCCGGGGGCGCCCGGCGGCAATGGGGGCAACGGCGGCAATGGGGGCAACGGCGGCAGCATCACCGTCACGTATGCCAGCGCCGGGCCCGCGGGCAAACTGGCCGTGACCACCGCCATGGTGGCCGGCGGCGCGGCCGGGGTAGGCGGTGCCGCCGGCCCGGGCGGGGCGGGCGCCAGCGGCGGGATATCGGCACCCGCGGGCAAGGCCGGCACGGCCGGCACCAACGGGACCGTGGGCACGAACGGCAAGCTGACCGTCTCGGTCATCGCACAGTCCGGCTACTGGGCGGCGGTGACCGCCGTGCTGACCCCGGCCAACCTGGCCGCCTGGGCCAGTTACCGGCTGAACGTGGGCCGCTACTTCTACCGCACGTTCGACGCCGCCGACCCGGCGCATTCCGGGGACCTGGTGCTGGCCAGTGCGGAGTTCGCGGCCGTGCAGGCGACGGGGGTCAGTGCCCCGGCCGCTACCGCCGCGCAGTGGGCGGGCTGGATCGCCAATAACCTGAACGCGCTCGGGCTGCCCTACGACTACTGGGTCAAGCCCGACTTCGCCAATTTCGAGGCGACCTATGTCGGCTTCCTGCCGGTGATCGCGCCGCTGGTCACGGCGGTCGGCCAGCTGGTCACCGACGCGGTGGCCGGGGCCAGCCTGGCCACCCAGCTGGGTGTGCTGCAGACCGAGGTGCGCAGCGAGCAGCAGGCGCTGACCGCCAGCCTGGCCGCGGCCCAGCAAGTGGCCAGCGACGCGCAGAGCACGCTGACCGGCCTCAACACGCAGCTGACCGCGCTGCAGGGCCAGATCAGCACCGCGCAGCAGCAGCTGCAGCAGGCCGAGTACGAGTTCCAGTCCAACCTGCCGTGGACCGCGGCCTGGGACGTGATCCAGGCCGTCATGGTCCTGGCCGCGGCGGCCGTGCCCGCGCTGGGCCTGGTCGGCGTCGTCATCCCGGCCGGCTCGGCGCTGGCCGTGGAGGTGGCCTCGCTGCTCACCACCATCGCCGGCAACAAGGGCCAGATACCGACGAACATCAGCCAGGACATTGGCGACCTCAGCGCGCTGGTCGGCGACACCGGAAAGGCACTTGGCCTGTTCCAGAACCTGTCCGAGAACAGCGACACCACGATCACGGCCGACCAGAAGACCATCCAGACGCTCACCGCGCAGGCGCTCAACCTCAAGTGGCAGATCCTGCTGCAGGGCGACCAGGTCACCGAGTCGCAGCTGAACGTGGCCGCGGTTAACGCGCGGATCAGCGCGGCGGCCGCGGACCTGAGCACGATCACCGCCGCCGAGGCGCAAACGGCCACCAACCTGGCTGCGGTGGCGGCCCTGATCGGCAGCCTGATGGACGCCATCGCGCGGATCAGCGAGTTCGTGCTCCGCTACGTGTTCCTCGCCGCCCGGGCGCTGGACACGTTCTCGTTCACCGACGGCGTGGCCGTCGCCCCGGCGACCGCGGCCGCGCAGCCGCTGGCCAACGTCTACCAGCTCCCGATGAGCTTCGGCATTACCGCACCCGACCTGCTGGCCGAGGCACAGCTGGCGCTGGCCCGGGGGAACGACGGGCCCGCGGTGGCGCTGTTCGGCTCGCTGGCCATCAACTGGGCCGCGGCCGTGCCAACCTGGGCGTCCTATGCCGAGCAGGGCACCAGCCTGGACGAGTCGTTCAGCCCGGGCCAGGTGTGGATCCCGGTCACCGACCCGGTGGTCATCGCCCAGCTCCAGGCGCCCGGGCGGAGCGCCAGCTTCCAGCTCGGCTTCGCTGAGCTGCCGGCCGGCAGCTACGAGGTCAAGCTGACCCGGATCTACCTCAACCTGGTCGGCGCCACCTCGTCCGTGCCCGGCCTGGCCGGCACGATGACCCATGCCGGGTACGCCCAGGCCATGCGCCGCGACGGTGCGACGCTGCTGCTCTCGTCCCCGCCGATGCCGAGCTTCGTCTCGATCGGGCTGGCCAGTGGGCAGATCCCGCCGCCGGCCACCGTCCCGGTCGTCTCGTCACCGGCCAGCACGGCGTCAGCCAGCACGCGTCAGCCAACACGGCGTCAGCCAGCACCACCTCGGACGCCGAGCTGCAGATGTTCTATGGCCGCAGCCCGGTGACCACGTGGTCGTTCACCATCACCGACCCGACCCCGGTTGACCTGTCCGGCGTCACCGAGATCCAGGTCGGCCTCGAATTCGTGGCCGTCGCGGCGTAGGGCTAGGGGGAACTGATGAGCAGGACCATGTACGACGCGGTCAGCTGGCAGAACATCCCAGCCGACGCCGAAATGGTGGCTGGGTACCTGGACGGCGCGGCGTCGCAGTGGCCGGCCGAGGCGTGGGCCAGGTTCCCGCACGCGGTCAAGGTGCGGATCACCGTCAACCCGGCCGACAACGAAGGCGACGTGCTCGACGTGGAGACCGGGGACGCCCGCCCGGCGGACGCACCCGGCTGGATCAAGCGCCGGCATGCGGCCGGCGCCAAGTTCGTCACCATCTACTGCAACCGGTCCACGCTGCCGGCCGTGCAGGCGGCCGCCCAGGGCACCGAGTACAGCCTGTGGATCTCCACCCTCGACGGCACCCAGCAGGTGCCAGGGGCGGCCGCGGTGCAGTACCAGGGCGGTCCGCACGCGCCGTACGACGTGTCGGTGGTGCACGACGACTCGTGGCATCCCGCGCCCGGTCCGGGCCCCGGCCCGCAGGTGACCGGTGATCTCGGCGGCGACTGGGCCGGGCCCATCTCGGCCCGGCAATGGCCCGGGGTCACCGTGGTCGCCGGGATCGTGGCCGGGTGCGTGTACGTGACCCGGCAGCAGACCGGGCAGGGCTGGTCGGCGGCCACGCAGGTGAGCAAGGACAAGGCCAAGTCGGTGGCCCTGCTCACCGGGCCAGGCGGCACCGGCCAGCTGTTCTACGTGGACGCGGCCAACGGCCACCTGATCCGGCTGGTGACCACCGACATGGGCCGGACCTGGGCCTAGCCGCCCAGGCCAGGAAGACCCCGCCGCGGGCTATGCCCCGCCGGCGGGGTCCTTCCGGTCAGCGCAGCAGCAGGCGGGCGGCCAGTTCCAGGTGGTTGGTGACGTTGTTGGCTGACGCGCGGCGGGTCACCCAGGCGACCAGGTTGGACAGCCAGACGTCACCGATCACCCGGGCGATCGCCTTGTCGTCCTCGGACGGCTCGCCTTCGTGGATGGCCCGGGTCAGGATCTGCTCCATCAGCCGGGCCACGGCGTTGACCTCGGCGGCCGCGCTCGGGTCGGCGAACATGAAGGCCCGGGTCATCGCCTCGGCCAGCATCGGCTCGCGCTGCATGGACCGGGTCATCCGGCTCAGCACGTACAGCATCCGGTCGTACGGCGTGTCGCCGGGGATGGGCGCCCGGTTCAGCTTCTCCTGCAGGCGCTCGAACTCACGGGCCAGGCCCGACACCAGCAGGTGGATCTTGGACGGGAAGTACCGGTACAGCGTGCCCAGCGCCACGTCGGCCCGCTGCGCGACGGTCCGCATCTGCACCGCCTCGTAGCCGCCCTTGGACGCGAGCGCCAGGGTGGCGTCGAGGATCCGCTTGCGCCGGTCGCGCTGCGCGGCGGAACCCAGTTCGGCATCCGTCGGGGCATTCGGCGCAATAGTGCTACGTGTTCTCGGCGATGCCATCGAGGCCTCTCGTCCTGTCCCATGACTCGGCACCAAACCCGGCATCAGGCACCGGCATATTGGGTAAGCCGGGCTGGTTGCAGGGCTCGTTCTACAGTCCAGCGTATCAATCACAGCCGGGCGGGGCAGTTCCGCAGGCTGGCCTCGGCGAGGTATAACGTGTTCTAATTTTGAGGCCAGGGCGAAGAGGAGGGCCGGTGCCGATCGCCACCACTGAGGAGCAGCGGGCTCTGCAGGCCGCCCTGCGTGACTGGGCCAAGAGCATCGACCCGATCGCCGCCGTCCGGCAGTTGGAGCCAGCTTCCGGGCCCGGCACGGCGCGCGCCGGCCCGGACGGCGGCGCACCGTCGCCCGGCGCCAACCCGACATATGTAGCCGAGGCCACTGGTTGCTGGAACGAGCTGACTGAGCTGGGTATCTTCTCGATCGCGCTGCCCGCTCGCGGTGGGCGGCGCGGACGGCACCGTGGCCGACCTGGCCGCCGCGCTGGAGCAGCTGACGGCCGACCTGGTTCCTGGCCCGGTCATGCCCACCCTGCTGGCCGGCCTGCTGCTGGCGCCCGGCCCGGCGGTGCGGCCCGAAGAACCCCCCCACCCCGCCGTGTTCGCGTTGCTGCCCGACCTGGCGGCCGGGCGGGTCAGCGTCGCGGTGGCCCTGTCGGCCGGGAGGCTGCACGGAGCCTGGCAGGCCGACGGGACGCTTCAGGTGACCGGTGACACTGGCCTGATCCTCGGCGCGGGCAGCACGACGCACCTGCTGCTGGCCGCGGCGGTGCCGGTGGCGGACGGGTCGGCGGCGGACGGGTCGGCGGCCGCCAGGACCCCGCGGTGTGGTTCCTGGTGCCGACCGACCAGCCCGGGCTGACGCTACGGCCCCGGCCGCCGGTCGACTTCTCCCGCTCGCTGGCCGACGTCCGGCTGGACGGTACGGTCGTCGGCCAGGACCAGATCGTCACCGGGCTGGGCACGTCCCGGGTCCGGGACCTGGCCGCCACGCTGGCCGCGGTGGAGGCGGCCGCGGTGGCCAGCTGGTGCTGCGACACCGCGGCCCAGTACGCCAAGACCAGGCACCAGTTCGGCCGGGCCATCGGCTCATTCCAGGCGGTCAAGCACCTGTGCGCCGGGATGCTCTGCCGGGCCGACCGGGCCACCGCGCTGGCCTGGGACGCGGCGCGGGCCGCGGACGGGGCGCCGGGCGAGCACCCGCTAGCGGCGGCGGCCGCCGCCGCGGCGGCGCTGGACGACGCGGTGGACAACGCCAAGGACTGCATCCAGGTGCTCGGCGGGATCGGCTTCACCTGGGAGCACGAGGCGCATCTGTACCTGCGCCGGGCGCTGGCCCTGCGCCAGCTGCTCGGCGGTTCCGCCGCCTGGCGGCGCCGGGTGGCGGCGCTCGCCCTGGCCGGCGCCGCCGCCGGCTCGGCGTCGATATCACCGGTCAGGACCTGGAGTCGGCCGCGGAGGATCGGCCACCCCAGCCCGCACGGCCGGCGCTCTGCCGAGCCCGCACGGCGGGCTCTGCTGGCCGGGCGACTCCCCCGGAGGCCCCCGGTCGCCGCTTCGCGCCGAGGCCGCCGCGCCTGGCCGAGACCCAGTCGGTACGGGACATGGCCGCGGCGGTGGCGGCGCTGCCCGATGGGCAACGCCGGGCCGCGCTGGCCGACGCGGGCTACGCCGCCCCGCAGTGGCCGGCGCCCTACGGCCAGTCCGCCTCGCTGGCCACCCAGCTCCTCATCGACGAAGAGCTGAACCGGGCCGGGCTGGCCCGGCCCGACCTGGTCATCGGCGGCTGGGCCGGGCACGCCATCCTGCAGCACGGCACACCGGCCCAGCGGGACCGGTTCATCTGGCCCACGCTGCGCGGCGAGATCACCTGGTGCCAGCTGTTCAGCGAGCCGGAAGCCGGCTCGGACCTGGCCGGGGTGCGTACCCGGGCCGAGCCGGTGGGGGTGGGTGCGGAGGCCGATGGAGCCTGGGAGCTGACCGGCCAGAAGGTCTGGACCTCACTGGCCCACCAGGCCGACTGGGCGATCTGCCTGGCCCGCACCGACCCCACCGTGCCCAAGCACCGCGGGCTCAGCTATTTCCTGGTCAACATGACCAGCCCGGGCATCGACATCCGGCCGCTGCGCGAGATGACCGGCCGGGCCATGTTCAACGAGGTGTTCCTGGACGGGGTGGTCGTGCCCGCCGACTGCCTGCTCGGCCAGCCGGGCGACGGCTGGCGGATCGCGCGCAGCACGCTGGCCGCCGAACGCACCGCGATGGGCCGCGGGCCGGCGTTCGGCGAGGAGGTGGAAGATCTGCTTGGCCTGGTCCGGGCGGCCGGCCTGGACGGTGACCCGGCCGTGGCGGAGCAGGTCGGCGGGCTGGTCGCCGACGGCCTGGCCGGCTCGCTGCTGGACCTCCGGGCCACCCTGGCCGAGCTGGGCGGGGCGGAACCGGGCCAGCAGGCGGCGGTGCGCAAGCTGATCGGCGTGGCCCACCGGCAGGCGGTGGCCGAGGCCGCGCTGACCCTGTCCGGGCCGGACGGCGCGGCCAGCGACGGCACGGCCGCCGGCGCGGTGCACGAGTTCCTGCTCACCCGGTGCCTGAGCATCGCCGGTGGGACATCCCAGATCCTGCTGTCCCTGGTCGGCGAGCGAGTGCTTGGCCTGCCCCGAGAAGAGGTGCGCTGAGTGGACTTCGGCCACACGGAATCCCAGCAGGCGGTCGCGGCCGCGGCTGCCGAGGTGCTCGACCGCAGCCCGACCGCCGTGAGAGCGCCGGTAGGGCCCGACACACAGGAGTTTGCAACACAGTGGAAAGAGCTGGCCCAGGCCGGGCTGCTGGCCCTGGCCCTGCCGGACTGGCTGGGCGGTGACGGCCTGTCGGTGCTGGACACGGCGGTGCTGCTGACCGAGCTGGGCCGCCGGGCCGAGCCGGGGCCGGCGCTGGCCACGCTGATGCTCGGGGTGCTGCCGGTGACCCGGTGGGCCGGCCATGACGTGCAGCGGGCCGTGCTGGCTGGGGTGGCCACCGGGGACACGCTGCTGACCGCCGCGGTCCGCGAGCCGTCGGCCCCGATGCCGCTGGCCCCGGCCACCACGGCAATGCTGACTGCCGCAACGACCTCCTCCCTGACCGCCGCGGCGGAAGGAGAGGCACCTAGCACGGGCCCGACCGGAACTCCGCTTGGCACCGTGACCGGGACCAAGATCGGCGTGCCGTACGCCGCCGAGGCCCGCTGGGTGCTGGTCCCGGCCAGCTTCGCCACAGGCGGCACCGGAGTGGTGCTGGTTGACCCCGCGGCGCCGGGGGTGACGGCGACGCGCACGCCGAGTTCGGCCGGTACGCCGGAGTACACGCTCCAGCTGGACCGGGCGCCGGTCGCGCATCTGCTCCGCGTTGAGCTGGACGGCCGCGACGTTGCGGACCTCGGCCAGCTCGCGCTGGCCGGCGCGTGCTGCCTGGCCGACGGCTTGCTGGCCGGCGCGCTGGCCCTGACCACCACGCACGTGGCGTCCCGTGCGCAGTTCGGCCGGCCGCTGGCCACGTTCCAGGCGGTGGCCCAGCAGATCGCCGACATCTCCATTGCCGCGCGCACCCTGCACCTGGCCACGCTGTCCGGCTGCTGGCGGCTGGACACCGGGCTGGACGCCGCCGCCGACCTTGACGTGGCCGGCTACTGGCTGGCCGAGCACGGCCCGCCGGCGCTGCGGGCCTGTCATCACCTGCACGGCGGCCTGGGCATGGACGTGAGCTACCCACTGCCCCGGTACTCCGCCCTGGTCAAGGATCTGGTCCGGTTCACCGGCGGCGCCGACTACCGGCTCGACGCGCTGGCCGCCCGAGTCTGCGATTGAGGCCGCGATGCATATTGAGCTCACTGACGCCCAATTGGCGTTGGGAAAAGAAGTCCGTGAGTATTTCGCCGGGCTGCTGTCCCCGGCGGAACGGGCGGAGCTGCTCACCGAGCGGCACGGCGAGATCTACCGTGAGCTGGTCCGGCGGATGGGCCGGGACGGGTGGCTCGGCGTGGGCTGGCCGGTGGAATACGGCGGGCGCGGGCTGGGGCAGGTGGAGCAGCAGATCTTCGTCAGCGAGGCGGCGCGGGCCGATGTGCCGCTGCCCGCGGTCACCTTGCAGACGGTGGGGCCAACCCTGCAGGCGTTCGGCACCCAGCAGCAGAAGGACTTCTTCCTGCCCCGGATCCTGGCCGGCGAGGTGCACTTCGCGATCGGCTACACCGAGCCCGAGGCCGGCACCGACCTGGCCGCGCTGCGCACCCGGGCCGTCAGGGCCGGGGAGGAGTACCTGGTCAACGGGCAGAAGATCTTCACCACCGGCGCGCACGAGGCCGACTACATCTGGCTGGCCTGCCGCACCGACCCGGACGCGCCCAAGCACAAGGGCATCTCGATCCTCATCGTGGACACCGCCGATCCTGGGTTCAGCTGGACGCCGATCATCACCCACGACGGCGCGCACCACGTCAACACGACGTACTACAGCGACGTGCGGGTGCCGGTCAGCATGCGGGTCGGCGCGGAGAACGCGGGCTGGCGGCTGATCACCACCCAGCTGAACCACGAGCGGGTGATGCTCGGCCCGGCGGGCCGGATCGCGGCCATGTACGACCGGGTGCACGACTGGGCCGCGGACCGGGCCGCCCGGACGGGCGGCCGCTGCTCAGCCAGCCGGACGTGCGCCGGGCGCTGGCCCGCAGCTACGCGAGCCTGCGCGTCAACGAGCTGCTGAACTGGCAGGTGGCGGTGGCCGATCACGTGGACGTGGCCGACGCGTCGGCCACCAAGGTCTATTCGTCGGTGCAGATACAGGACCTGGGCCAGCGGCTGGAGGAGGTGGTCGGGCGGCACGGCGACCCGGCCGACCCGGACACCGCCGACCTGGCCCGCTGGCTGGACGTGCAGGCCAAGCGGAACACCGTGCTGACGTTCGGCGGCGGCGTGAACGAGATCCAGCGCGAGCTGATCGCCACGGCTGGGCTGGGGCTTCCCCGGGTGCCGCGATGACGGGTGGGGACGAGGCGATACGGGAGGCCGGCGGAGCGGGTCAGCGGACCGGCCGGCGCCGAGCGGCGCGCCCGGCTGGGCCGGGACCCGGTGAACCAGCCGATGATCAATAACTGGGTCGAGGCGATCGGCGATGCCAACCCGGTCTACACCGACGCCGGGTTCGCCGCCGCGTCGGTGCACGGCGGGCTGGTCGCGCCGCCCGCGATGGCCCAGGTGTGGACGATGGGCGGGCTGCACCCGGCCGGGCCGGAGCGCAGCGACGACCCGCTCCAGCAGATGATCCAGGTACTCGACGAGGCCGGGTTCACCTCGATCGTGGCCACCAACTGCGAGCAGGAGTACCACCGCTACCTGCGGCACGGCGAGCGGGTCAGCATGCGGACCGGTGCTGGAGGACGTGACCGGGCCGAAGCGGACCGGGCTGGGCGAAGGCTGGTTCGTGACCACCCGGAGCACCTGGTACGTGGCGGGTGAGCCGGTCGCGACGATGATGTTCCGGGTGCTCAAGTACCGGCCGCCCGCGGCGACAGCCACGGCCCCGGCGCCGGCGGCGGCGAGCTGACCGCGGGGCCGGTGCTGCGCCCGGTGGTCTCGCCGGACACCGCGTACTTCTGGGCCGGCACCGCCGTGGGCGAGCTGCGCATCCAGCGGTGCGAGGGGTGCGGCCGGCTGCGCCACCCGCCGGGCCCGCGCTGCCCGGCCTGCGGCGCGGCCAAGCCCGGGTACCAGGTCGCGGACGGCACCGGCGAGATCTACAGCTACCTGGTGCATCACCACCCGCCGGTGCCCGGCAAGCAGCTGCCGATCGTGGTCGCCCTGGTCACCCTGACCGAGGGCGTCCGGATGGTGGGCGAGCTGCTCGGCGTCCCGCCGGATCGGGTGCGGATCGGCCTGCCGGTGCGGGCCGAGTTCATCCGGGTGGACGACGAGCTGACGCTGCCCGCCTGGCGGGAGGACCCCAGATGACCGCGCTGACCCTGCCGGAACTGGTCATCGAGGCCAGCCCGACGTTCGTGATCTCCACCGCCATCGCCACCCGGGACTTCCAGGACGTGCACCACGACCGGGACCGCGCCGTGCAGCGCGGCAGCAAGGACATCTTCCTGAACATCCTGACCACGACCGGCCTGGTGCAGCGGTTCGTGACCGACTGGGCCGGGCCGCAGGCCGTCGTGCGCAACGTGGCCATCCGGCTCGGCGCGCCGTGTTATGCGGGCGACACGCTGACGTTCACCGGCCAGGCCGAGCCGAGCCGGGCCGGACGGCGGGCCCGCCGCGGCGGGCGGAACCGAGTACCTGGTGCGGGTTACCGGGCGGTGCAGCCTCGGCGATCACGTGACCGGGACGGTCCGGGTGCTGGTCCCGGGGAGCCCGGCATGATCAGCGGCACGGCGGCCATCGCCGGGATCGGCGCCACCGAGTTCAGCAAGGACTCCGGCCGCAGCGAGCTGCGGCTGGCCGTGGAGGCGGCCGAGGCCGCGCTGGCCGACGCCGGGCTGCCGGTCCATGCGGTGGACGGGCTGGTCACGTTCAGCATGGACAACACCGCGGAGATCGCGCTGGCCCGCGAGCTGGGCCTGCCCGAACTCCGCTTCTTCAGCCACGTTGGCTACGGCGGGGGCGCCGCGTGCGCCACCGTGCAGCAGGCGGTGCTGGCCGTCGCGGCCGGGCTGGCCGAGGTGGTGGTCTGCTACCGGGCGCTGAACGAGCGCTCCGGGCACCGGTTCGGCCAGGTGTCACGGGCCGCCGTGGCCGCGCTGACCTCCTCGGGGGTGGACAACGGCTGGCACTACCCGATGGGCCTGGGCACCCCGGCCGCCACCGTGGCCATGATCGCCCGGCGCTACATGCACGAGTACGGCGCTACCAGCGAGGACTTCGGCCGGGTCACGGTGGCCGACCGGCGGCACGCCGCGGTCAACCCGGACGCCTGGTTCTACCAGCGGCCGATCACGCTGGCCGACCATCAGGCGTCCCGGTGGATCACCGAGCCGCTCCGGCTGCTGGATTGCTGCCAGGAGAGCGACGGCGCGGTCGCGATCGTGGTGACCAGCCTGGACCGGGCCCGTGAGCTGCGGCAGCCGCCCGCGGTGATCCGCGCCGCCGCGCAGGGCAGCGGCCCGGACCAGTTCGTGATGACCAGCTACTACCGCGACGAGCTGGGCCTGCCCGAGATGGGCGTGGTGGCCAGGCAGCTCTGGGCCCAGGCCGGTCTCGGCCCGCGCGACGTGCGCACCGCCGTGCTGTACGACCACTTCACCCCGTACGTCCTGCTCCAGCTGGAAGAACTCGGCTTCTGCCCGCGCGGCGAGGCGCGGCACTTCATCGCGGACGGGGCCATCGAGCTGGGCGGCCGGCTGCCACTCAACCCGCACGGCGGCCAGCTCGGCGAGGCTTACATCCACGGGATGAACGGCATCGCCGAGGCCGTCCGCCAGGTCCGCGGCACGTCGGTCAACCAGGTCCCCGGCGACGGCCCGGTCCTGGTCACGGCCGGCACCGGCGTCCCCACCAGCGCTCTCATCCTCGGCCCGGACTAACCGCGGGCGTCGTCCACTTCGTCGAGCAGCGCCTCGGCGTCGGCCGCGTAGGCCGCGATCTGGCCGAGCGCGCGGTCCGGGTCAGCGCTGCGGTCCTGGTCCCGGTGGGCCCAGTGCTCAGCCCGGCCGTGCAGCAGGCTGATCGGGCGGCGCAGCGCCCCGGCCACCGACTCCAGCCGCGCGGCCAGCTGCCCGGTGGCCGCGTCCGCGGCGGCCTCCGCGCCGCCGCTCGCCGCGGCCTGGCCGTCGAGCCCGGCTCAGCACGGTGTGCAGCGACCCGGCCAGGCCGCCGGCCCCCCGGGCACCAGGTGGGCCACCTCACTGCCGTCGCCGCCCAGTACGGAGGCGGCCGTGTCGGCGGCCTGGGCCGCCCGGGTCACCGGGCGCAGGAAGAACCGGATCGCGGCCCAGGCCAGCCCGCCGGCGATCAGGATTACGGCCGCGCTCACCGCCACGGCCAGCAGGGTGAGCCTCCGGACCGGCTGATCGATGCTGGCCAGGCGCAGCCCGACCACCACCGTGCCGGTCTGGCCCTGCTGGCCCTTCTGGCCGGTCCGGGCCCCGCCGGTGACCGCGAAGTCGTCGGCTCCATAACCGAACACCAGCCGCTGGACCGCGAAGTGCACCGGCTCGGCGATCACCAGGTAACTGCCGCCGACTCCCTGGACCGTGCGCAGCACGCCGGTGCGCGCCGGAACCGGGGCGAACGCCGTCGGCAGCGCCGGCCCTGGCCGGGTGCCCGGGCCCGTGCTGACCAGCAACTGGCCCCCCGGGCCGCGCAGTTCGATGCTGACTCCCCGGGGCCCGGCGAACACGCCGACGATCGCGACCGACGTACTCGAGGCGCCGGTCGCGCCCTTGGCCCGCGACGTGCTTGGCGTGCTGGCCGCACCGGCGGCGCCGACCCGGTCGGCCGCGCCTGGCGGCCGGGCCTCGCCCCCCGTGCCGAGCCCGTTGAACGGGACGATCGTCGCAGGTGCGGCCCGGGACGTGCCCAGCAGCTGGAACGGCTGGCTGGTCAGCTGGTGCGCGTACATCCGGAGCTGCCCACCGGCCTGGCGGGTCAGCTGGCCGCGCAGCGCACTGGCGCCCACCGTGACGATGACCACGGCGGCGGCGGCGAGCAGGCATAGCAGCACCGCGACCAGCTTGACCCGCAGCGAAGCCCTGGGGGCGCCGCGGACTGCATCACGCCACACGTTCCAGTGTCCCTCCTAGCCGCCCCGCGCGCAGGCACGGCCGTGAGGTTATGTCCGCGGCCAGCGCAGCCAGGTAATACCGTCCGCGGGCTCCCGGGTCGCGTTCGCCAGTCCATAGCCCTGGGCGAGCAGGTTCTCCTCGACATAGACGGAGATGTAGGCGTCCGGGGCGTCAAAGTCCCCGTCCTCGGCTGGGAGGCCAAAGCGCATCCCGAACAGGCCGGTCTCGCCGGCCCAGCGGAACAGCACGGCGATCTCGTAGTCATCTCCGCCGCCGTGCAGTTCGACCCGCTCCAGCTGGAACTCCGGGCTGACCGCGGGAACCTCCCACTGATCGCCGAACCGGCTGACCGCCTGGCCGGGCTGGCTGAGGGACGCCGCCACCGCGTCCCGGATGGCCGGGGCCCGCTCGGCCAGCGGCAGCCGCAGCGGTTCAGCCTCGGGCGGTGCCCACGGCGTGAGGTCGACCGCCTGGAAGCTCACTTCCCCGGTGACCGCGCCGGCCGGGTCCAGCACGGTGACGATGTGCTCCTGCCGAGATCGCCGGAAGCCAGCTACCCACACCAGCGTGTCGCTGGCCCCGATCGCGTCGATCTGGCCCGGCAGTTCCACCGTGCCGATGTCCCGGCCATCGAGGCCAAGGCAGCAGAGCGAGGTCACCGGGTCCTCGCCCGGTCCCTCCCGCTGGTCACCGGAAATCCACATCCGGTCTCCGCTGAGCGCCGCGGCTGAGGCGAGCCCGGTCAGGCCACCGAGCCGTTCGGCGGTCCCGGTGGCGGCGTCCAGCCGGAGCAGGTCCACCGCGGGCCCGCCTGGGCCCAGCCGGATGACCCGGTCCTGACGGCCGCCCTCGTCCCGGCATTCCAGTTCGGGCAGGCAGACATACCAGGCCTGCGTGCCCCGGGCGAACAGCGCGTGCGGCGCACCGACATGGCGGAACGACTGCACCGGTTCCAGCGAGCCGGCGTCCAGCGCGAGCACCATCGCCGTTTCGTCGTCGACCACCCACACGTACTCCGCGCTCGCCGCGATCAGGCTGAGGGTCCGCACCTCCCCGGCCGGCGCCGAGGCGGCCTCGCCGCCGGGGGCAAACCGGAGGACCCGCCCGTCGCCGAGCTGGCCGATCCCGAACACGGCGTCCCGGCCAACCGCGATCCCGGCGAGCGGGAACGGCACCGGGTGCGCGGTGACCCCGCCGCCCGCCGGATCAACCTCGAGCAGCTGATCACCCTCGCCCGCCAGCAGCCAGACGGCGTCCGGGCCCACCGCGAGGCCCTGCGGCCCGTTCGCGGCTGGCCAGCTGGCCCAGACCTGCGGTGTGCGGTCCCGCGCGTCGACCCGGACCAGCACCGGGTACTCCCAGTCGGCGCACCAGAGCGCGCCTAACCCCGTGGCCAGCAGGGCGGGGCCGAACATGGCCCGGGGGCCTTCCTCTGAACGTCACTGGCCCAGGGTACGGCTCGCGTACCGTTGCGCGGGTGGATAGCATCCCGGTCGCCTGCCCGTGCGGATGCGGCGCCGAGATTCCCGCGATGGTGGCCGAGCGCGAGCGCGGGCTGCGCGCCGAGACGCAGGCGGCCGCGCCGGCAAACCAGTGGACACCGTCCGGATGATCCTCGCGCACAGCGCCGCCGGGCGGCTCTGACCCGCCGCGGGCAGGCTACGGTAGCGCGCCGGGTGGCCGGGGTGCCGGGCCCCAGGGCGGCCCACCGGTGACCCGCGGCTGCCCGCCGTTCGGCCCGGCCAGGCCGTCCGGCTCAGCCGGGCTCTCCGGCCCGGCCAGCAGGCCGGCCGCCACCGGGGCCGGCCAGCCGGACTGGCCTGGCTGCCGGACCGGCAGTGGCGCCGGCCGCTGTTCGGCCGGGGGCCTGGCGGCGGGCCGGGGCGCCGGCCGGGGCGCGGGCCGCGCGCCCGTCCCGGGTGCGGCTGCAGCCGAGTGCCGGCCGTTCGACGGCGCCGGATAGGCGGGCCACCGTTCGGCCAGCTCCGGCCCGCCAGGCTCCTCGGCTGGCGGCGGCGGTATCCAGGGCGGCTGCCGGATGACACTCAAAATCGTCGCCGCCAGCAGCAGGGTCAGCGCCGCGATGAACCCCAGCCAGGCCTCGTCAGCCAGCCCACCTGTCAATGTCCCCACCTGGCCCGAGCCGGCTCACCGGAAGCTGACTGCCCGGAGCGGCTGGGCGTCGCACTTGTCCCCATGGACGCCTCCTCTCAGGCCCCCGCTACTAGACGCCGTCCGGAAGCCGATGGTGCACAACTCCGGCGGCTTTACTGCAACTACTTAAGAGGCTACGCGTCTAACCCACAATGGTCCGGCAACCTGGGAATTGATTAGCCGCACGAACCGGGCAAATATGCAAACCAGCGAACTCCGCTCCCGCTGGTGCACATGTGCCGCATAGATCCCGGCACAGATATCTCTAGCCGAACGCCAGTACCGGCTAACTCGTCCCGGCCAGGTCCAGAGCCGCCAGGTAGCCAAACGTCATAGCCGGGCCAATCGTCGCCCCCGCGCCGGCGTAGCTGTGCCCCATCACGGCCGCGCTGGTGTTGCCCGCGGCATACAGGCCGGGGATCACCGAGCCGTTGGCGCGCAGCACCCGGGCCCGTTCGTCGGTACGCAGCCCACCCTTGGTGCCCAGGTCGCCTGGGACGATCTTGATGGCGTAGAACGGCGGCCGCCGGAGGGGGGCCAGGTTCGGGTTGGGCCGCTGCCGCGGGTCGCCGTAGTAGCGGTCGTAGGCCGAGCCGCCCCGGCCGAAGTCCCCGTCCCGGCCGGTCTCGGCGAACTCGTTGAACGTGGCCACGGTCTTGGCCAGCGCCTCGCCGTCGATGCCGATCTGGCCGGCCAGCCCGGGCAGGTCCGGCGCGCGGAACACCGCGCCCGCCGCGTACCAGCGGCGGGGCAGTGACTTGCGCGGCGGCAGCCCGGCGAACACGTAGCGATCACGGTACCGCTGGTCGGTGATCAGCCAGGACGGGATGTGCGGCACGTCAGCCGAGTGCCCGGCGTACATCGCGTGCACCGCGTCCACGTACGGGGCGGACTCGTTCACGAACCGCTGGCCCGCCCCGTTGACCAGGATGCAGCCGGGCAGGCTGCGTTCGGCCAGGCAGAAGTACGGGCCGCGGGCCAGCGGGATGGACGGGCCCCACCAGGCGTCGTCCATCAGGTCGAGCGCGGCCCCGGCGGCCTCGCCCGCGGCGATCGCGTCACCGGTGTTGCCGGCCGAGCCGGTGGTCCAGTCGGTGCCGATCGGCGCCTGCTGGTAGCGCTCCCGCATCGGCCCGTTCCGCTCGAAGCCGCCCGCGGCCAGCAGCACACCGCGCCCGGCCCGGATCAGCATGGGCTGGCCGTCCCGGGTCACGTCGACCCCGGTGACCCGGCCGTCCTCGATGTGCAGGCCGGTCATCGGGGTGTTCAGCCAGACCGGCACGGCCAGGTCGCGCAGCCCGGCCCGCAGGCCGGTGGCCAGTGCCTGGCCCATGGTCAGCATGCGCTGCCGCAGCACCCGGTAGCGGGCCAGTCGGCCGGCCACCTTGACCGAGGCCAGCATGGCCCGTGGGTGCCGTGGGCCCAGGCTCAGCCAGCGGTACTCCGCCTGGGTGATGGTCACCCCGGCCGGCGTGGGCAGGTAGGGCTGGTTGAGCTGGGCCAGGTCCGCGCCGAGCACCCGGCCGTCCAGTGGGATGGGTTCCACGCTGCGCCCGGCGGCCAGCCCGCCGGGCGCCTCCGGGTAGTAATCCGCGTAGCCCGGCACCCAGGCGAAGTCCACCGGCGTGAGCGCGCGGACCAGGTCCAGCATGGCCGGGCCGTGGGTCAGCAGCGCCTGCTGCCGGGCCGCGTCGACGCCGTCGCCGGCCACGTGCGCCAGGTAGGCGCGGGCCTGCTCCGGCGAGTCGGCCACCCCGGCGCGGTTCAGCACCGTGTTACCCGGCGCCCAGATACCGCCGCCGGACCGGGCGGTGGAGCCGCCGAACCGGTCGGTCTTCTCCACCACCAGCGCGCTCAGCCCGTGGTGCGCGGCGGTCAGCGCGGCCGTCATGCCAGCCGCGCCGCTGCCCACCACGACCACGTCGAACTCGGCCTCGTCCATGGCACCTCCGGACCTCAATACTAGAACACGTTCCAGTTTTGGCCGAGGCCCCAGCGCATCCCGTCCGTCCGCTCCCCATCTGCCCCCAGCCCAGCGGCCAGACTTCGTGATCATGACGTAGGTGCTAAAAGAGTCGCACTGAAGTCATGATCGCCAGCGGAAGACCTCGGGGAGCAGGTCAGTAGGTGATGCTTACTGATTCGGTTAGGGGGGTGGCTTGGCAGGCGAGGATGTAGCCGTCGGCCAGGTCCTCCGGCTTCCAGCACCTCGTTGTGCGCCATGTCCACCTCGCCGCCGGTGAGCTGGCAGGCGCAGGCGCCGCACACGCCCTGGCGGCAGGAGTACGGCGCCTCCAGGCCGGCCTCGATCAGCACGTCCAGCATCCGGCTGCCCGGCGGCCAGGCCAGCTCTCGCTTCTCCCCGTCCAGGGTGACTTCCAGCGTGGCGGCCAGCCCGCCGTCGGCCGGCGCCGCGGTCGCCTCGAACGGGTTCTCGGCCAGCGACAGGAACCGCTCGGTGTGCACCCGCCGCGACGGCACGCCGAGCTGGCTGAGCGCGTCGCGCACTACCGCCAGGTACGGGTCCGGGCCGCAGATGAACGTCTCGTACCCGGCGTACGGCCGGGCCAGCGCGGCCAGCGCGGCCGCGGTGGGCGGGCCCTGCACCGAGTCCAGCCAGTGCGCCACGGCCAGCCGGTCACCGGCGGCCGCGGCCCGCCGGCGCAGCTCGGCATCGAAGATGACCGACCGCTCATCCCGGTTGGCGTAGCTGAGCACGATCCGGCCCCGGCCGTGGGCCAGCACCGACTTGAGGATGGAGATCACCGGGGTGATCCCGCTGCCCGCCGCGAACAGCAGGAAGTCAGCATCCAGTGACTCCGGGCAGAACGTCCCGGCCGGCGGCAGCGTGTCCAGCATGCTCCCGGCGGCCAGGTTGTCGGCCAGCCAGTTGGACGCGTACCCGCCGTCGGTCCGCTTCACGGTGATGGTCGGCCGGTCGCCGGTGTGCGGCGAGCTGGACAGCGAGTAGCACCGGGCCACCGAGCCGTCCCGGTCGCTCGGCACCCGCACGGTGAGGAACTGCCCGGGCCGGTAGCCGAACGCCCCGGACAGGTCCGGCGGCACGTCCAGCACCAGGGAGCAGGCACCACCCGCTTCCGTGATCACCTCGGCCACCCGCAGCCGGTGATACTCCCGTGGTGGCGTCACCGGCCCGCGACCTCAGGCACGGTGTTGTCCGGCACGGGTGAGACCACCGGCAGCCAGGCCATCCCGTACGGCCGCGTCGATGCTGGCCCGCAGGCTGGCGCAGCCGTCGATGAGCGCGCTCTGCTCGCCCCCGGCCACCCGGGCGGCGAACTCCGCGCAGCTGCGCA
>CAVVGF010000054.1:0-26852 GCA_963747705.1 uncultured Actinomycetes bacterium | reverse complement strand
GGGGAATGCCGCAGTCAACGCGCTGCGCAGGGAGATCTTGCCGCGCACACAATCGGTGGGTTGAGCTGCGTCTCAGTGGGTTGTGCCTCATGTTGGGCGGAACCGCTACAAAGAGATGCCGTAGACCAAGAATGCGACAGTTGCATAACCTGGTTGCTGGGTGACCGCTGCACCGAGGGAGCGGACCAAGCGCTCAGCAACGCCTGCGCCTTGTTCGCTGCGCTGCGCATCGTCGCCGGGCCCTGGCGGCCCGCGGGACGTCCCGGGCACCGTGCTGCTGCGCTCGGCCGACCCGCTGGGCGGCTATCCGGTCACGGTGGTCCACAGCCTGCGGACCTGGGCCCGCGACCATCCAGGCCACCCGCTGGCGGCCGAGCGCGGCCCGGACGGGGCCTGGCAGTCCTGCTCCTACGGGGCGGCGGCGGCAGCCGCGACAGCGATCGGCCAGGCGCTGCTCGACCGCGGTCTTGGCCCCGGACCGCCCGCTGCTGATCCTGTCCGGCAACGGCGTGCGCCACCTGCTGCTGACGCTGGGTGCGATGACGGCCGGGATTCCGGTCGCCCCGGTCAGCGTGGCCTACTCACTGCAGAGCCGTGACCACGCCGATCCGGGCGATCACCGAGCTGATCCAGCCCGGCGCGGTGTTCGCCGACGACGCCGGCCGGTTCGCCGCCGCGCTGGATGCGGCCCAGCGCCGGCGCCGGCCATCGTGGCCACCGGCCACCGGCCGGGGCGCGAGCCAGCTCGCTGCCCTGCTGGCCACCGCGCCGGGCCCGGCGATCCGGGCCGCGTTCGGCGCGCTCGGCCCGGACGCGATGGCCAAGATCCTGTTCACGTCGGGCTCGACCGGACGCCCAAGGGCGTGCTCAACACGCACCGCATGCTGTCGGCCAACCAGCAGATGATCCGGCAGGTGTGGCCGTTCCTGGCCGAGCCGAGCGGCCGGTGATCGTGGACTGGCTGCCGTGGAGCCACACGTTCGGCGGCAACCACAACATGGACATGATCGCTGACCTCGGCGGGACGGTCTACGTTGACGCGGGCCGCCCGGCGCCCGCCTTGTTCGGTGCGACGGTCCGGAATCTGCCTGACGTCCCGCCGACGGTGTACTTCAACGTCCCGGCCGGTTTCGCGCAGCTGGTCCCGGCCCTGGAGGCGGACCCGGCGTTCGCGGCCCGCTTCTTCTCCCGGCTGCGGCTGATCTTCAATGCCGCCGCGGCGCTGCCGCGGCCTGCGCGAGCGGCTGGCCGACGTCGCGCAGCGCACCGCGGGCCGCCCGATCCCGGTCACCGGCTCCTGGGGCGCCACCGAGACCGGCCCGGCGGTGACCACGGCCCACTTCGAGTACGCCGACGCCCGGTGCATCGGGGTGCCGCTGCCCGGCGCTGAGGTGAAGCTCGTCCCGGCCGAGGACGGGTATGAGATACGTGTGAGCGGCCCGAACGTGACCCCGGGTTACTACGGCCGCGCCGACCTCACCGAGCAGGCCTTCGACTTTGACGGGTTCTACTGCACCGGCGACGCGGTCGTCCTGGCCGACCCGGCTGACCCCAACGCCGGGCTGCTGTTCCGCGGCCGGCTGGCCGAGGACTTCAAGCTCGCTACCGGCACGTTCGTCCGGGTGGGCGCGCTGCGCGCGGCCGTGCTGTCCGCCGCCCCCATCCTCGCCGACCTCGTCCTCACCGGGGAGAACCGGACCTGCGTCGGCGCGCTGGCCTGGCTGAACGCGGCCGAGGCCGGGAAGCTGCTGGGCGCGCCGCCGGAGCCCACCGGTGACCTGGTCAGTCACCCTGAGCTGCACAAGCGGCTGGCCCAGGCGCTGGCCGGGCACAACGCCGCGGCCGGCGGCGGCCCGGATCGAGCGCCTGCTCGTGCTGGCGCAGCCGCCGGACCTGGACGCGGGGGAGATCACCGACAAGGGCTACGTCAACCAGCGCATGGTGCTGGCCCGCCGGGCCGCGCTGGTGGAGCTGCTCTACACCGACCCGGTCCCGGACGGCGTCATTGTCGCGGGCTGAGACCGCGCCCGTCGCTCCTGGGCCACCGTAGGCACCGCCATCTGGAACGGGGCCCACATCGCCGGGGCCAGCATCTCCAGGGCCAGCATCTCCGGGGCCAGCAGGGCTGTGACCTGGCGGGCGCTGTCGCGCACCCGCGCGGCTTCGGTCATCTCCTTGGCCGCGGGCAGGTTCTGCGCCTTGGTGTGGGTGGCATCGAGGGCCCGGGCGAACGCGGCGGCGAGTATCTCGGTCCGGCGCTGCTCGATCTCGGTGCGCCTGGTCTGCTGCCGGTCCCGGTACATGCACGTGATGGCGCTCAGGGCCGCTGTGCCCAGGCCGGCCGTGACCGCGGCGGCCAGCCATGGCCCCGCCCCTGACCGTGCCCCGATGGTCCAGCCGAAGGCCCGCACGGCCGAAATCACGGTGGCTGCGGTCCCGCCCGCGAACACCGGCAGCAGGTACCGCCAGGGCCGCACGGCCGGCTTGGCCATCCGCCCGTCCGGGGGGTGCGGCTGGACCGGCTGGACCGGCTGGCTGGGCGGTGCCGGGGCCTCAGTCTGCGCGGCCTCGGTCTCCGGGCCAGGCGGGTGCGGGATCGATGACAAGACCGGTTCCGGGCTGGCCCTGGCGTGCCGGGCGACTCTGTCCCGGTGCCCGGCCGGCCGGGCCTGCTGCGGAGTGCTCATCACGTTAACCGGATCGTGCTGACGGCCAGGCTCAGGGCGTCGGGGCCGCCCGGGCCAGCGGGACCCGGGAGACTGCTGCTCCCGCCGGGCCGGTCGATGGCGAACAGCCTGAGCTCGGCGCCACTGAGCTGGTGACCGCGAGCCCAGTCGGTCAGGGCTTGCACCATGTCGCCGAGATGATCGGAACAAGCCTCCGCGCTCTTGTGCACTGGCCCGGCGCCGTCAGCGGCGTCCAGGTAGGCCTGGAAGCGGGGCGGCCGGCAGCAGGCACCGTCGGCGTGGCAAGTGTGCGCATGCATCGGGTACGGGTGCGGCGGGCGGTTCATGTCAGGTCCTTTCAGGAGTGCGGCCGGGATTGCTGGTGGCGACCGGTGCCTGCGGACGGTGGCATCCGGTGCACGGCCGGATCGTCCGGACAGCCGTGCGGGTGGTCGCCGTTGAACGCGGATTTGTGCCGGCGTTCTCGCCGGTCACATCCCTAGCCGGGGGGCCGGCCCGGCGGTCCTTGGCCTCGCTCCTGAGATCTGCGGCCCATAGGGCCCTTCACGACCCGAATGCTTTCCACTACGTTGTCCATTGGCTGAGTCCTCATCAGGGAACCGGCTGTAGTTGGGCGGCGGCCCCTGGTGCGACAGGGGTCGTCGCCATATTCGTGAATGACGGCATAGACCCGGCGCGATGGAGCCGATCCGCGTGGGCCCTGCGTTCGAACTTCCGAGTAACCTTTTGACATCTGGGCCTGCTCCGAGCGCTCAAACCCCCGTGAGTCTGCCTGGTCTGCTCGTCTCGGCCCTTATGTCGGCGATCAGCGTATCGCGCAGGGGGAGTGGCTGCGTGATTCTGCCTGAAGTTTGTGGTTAGTACATATCGGGTGTCTTGTGCAATCGTCCGCAGTTGCACGCGTATCTGCACGTGCATGGTCGCGTGCAAATGCGCCCAGCAACTGCACGAGCGCTCCGCTCTAGATGCGTCATGTGACGCACGCCGTTTCTTGTTTATGGGCCTGACCAGGGTCTTTGCCGGAGTGAAATACCGGTTCAGCGGGTACGACTCCTAGATCACTTAGCAAATTGGCCGGCCCAATTGGCTGGCCGCTTCCCTCGCGGCGGCGAGACTCAGGACTGCTCCTGATACGCAAGACGGGTATATACGACATCAGGCACATGGTCCGGTTCCCGGGTCCGTAGCTGCAATCGAATGCCGTCAGGGTGGCGCTGGCTGCACGTACCCGTCACGTCCCGGCCTGCAGGCCAGGCACGTCGTTCTGCCGCAACGCCGCTGACCAAAGGGCCTGGGAGCTTCCACGCCCGTGCTGACCGGCCAACTCCAGCCTCAGCGAGCGCATCGATCATGCGTTCTGGTGACTGTTCACGGATTCGGTGCGTTCACTGCCCGGTTTGTCCGGGTTATGGCGCACCAACCCCGTGAAGAGCCAGCTCGCCCCGGGGTGGCGGTCGCGGAGCGTGAAAATGCGCACACCTACAGCCCCCGGGACCCTGTACGAGGCCGTGGCGCGGGGTGGGGGCACGGCGGGCGACATGAGAGCCACCCGCCATTAGGCCGGGCGCGCGGTCGGCCGGGGGCCCTATTTTCCGGTCAGTGGCAGTGGTGCCTGGCCGGTGGCCCGCCCGCGCGCGCCCGCGGCCGTTCCGCTGCCTTGCCCCGTCACCCGGCTGCCTTGCCCCGTCACCTGGCTGCCCGGTCGCCGTGTTGGGTGATTAACGCGGTGCGTCTTCACAGTGCGGTGGCTTATAGGCGCTATGAGTGCCACAAAGCACCGCGCTGTTAAAACGCACCGCCCCGATGCGGCCCGGGCCGCACCAGGGCACTGGTGGGACGGGCCCTCGACGGCCAACTGCCCCTGAGCCAGCGGCGTTGCGTTCCGCCGGCACCTGCCGCGGAGCCGTGCTGACTTCCGGCCAGCGGCCGGCCGCTGGCGGAAGCGCGGTCCGGGCCACTGGCCTGCCGCCCGGGCCGGAATGGCGGTGCCCCGGCTGACTCGCCAGTGCTAGCGCCCCATGGGCCAGCAGGTGCCCGTGCTGACTCGGCCAGTGCCGGCGCGCCCTCTGGTCACCAGGTGCCGCTGGCCCCGGCCGGGAATGGCGGCGCCCGCCAGTGCCTGAGCGCCCGCTGGCCAGCAGGTGCAGCTCGCCCCGGGGGCCAGCAATGGCACCCGGCAAATCAGCTGCGGCCGGTTGGACATCACCGGTGCCCGCTACCCGTGGCAGCCTGATCGAGTGGTGGCTGGGTCAGGGCGGCACCGGCCAGCAATGGTCCTGCCATAACCCGCGGCCGGCCGGCCCGCCGCGGCTCGCCCGGCTATAGCCCGCGGCGGCCAACCCGGATTTACCTTTCCCGGCGTCACTGACCCGGACGGAGGAGCTTCCCCAGGGCGGCGGCCGGGACTGGCCACCGGTTCCGGCCGGACTGTCGTACCGCGCACCGATAATCGGCCCAGTGGCGCAGCTTGCTACGAACCCCCTTCGTAGCAAGTGTTGTATTTCGTGCTGGCGGATGGCGCGTTAAGCGTAAATCGCTCCCAAGCGATTTGGCTGCTCGGCCTTTGCCCGATAGCCTTTCCATTGTCGCCAGATTAGCTATTTTCCTAACGCACCATAATGGTTAATGCTTTCAAATTAATCGCGGTTTCCCTCGATATGAAAGGAACACGTCTTGATGGCTGCGGAGTCCACCGCCGGTCCCACCGTGCCCCGCCGGCAGCTCGGACGGCACCTGCGCGCGCTGCGCAACCAGGCCAAACTCACGACCAGGCTGGCCTCACAGGCACTCGAGTGGTCTGAGCCCAAGTTGTGGCGGATCGAAACCGGCCAGACCGCGCTGCGCAGCCTGGACGTGGAGGCCATGTGCCGGGTGTACGGCGCCAGCGCCGAGGTCACCCAGGGGCTGATGCTGCTGGCCCGGGAGAGCCGGGCGGTCGGGTGGTGGCACGTCCATGACGACGTCATCCCGGAGTGGCTGGACCTGTATCTCGGGCTGGAGGAAGCCGCCTCGTGGCTGCAGCGGTACGACCCCGAGCTGGTCCCCGGCCTGCTCCAGACCGCGGCCTATGCCCGCGCGGTGATCAGCGCGGAACGCCCGGACCTCGGTGCGGACGCGGTGACCAGGCGGGTGCAAGCCCGGCTCACCCGGCATGCCCTGCTCGTCCGGGTGACCGCCCCGCTCACCGCCGAGGTGCTGCTTGACGAGGCCGTGCTGCGCCGCCCCGTGGGCGGCCCGCAGGTCATGGCCGAGCAGCTGGATCAGCTGGCCGACGCGGCCATGCTGCCCAACGTCAGCATCCGGGTCATGCCGCTGCGGGCCGGGCTGCACCGTGGCGTGCTGTCCGGCCCGTTCGTGTTGCTGCGCTTCCCGGCCAACGGCGAGGGGCAGGAGAGCGAGCCACCCGTCGTCTACGTGGCCGGCTTGACCGGGGCGCTCTACCTGGAGCAGCCCGGTGAGATCCGCCGCTACCGTGAGGTCTACCTGGACATCGCAGCGGCCGCGCTGGACGAGGCCGCCTCGCGCACGCTGATCCGGCAGGCCGCGCAGGAGTACGCGGCCCTGACCGCCGGGGCTGACGCCGCGTCATAAGTTACTGACTGGTAGCTCTGCAGGCGTGATGAGGAAAGTCAACATTTGTGCGTGAGTGTGGGCTTGTTAACGCTCACATTAGTTGACCGGAGATCCACGGGATCTCCATCACGGTTCCATGGCCCCCCGGCACGCTCGTGGAAGGGGAGAACCAAGGGGGGTCACCATGCTTTCTGCCAGCTCGGTCTTCGATGAGGTGTTCCGCAACGACGAGGCGTTTCAGCTGTTCTGCTCGATCGCGGCCAGCGGCGAGACCCAAGGCGGCTGGGAGAACGGCCGGATCGCGGCACTGGTCCCGGAGTCGTATCAGGATCTGGCGCCGAAGATCACCCGGCACGGCGCCGACGAGGACAAGCACGGGCGCATCTTCACCGCGCTGCTGCGCAAGCGCGGCCTGGAACCGGTGCCGGTGCCCGCCGACACCAACTACACGATGTTGCTCGAAGACACCGGGATCGGCCTGGCCCACGCCCGGCTGGGCCAGGACCAGCGGCTGACCGAGCGCGACATCATCACCTACCTGGCGCACAGCCGGGTCACCGAGCAGCGCGCCGCGGAGCAGATGCGCCTGCTGCGCCGGTACACCCGGCAGCACCCGGACCTGGCCCGCGCGGTCAGGATGATCTCTAACGACGAGGACAACCATCTCGCGTACTGCCACGAGGAGCTGCTCCAGCTGGCCGCCGCCGGTCACGCGGACAGCATCCGGCGCGTGCTGCGCCGCACCGCGCTGGCCGAGATCGCCATCTACCGGGACGTCAGCGCGGCCGTGATGGCCCGCCTCGGCCGCATCCTGGGCTGGCCCAGGCCGAAGTCGGCGGCGATCGCCGCGGGCATCCAGCTGGTGTATGGCGGCGAACGGCTCGGCGGCTGGCGGCGCATGGTGTCGCTCAGCCCGCCGGCCCGCCGCAACGCCCTCGGCGGCCCGCTGCCAGCCGCCTACCGGGCCACCTGAGACTGGGCGCTCAGCGGCTGGTGCGGTCCGCCTGACGGGCCGCGGCCCGGAACGCGGCCAGCGCGCGCTCGATGTCGCTCCGGCTGGTCTGCCAGTTGGACACCGACATACGGACGGCCCGCCGGCCCCCGATAGTCGTTCCGCTGAGCCATGCCTCGCCGCTGTCGTTGACCTGGCCGAGGATCTCGTCGGTGGCCTGGTCGGTGCCGAAGCGGAACAGCACCTGGTTGAGCACGACCTCGTTCAGCACTTCGCAGCCGGGTAGCCGGGCGAGGCCCGCGGCGAACGCCCGGGCGTGCGCGCAGGTCCGGTCCACCAGGTCCGCGACGCCGCGCCGGCCCAGCGAGCGGAGCGCGGCGTAGACGGCGAAGCCGCGGGCCCGCCGGCTGAACTCGGGGGTCCAGTCGGCGGCGTCCCGCGGCTCCCCGGCGCCACCCTGGATCAGGTAACCGGCCGTCGCGCTCATCGCGGCCCGGTGCGCGGCCGGATGGGCACACATGGCCACCCCGCAGTCGTACGGGACGTTGAGCCATTTGTGGGTGTCGAACGCCCAGGAGTCGGCCCGCTCCGCCCCGGCGACCAGGTGACGCAGCGCCGGGCTGGCCGCGGCCCACAGCCCGAACGCCCCGTCGATGTGCAGCCACGCCCCGGCCGCGGCGGTGGCGTCGGCGATCGCGGCCAGGTCGTCGATGGCCCCGGTGTTGACCTCACCGGCCTGGGCGCAGACGATCACCGGGCTGCCGCTGGCCGCCGCGAGTTCGGTGCGTAGGCGCCCGGTATCCATCCGGGCGCAGCCGTCGGCGGCGGGGATGACGGTCAGCGCGGCCCGGCCCAGGCCCAGGAACCGCAGCGCCCGGTCGATGCTGACGTGGCGGTGCTGGCCGGCCAGCACCCGGACTGGCGGCGCCCCGGCCAGGCCGTCGTCCTCGACATCCCAGCCCGCCGCGCGCAGCACGTGCTGACGGGCCGCGGCCAGGCAGGTCAGGTGGGCCAGCTGGCAGCCGGTGGTAAACGCGAACGACGCGCGGTCCGGCAGCCCGAGCAGCTCCCGCAGCCAGCCACCGGCCACTTCCTCGGCCACCGACGCGGCCGGCCCGCACGCGTAGAAGCCTGGGCACTGGTCCCAGGCCGTGGCCAGCCAGTCGGCCGCGACCGCGGCCGGCAGGCCCCCGCCGATGACGAACCCGAAGTAACGGCCGGACGGGATCGCGACCAGCCCGGGTTCCGCCGCCCGGGCCAGGTGCTGCACCACCGCGAGCGGCTCGGTGGGCCCGGCTGGGAGCGGGCCGGCCAGCCGGGAGCGCAGCTCAGCCACGGTGGCCTGGGCCCGGACTGGCCGGCCGTCCAGAGACTCCAGCCAGCTGGAAGCCAGCTCCGCGGTGCGGCGCAGCAGGTTGGCATCGGGCTGGCCCATGTGCATCTCCTCAGGACGGCTGGCGGTGCGGCGGCGACGACGATAGGCGGGGCCGGCTCCGCAGGTCTTGGACACGATTGCTGCGGGCTAGATTGGCGCTCGTGGCGGATGAGCCTGGCCCGGATGTGGCGGGCGCCGGACCTGGGTGGCCTGGAACTGTTCCGGGCCACGCTGCGCGAGTTCTCGTTCCACCCGCACGCACATGAGGAGTACTTCATCGCGCTGACCGAGGCGGGCCTGGTCACCCCGCGCTACCGGGGCGCCCGGCATGTGCTCGGCCCGGGCGACCTGCTGGTGCTCAACCCGGAAGAGGCGCACGCCGGGGGGCCGCCGGCCGACGGGTCGTGGACCTACCGGGCGCTCTACCCCAGCCAGGCCCTGCTGCGCGAGATCACCGCAGAGTTCCCTGCGGGCACCACGGTGCCGGAGTTCGGCCTGGCGGCTGTGCGGGACGCAGAGGTGGCCGGCTTGCTGCGCCGCTTCCACCGGCTCACCGAGTCACCCGGATCCACCCTGCTGGAGCGGGAAACCTGCCTGGCCCGGGCCCTTGTCCTGCTGACGGGCCGGCACGCGCTCGGCCCGGCCGAGCCCAGGCCCGCGGGGCGCGAACCCGGCCCGGTCCGCCGGGCCCGTGAGTACCTGGCCGAGCACGCCCCGGACGACGTGCCGCTGCCCGAACTGGCCCGGCAGGCCGGGCTCAGCCCCTTCCACCTGTGCCGGGTGTTCGGGCAGTCGGTGGGCATGCCGCCGCATGCCTACCAGACCCAGCTCCGGGTCCGGCGGGCCAAGTCCCTGCTCCGCGCCGGGCTGCCGATCGCCTCGGCCGCCGTCGCGGCCGGGTTCTACGATCAGGCGCACCTGACCCGGCACTTCAAGCGGGTCATGGGCGTGCCGCCCGGCCGCTATCTGGCAGGCCGGTCCGGGTCGAGCTAGCCCGCCCGGGTCACGGCTCGGCTGGCTGAAACTGCCGAGACCAAAGATGGGGAAGTTGCCCCATGCGCCGATCAGCCACCGAACGCCATTCTCAGGGCGGGGAGTCAGGCAAGCCGCCGCTCGCCGGAGGGCCCGGCCGTCTGGCCGGCTGACAGCAAGGAGCCTGGAATGGCGAAGTTCATGGACGTGCACGGCGGTTTCACCGGCGTGACCGAGGAGCAGTTGCGCGCGGCGCACGAGCAGGACCTGGCCATCGAGGCGGCCGAGGGCGTGCACTTCGAGCGCGCCTGGTTCGACCCCGAGGCGGGCAAGGTGTTCTGCCTGTCATCCGGCCCGTCCAAGGAGGCGGTGCTCCGGGTGCACGAGAAGGCTGGGCACCCCACCACGGAGATCTACGAGGTGCCGGTCGAGATCGCCTAGCCAGGGCCCGGCGCCTGCCCGGGACCGTCACGTGGCGTCGATGCCGATGGCGACGATGTAGCGGTGCTGCCCCTGCGACCAGCTCGGGCAGCGGGGGCCTCACTGCCACCTCCGGGGGAGGCCGGAATGATAACCCTGCCGGTGCTTACCCTGCCAGCGGCGGAAATGATGGTGCCGTGCCCATGGCTAACCTGGCGTTGCGGCTGCTGGATGGGACGCAGGCGGCGGCGCACGAACCGGAACTGCAGGCCCTGCACGCCGAAGTGCTCGCGGACCCCCCGTTCCGGTGCACCGCGGACGCGGCGGAGTTCGGCCGCCGGTTCCGGGTACAGTGCCGCCAGCCTGGGTTCGCCCTGGCCGAGGCCCGGCACGGCGATTACCTGGTCGGCTACGCGGCCGGGATGCCACTGCGGCCGGCCACGTCCTGGTGGCGGCATCTGACCATTCCGCTGGCGGACGACATCACCACCGAGCACCCGGGCCGCACGTTCGCCCTGACCGGCCTGCTGGTCCGGGCCGCCTGGCGGCAGCAGGGCATCGGGCGGGACCTGCACGACCTGATCCTGGCGGGCCTGCCCGAAGAGCGGGCCACGCTCACCGTGCTGCCCGCGGCGGCTGCGGCGCAGCACGCGTTCCGGTCCTGGGGCTGGCAGAAAGTCGCCCGGACCCAGCCGCCCAGTCCCGGCGGTGCCGTGTCCGATGTGCTCGTCACCGCTCTCCCAATTGGGACTTTTACCGCGTGAAACGGCGTCACAGGATTGCCCGCCGGCTGGCGGGATATGGGTACGGCGGGGGAAGGAGCCCGATGAGCAGCACCGAGGAGCAGGTCAGCGCCCTGCTGCACGAAGTCAGTGAGACCCATCACCGGGTCTACCGGATCGTGGATGGCGCCGACGACGACTGGGCCAGCTGGTACGCGGACTGGCTGATAAATCTCTCCGAGCTGCCCACTCTGCTCGGCGTCAAGCCAGTCCGCAGCGAGCTGGTCTACCTGCTGGTGAGCCTGGACAAGGACTATACGGCGGCAGGCCCGGACCAGCCCTGGGAGAGCTACTACACGGGCCGCATCGCCGGTCACTTCAAGCCGCCTGCATGAGCGGCCGGGCGGCGGTTAGGCTCGGCACGTGATCACCGGGGTGCACGCGATCGTCTTCTCGCCCGCCGCGGAACAGGTACGGGCGTTCTTCACCGATGTGCTGGAGCTGCCGTCCGTGGACGCGGGCGGCGGCTGGCTCATCTTCGCGCTGCCCCCGGCCGAGCTGGCGGTCCACCCGGAGGGCGGGGCCGGACATCACGAGCTGTACCTGATGTGCGACGACATCCAGGCCACGCTCGCGCAGCTGCGGGCGAAGGGCGTCGAGGTGGCCCGGGACGTTCCGACCAGGGCTGGGGCCTGCTGGCGGCGATCCGGCTGCCGGACGGCACCGAGTTCCCGATCTATCAGCCCCGGCACCCGTCGCCGCTGGCCGGGTAAGTCTTTCGCCTGCAGGCGCTGCGCGAGCTCGTCGCGGGAGTGGATACCGAGCCGCTGATAGATGTGCCGGAGGTGGTACTCCACCGTCTTGGGCGACAGGAACAGCGCGGCCGCGGTCTCCCGGGTGGTCTTACCCCCGGTGAGCAGCAGCGCGATCTGCAGCTCCTGCGGCGTCAGCACGTCGGCCGTGCTGGCGTCCCGCGGCTGGCGGGTCTCCCCGGTGGCGGCCAGTTCGGCGCGGGCCCGGTCGGCCCAGGGCCGGGCGTCGAGCGCCTCGAACGTGTCCGCCGCCGCCCGCAGTTGCTCGCGGGCCAGCACCCGGCTCCGGGTGCGGCGCAGCCGCTCGCCGTACGCCAGCCGGGTGCGCGCCGCCTCGAACACGTCCGGGGTGCGCTCATGCAGCGCGACCGCGCGCTCGAATTCGGCGGCGAAGCCGGTGTCCGTGGCCAGCATGCCCTGGCAGCGCAGCGCCCGGGCCAGCGGCCAGGGCTGCCCCTTGGCCGCCGCGGCGGCGGTGAACTCGGCCGCGACCTGCTGCGCGTCCGCGGTCCGGCCCAGCTTCAGGTAGCCGTTGACGAGTTCGGCGGCCGGGGACAGGTCCGGGTCGGTGATCGCGAGGTCACCGAGCAGCTGCCGCTGGTGCTCGAAGTGCGCCACCGCGCTGGCCGCATCGCCGAGGCCGAGCTCCAGCTCACCGAGTGCGGCCGTGGCCCAGATCTCATACAGCGCCATGCCCAGGCCGCGGCAGAGCGGGAGCGTCTCCGCGACGCCGGCCCGGCACTCCTGCTCCCGCCCCCGGCGTGCCTGCAGCCAGGCCAGTCCAGCCAAGCCGAACGCCAGTTCGGTGTGCTGTCCGCTCTCCCGAGCCAGTGTGATCGCTTCTTGGTAGGTCGCTTCCGCGACCGCCCAGCGATCCGAGGTGGCCTGGTCGCGGGCGATCAGGTTGAGGGCGAACGGGAGCACGCCGACCGCGGCGTGTGCGCGGGCTGACTGGAGTGCGTGGCCGAGCAGCGAGCGGCCCGTGCTGCTCTCACGCAAGAACAGCGGCGCCAGGGCCAGCCAGGGCAGCAGGCGCAGGTCGTCGCGTACCTCGGCGGAGTTCTCGGCCAGCGTGACCGCTTCGTGCAGGACCTCGGCCCCAGCCGCCGCGTCGCCGCCGAAGATCCGGGCCGCGCCGAGGGCCATCGCGGCCAGGAAGCGGGCGCGTACCGATGGGCTGGCCGGCAGGCTGGCCCACGCCCGCCCGGCGACGGACAGCATCTGGGCCGGCTTCCCCGCGAGCAAACAGGCGCTGGCCGCTTCGGCCAGCATGGCGACGGCCCGGTCGGGGTCGGCCTGGCCGGCCGCCTCGGTCAGGATCTCGTAGCCACGCATCACCGGCCCGCGGCGGGTCGCGATGTGCCCGGCCAGCCGGTCGATCTCGACCTGGATCCGGGGATCTGCGTCGGCGGCCAGGGCCCGGGCCTCCGCCAGCAGGGCCACCGCCCGGCTGGTCAGGCCGGCCAGCCAGGCCATCTCGGCGGCCTGCCAGAGCAGCCAGCCGCGCCGCCCGTCATCGGCGGCCAGCCGCCCGGCCCGCTCGTACGCGGCCGCGGCGGTCACGTACGCGCTGCGGTCGCGGCCCCGGGCGGCCGCCTGAGCCAGCGCTGCCGACGCGGCTTCGTCCGGGCCGGCCGCCGCGGCGGCCAGATGCCAGGCGCGGCGGTCCACGTCCCGGTCGGGCAGTGCGGCGGCCAGCGCCCGGTGCGCCGCCCGGCGCTGCGGGGCCGGCGCGTCGGCGTAGACCGCGGACCGGGCCAGCGGATGCCGGAACTCCACCGTGCCCGCGCGCAGCGAGACCAGCCCCGCGCTCTCCGCGGCGGCCAGCGCGGACAGGTCGGTACCGAGCCCGGCCGCGGCCCGGTCCAGAGTGGCCAGATCCCCGGTATCGCTGGCCGCGGCCAGCACCAGGGCCTGGCGGGCGGCCTGGTCCAGCAGGCCAGCCCGGCGCAGGAACGCGTGGGAGATCCGGGCCGACACGAGGACCGGGGCACCTTCGGGGGCCAGTGCCACGTCGGGGGCGTCGGCCGCGAGTTCCAGCAGCGCGAGCGGGTTGCCGGCCGCGGCCAGGTGCAGCCGCCGGGCCAGTTCCGCGGGCAGTCCGGGCATGAGCTTGGCCGCCTCGTCGCTGGTCAGCCCGCTCAGCCGGAGCGTGGGCAGATCGGCCCCGTCCAGCAGGGACGGTTCGCCGTCGCGTACCGCGACCAGGACGGCGACCGGGTCGGCCATCAGCCGGCGGAACGCGAACAGCAGCGCCTGCGCGCTGGATCCGTCCAGCCACTGGGCATCGTCCACCAGCACGGCCACCGGGTCCTGCTCGGCGTACGCGGCCAGCAGGCTGAGCGTCGCGGCGCCCACCGCGAACCTGTCCTGGGCCGACCCGGGCCGCAGGGCCAGCGCGCTTTCCAGCGCCGCGGCCTGGGGTGGCGGGATCTGGTCGAGCAGCACCAGGGCCGGGCGGATCAGTTCCAGCAGCGACCCGAACGGGATCTGCGCCTCGGACTCGACTCCGCGGGCCCGCAGCAACTGCATCCCGGCCGCCTGGCTGGCCGCGTAGTCGAGCAGCGCGGTCTTGCCGATTCCTGGTTCCCCGACCAGGGCCAGCGCGGCGCTCGCCCCCGAGCGTGCTTGCGCCAGCACCTGGCCGATCTCCTGCCGCTCATGGTCCCGCCCCAGCAGCATGCCGTGATTGTAGGCACGACCTGGTGCGACGCGGCAGGGTCAGCCGCCAGGACTAGGTGCCCCACCGGAAGCGAGCCCAGGGAGCCCGAACCTACGCTCCCCGAAAACGCTGTTAAGCGAACCCATGGGGGAGGAGACACATCGTGACCACGATCGAGCAGGTGCCCGAGATCGACGAGGGCAAGCTCATGGAGTTTGTGTTCAACGCGGTGGGGGAGGTCGGCGCGACCCTCAACACTGCCCTGGTGGTGATGGGCGACAAGCTCGGCCTGTACCGGGCGATGGCCGGCGCCGGGCCGCTGGCGCCGGGGGAACTGGCCGAGCGCACCGGCACCGCCGAGCGGTACGTCCGTGAGTGGCTGAACGCGCAGGCGGCGGGCGGGTTCGTGAGCTACGACCCGGACACCGGCCGGTACACCCTGCCGCCCGAGCAGGCGGTCGCGCTCACCGACCCGGACAGCCCGGCCTACCTGCCCGGGTTCTTCCAGATCGCGCTCGGCTCGGTGCTCGACTCACCGAAGATCACGGCAGCGGCCCGCACCGGCGCCGGCTTCGGCTGGGGCGAGCATGGCCCCGACGTCCTGGACGGCTGTGAGCGGTTCTTCCGGCCCGGCTACAACGCCAACCTGACCTCGGCCTGGCTGCCTGCGCTCGACGGAGTGGTAGCCAAGCTGGACCGGGGCGCCCGGGTGTCCGACGTCGGCTGCGGGCACGGCTCGTCCACCATCCTGATGGCCCAGGCGTACCCGAACTCGACGTTCATCGGCACCGACTACCACGACGGCTCGATCGAGACCGCGCGCAGCCGGGCCCGCGAGGCCGGGGTGGATGGCCGGGTCCAGTTCGAGACCACTCCGGCGGCCGCCTACGCCGGCGACGGCTACGACCTGGTCACCATGTTCGACTGCCTGCACGACATGGGCGACCCGGTTGGCGCGGCGCGGCACGTCCACGGCACGCTCAAGCCCGACGGCACCTGGATGATCGTCGAGCCGAATGCCGCCGACCGGGTCGAAGGTAACCTCAACCCTGTGGGGCGGGCCTACTACGCGTTCTCCACGCTGCTGTGCACGCCGGCCTCGCTGTCCCAGGACGTCGGGCTGGCGCTCGGCGCACAGGCCGGCGAAGCCAGGATCAGGGACGTGGTCACGGCGGCCGGTTTCACGCGCTTCCGCCGCGCCGCCGAGACCCCGTTCAATCTGGTGTTCGAGGCGCGCCCGTGACGGCAGCCAAGACGGCGGCGCCCCCGGGTTGGGCTGACCCGGCGGGCGCCGCCCGGCGCGAGCAGACCCGGGCCGCCGCCATGCTGGCCGGGCTGCTGTGACGGCTGGCAAGCCGCAGGTACCAGCCTGACCCAGGTCAGCACAGCTGGCCGGCCGCATTCAGGTCGTCGAACAAGAGCTGGTTAACCGGCGGCACCCGGGGACGGTCGGCGTAACCGAACCAGGCGAACTCGGCGATCTCGCTGCTCGGGGTCAGCGTCCCGGAGTAGTCGCCGGTGTAGCAGCTCATCCGCACGATGACCCGGTCCGGCTGGCCGTCCGGCTGGCCGTCCGGCTGGACTGCCTCGTAGGTGCCGACATGCCGCACCGTCTCGGGCAGCAGGGTGACGGTCAGCTCTTCGGTGATCTCGCGCCGCAGCGCCTCCAGGTCGCTTTCGCCGCCCTCGCGCTTCCCGCCGGGGATGTAGAAGACGTCTTTCCCGCGGGGCCGGGCACACAGGATCCGGCCGTGCTCCACCCGGACCCAGGCCACCGTGTCGATCATCAGGGCCGACGCTACCGGGATATGGTGCGCCGATGAGGATGGTTCTGGCCGCCGCCGTGGCCGCGGCACTGGCCGCAGGGTGCACGGCCGCCCCCGCGGTACCGGCGCACCAGCACCGTAGCCCCTCAGCGGCCGGCCCGCTCACCAGGGTCCAGGGGTGCCGGCACCTGCTGGATGTCGTCACCCACCAACATGGCCGCGCCACCGTTCCGGGCCTGCGGCTCATCGCGGATCACGTCACGGACGCCCGGATGGCGGGGGACGCCCGGACGGCCGTCCGGGACATCGATCACACCGGCGGCGCGCCGGTCGCGATGGCCCTGCTCCGGGACGACTGCGCCCGCGCTGGCGTGCGGATCCCGGCTCCCTGACGACCCAGCGGCGGCCCTTGGATCGTCGGCTTCAACCCGCACTGGGGCGGTCACCCGCCGCTGGGCGCCTGGACCGGCGGCGGGAACGCGAGCGTGCTGTTCGCCGGTGACGGCTGGCTGAGCGTGGCCGCCTTCCCGTCGGTGGTGATGTGCCGCCAGCTGGTCTGCCAGTCCGGCAGGTCCGGGCTGGCCTGCTCCCAGTCGGCGAACGTCGCCTCATCGCAGAAATGATCCAGCCGCTGGCTGATGCCCAGGTGCGGCTCGCTGCGCACGAAGGCCAGCATGGGGGCGCGGTCCTGCCAGGCACTCACGCTCCACCAGGCATTGTTCGCGTCGGCCAGCGCGTCCGCGCCGAGGTTGCCTGCCGACTTCTGCGCCTGCTCGATCGCGGCCACCGCGGCGGTGAAGAACTCATCCAGGAGGGCCGGGTCCTTCAGCCGGAGCCGGGTCACCACGATTACTGGCATGAAGATCCTCCTACTGAACGCCAGTACCCGGCCAGTGCGCTTACCCCCGCCGCTGACCTGGGGTGCCGGGCCAGGATACTGGGCCGGGGAGGCCGAAGAAGGGAGCCGGGGCCATGGGCCAGAGAGGAATGTTCCGCGCGGTAGCCGACCGGACCGGGTTCTCACGTGAGGAAGCGGCGGATATCACCCGGGCCGTGCTGGAAGGCCTCGGTGATCAGTTGAGCGACGGCGAGGCCAGGCGGCTCGCCGCCGACCTCCCCGAACTGGCTGGGCAGGTCACGGTGCGGCGGCGGCGCCGGACCGGGGCGCACCCGGTGCGGCTCATCGAGTTCGTCCAGCGGGTGAGCCGGCGCACCGGGATGACCGAGGACGATGCCCGGGTCGGCGCCGCCGCCGTGCTGGCCGTGCTGCGCGACGAACTCGGGCGGGACGGGTACCGCCACCTCACCGGGCAGCTCCCCACGGCGTACACCGAACTGGTCGAGCCGGCCGTCTTAGTTGTCCCAGCTCAGCTCCTGTGGTCAGCCCAGCCGGCCCACACCAGCCAGGACCAGGTTCTGGCTGACCGGTTCGGTCGCGGTGGTGCCCCATTCACCGGTCGGGACGAGGCCGGGCGGGACCAGGTCGAACCCGGCGAACAAGTTCTCGATCTCGGGCCGGGTGCGCCCGATACCTGGTGACCGGGTCCGGGCCCAGATCGGCGCCAGGTCCTGCTCGCCCGCCGGGCGGTCCGGGGTGGCGCCGTGCGACAGGATCAGATAGCTGCCTGGGGCCAGCCGCTCACGGAACGCGGCGATGATCCCGGCCGGGTCGGCCTCGTCGGGCACGAAGTGCAGGACCGCGACCAGTGCGATGGCCACCGGCTGGGACCAGTCGATCAGCGCGGTCACGGCCGGGTCGCCGAGGATATCGGCTGGCCAGGCGGAAGTCGTGGTTGACCGCGATGAGCCGCGGTGAGCGCAGTAACTCACGGCTGGCCGCGATGACCTCCGGGTCGTTGTCGACGTACACCACGTGCGGGCCGGCGACGATCTCGGCGGCCACCTCGTGCACCGGTCCCCCGGCGGGGAATCCGGACCCGATGTCGAGGTACTGGCGGACGCCATGCCGCGCCGTGTACCGGACCGCCCGCTGCAGGAACGCCCGGTTCTCCCGGGCGGCTAACCGGATCCCCGGCATGACGGCCAGCGCCTGCTCGGCCGCCGCCCGGTCGGCCAGGCTGTGCTGGTCGCCATCAAGCAGATAGTCGTAGATGCCCGCCTGACTGGGCCCCGGTGGTGTGGTCATCACTGGAACGATAACCGGGAACGGGCGCGATGACCGGCCGGAGGCATGGCCTGGCTGGCCGGGCCCGTAGGAGCGGCGCGCAGCCCGCGGGCCAGCGCGGCCAGGCCGGTCACCAGGATGGTGGCCAGGAAGATCAGGTAGATGATGCCTGCGGCGCTGCCCCAGCGGAACTGGTCCGGGTACCGGGCCACTGCGATGGCCTGCAGCACGGCCAGCAGCACGTAGCCCACCGCGGCCGGCCGCAGCCGCCGCGCGTCGCGTTCCAGCAGCGCCTGCCCGGCCGCTACGCCCAGGCTGATCAGCCACGCCCCGGTCGCCTGGGCGAGCAGTGGGGTCAGCTGCCACGGCCACAGCGGGGCGGTTGGCCCGGGCGCGGCGAACAGCGCCACGCCGAGGCCGAACAGGATGACCGCCTGCCCGGCCAGAGCGGCGTAGACCCAGCCCGGCAGCAGGACCGTCCGGGGCGGGTCCACGCCCGGGGTGCGCGCCTGGGTGGCCAGCACGATCAGCATCAGCAGCGGGACCAGCACGTAGACCGCTATCCAGGCCCAGGTGACCAGCCTGGTGCCGGCCGGGACCGTGCCGGCCAGGTGGAACTTGTCCAGGTGCAGCAGCGTGGCCACCAGGGTCAGCACAGTGAACACGAACACCGAGGGCACGGCGATGCGCGCGTTGGCCCAGAGCCGCTGCTGGGCGCACAGCGCCTCGATCGCGAAGCTGGCCCAGTAGCCGGCGCCCAGGAACGCGGCGGCCAGCGGGTTGACGATGGTCCAGGCGAAGTGGGTGTCCGTCTGCCCGGTGAACACGAACAGCTGGAACCCGGCCAGCAGGACCAGCACGGCCGCGGTGTACAGCAGCCAGCGCATGCCGGGCACGAGCGGTTTGACCGGGATGTAGCCGGGCACCGGGGTTACCGCCGCGCCCTGGCCTGGGCCTCGGCCATGGCTTCCAGGCAGCGGTGCACCAGCGGGATGGTGATCGCACCCTCGCCGACGGCGGACGCGACCCGCTTGACCGACCCGTGCCGCACGTCACCCGCCGCGAACACGCCGGGCAGGCTGGTCTCCAGCGGCAGCGGCGGCCGGTCCAGGCACCAGCCGCCGGTGGCCTCGCCCGGCAGGTCTGGCCCGGTCAGGATGGACCCCCACTGGTCGCGGCTCACGCTGTGGCCCAGCCACTCCCCGCGCGGCTGCGAGCCGATCAGGACGAACAGCGCGTCGGCCGGCACCTCGCGCCGCGTCCCGGATGCCCGGTCTTCCAGCACCAGCGATTCGAGATGGCCGGAGCCGGCGCCGCCGGCCACCTGCACCTGGTGCACCACGTCCACGTTGGGTGCCGCGCCGATCTCCCGGATGAGGTAGTCGGACATGCTCTGCGCCAGTGAATCGCCGCGCACCAGCACGGTCACCTGCGCGGCCCACTTGGCCAGGTGCATCGCGGCCTGCCCGGCCGAGTTGCCGCCGCCGACGACGAAGACGGACCGCCCGGTCATGGCCGGTGCCTCGCTGACCCCGGCGCCGTAGAACACCCCCTTGCCCTGCAGCTCCTCCAGGCTGGGCACGCCGAGCCGCCGGTAGCTGGCGCCGGTCGCGATGACCAGCGTCCGGGTGGCCAGCGAGCTGCCATCCGACAGTGCCAGCCGGTAGTGGCCGTCTTCGGCCGACAGGCTCACCGCGTGCCGCATGAACACGAACGTGGTGCCGAACAGCCACGCCTGCTGCCAGGACTCCCAGGCCAGCTTCGACCCGCTGACCCCCTGGGAGAAGCCCGGGAAGTTGCGGATCATGGAGCTGGTCCCGGCCTGGCCGCCGATGGCCTCGGCCTCCACCACGATCGTCCGCAGCCCCTCCGATGACGCGTACACGGCGGCGGCCAGCCCGGCCGGGCCCGCGCCGACCACGGCCACGTCGAACACCTCCTCGGCCGGGATCGGTGTCATCAGGCCGAACGCGTCCGCGATCTCCAGGTTGGTCGGGTTGACCAGCGTGGACCGCTCGGCCCCGAAGCGCAGCACGATGACCGGCAGTTCCGGCGCCACCAGCCCGAGCTCGCGGATCATCTGCCCGCCCCGCGGCGCGGCCGCGTCGTAGAAACCGATCGGGATCCCGTTCCGTGAGAACGTGTCCCGCAGCTCCTGTGAGCGCGCCGACCATCGCTCACCGATCACCCACACGGCCTCGAAGCCGCTGCCCCGGCGGCTGCCCCACTCGCTGAGGAACCCGGTGATCGCGTGGTGGAAGTCCTCATCCGGGGTCTGCACCGGGCGCATCACCCAGTGATCGATCTTGCCCAGCGCGACCGCGTCGAACAGCGGCCGGGCGGCATCGAACTCGCCCCAGCGAACGGCGGCCACCCGCGACGCCGTCGGGTCGACCGCGCGGATCGCGGCCAGCACGTCGATGCCATCCGGGTCCTGGGCGCCGACCCCGCCGATCACCAGGGCGACCGGAATGCCCGCCGCCAGCAGGTCGCGGATCTGAGCCTCCAGCAAGGCGGGCTGGCCGCACAGCACGATCTCGTAGTCGGCGCTGTACCGCTTAGCCAGTTCCTCACCCAGTGCCCGCAACGCGGCCGCATCGCTGCTGACCACGACGATCGCCGCCGAAAGCCGATCTTCAGCCATCTCCGCCCCCCTGGCTGCCCGGCCGGGTGCGCTTCACCCCCGCGAAGCGCACCCGGCCAACCCACGCCGGCCAGATGCAGACGGTGTGCAGACGGTGTGCAGATCAGGTGAACAGATCAGTCAGGAAAGTCCGGGGAGGGCCGGGGGCGCGGGAGCTGCCCCCGGCGAGGCGATGGCCTCGACCGCAGTGCGCCACTGCCTGCGGCCCCTCCGGATGGGGCGGCTGGAGGGGAGCCGCCCCGGATTAGCAGTGCTCGGGGCTCAGCGTGACCGGCAAGGTGGCGGCGGGCCCGCGCGGGCTGGCCCGGACGGCGATGGTGCCCGGATTGGTCCCCGCATACCAGCTCCCCCCAAGGTGCTGGCCGTTGCCGACAGTGCAACGATCCCCTGACCGGGACACGGCCCGCGGCGCGGAACGGTTCAGCTACCCGGCCGGCTGGCGGCTATAACTGATGTGGTGAGCATGCTGGGCAGGCCGCGCCGCCGCTGGCCGCGGGCCGTGATACGGGGAATGGTGACGGCGGCCGCGGCCGCCCTGGCCATCTGGCTGTTACCGCACGCCCCGGCCGGGCCGCCGGCCGCGCACGGCGGCGGGCCGCCGCCGGGGACGATCATGACGGTGGCCGGTGGCGTCGCCGGGCCGGGGCCAGCCACGCGGATCGCGCTGGATACCTGTCCCATCAGCGTGGCCGGGAACTCGCTGTACGCCGGCGATGACGAGGTGGTCCGGCGGATCGACACCCGGACCGGCTGGCTGACGACCCCGGTGGGGGACGGCACGGCCGGCGATCACGGCATCGGCGGGCCCGCGGCCGGGGCCGAGCTGGAGGACTCCACCACCGGCGTGGGGAACTGCGGCCTGGCCGCGGCCCAGGACGCGGCCGGCAACCTGCTGATCGCCGATAACCGGGTCTACGTGGTGGCCGCCAGGACCGGCCGCTTCTACGGCCAGCCCATGCTGGCCGGGCACATCTACCGGCTGGCGGGCTCGCCGTATGGCACCGTGGATGCGCGGGCCGGCCCGGGAGGCAGCCTGGTCACCATCGCTGACGACGACGCCGTGTGCAACGGCTGCCAGGACATCCCGGGCACGGTGCAGGTGCTGGCCGGGCGGACCGGCACCTGGTACGGCCTGCCGATGCAGGCCGGGCGGTGGTACACGCTGGCCGGCCAGGACGAGTCGGCCACCGCACCAGGCAACGGCGGCCCGGCCGCCCGGGCCGGGCTCGGCGACCTGGCCGAACTCCGGCTGGACAGCGCGGGGAACCTGCTCATCGCGGACACCGGGCGGACCGGCCCGGCGGGCGGCGCCGCCATCCCGGCCGGGATCCGGGTGATAGCGGCCCGGGACGGCACGTTCTACGGGCAGCGGATGCGCGCCGGATATATCTACGCGATCGCCGGCGGCGGCCACCGCACCGGCAACGGGGTGCCGGGCACCAGCGCGTCCGTCGCCGCGCTGGGCGTGACCCACGACCGGGCCGGGAACGTGATCATCGGCGATTCGACCCGGCTGCGGGTGGTCGCCGCGCACACCGGGCGCTACTACGGCCAGCAGATGACCACGGGCGACATCTACACGGTGAGCCCGCCCCTGAACAGGAGCATCATCCCGGAGTACGTGGCCGTCGACAGCGCCGGGAACCTGGTCTTCGCCGACGGCGGGTCGGGCACGATCCGGGTGCTCGCCGAGCGCACCGGCCGGTTCTACGGCCGGGCCATGCGGCCCGGTCACCTGTACATCGTGGCCGGGTCCGGCCAGGCGGCCGCGCCCGGCAAGCTGCCCGCGCTGCCGGCCGGGGTGGCATCCGACGGCGCCGGCGACCTGGTCATCGGCTACGCGCCCGACACCGACAGTTCCGGCCTGAGCCGCGGCCCGGACTTCGTGCCCGCCCGCACCGGCCGCTACTTCGGCCTGCAGATGCACGCGGGCCGGCGCTACCCGATCCCGGTGGGCCGCCGGTTCGGCGCCTGCCCGGACTGGGTGGCGACCGACCGGGCCGGCAACGTGGTCATCGCCGACCAGCCGGCCCGGCGCGTCCTGGTCGCGCCGGTCCGCGACGGCCGGTTCTATGGCCAGCGGATGCGGGTGGGCCAGGTGTACCCGGTGGCCGGCGACGGCCGGGGGAGAAGCTCCGGCGACGGCGGGCCTGGCCGCTGGCCTCACCCCGGGCCCGCTGGCCACCGACCGGCGCGGCGACATCTTCGTCCTGGACAGCGGCGGCAACCGGGTCAGGATGGTGCCGGCCCAGTCCGGCACCTGGTTCGGCCAGCGGATGACGGCCGGGCACATCTACACCGTGGCGGGCGCCGATTCCTGGACCGGGCAGACCGCGCCCAGCGCGGTGCCCGCCACCGGCCACGGCCTGTTCGCGTTCGGCCTCACCGCCGACGCGCACGGGAACCTGGTGCTGGCCGCCGACTACCGGGTCCGCGTGGTCGCCCTGCACACCGGCCGGTTCTACGGCCGGGCCATGCGGGCCGGGTACGTCTACACGATCGCCGGCCGTTCCCGGGAGCGCACGACGTCGCGGTGGACCGGCACGCGAACATCCTGCTCGACGACGCGTCGGCCAACGTGATCCGCCTGATCGCCGGGCGGTCCGGCCGGTTCTACGGCCAGCAGGTCACGGCCGGGCACAGGTACGTGATCGCCGGCCACGAGCACGGCCCGGCCGGTCTTGGCGCGGGCGGCCCGGCCACCCAGGCCTGGCTGGACGGCCCGGACGGCATCGCGATCGCGCCGGACGGGCGGCTGCTCATCGCCGAGTACGACGGCGCGCGGATCCAGGCCGTCACACCGTGACGGCCAGCGCGGCCCGGACGGCATCGGCCACGGCGGCCGCGGTGAAGCCGAAGTGCGCCCGCACGTCGCGGCCGGGCCCCGACGCGCCGAACGAGCGCATCGCGATGATCGTGCCCCGCGCGCCGACCCACCGCTCCCAGCCCAGCGCCGACGCCTGCTCGACCGCGACCCGGGCCGTGACGTCCGGCGGCAGCACCAGGTCACGGTAGGCCTGGTCCTGCTCACCGAACAGCGCCCATGACGGCAGGCTCACCACCCGCACCCGGCAGCCGGCCGCGGACAGGTCTTCATAGGCCGCAACGGCCAGTGCCACCTCGCTGCCGCTGGCCACGATGATCGCCTCGGGGCGCTGATCCGCCGGGCGGGTCGGCCAGCACGTAGCCGCCGCGGGCCAGGCCGCTGGCCGGGGCGTACCGGGTCCGGTCCAGCACCGGGGCGTCCTGCTTGCTGAGCACCAGCGCGGCGGGCCGGCCGGTCAGCGGCAGCAGCACCCGCCAGGCTTCGCGGACCTCGTTGGCGTCCGCGGGGCGCAGGTCGACCAGACCGGGCATGGCCCGCAGCGACGCCAGCTGCTCGACCGGCTGATGGGTGGGGCCGTCCTCGCCCATGGAGATCGAGTCGTGCGTGTAGACGTGTACGACCGGCAGCTTCATCAGCGCCGACAGCCGGAGCGGGCCGCGCTGGAAGTCGGAGAAGACCAGGAAGCCGGCCTGGAACGGGCGGACCCCGCACAGGGCCATGCCGTTGGCTGCGGCAGCGGCCGCCGCCTCGCGCGCGCCGAAGTGCAGGTTCCGCCCGCCATAGCCGGTGGCCTGGTAGTCCCCGGCGGCCGGGAACGTTAGCCGGCTCTTGGTCGAGGGCGCGAGATCGCTCGCGCCGCCGAGCAGCCAGGGCACCCGCGGCGCGATGGCGTTGAGCACCTGCTGGCTCGCGGCCCGCCCGGCCACCTCGCCATCGGCCGGGGCGAACTCGGGCAGCCCGCGTGTCCCAGCCTGCCGGCAGCGTCACCGGCCATCATCAGGTCGAGTTCGGCGGCCAGTTCCGGGTAGCGCTCGCCGGTAGCCCGCCGCATCCGGTCCCACTGCCGGCCGGGCCCGGCGCCCGCGCTCGCCGACCCCGGCGGCGAACCGGGCGTACGCCTCGTCGGGCACCAGGAACGATGCGTCCTCCGGCCACCCGTATGAACGCTTGGCCGCCCGTGCCTCCTCGATCCCGAGCGGCTCGCTGTGCGCGGCCGAGGTGCCTTGCTTGGTCGGTGCGCCCATGCCGATTATCGTGTCGACCACGATGAGCGTCGGGCGATCAGCCGACCGCCGCGCGCCCGCGGCGTACGGCTGCGCGCAGCGCGTCCAGGTCCGCCGACGTCCGCCACGCGCAGGACCTGCCAGCCGTAGGCGCGGAACCTGGCCGGGACATCCTCGGAGAACGCCAGATCGGTGGGGCCCTCGATGGTGACCCGGTTGCTGTCGTAGATCCAGCACAGGTTGCCCAGCCGCAGGTGGCCGGCCAGCGACGCGGCTTCCTGGCCCAGCCCCTCCATCAGGCAGCCGTCGCCGACCACCGCGTAGACCGCGTAGTCGAACAGCGGGAAGCCCGGCCGGTTGAAGTGCGCCGCCAGCCACCGGCCCGCCATCGCCATGCCCACGCTGGCGCCCGCGCCGGTGCTGAGCGGCCCGGTCGTGCACTCCACGCCGGGGGTCAGCCCGTGCTCGGGATGCCCGGCGCACACACTGCCCAGCTGCCGGAAGCGCCTGGATGTCGGCCAGCGGCACGGCCAGCTCAGTGTCGCCGGCGGCGCGGCGCACCTGGGCCAGGTGCAGCAGCGAGTAGAGCAGCATCGAGGCGTGCCCGGCGGACAGCACGAAGCGGTCCCGGTTCAGCCACCGGGGTCGTTCACGTCGTAGCGCAGCGCGTCGTTCCACAGCGTGTAGCCGACCGGGGCCAGCGCCATGGCCGCGCCGGGGTGCCCGGACTGGGCCGCCTGGACCGCGTCGATGGTGAGCGTGCGGATGGTGTTGATGGCCAGCCAGTCGCCCGCCGCGGCGTCGCTCACGGCCGGCCCGGCCACGGCCTGCTGGCTCACGGCTGCTGGCCGGCCGAGCCGCTGGATGACGCGCATCAGCGCCGAGTGGTCGAGGCCGCCGTCGCCCTGGGCCCGGGCCGCGCCGGTGAGCTGGGCCAGCAGCGCGCCGAGCAGCGTGACCACCCCGGCCTCACGGGCGGCCGCGGTGAAAATGGCCAGGTCCTTGTCGTGCAGCTCGATGCGGAACCCCGGCGTGAAGTCGCCGGACAGCATCGAGGCCGCCTTGCGGGCCAGCACCGTGCTGCCCGCCAGCCCGCCCTGCAGCACGGCCACCGCCGCGTCCATGTCCACGCCCTGGGCCTGGAGGAACACCAGCGCCTCGGCCACCAGCGCGATGTTGCCCGCCACGATCAGCTGGTTGGCCGCCTTGACCGTCTGCCCGGCGCCGGCCGGCCCGACGTGCTGCACCGTGCTGCCCAGCACGTCCAGCACCGGCCGGGCGGCCGCCACGTCCCCGGCCGCCCCGCCGACCATGATGGACAGGGTCCCGTCGATCGCGCCCTTCTCACCGCCGCTGACCGGCGCGTCGAGGCAGCGCAGCCCGCGGTCCGCGCCGGCCGCCGCCACCTGGCGGGCCACGTCGGGCCGGATCGAGCTCATGTCGATGTACAGCGCGCCGGGCCGGCGCGCTGGCCACCATCCCGTCCGGGCCGAGCGCGACCGCCTCGACGTCGGGGGAGTCCGGCAGCATGGTGATCGACCACGTCGGCGTCCCGCACCGCCTCGGCCACGCTGCCGGCCCACCGGCCGCCCGCGGCCACCAGCCCATCGGCCGACTCACGGCGGCGGGAGTACCCCAGTACCGGGAAGCCGCCCTTGACCAGGTTGGCCGCCATCGGGCGGCCCATGATGCCCAGCCCGATGAACGCCACCGTGCGCATGCTCTCCACCGACGCGTGCTCCCTTCGCTCAGCTCTGCTGGGCCGACGATGACACAGCTCCACCGCCGAGCCCCAGCCGGGCCAGCCCGGCCGCGGTCCCGTCCAGCGGCGCGTACTCCAGCCCGATCGGCCCCTGATAGCCGAGCGCGCGCAGGGCCGCGACCCATCCGTCCAGGTCGGCCGTGCCGGTGCCCGGCTCGTGCCGCCCGGGCACGTCGGCCACCTGCACGTGGCCGATCCGCGCGTGCACCCGGTCCAGCATGGCGGGGATGTCCTCGCCGTTGACCGCCAGGTGGTACACGTCGGCCAGCAGCCGGGCCGCGTCGGCGCAGTCGGCGGGCAGCCGGTTCAGCACGCCCAGCACATCGGCCG
>CAVVGF010000053.1:0-21317 GCA_963747705.1 uncultured Actinomycetes bacterium | reverse complement strand
GCGTGGATGCCGCAGTCTGCCCGCCGACCTGGCGGGGCGGCAGGCGCACGAGATGTTCCAGCGGATGGGCGCCGCGGAGACTCCTGGCGTGGCCGCCGAGCTCGCCGCCGCGGCTGGCGGTGGCGTAGGTTAGCCGGCGCATACATCCGGAAGCACTCGGGTCTGTCAACTTGTTGTTGTCGGTCGGTCACGCTCGGTGTACCTTGGAACGGTCCGCGATGCGCTGGTCCAGGGGCGGCGGTTATGCAGACCGGGCGGGTATTCGTCTCACACACTTCGGACGCGGCGCGGTCGCCAGCCGGCCGGTCGTTCGTGCAGGCCGCCCTGGATGCGGTGGTCCGGGCCGGCCTGGTGCCGGTGGACATGCGCTACTTCGCCGCTGGCGAGCGCAAGCCGGCGGACTACTGCCGGCAGCAGGTCCGCGGGTCCGATGTCTACGTGGGCGTGGTGGGGTTCCGGTACGGATCGGTCGTGCCGGGCACCGCGGTGTCCTACACCGAGCTCGAATTCGCCGAGGCCGGGGCGGCCGGGCTGCCGCGGCTGGTCTTCCTGCTGGCCGATGCTTCCCAGGTGCCGGCCGACCTGACCGACGCGGACCGGAGCGCGGTCAACGCGTTCCGGCACCGGCTGCGGGCCGCCGGGCTGCTGGTCCGTGAGTTCGCCTCGGCGGCCAACCTCGAGCTCGAGGTGTTCCATGCCCTCACCGACCTGGATGACAGCACGCTCCCCGCGGCCCCGGACACGGCCGCGCCGGTACGTTACTCGCTGCCCGCGGACACCGCGGTATTCACCGGCCGCGATCAGGAAGTGGGCCTGATCACTGGCGCCGTGGCCGCCGCCGCTGACCGGGGTGTCGTGATGATCTACGCCATCGACGGGATGCCCGGGCTGGGCAAAACCGCACTGGCCGTGCACGCCGCTCACCTGCTCCGGCCGCAGTTCGCGGACCGGCAGCTGTTCATCGACCTGCACGGTCATACCCCCGGCCAGCAGCCGGTCACCCCGGCGGCCGCCTTAGCTGGCCTGCTCGCGGTCGCCGGGGTCGATGCCCGCAGCCTGCCCGCGGACCTGGAGGGGCGGAATGCCCTGTGGCGGGACCGGATGGCGGGCCAGCGAGCGCTGCTGGTCCTGGACAACGCGGCCAGCAGCCAGCAGGTCGCGCCGCTGCTACCGGGAGACCAGCACTGCCTGGTCCTGGTGACCAGCCGCCGCCACCTCGGCGACCTGCCCGGGGTGGTGGTGCCGGTCATGCTCGATGCCCTCCGGCCCGATGAGGCGGCGGAGATGTTCCGCAGGCTGGCGCCCCGCGCCGAGCAAGGATCCCGGCGCCGAGGTGGCCCGCCTGGTCCGGCTGGCCGGGTTCCTGCCGCTGGCCATCTCGCTGCTGGCCCGGGTGTACCTGCGGCATCCGTCCTGGACGATCGCCGACCTGATCCGGGAGACCGAGGCCAGCGTGCTGACGCTGACCGCGGAGGCGGGCAGCATCGCGGCGGCCTTCGGGGTGTCGTACCGGTACCTCACGGCCGGCCAGCAAGAGTTCTTCCGCGTCCTGGGCCTGCACCGGGAACCACGATCGACGCGTATGCCGCGGCCGCGCTGGCCGGCCTCCCGGTGCCAGCCGCGGGCGAGCTGCTGGACGCGCTGCACGGCGAGGGGCTGCTCACCGAGCCGGCCTACCGCCGGTACGGGATGCACGACCTGATCCGCGCGCTACTCCCGGCACCGCGGCGCTGACCTCCCAGTGCCCAACCGCGAGCACATGCAGGCGGCCCTGCTGGACTACTACCAGCACACCGCGGCCCGCGCCGAGGCCCAGCTGGCCCGGCAGACCCGGATCCAGCCGGCCACGGCCGCCCCGGCCGCCCCGCCGGCGCGCCCGGCCTGGCCGACCGGATGCAGGCGCTGGCCTGGCTCCGGGCCGAGCGGGTGAACCTGCTGGCCTGCCTCGACCACGCCACCCGGGCGGGCGATCATGCCCGGGTCGTCGCGCTCACCTCGGCCATGGCCACGCTGCTGCGCCACGACGGCCCATGGAGCAGCGCCATCACCCGGCACCGGACCGCCCTCTCGGCGGCCCGGCAGCTCGGCGACCGGCCCAGCGAAGCCGACGCCCTGATCAAGCTGGGCGCCCTGCTCCACCTGACCGGCAACCCGGCCGGTGCGACCGAGGCCCTGCGCGAGGCGCAGGGGATCTACCGTGATCTCGGTGACCAGCTCGGGCAGGCCAACGCGCTGACCAACCTCGGCGCGGTCTGGCGGCGGATTGACGACTACCCGGGCGCGATGGCGGCCCACGTCACGGCCCTGGGCATGTACCGCGAGCTTGACGACCGGCTGGGCCAGGCCAACGCGCTGAATGAGCTGGGCGCGGTGCACAGCATGACCGGCGATTTCCCCGCCGCGGTAACCGCGCTGGAGACCGGGCTGGCGCTGTACCACGAGCTGGGTGACGTGCTCGGCGAGGCGGACAATCTCTACCGGCTGGGGGTAGTGCGCAGGCTTAGCGAGAAGCACGCGGCGGCCATGACGGCGCTGGAACGGGCGCTGGCCATGTACCGCGAACTCGGCGACCGGCTGGGCCAGGCCAACACGCTGAACCACCTGGGCGCGCTGCGGCGGGATGCGGGGGACTACCGGGCCGCGGCGGTGGCGCTGGGCATGGCCCGGCGGATCCACCGGGCCATGGGCAACCGCAGCGGCCAGGCCGTGGCGCTGGGGTACCTCGGCGGCGTGCGGCGGCTGACCGGTGATTTCCCCGGGGCCAGCGAGACGCTGACCGAAGCTCTGGGCATGTTCCGTGAGATCGGCCACCGGGGCGGCGAAGTCGAGGTGCTCAACGAGCTGGGCACCCTGCACCGGGTCCGGGGCAGCCTGGCCGAGGCCGCGGCCTGTCACGGCGAGGCACTGCGCGTCGCCCGGGAGATCAGAAGCGCCTGGGATGAGGCGCACGCACTGGCCGGCCTGGCCCGCTGTGACCTGGCCACCGGCCATGCCGCGGACGCGGAGGCCAGGCTGCGGCAGGCGCATGAGATGTTCCGGCGGATGGGCGCGGCCGAGAGTACTCCCGCCGTGGCCGCCGAGCTCGACGCGCTGGCTGACGAGCAAACTGTTTAGCCGGCTCAGGCGGCGGGGCATGACCCGGGTCATGCTGCGGCGGATCCTGGGCCACCAGGAAGACCGGGACAGCCATCCAGTCACCGTCACCATCGCGGACGGGCCGCCCGGGCCGGTAGTGCCGGACGACTTCGCCGGGCTGAGCTTCGAGCGCGGGCCGCTCAACCGGGGCAACGCCGGGGTGGACGGCTACCTGTTCCGGGCGGGCAACGACTCGCTGGTCACGCTGTTCCGCAACGTGGGGCTGCGCAGCCTGCGCATCGGCGGGGGCTCGGTGGACTTCTACCCGCCCGCCGGCACCGGGCCGGACGGCTTCACCGGGGTGGACAACCTGTTCGCCTTCGCGGCCGCGGCCGGTGCGCAGGTGATCTACTCATTCCGCCTGCTCAACCCCCGCAGCAAGCCCATCGCCGGGCTGCAATCGGCCGGCGCCCAGGCGGCCGGGTACATCTGGGGGCGCTACCGCGAGCAGGTAGCCAGCTTCGCGATCGGCAACGAACCAGACTGGCACGCGTTTCACAGCTACCCGGGCCATCCGCTCGACCCGGCCATCTACGAGGAGATCGGCGGCGTCCCCGGCAGCGCCTACCCGTCGTTCCTGGCCGACTGGCAGGACTTCGCCGCCGCGGTGCGCGCCGAAGCGCCCGGCGCGCCGCTGGCCGGGCCGGAAACCGGGGCCTACACCCGGCTGACCTACACGCCGGACCCGGATCACGGCGTGTCCTGGACCGAGCGGTTCGCCCGCGACGAGCGGGACGGTGGCCGGGTGGCCAACGTCACCCAGCACTACTACGCGGGTGGCAGCCCGGGGCAGACCACCGCCCGGCAGGCCATCGGCAACATGCTGTCGGCCGACTGGGTGACCGGCACGGAGATCGGCAGCCAGCCCGCGGGTACCGAGTTCGTCCCGTATCCCTGGCTCTATGAGCGCAACCTGGCCCCGGTGCGGGCGGCTGGCCTGCGCTACCGGCTGACGGAGTCGAACGATTACCTGACCGGCGTGCCCGGTGCGAGCAACGCGTTCGCCGCCGCGCTGTGGGCCCTGGATCACCTGCACTGGTGGGCGGCACACGGGGCGGCGGGCATCAACTTCCACAACAAGCAGTGGCTGTACACCGACACGATCGTGCCGGACCCGGCGGCCGCGGGCCGGTACGCGGTCACCCCCAAGGGATACGGCATCAAGGCGTTCAGCCTGGGCTCGGCCGGGCCGGTCAGGCCGGTCACGGTGGACGCCGCGAACGGCCTCAACCTGACCGCCTACTGCGTGGGCGACTGCGTCACGCTGATCAACAAGACGCACGGCCGGACCGCGGCCGACGCGGCGCGTGACCCTCCGGCCGCCCGGCCAGGCGCCGGCCGGTGCCGAGGTGCTGGCGCTGGCCAGCGCGGAACCGGGCGATCCGGGCGCGGGCGGCGCCACGCTGGGCGGGGCCGCGATCACCGGCGACGCCCCGTGGGCCGGGCAATGGACCACGCTGGCCGGCGGCCCGGACGGCGCCGGGATCAGCCTCACCGTCCCGGCCACCAGCGCGGCCATCGTCCGGATCCAGGGCGCCGGCTGACCGTCACGGTGGGGCCGTGAATGGCGACTTCCGCCCCACCAGCCGCGGCGGTGTGTTCGCCTGCGGGCCGCGATTGAATGGTGCTGAACCCGCGAGCGCGATGGGAGCGGCAATGGCCGGCAAGGTGAACTACGACGACCGCCAATTCGCGGTGTACGCCAAGGGACGGGCGATGAGCCCGGCCATGCGGGACATGTGGATGACGGTGTTCGCCCGCCATGCCCCGCCGCAGCGGCCCCTCCCAGTGGTGGACCTGGGCTGCGACCTGAGCACGACGGGGCGGCGGCGGCCCCGATCTGCCGGTACTGGGTCGACTGAGGATCAGCCGAGCACGGGGGACTGTACCGGGGACAGCCAGGGCAGCAGCACGGCCAGCACGATGAGCGCGGCGCCCACCGCGTAGCCGAACGCCGGGCCGGATCGCCAGATCTTCTCCACGAAGATCACCGCGGTCAGGCCGATCATCCAGGCCCAGTTCATCAGGCCCACGGCCACCAGGATCAGCATCAGGCTCCAGCAGCACCCGACGCAGTAAGCACCGTGGTACGCGCCGGCCCGGATGTCCCGCAGCCGCCCCGAGTAGTTGCCGAAGTGAAGCAGGAAACCCAGCGGCGAGCGGCAGTGCCGGAGGCACCGTGCTTTCAGCGGGCTGAACTGGTACAGCCCAGCCACGGCCAGGATGACGGCGGCGCTCCACACGGTACGGGTGGCCGGGGCCGTGCCCATGCCCATTGGTCCGGGGCCAGTCATCGGGGCCAGCGTGCCCAGCGCCCGGGACAGCCCATAGGCCAGCACCCCGAACCCGGCCCAGGCCAGCAGATATCCGCCCACCAGCCCGGCGGTATGGGCCACGGCCGGCCCGCTGCGGCGGGACCGGACCGCTCTCAGGTACAGCGAGGCGACCGGTGCCACCGACGGCAGCATCATCGCCGCCATCATGACCACCCAGAGCAGCAGGAACTCGGCGAAGACCAGCCCTGGGCCGGCCATCGCGGCGGGCATTCCCGGATGCTGATCGATGAGCAGCAGCCAGGCGAACGCTGCGACGATCAGCAGCCCGGCCCACAAGGCCAGGCTGCTACGCCTGCCAGGCGAACTCGCGGAAGTGGCCATTTTTGCCGGTGTTGTCGAAGGACAGGCCATAGTCGGGGTCGCTGTACCAGCCGGTGATGCTGCGCGCGATAGGCAGATTGCTGCCCATCGGGTGGAACACGTTGACGATTTCCATCACCGCGGGCGAATTCGGCGAGTGCAGCCCCACGATCTCGAACTCCATGATGCCCGGCACCTCGACCCGCTTCCGGTCGCCGTCGGAGGTGAAGCTGATCGGCACGAACTTCACACCGAGTTGCTCGCCCACCAGGCCGGCCAGCATCTCCGGTGGGCCGCCCAGCGCGCCCGACAGCACCGCCCCCAGCGCCCCGCGCTGCAGCTCGTCCGCGCGCTCATCCAGGTATACCGCTACCCGCCAGCCGCCCTCACCCATCACGGCGGGCGAATCCACGACCAGAACGGCATTCAGCCCGTCCAGCGGCACCCCGTCACTGTCTCCCTCGATGATGTGCAGGGCGAGCGGGACGTAGCAGCGCTCGTTGTCCGCCGGGCCCTGCAGCGAGGACGTTATGCACGGGCAGAGGATGTCACAATTGCAGTTCTCCAGGTACTCGCCCCGCAACTGCCAAGCCATGGCGGTCCCCCTTCGACGCCAGCTAGAACACCGACTGTAATCCGGCCGTGCGGCTGCGGGAAGAGAGAAGGACCGGGCAGGACGCCGCCGATGCGCAGGACCTAGGCGGCTGACCGGCCGTTCGGCCGGCCCCGGCGGCCGGGCCGAAATGAAACTAGCTACCTTGGGGATATGGGCGGGACCGGCGCGATGGAGGCTGAATCATGTGCCGGGCCCGCGACACCAGGAAGGGCCTGAGACGGGGAGGAAGCGATGCCAAAAGAAGCACGTGTGGCGCTACTGCTGGCTGCCGCCGCCTGCTTGATGGCCGTCACGGTCGAGTGGGTCATAGCCGAACTTCAGGAGGAGCCACAGCAGTAAGCCCGGGCTGAACCGCCGGGGAGCGCTCTGCGGACGGCGCCCACGGTCCAGGAGGTGACGCGGTGCAGGAAGCTGTGCTGCTGACCGGTTCCCTGGGCCTGGGCCACGAGATGATGGCCCGCTGCTGCGCCAGCCTGCTGGACCAGTCGGGCTGGCGCACCCGCAGCGTGGACAGCATGTCCCTGCTCGGCCGGCGCAGCGGCGGCGCCGGTGAGCGGGTGTTCGGCCGGCTGGTCGCCGTGCCCGGCCTGTACGACGGGCTGCACTTCGCCCACCTGCGCACCGGGAGCCGGCTGGCCGGCCTGATAGCCCGGGCCGCCAGCGCCCGCCTGGTGCCTGCGCTCGAGGCCGACCTGGCCCGGCAGCCGGCCGACCTGCTGCTGTCGGTGTTCTCCACCGGCGCCACCGCGGCGGGCCTGGTCAAGGCGCGGGCAGTCAAGGCCAGGGCCCCGGAGCTGCGCACGGTCGTGCTGTGCACCGATGTGACCGTGCACCGGCTCTGGGCCGCCCCGGGCACCGACCTGTTCCTGGTCACCTCGCCGGCCGCCGAGGCCTCGGTGCGGCGCTACCTGCCCCGGGCCCGGGTGGCGGTGGTGCCGCCGCCGGTCCGGGCCGGGTTCTACACCGCCCCGGACCAGGCCACAGCGCGGGCCGCGCTGGGCGTGCCGCCGGGGGAGTTCTGCGTGCTGGTCATCGACAGCGGCTGGGGCTTCGGCCCGCTGACCGCGACCGTGGCCGAGCTGGCCGCCGCGGGGGTGCACGTGCTGGCCGTGGCCGGCCGGGACCAGGCGGTCGGGCAGCGGTTCCGCGAGCTGGCCCGGCAGACGCCCCGGGTCATCCCGTTCGGCTTCACCGACCGGGTACCCGAGCTGATGGCCGCGGCCGACCTGGTGGTGGCCCTGCCCGGCGCCACCACCTGCAGCGAGGCCCGGGTCGTCGGCCGCCAGCTGCTGCTGCTCGACGTCATGCCGGGGCACGGCCGGGACAACCTGCTGCACGAGCTGGAGCTGGGCCGGGCGCAGGTGGCTCAGCCCACCGCCCGTGGGCTGACCGAAAACGCGCTGGCCGTGCGGGACGGAGTGATGAACACACCTGGGCCGGCCGGGCCGCCACCGCGCTGGGAGCCGGCCTACGCCGCCGCCCTGCGCCAGATCGGCGTGGACCTGTACCCGCTGGTCCCGGCGCCGGGATCAGCGGTCACCGTGACCGAAGGAGCCACCCGGAGATGATGCGCACCCTGTTCCTCAACCCCCCGTCCTACGCGGGCTTCGACGGTGGGGCCGGTGCGAGATATCAGGCAAAACGGGAAATCCGCTCGTACTGGTACCCGACCTGGCTGGCCCAGCCCGCGGCCCTGGTGCCCGGCAGCCGGCTGGTGGACGCGCCGCCGGCCGGGCTGACCCCCGCGGACGTCATCGCGATGGGCCGCGACTACGAGCTGATCGTGCTGCACACCAGCTCGCCCACGTTCGCCGGCGACGTGGCGCTGGCCGAGGCGTTCAAGGCGGCCAGCCCCGGCGTGCTGACCGGCTTCGTCGGGCCGAAGGTGGCCGTGCAGCCCGGGCAATCGCTCCGTGCGTCCACCGCCATCGACTTCGTAGCCCGGGAAGAGTTCGACTTCACCATCGCCGAGGTGGCCGAGGGACGCCCGCTCGGGTCGATCGACGGGATCAGCTTCACCGCCCCGGACGGCAAAATTATTCATAACGCCAACCGGCAGCCGGTGCCGGACATGGACTTGCTGCCGTTCGTCACCCCGGTCTACCAGCGGGACTTGCGGGCCGAGGACTATTACATCGGCTATCTGCGCCACCCGTATCTGTCCCTGTACACGGGACGGGGCTGCCGGTCGCGGTGCACGTTCTGCCTGTGGCCGCAGACGGTCGGCGGGCATCTGTACCGGACCCGGAGCGTCGAGCACGTGCTCGCGGAAGCGGAGCTGGTGAAACAGCTGTTCCCCCAGGTCAAAGAGCTGTTCTTCGATGACGACACGTTCACGGACGACCGCCCGCGCGCGGAGGCCATCGCCCGCGGGCTGGGCCGGCTGGGCATCACCTGGTCCTGCAACGCCAAGGCCAACGTGCCGCGGGAGACGCTGCAGGTGCTGCGGGACAACGGGCTGCGCCTGCTGCTGGTGGGCTACGAGTCCGGCAATCAGCAGATCCTGATCAACATCAAGAAGGGTCTGCGGGTGGACCGGGCCCGGCGGTTCGCCCGGGACTGCCACGACCTCGGTATCACCGTGCACGGCACGTTCATCCTCGGTCTGCCTGGGGAAACTAAAGAGACGATCGAGGAGACGATCCGCTACGCCCAGGAGGTGAACCCGCACACCATCCAGGTATCGGTGGCGGCGCCGTACCCGGGTACCCAGCTATACCGGCAGGCCATCGAGAACGGCTGGCTGCCGGACGAGGAAGACGGGGCCACGCTGGTCGCCGACGACGGCACCCAGCTGGCCACGCTGTCCTACCCACATCTCGGGCACACCGAGATCCTCGGCTCGGTGGACACCTTCTACAAGCGGTTCTACTTCCGTGCCGGCAAGATCGCCGAGATGTCCGCCGAACTGATCCGCCAGCCCGACATGGCGGCCCGGCGGCTGCGCGAGGGCGGGGAGTTCGTCCGCTTCCTGCGCCGCCGGCCGCGCACGGCCGCCGCCCGGTGAGCGCCTGATACGGAGGATCTGCCAGATGCGTGTCCTGCTGGTACACCCCAGCGCGCTGATGTACTCGGAGATCTTCCTGCGGCTGGAGCCGCTAGGCCTGGAGCGGGTGGCCAGCGCGCTGCTGGCCGAGGGCCACGACGTCCGCCTGGTCGACCTGCAGGTCTACCGCCGGGCCGAGCTGCAGCGCGAGCTGGCCGGATTCCGGCCGGAGGCGGTCGGCTTCAGCCTCAACTACCTGGCCAACGTGCCCGAAGTGGTGAACCTGGCCAAGTGGATCAAGACGTTGCTGCCGGGCTGCTACGTGTTCGCCGGCGGGCACAGCGTGTCGTTCGTGGCCGACCAGGTGCTGCGGCACGCCGACGGCGCGATCGACGCCGTGCTCAAGGGCGAGGGCGAGGCCGGCGCGCCCGCGCTGCTGGCCGCGCTGCCCGACCGCGCGCTTGGTGAGGTGCCCGGGGTCGTCACGCTGGACGGGCCGGGGCGGCCGCCGGTCATGCTGCCCAGCCTGGACGGTCACCTGCCCGCCCGGCACCTGGGCGGGCGCCGCCGCAAGTACTTCATCGGGGTCATGGACCCGGCCGCGTCGATCGAGTTCACCCGGGGCTGCCCGTGGGACTGCTCGTTCTGCAGCGCGTGGACGTTCTACGGCCGCAGCTACCGCCGGCTGCCGCCGGATGCGGCCGCCGAGGACATGGCCCGGATCGCCGAGCCCGGCGTGTTCATCGTGGACGACGTGGCGTTCATCAAGGCCGAGGAGGGCGACGAGATCGCCCGCCAGCTGGAGCGCCGCGGCATCCACAAGCAGTACTACCTGGAAACCCGGTGTGACGTGCTGCTGCGCAACGAGGAGGTGTTCCGGCGCTGGCGGCGGCTGGGGCTGAACTACATGTTCCTCGGCCTGGAGGCGCTGGACGAGGACGGGCTGAAGGCGTTCCGCAAGCGGACCACGCCGAAGGTCAACAACAAGGCGCTGGAAGTGGCCCGGTCCATGGGCCTGAGCGTGGCCATCAACATCATCGCCGACCCGGACTGGGACGAGGCCCGGTTCGCGTTCGTCCGGGACTGGGCGATGAGCGTGCCGGAGATCGTCAACATCACCGTGCAGACGCCTTATCCGGGCACCGAAACCTGGTTCACCGAGTCCCGCCGGCTGACCACCCTCGACTACCGCCTGTTCGACGTGCAGCATGCGGTGCTGCCCACCCGGCTGCCGCTGCACCGGTTCTACGAGGAGCTGGTCAAGACCCAGTCGGTGCTGGCACGCAAGCACCTGGGCGTGGCCGCGCTGGCCAAGACGACCGGGATCGTGGCCCGGCAGCTGCTGCACGGCCAGACCAACTTCGTCCGGATGATCTGGAAGTTCAACCAGGTCTACAACGCCGACCGGCAGTACGCCGAGCACCAGCGCGCGGTCGAGTATCTGCTGCCGCCGCCCGCGCCGCCGGTGCGGGCGCCAGACAGCAAAGAGCTGTATATCCACGCCCCGCAGCGGCGGAGGGCCTGACCATGTCCGGGCCGGGCGGCCTGCACGGGATGCGCGCGCTGATCACCGGCGGGTCGAGCGGCATCGGCGCCGCCACGGCCCGGGCGTTCGCCACGCAGGGCGTGCAGCTGGCCATCGCGGGCCGCAACCTGACCGCGCTGCACAGCGTGGCGGCCGACACCGGCGCCGTGTGCATCCCCGGTGACCTGCGCGAACCGGGCTGCCCGCGGCGGACCGTCGATGCCGCCCAGGACGGTCTTGGTGGGCTGGACCTGATGGTGTCCAACGCCGGGATCGGCTGGGCCGGCTCGTTCTCGTCGATGACCGAGGCGGACATCGACGCGCTGATCGACGTGAACCTGCGGGCCGCGGCCCATCTGGCCCATGCGGCCATCCCGTGCCTGCAGCCGGGTAAGGGCCGGATCGTGTTCGTCGGGTCCATCGCCGGGCTGGTCGGGGTGTCCGGCGAGGCGTGCTACTCGGCCACCAAAGCCGGGCTCAGCTGCCTGGCCGAGACGCTACGCGACGAACTGCGGCCCCGCGGGGTCGGCGTCACGCTGGTCAGCCCGGGGGTGGTGGACACCGCGTTCTTCGAGCGCCGCCACGTGCCGTACCAGCGGCAGCACCCGCAGCTGATGAGCCCGCAGGCGGCCGCGGCGGCCATCGTGGACGCGATACGGCGCGGCCGGGACGAGGTGGTCATCCCGCCCTGGCTGTCCTTCCCGGCCCGGCTGAAAGTAAATTTTCCCGGCCTGTACCGGCTGCTCGCGGCCCGCTTCGCCTGACGGCTAAGGGATTGCGGGCCGGGCCCCGCTCCCGCCGCGTAAAGCGTTTGACTCATCCCGTGAGCAGCGTGTATGTCCTGGTCTACACTCGGGGCCAATGCTCGACCACCTCGAACTGCCCCGCCCGCTGTGCCTGCTGCGCACGGTGGGGTGGAACGTCCTTGAGTCCCTCGGGCTGCCGCTCGCCGCCTACCTCGCCGGCGCCTGGCTGGCTGGGCGCAACGTCGGCCTGGTGGCCAGCGTGGCCGTTATCTGGCTCACCGCCCTCGGCCGCAAGGTGGTCACCGGGTCCGTGCCCGGCTTGCTGGTCATCTCGGCCATGGTGCTGACCATCCAGACCGTGGCCGCCATCGCCACCGGCGATCTGTGGATCTTCCTGCTGCACTTCCCGATGGGCAACCTGGCCCTGTGCGTCCTGTTCGCGCTGGGGGCACGGGGGCCCAACCCGCTGTGCGCCAAGCTGGCCGCCGAGGTCATCGCGCTGCGCCAGCCGGGCCAGCTGCCGGGCCTGCACCGCTTCTTCCAGCGGGTGACCCTGGTCTGGGCAGGCATCTTCCTGCTGCTGGGCGCGACTCTGGGCGCGCTGCTGGCCACCCAGTCGGTGCCCGCGTTCCTGGAGCTGTCCACCGTGGCCACGGTGGCGCTGCTGGCCGCCGGGGCGGCGGGCTGCGCGCTGTGGTTCCGCATCGTGCTGCGCCGGCTCGGCCTCGGGCTGCGCTTCGCGCCGGCGGCCTGAGCTCTGCTTGCCTGACCTGCGCTCCTGACCTGCCACCACGGGCTAACGAACTACCTGCCTGGGGGGTATGCGCCGCGGGACGGCCGGGCAGGCTGACCCTGTGTCCACTGCGGCGGGGGTAGCCGCGGCGGTCGGGGCCGCGCTGGTTTTCGGGGTCACGTCCGTCGCCGAACAGCGCAGCACCAAACGGGTCAAACAGGAGCGGACCGGGTCGCCCCGGATCCTGCTCGACCTGGTCCGCCAGCCGCTGTGGGACATCGCCATCATCGGCACCATCATCGGATTCGCGCTGCAGGTGGTGGGGCTGAAGTACGCCCCGCTGGCGGTGGTCGAGCCGATCCTGGTCTTCGACCTGGTGTTCGCGGTGCTGATCGCCGCCTATCTGCGCCGGTCGGCGGATCCGGTCATGCTGGCCGGGGTCGGGGCGTGCGTGGTCGGCGTGGCCGGTTTCCTGGTCATCGCGCGGCCCACCGCGGGCACCGGCACGGTCAGCCTGGCCGAGGCGATCTGGCTGGCCATCGGCGCCGTCGCGGCGGTGGCTATCTGCCTGGTGGTGGGCCAGAGCAGCGAGACCCTGCGGCCACTGGGCATGGCCCTGGCCACCGGGGTCTGCTACGGCGTGTCCGCCTTCCTGATCAAGCTGGTGACGGCCGAGGCCAGCCACGGGGGGTTCGGCCATGTGCTGGCCAACTGGCCGATCTACGCGCTCGCGATCGCCGGGCCGGTCGGGTTCGTGCTCAACCAGGACGCCTTCCAGTCGGGTACGTTCATCGCCCCGGTGATGGCCATCATCACCGCGACCGACCCGCTCATCTCCATCGCGCTGGCCTTCTTCCTGCTGAACGAGAAGCTGAGCAGCAGCCCGGCGGCCATCGCGGGGGAGATCATCTGCCTGATCCTGATGGTGGCCGGGATCATCGAGATCGCCCGGCACTCACCGCAGGTCATCAAGGCCGAGGCGGTCAAGGCGGCGGCCTAGAACTCCACCCGCAGGTCGGAGTCCACCGCCGCGTCCTCGCCCAGATCCAGCGCGGCCAGCGCAGCCATCTCGGGGTCGCTCAGGGAGAACCGGAAGATGTCCAGGTTGGCCCGCTGCCGGCGCGGGTCGCTGGACTTCGGGATGACCGCGATGCCCCGCTGCACCGCCCAGCGCAGCACCACCTGGGCCGGGCTGATCCCGCGCGCCCGGGCGATGCCGGTGACCACGGCCGACCGGGTCACCTGATGCGTGGCGCCCAGCGGGGACCAGGCCTGCGGCAGCACCCCGGCCTGGGTCAGGTAGCCCACCGTGGCCTGCCGGGGCAGCGCCGGGGACAGCTCGATCTGGTCCACGGCCGGGGTCACCCCGGTCGCCTCGATCAGCGCCGCGATGTGGGCCGGCTTGAAGTTGGACACGCCGACCGACCGGATCAGCCCTTCGGCCGCCAGCTCCAGCATGGCCGCATAGGACTCGACGTACTGGCCGAGCCGGGGCAGCGGCCAGTGGATCAGGTACAGGTCCAGGTAGTCCAGCCGCAGCCGGTCCAGGCTGGCGGCCACCGCGGCCCGGGTGCTGGCCCGGCCATGGTCGGCGCCGCGCAGCTTGCTGGTCACGAACAGCTCGCGCCGGTCCACCCCGCTGCGCTTGATCGCCTCGCCGACCGCCCACTCGTTCCCGTACTTGGCCGCCGTGTCCAGCAGCCGGTAGCCAGCCGCGATGGCCTGGGCCATCGCGGCCGCCCCGGCCGCGCCGTCCATCGGGTAGGTGCCCAGTCCCAGCAGCGGGATCTGGTGGCCCGAGTTGAGCGTCCGTACCGGGATCACGGCGCCCGGCCGGCCCATGCGTCCGGCCCGGTGAACTGGTGCGTACCGGACCCGACCTCGAACACCGCCTCCTGGACCCCGGGCAGGCCCGGGTAGCCGGCGACACCTGCGGGCGGCTCGCCGGTCCCATCCCGGACCGACCGCGCGTCCGAGCTGGGCACCCGGATGCAGGCACTGGCGTTAGGCGGAATTTCGAGGTTGAACCGGAACATGCCATCCGCGCGCTGCCATCCGGTGCGGATCAGCCCGCGCACGGAGCGGTAGCTGCCACTGGCCGCGGTCAGCGAGCCGCCTGGGTGCGGCCGGATCAGCAGCCGGCCGAAGCCGGCCTGGCCAGGACCCTGGTCGATGCCGAGCACGAACCGGTACAGCCACTCGCCGACCGAGCCGAGCGCGTAGTGGTTGAACGAGTTCATCCAGGCGGACTGGAAGCCGCGCTGCTCGGTCCAGCCGTCCCAGCGCTCCCAGATCGTGGTGGCGCCGTGGTCGATCATGTACCGCCAGGACGGGGCCGAGTCCTGCTCCAGCAGCCGGTAGGCGACGTTGGTGTGCCCGGTGCCGCACAGCACCGGCAGCAGGTAGCCGACCCCGGCGAACCCGGTGGACAGGTGCCAGCCGGCCCGGCGGATCGCGTCCACCAGATGGCCGGCCGCGGCCGCGCGCAGCTCGTCCGGGATCAGCTGCATGTGCAGGCCGAGCACGTAGGCGGTCTGGGTGCCCGAGGTGAGCTGGCCGTCGGCGGCCAGGAACGCGCCGGCGAACGCGGCCCCGATCTTGGCCCGCAGCGCCCGGTACCCGGCGGCCTGGTCCGGATGGCCGGCCGCGTCGGCGATCTCCGCCATCAGCGCGGCGTCGTAGGCCCAGTACGCGGTGGCCAGCAGCTCCGGCGACGTCTGGTCGTCGCCCGGCGCGAGCCAGTCGTTGTAGGAGTTGCCCAGGTTGCGGGTGCGCAGGTAGTCGGGATTGTCCCGCTCGAGGAAGTCCATCCAGCGGGTCATCGCGGCGAAGTGCCGCCGCAGCACCGCCGTGTCCCCGTACATCTTGTGCAGCGTCCACGGCACGACCACGCCCGCATCCCCCCAGGCCGGAGCGCCGGCCCAGGGGATATTCAGCCGGGGCGCGATATCACTGAACGCCCCCGACGGGTACTGGGCGTCGGCCACGTCATCGAGCCACTTGCCGAAGAACGCCGCGACGTCCCGGTTGTAGCAGGCGGTGCGGGCGAATACCTGGGCATCCCCGAGCCAGCCGAGCCGCTCGTCGCGCTGCGGGCAGTCGGTCGGCACGCTGATGAAATTGCCCCGCTGGCCCCAGTCGATGGTGCGGAACAGCTGGTTGAGCCACGGCTGCCGAGCTGCTGAACGAGCCGGTGGCCGGGGTGTCGGAGTGCACCACCCGGGCCACGATGCCGTCCGGGCCGGGCTGGCCCGGGTAGCCGGTGATCTCGGCGTACCGGAAGCCGTGCAGGGTGAAGCGGGGCTCGAACGTGGCCGGGCCGGCCGTGGCGGTGAACTCGTCGGTCTGCCGGGCGGTGCGCAGGTTGTCGGTGTACAGGCTGCCGTCGGCGGCCAGCACCTCGGCGTGCCGGATGCGCACGCTGGCGGCCGGGCCGGGACGGCGACCCGCAGCCAGCCGGTCAGGTTCTGGCCGAAGTCGGCGATCAGCCGCCCGGCGCCGTCCGTTGCCACGCTGACCGGCTGGATCTCCTCGATGACCCGGACCGGCGGCCCGGGGTCGGCGACCAGCGGCCGGCCGTCCCGCTCACGGACCTGGGCTGGGCGCCAGCCGGCACTGTCGAAGCCGGGCCCGTCCCAGCCGTGCGGCTCGCGGTCCAGGTCGTGCCGCTCGCCCATGATCAGGTCGGCGTGCCGGATGGCGGCGAACGCGGCCTGCCAGTGCTCGTCGGTGACCACCCACTGGCTGGTCCCGTCGGCCAGGCCGATGACCAGCTGGGCCAGCAGTTCCGGGGCCTGGCCGTAGTGCGCGCCGGCCCGCTTGGCGTCGAAGCCGAAGAAGCCCGCGTACCACCCGTCGGCCAGCAGCGCGCCGAGCACGTTCTCGCCCGGCTGGACCAGCCCGGTCACGTCGTACGTCTGGTACGCGATCCGCTGCGCGTAGTCGGTCCAGCCCGGGGCCAGCACGGCGTCGCCGGCCCGCTGCCCGTTCAGCCGGGCCTCGTACAGGCCCAGCGCGGTCACGTACAGCCGGGCCCAGGCCACCGGCTGCCCGACGGTGAAGCCCCTGCGCAGGTAGGGGGCGGGGCCCAGGGCGTGCCGCAGCGGGTCGGACGGGCCCGCCTGGGCCGGCGCCTTGAACTCCTCCCGGATCGGGCCGAGGCCGATCCAGGACGCCCGCCAGCCGTCCGCCGGGTCCAGCTCGACCTCGAACCGGGCCGGCTCGCTCCACTCCGACGCGGTCTGGTTCTCGTCCCACACCCTGACCCGCCAGGTGTACCGGCCGCCGCGGGTCAGCGGGTGACCCTGGTAGCCGATACCGGCCTGGTCGCTGGACCGCACCCGGCCGCTGTCCCAGGCCGCCGGCCCCGTCCTCCGGTGCCACCACCACCTGGTAGCTGCTCTGCGCCCGGCCGTGCCCGGTCCCCGCCAGCAGCCAGCTCAGCGAGACCCGGTCCGGGGCCACGCCGAGGGGGTCGATCTGGTGGGCGCAGCGCAGTCCTACCGGGCTGAGGGGGGCTGGGGTCACAGTTTCAGGGCTCCTTCGGTGAGTCCGGCGACGAAATAGCGCATGGTGAAGCCGACGAGGACGAACATGGGCATGGTGGCGATGACGAACGCGGCGAACACCGACCCGCCCGCGGACAGGTTCAGGCCCAGGCTGCCGACGTACTGCTGCACGCCGGCCGAGATCGTGGTGTGGCCCGGGGACTGGATGACGATCGAGGGCCACAGGTAGTCGCCCCACACGTTGATGGTGACCAGGACCGCGCCGGTGAGCAGCACCGGCCGGGTCAGCGGGGCGACGATGCGCAGCAGCACCCGGAGTCTCCGAGCAGCCGTCCACCCGGGCGCTCTCCAGGATCTCCGCCGGGATCTGGTCGAAGAAGCCGCGGAAGATCAGCACCAGCAGCGGCTGCGCGCTGGCCGCGTACGGCAGCACCAGCGCCCACCAGGTGTTGAACAGGTGCAGCTTCTGGATGGTCAGGAACAGCGGGATCAGGGTCAGCGTCCACGGGATCATCAGCAGGCCGATGTAGGCCAGGAACAGCAGGCTCTTGCCGCGGAACGTGAGCTGGGAGAACGCGTACGCGCCGAGCGCCGCGGCGGTCACGCCGAGCACGATCGACAGCGCGGCCACGATGATCGTGTTCAGCAGCGGGGGGGAGACGCCCGACCAGGCCTGCACGTAGTTCTCGTAGTCGAACTGGGTGAACAGCGAGAACACGCCGCTGGTGAAGATGTTCTGCCCGGTCTTCAGCGAGTTGGACACCACGAAGATGATCGGGAAGTAGGTCATCAGCACGATCAGCACACCGGCCGCCACCGCGATCCAGCGGTAGCCGCGCCGGTGCCGGGAGACCGGGCGCCCGGCCCGCCGCCCGGCTGGGGCCGGGCGGCGGGCCGGGCTGACCCGGGCCTGCTCAGTACTTGCTGAGGTCGACATGGTTGGCGGTGGCCCAGGAATTCGCCGAGCTGGTCAGCAGCGACTGCCACTGGCTGGCGAACGATGCGTAGGACATCGATCCGTTCACGTAGTCCTGCACCAGCCGCAGGCCCTGGTTGGTGGCCGCGGTGGACAGCACGTCGTCCAGCACGACGTCCACCACGGTGGGCACCTTGCCGCTGGGCACCAGGCTCTTCAGCCCGGGCAGGTTGACGGTCGGCGCGGCCGGCTCGGCCGGGATCTCGCCGCCGGACTGCTGGATGTTGATCCAGTAGCCCAGGTGCTGCGGAGTGAACAGCCAGGCCAGGAAGTTCATCACCGTCTTGGTCTTGGCCGGGGTCATGGTGTGGTCGGCCTGCTCCGAGGTGACGCCCCACTGGCCGTTGCCGTTCGGGCCGCCGATGATGCCCTTGGTCGAGATGCCGGTGGCCAGCGGGTGCTCGCGGTGGTGATCGGCGGCTCGGGGAACACGCCGAACTTGCTGGTGGAAAAGCCCGCCGAGCTGAGCTGCGGGATGTACCAGCTGCCGCCCCACAGCATGCCGACCTTGCCCTGGATCAGCAGTGACTGGGTGCTCAGCGGCGGCGTGGTCCGCGGTCGGGGGCGGAGCAGGCGTCGTAGCCGCTCTGCCCGGTGGCCGAGTACTTGCACGAACTGGCCCAGCAGCTTCCACACCTCGGCGTAGCGGGGGTTGCTCATGCTGATGATGCCCTTGTGGATGCCGACCGCGACGTCCAGGCCGTTGGTCACCTGGGCGTGGTTGACGTTGAACTGGCTGACCTGGTTGGCCAGCAGCGAGGAGGTGGCCAGCCGCTCCCACCAGGACGGGTTACACGGCCCGCCGTCGGCGAAGATGATCGGGGTGATCCCGGCCGCCTTGAGCTTGCCCAGGTCGGTGATGAAGTCGGCCCAGGTGGCTGGGGCGGCGGTGATGCCGGCCTTGGCGAACGCGGCCTTGCTGTAGAACATGCCGGTCTCGACGTTCGAGCCCAGGATGATGTCGATGTCGCCGTTCGGCGAGGTCATGTACGGCACGGTGGAGGCGGAGAACAGCGACAGCCAGCTGGTGTTGCCGGGCACGTACGGGTTGGGCTTCTCCAGGTACGGCTTGATGTTCTGCAGCAGCCCCTTAGGCAGCGCACCCGAGGTGACCGGGCCGTACTGCTCCCAGACCAGGTCCGGGGCGCTGCCGCCGGACGCCTGGCTCTCCACGGCCGCGTTGGCCGTGGTGATGCTGGCGCTGTTTTTCGGCAGCCACTGCACGGTCACGTTCTTGTGCGCGGCCTCGTACTCGGTGGTCAGCTTCTTCATCCCGGCGTTGGCCGCGGCGTCGATCGTGCCGGTGTTGGGCGGCAGGACCGCCTTGATGACGATCGCGCCGCCATTGCTGGAGCCGCTGGATGAGCAGCCGGCGGCCAGGCCGCCGGCCAGCAGCAGGGCGGCGGCCGCGGTCAGCGATCTTCTGATGGGAATTGTTGGCACTCGTTCCCACCTCCTTGTGAGGGTTATGGGCAATCGGGGGCGATGCGGCGCCGCGGCTACGCGGTCGTGCGTGGCCGTAGGAGCCGCAGGGCGATGAGCGTGAACGCGAGCATGACCACGAAGAGCAGGGTGCCGATGGCCATGCCGTAGCCGTACTGGTCGTTCTGGAACGCGGACTGGTACATGTCGAGGCCGGGCACCAGGGTCGCGGTGCCGGGGCCGCCGTTGGTCAGCAGCAGGATCGGGATGAAGTTCTGCACCGCGTAGATCCCGGACAGGATGACCACGATGCGGAACTGGGGCAGCAGCAGCGGGATGTCGATGGTGAACACCCGCTTGAGCGTGCCGACGCCGTCAATGACGGCTGGCGTCGAGCACATCCTTCGGCAGGTTCTGCAGCCCGCCGAGGAAGATCAGGAAGCCCAGGTTGGAGATCCACGGGAAGCCGATCAGCAGGATGCCGACCAGGGCCAGATGCGGGTCGGTCAGCCAGGTCGGCTGGGGCAGCCCGGCCGTGCCGAGGAACACGTCGATCAGCCCGTACTGCGGCTGCAGCAGGTAGGCCCAGACCTCGATCAGCATCAGCGGCGGCAGCACGATCGGCAGCACCAGCAGGTACTTGGCGACGGTGCCGGCCCGCGGCGGCATGTGCGTGACCACCTCGGCCGCGGTGAACTGGGAGACCAGGGTGATCAGGATGGCCCCGCCGACCAGGATGGCCAGGTTCTTGGCCTCGATGCCGAACGTGGGCGACTGCAGGTACTGCTTGAACTGGCTGATGCCGGCGTAGGTCGGCGGGGTGAACCCGTTCCACTGGTAAAACCCGCCGATCAGGCTGCGCACCGCCGGGTAGTAGCTGAACAGGCCGATCAGCAGCAGGCTCGGCAGCAGCATGGCCGCCAGCACCGGCTGGTACCGGTGGCGTAGCTGGGCAAGCGTCGTCATGCCGGGCAATCTCCTGGATGAAGTGGCCTGCGTTGTGCAGGATCATTCGCCGTTCGTGCTGGCCAGCGCTAGGCCGAGATGAACTGGTGGTAGCACGAAATTAACTTTGGCATGATCTGGGCGGTACGCTTCCGTGGTGGAAGATCCGGGCATCGAGGACATGCCGCTGGACACCAGCCGGGACCAGCTCTACTTCAACGAGGGGGCGTTCGCCTACGCCGGGTACCACCGGCACGCGCGGGTGCAGCCGCTGCACACGCACAGCTTCATGGAGATCGCGTTCGTCATCGGCGGCGCCGGCGTGCACCAGTCGCTGGCCGGCCGTCAGCAGCTGGCGGTCGGCGACGCGATCCTGCTGCGCCCGGGCGTGTGGCACGGCTACTACGACTGCACCGACCTGGAGCTGTACAACTGCTGCTTCAGCAGCGAACTGCTGCGCCGCGAGCTGATGTGGACCCGCGAGGACCCGCTGCTCGGCTACCTGCTGTGGACCGGCCCCTACCTGGGCCAGGGCTACGGCATGCTGACCATGCACCTGGCCGCGGACACGTTAGCCGAGTGCCAGAGCCACCTGACGGCGCTGGCCTCGCTGCTGGCACCAGCCGGCCAGCACGCACCGCGGCGACATCGTCGGCCGGCTGGCGCTGCTGCTCAGCCAGCTCGGCCGGACGGTGGCCGGGACCGAGACGCACCTGCTGGCCGCGGCCGGCCCGGCCCATCCGGCGGTCGGCCAGGCCATGCGGCTGCTCGAAGCCGAGCCGGCGCTACCGCTGGACCCTGCCCGAACTGGCCGACCAGCTGCACCTGGCGCCCGGCTACCTGGTCCGGGTGTTCAAGTCCGGCACCGGCCTGCCGCCGATGGCCTACCTGGCCCGGCTGCGCGCCGAGACGGCCGCCACCCTGCTGCTGCACACCGACCAGCCGGTCACCGCGATCGGCCGGGCCGTCGGCTGGCCGGACCAGAACTACTTCGCCCGCCGGTTCAAGGCCCACTACGGGCTGAGCGCGACCACGTACCGGGCCCGCTTCGCCGCGCACGCCGCCCAGCTGGAGCCCAAGCTCAACCTG